>NZ_JAQIRG010000004.1:0-463778 GCF_050600725.1 Klebsiella sp. 141251
TGTGTTAGGCCTGCCGCCAGCGTTCAATCTGAGCCATGATCAAACTCTTCAATTTAAGTTTGATGCTCGTGAATTAAACTTCGTAATGAATTACGTATGTTCACTCAGAGACTTGGTATTCATTTTTCGTCCGAGGACGTTAAGAATCCATGTCACTTTGAGTGCCCACACAGATTGTCTGATAAATTGTTAAAGAGCAGTTGCAACGCGGCTTTCAGCTCACCGTTGCGAGGTCCCGTATATTACGTTTTCCTCATTCAGAGTCAAGCGCTTATTTCGCTTTTCTCTGTCGGTTTTCAGCGTCGTATTTCTCTGCTGAAACCCTGCTGACCCGGCGGCTTGTTTGCCGTTGTTCCGTGTCAGTGGAGGCGCATTATAGGGAGTAATTCTGAAGTGACAAGCATAAATTCAAAAAAACAATTCAAGCGCTCACTTTTCAACCAAATCATCGTTTGGACTTTAATTCTTGCCTGGTTTTTAAACAAAAACGAGCCCAGAGGGCCCGTTTTTGTCGTTTTGTGACTTACTGCACTGCCACGATACGGTCGTCTTTCACCACCAGCTCGACGGTTTTACCCGGAACCAGCTCGCCAGACAAGATTTGCTGGGCTAACGGGTTCTCTATCTGTTGCTGGATGGCACGTTTCAATGGACGCGCACCGTATACCGGGTCGTAGCCATTTTCGCTCAGCAGCTTCAGCGCCTCATCGGACATATGCACTTCATAGCCGCGCTCTTCCAGACGTTTATACAAACGCTGCAGTTGGATCTGCGCAATAGAAGCAATGTGTTTTTCACCCAACGGATGGAAGACCACCACTTCATCGATACGGTTGATAAACTCCGGACGGAAGCGCTGACTAACCACGCCAAGCACCAGATCCTTCATATGACCGTAGTCCAGCTCGCCGAAACGTTCCTGAATCAGATCGGAACCGAGGTTAGAGGTCATGATGACAACCGTATTACGGAAGTCGACCGTTCTCCCCTGCCCGTCGGTCAGGCGACCATCGTCAAGCACCTGCAGCAGAATGTTAAATACATCCGGATGCGCTTTTTCCACTTCATCCAGCAGGATGACGGAATAAGGACGACGACGAACCGCTTCGGTCAGATACCCGCCCTCTTCGTAACCCACATATCCCGGAGGCGCACCGACCAGACGCGAGACGGAGTGTTTCTCCATAAATTCGGACATATCGATACGCACCATCGCGTCGTCGCTGTCGAACATGAAGTTAGCCAACGTTTTGCAAAGCTCGGTTTTACCCACCCCGGTCGGGCCGAGGAACAGGAACGAACCAATAGGCCGGTTCGGGTCAGACAGCCCGGCGCGGCTACGGCGAATGGCGTTGGATACCGCTTCAACCGCTTCATCCTGGCCAATGACGCGGTGATGCAGATCCTGCTCCATACGCAGCAGTTTTTCGCGCTCGCTTTCCATCATGCGCGCCACCGGAATACCGGTCCAGCGCGCCAGCACTTCGGCGATCTCGGCATCTGTAACTTTGTTACGTAACAGGCGCATCGTTTTGCCTTCAGACTGGGTGGCTGCCGCCAGCTGTTTTTCCAGCTCCGGAATTTTACCGTATTGCAGCTCGGACATCCGCGCGAGGTCGCCAAGACGTCGTGCTTGTTCGATGGCAATTTTGGCTTGTTCCAGCTCGGCTTTAATAGTCTGCGTACCGGAGAGTGATGCTTTTTCCGCTTTCCACTCTTCTTCCAGCACCGAATACTGGCTTTCTTTGTCCGCCAGCTCTTCATTAAGCATATCGAGACGTTTCAGGCTCGCTTCATCGGCCTCTTTCTTCAGCGCCTGCTGTTCCAGCTTCAACTGGATGATACGGCGATCGAGACGGTCCAGCTCTTCCGGCTTCGAGTCGATCTGCATACGGATGCTGGATGCCGCTTCATCGATAAGGTCGATAGCTTTATCCGGCAACTGACGGTCGGCAATATAGCGATGCGACAGGGTCGCCGCCGCCACGATGGCCGGGTCAGTGATCTGCACGTGGTGGTGCAGTTCATAACGTTCTTTCAGACCGCGCAAAATCGCGATGGTATCTTCTACCGTCGGCTCGGCAACAAACACTTTCTGGAAACGACGTTCCAGCGCAGCGTCTTTTTCAATGTACTGGCGGTATTCATCAAGGGTGGTGGCGCCGACGCAGTGCAGTTCACCGCGTGCCAGGGCCGGTTTCAGCATGTTGCCGGCATCCATCGCGCCGTCGGCTTTACCCGCGCCGACCATGGTGTGCAGCTCATCGATAAACAGGATAACGTTGCCTTCCTGTTTCGCCAGATCGTTCAGCACGCCTTTCAGACGTTCTTCGAACTCGCCGCGATATTTCGCCCCGGCCACCAGCGCGCCCATATCCAGCGCTAATACCCGACGGCCTTTCAGCCCTTCTGGTACTTCGCCGTTGACGATACGCTGCGCCAGTCCTTCGACGATTGCCGTTTTACCCACCCCGGGCTCACCAATCAGTACCGGGTTGTTTTTAGTACGGCGCTGAAGTACCTGGATGGTACGACGGATCTCTTCATCACGGCCGATCACCGGGTCCAGCTTGCCTTGTTCGGCCCGTTCGGTCAGATCGACGGTAAATTTTTTCAATGCCTGACGTTGGTCTTCGGCACCCTGATCGTTCACGCTTTCACCTCCGCGCATTTGTTCAATCGCCTGAGTCACATTGGCGGTTGTTGCTCCGGCAGATTTCAGCAGGTCGGTCAGCGTACCGCGTGATTCAAGCGCCGCCAGAACGAACAGTTCTGACGAAATAAAGTTATCCTTTCTCTTTTGCGCCAGCTTGTCGCAAAGATTGAGAATACGCACCAGATCCTGAGACGGCTGCACGTCGCCGCCGGTACCTTCTACCTGCGGTAAACGGCTCAGCGCCTGTTCGATTTGGCTGCGTAACGCCACGGCGTTAACACCCGCCGAGGTTAATAAAGGATGTACCGATCCCCCTTCCTGATTCAGCAAGGCGCTCATTAGATGAAGTGGTTCGATGAATTGGTTGTCGTGCCCGAGTGCTAGCGACTGGGCATCGGCAAGAGCAAGCTGGAATTTATTAGTAAGACGATCCAGACGCATAACTCCTCCCATAAACAGGTCAAATTTGCTACTGGAGATTAAATGAGGTCATCCCTCAATTATTCAAGGTTAAAGACCTGAACTATGTGAAAAATAAGTTTGCCTTCTGGATCGTCTTGATTCTCTAGGTTATATCAGCCAAATGAAACTTGCCATACGACCTGTGGTCTTGTCGCGACGATAAGAGAAAAAATCATCCTTTTCACTTAGAGTGCAACGATCGCCGCCGAAAATCTGCTCCACGCCGACGTTTGCCAGGCGCTGACGAGCCAATTGATAGATATTAGCAAAATATTTTTCACCGGCAGGACGGAAGGCGCTCTCCGCCTGGGCATCTTTGGCGATGAAAGCCTCGCGCACTTCCGCACCGACTTCAAACGCCTCAGGGCCTATTGCCGGACCAAGCCAGGCCAGGATATTTTCCGGTTTATCATTAAAGCAGGCGACCGTTTCTTCCAGTACGCCTTCACATAAGCCGCGCCATCCGGCGTGCGCTGCCGCCACCTCGGTTCCGTCGCGGTTACAGAACAGCACCGGCAGGCAGTCCGCGGTCATCACCGCACAAACGGTACCCGGCGTATTACAGTATGACGCATCGGCGCGTTTTGACACGTACGGCCCGCCATCCAACTTTAGTACCGTGGTACCATGCACCTGCTCCAGCCACACCGGATAAGAGGGTAATCCGCCAGCGGCAAACATCCGCCGGCGGTTTTCTTCGACATGCGGGAGATCGTCGCCGCAATGGGCGCCAAGGTTCAACGAGTCATACGGAGGCAGGCTCACGCCGCCCACACGAGTAGAACTACAGGCCGCCACGCCTTTCGGCATTGGCCACTGCGGAACAATCAGCTTTGTCATAACCAGTCAATATCGTCCTTATGGGCTTCAAAATCGGCGCGCATGGCGTCGATCAGATCCACCATATCCTGCGGGATCGGCGCATGCCATTCCATCTCAATACCGGTAATTGGGTGATACAGACGCAGCATCGTCGCGTGCAATGCCTGGCGATCGAATTTGCGTAGCGCGCTGATGAACTCGTCCGATGCCCCTTTCGGCGGACGCGGGCGGCCGCCGTAAACCTGATCGCCCACCAGCGGATGGGTGATATGCGCCATATGGACGCGAATCTGGTGGGTACGGCCGGTTTCCAGACGCAGGCGCAAACGGGTGTGGATACGGAAATGTTCCATAATGCGGTAATGGGTCACCGCCGGTTTCCCCATCGGGTGAACCGCCATATGCGTGCGCTTGGTTGGGTGACGGCTGATCGGTTCTTCAACCGTACCGCCAGCGGTCATGTGGCCGATGGCCACCGCTTCATACTCGCGGGTAATTTCGCGCAGCTGCAGCGACTCGACCAGACGCGTTTGCGCCGGAATAGTCTTCGCCACGACCATCAGGCCGGTGGTGTCTTTATCCAGACGGTGGACAATTCCCGCGCGCGGTACATCGGCAATGGGCGGATAGTAATGCAGCAGCGCATTCAGCACAGTACCGTCAGGGTTGCCCGCACCGGGGTGCACAACCAAATCACGTGGTTTGTTGATGACCAGGATGTCGTCATCTTCATAGACGATATTGAGCGGAATATCCTGCGGTTCAAAACGCACGTCTTCCTCGATCTCAACATCGATAGAGACGGCCTCGCCGCCAAAAACTTTTTCTTTCGGCTTGTCGATGACATTGCCATTTACCAGCACGCGCTGGTCAAGGATCCATTCTTTTATCCGCGAACGTGAATAATCCGGGAACAATTCGGCCAAAGCCTGATCTAAGCGTTGACCGAGTTGATTTTCGGACACCGTTGCGGTGAGTTGTACTCGTTGTGCCATATACAGCTTCTTCGTTTAACGTTGGGTTTTACGGCTTTGCCGTTTAATATAGTGTGCTATTGTAGCTGGTCTTAATCGGGAGCAGGAACAGAGATTCTCCCGCATAAACATTTTGAGGAAGTCAAAACGTCATGACGCGCATGAAATACCTGGTGGCAGCAGCCACACTGAGCCTGGCTTTGGTGGGTTGCTCTGGCTCAAAGGAGGAGGTGCCTGATAATCCGCCGAATGAAATTTACGCGACCGCCCAGCAAAAGTTGCAGGACGGTAACTGGAAACAGGCAATAACGCAACTGGAAGCGTTGGATAATCGCTATCCATTTGGTCCTTACTCCCAACAGGTACAGCTGGACCTGATTTATGCGTATTACAAAAATGCCGATTTGCCGCTGGCTCAGGCCGCAATCGATCGTTTCGCTCGTCTGAATCCTACGCATCCAAACATTGACTACGTCATCTATATGCGCGGCCTGACTAACATGGCCCTCGATGACAGCGCTCTGCAGGGCTTCTTCGGCGTCGATCGTTCCGACCGCGACCCGCAGCACGCTCGCGACGCATTCAATGATTTCTCGAAGCTGGTTCGCGGTTATCCGAACAGCCAGTACGCCACTGACGCCTACAAGCGTCTGGTGTTCCTGAAAGATCGTCTGGCGAAGTATGAGCTATCGGTGGTGGATTATTACACCGACCGCGGCGCCTGGGTTGCCGTTGTGAACCGCGTTGACGGTATGCTGCGTAACTACCCGGATACACAGGCCACTCGCGATGCGCTGCCGAAGATGGAAAACGCCTATCGTCAGATGCAAATGAACGCGCAGGCTGACAAAGTCGCCAAAATCATCGCCGCCAACGGCAAAAACACCTGAGGGTGATAGCAGAAAGCAAAACGGCAGCCACGCGGCTGCCGTTTTTTTATTCAATGAACACCAGCGCTGAAGCGGTTTAGCGCCGAGTTAACTCATCAAATATGGCCCCCTTTCTTCATTTCGACAAGTAAAATCTCATCCGTTCCTGTCCTGTCTCACAAAATGAATTCGTTGACAAAAAGTGACATTTAAATGTGATTTAGATCACACATTTTGACATTGGGCGAGGTATGCTGGGTTCACCAAGACGGGAAAGACAAGAGGTAAAATTTATGACAATGAACATTACCAGTAAACAAATGGAAATTACTCCGGCAATCCGCCAGCATGTCGCAGACCGTCTCGCCAAACTGGATAAGTGGCAAACCCATTTAATCAACCCGCACATCATTCTCTCTAAGGAGCCGCAGGGTTTTATTGCTGACGCAACCATCAATACGCCGAACGGTCATCTGGTTGCCAGCGCGCGTCATGAAGACATGTACGCCGCCATTAACGAATTGATCAACAAGCTGGAACGGCAGCTGAATAAAGTGCAACACAAAGGGGAAGCCCGCCGCGCCGCCACATCGGTGAAAGAGGCAGGCTTTGTGGAAGAAGAAGAGTAATCCTTAACTTAAGTTGTGTCATGCCACGCGCCTTCGGGCGCGTTTTTCGTTTTTTATTGACAGGATGAAAACAGTACAGGTACTGTAATCCACACTAACCTAAGGAATTCATCGTGAAACGACTCCCGTTCTTCTTCGCATTCTTTTTTACCTTCCCCTGACTGGGAGGCGGTTCGTCGTATAAGAAAGAATGCGAAGACGAATAACAAGGCCTCCCACGCGGGAGGCCTTTTTTATTGATAACAAGAAAGGCAACACAATTATGACCGAGGAAAACCCATTACTGGCCCTGCGCGACAAAATAAGCGCCCTTGATGAAAAACTGCTCGCGCTGCTGGCCGAACGCCGCGGCCTGGCGGTGGAAGTCGGGAAAGCGAAGCTGGAATCGCACCGTCCGGTACGCGATATCGACCGCGAACGCGACCTGCTGGAGCGTTTAATGACGCTTGGCAAAAAGCATCATCTGGACGCCCACTACATTACCCGCCTGTTCCAGCTGATTATTGAAGACTCCGTTCTTACCCAACAGGCGCTACTGCAGCAGCATCTCAATAAGATTAACCCCCACTCCGCGCGTATCGCCTTCCTGGGGCCTAAAGGTTCGTACTCACATCTTGCCGCGCGCCAGTACGCCGCGCGTCATTTTGAGCAATTTATCGAAAGCGGCTGCGCGAAATTCGCCGATATCTTTGAGCAGGTCGAAACCGGTCAGGCCGATTACGCCGTCGTGCCGATCGAAAACACCAGCTCCGGCGGGATCAACGATGTGTACGATCTGCTGCAGCACACCAGTCTGTCGATCGTTGGCGAACTGACGCTGCCAATCGATCACTGTGTGCTCGTTTCGTCCTCAACGGACGCCGATAAGATCGAGACCGTCTATAGTCATCCGCAGCCGTTCCAGCAGTGCAGCCAGTATTTAAGCCGCTATCCGCACTGGAAAATCGAGTACACCGAGAGCACCTCGGCGGCGATGGAAAAAGTCGCGCAGGCAAAATCTCCCACCGTTGCCGCGCTGGGTAGCGAAGCCGGCGGCGCGCTGTACGGGCTGCAGGTGCTGGAGCACTGCCAGGCTAACCAGACGCAAAACATCACTCGTTTCCTGGTGCTGGCGCGTAAAGCGGTGAACGTATCCGATCAGGTGCCGGCGAAAACGACGTTGTTAATCGCCACCGGCCAACAGGCGGGCGCGCTGGTTGAAGCGCTTCTGGTGCTGCGTAACCACAACCTGATCATGAGCAAGCTGGAATCGCGCCCAATCCACGGTAACCCGTGGGAAGAGATGTTTTATCTGGATATTCAGGCCAACCTGGAATCCCTTCCTCTACGTAAAGCCTTAAAAGAGCTGGCCGAAATTACCCGTTCGATGAAAGTACTGGGCTGTTACCCGAGCGAAAACGTCGTGCCGGTCGACCCGGCTTAACGTTCAATAAATTGCCGTTTCTTCATCCCTGCCACCGCAACCGGCAGGGTGAAGATGGCGCCGGAAAGCGGATATTGCGCCACTTCGTCGGCGTCCATATTTTCCCGGGTGGTAGTGATATAGAGCGTTTTCATGTCCGCGCCGCCGAAACACACCATCGTGGGGCAACGCACCGGCACGCGATACTCTTCCAGTTGTTCTCCGTTCGGCGAAAAGCGGGCAATCCGCCAGCCGTCAAACATCGCGCTCCAGTAACAGCCTTCTTCATCAACCGCCGCACCGTCAGGGATCCCCTCTCCCGGATGGAAACGACGAAACACTTCCCGTATGCCCGGCTCGCCCTGCTCATCCAGCGGCGTGCGGTAAATCACCGCGTTTGGCGTATCGGAGGTATACATCCAGCGCTTATCGTCGCTAAATGCCAGACCATTAGCACCATGAATATCGCACTGCACCACCTTTGGCGTCAGGTCATTATCAATCCGTACCAGCAGCGCGCCATTGTAATCCCCCGGCCCCCAGAAGGTCCCTGCGTAAAAACGGCCATCCCGGTCGGTGCCGCCGTCGTTAAAACGCGCCAGATCCGGGTTACTTGGGTTATCACAAATTTTGCGTTGCAGCAGACCACGGGCATCACAAAGCCAGATACCGCTACGTAAGGCAACGATAAAACCGCCCTTCTCGCGCAGAGCAAAGCATCCCACTTCTTCGGGAAATTGCAGAACCTGGTGTTCTTTACTGCGTGTATCGTAGCGGTGAATTTCGCACTCCAGAATATCCGCCCAGTACAGTACCTGTTCGGCATCGCTCCAGGTTGGGCATTCCGGCAGGTGCCCGACGTAATCAAACAGCGGTTGCGGTTGAGCCATCTTTTCATCCCTATAAAAAAAGCCAGCGGGTTACCCCTCTGGCTTTATTGTATACACGTTTAGCGGACTTACTGTCGATTATCATTCGCCTGACGCAGCAGCGTGCGGCTTTCGCTCTGGAAGCGCTGGGCGTAATCGCCAAACCAGTGTTCGACTTTACGGAAGCTGTCGATAAACGCCTGTTTATCGCCCTGCTCCAGCAGGCCAATCGCTTCGCCGAAACGCTGGTAGTAGCGCTTAATCAACGCCAGATTATTTTCTGACGACATAATGATGTCGGCATACAGCTGCGGATCCTGGGCAAACAGACGCCCCACCATCGCCAGCTCCAGCCGATAAATCGGCGAAGAGAGCGCCAATAGTTGCTCAAGACGAACGTTCTCTTCGGCCAGATGCAGGCCATAGGCGAAAGTGGCAAAGTGACGCAACGCCTGAATAAACGCCATGTTCTGATCGTGCTCAACGGCGCTGATGCGGTGCAGTCGCGCCCCCCAGACCTGAATCTGTTCAAGGAACCACTGGTACGCTTCCGGCTGACGCCCATCGCAGTAAACCACTACCTGTTTCGCCAGGCTGCCGCTGTCCGGGCCAAACATCGGGTGCAATCCCAATACCGGGCCGTTATGCGCCGCCAGCATCGCCTGCAGCGGCTCGGCTTTGATGGAAGCCAGATCGACCAGAATGCAATCTGCCGGCAGCGGCGGCAGACGTGAAATCGTCTCGGCTGTGGTATGGATCGGAACGCTGACGATAACCATCCCGGCATCGGCGACAATCTCTGTCGCCCGCGGCCAGTCTTCTTTTTCCAGTACCCGCACCTGATAGCCAGACAGCGTCAGCATCTTCTCAAACAGACGTCCCATCTGCCCGCCGCCGCCAACAATGACCACCGGGCGCAGATTCGGATGCAGCGTTTTGAAGCCTTTGTCGTTTTCACTTGAATACGATTCGCGCATCACCCGACGCAGAACATCCTCGATAAGATCCGGCGGCACGCCGAGCGCCGCCGCCTCTTCCCGGCGGGAAGCCAGCATCGCGGCTTCCCGTTCCGGTACGTAAATCGGCAGGCCATATTTACTCTTAACCTCGCCAACCTCCGCCACCAGCTCCAGGCGCTTTGCCAGCAAATCAAGCAGCGCCTTATCAACTTCATCAATTTGATCGCGCAATGCGGTCAGTTCAGCAACCATACAATCCTCTTAAGCCAGACGTGCCGCCAGATGTCCGCGCAGATCGCTATCGAGCTCGCGCAGCAGTGCATCGGTAGTTTCCCAGCTGATGCAGGCATCGGTGACGGATACGCCATACTTCATATCGCAACGGGGCTGCTCAGAAGACTGATTGCCTTCGTGGATATTGCTCTCAATCATCAGGCCAATGATGGAACGGTTGCCATCTTTGATCTGCGCGACGACGGATTCCGCAACCGCCGGCTGACGACGGAAGTCTTTATTGGAATTACCATGACTGCAATCTATCATCAGCGACGGTTTCAGTCCCGCCTGCGCCATCTCTTTTTCGCACTTCTCAACATCTTCCGGGCCGTAGTTAGGCGCTTTGCCGCCGCGCAGAATGACGTGACCATCCGGATTCCCCTGGGTCTGCAGCAGGCAAACCTGGCCGGCCTGGTTGATGCCGACAAAACGGTGCGGCATGGCGGCGGCGCGCATGGCGTTGATCGCCGTCGCCAGGCTGCCATCGGTACCGTTTTTAAAACCAACCGGCATCGACAGACCGGATGCCATTTCACGGTGGGTCTGCGATTCGGTGGTACGCGCGCCGATAGCGGACCAGCTGAACAGATCGCCAAGGTATTGCGGGCTATTAGGATCGAGCGCTTCTGTTGCCAGCGGCAGGCCCATATTGACCAAATCAACCAGCAGGCGACGCGCGATCTTGAGACCGCCTTCAACATCAAACGAGCCATCCATGTGCGGATCGTTAATCAGCCCTTTCCAGCCAACGGTAGTACGGGGCTTTTCAAAATAGACGCGCATCACCAGGTAGAGGCTATCGCTGACCTCTGCGGCAAGGGCTTTAAATCGACGAGCATATTCGATAGCAGCTTCCGGATCGTGAATTGAGCAAGGACCGCAGACCACCAGCAGACGCGGATCGCGGCCGGCAATAATGTTGGAAATAGTCTGCCGGGAGTGGGCGATCTGCGCTTCCTGCTCCACGGTTAACGGGAATTCGGCTTTCAGCTGATCCGGGGTAATCAGAACTTGTTCATCGGTAATATGTACGTTATTCAGCGCGTCTTTTTGCATGATGGCGATCCTGTATAGCTCGTTTGCGATAGTTGTTGCCTCAGCGGGCATGACGTAACCATACCATATAAAGTAAAGATATCAATCCATATTACGTAAACTTTAATTTACACCAGCAAAATAATTGGCATCGGATTGGCCGCAAACTGTTCATATAAATGTACACATGACGAAAGACTCTTTTTGCCGCCGCGCTTTACTCATTCCTTTACTAAAATTCCTGGTAAGGATTATCTCAAAGCGGCCGGGGCAGCTAATGACGCTTTTTGCCAATAATGCTATTCTCCGCTCAGGCAACTGCGAACTGCGTTTCCCGTGCAATAACGATTTGACGGACCCGTTAATGAAAGAGTTTTACCGTCTATTTTTGCTTTTCTTTTTGCTCATCGCGGGAGTTCCCGCTTTTGCCGCTGAGACATCTGAGAACGTTCGCGCCATAGTTTCGGGGATTGTGACTTATACGCGCTGGCCAAATTTATCCGGCCCGCCGAAGTTATGCGTTTTTTCCACCTCCCGATATATCCGCAGTTTGGCTCAGGAAGCGCCGGAAAATTTACCTTATCAACCGGTGATAGTTCGAAATTCACAGGAAGCCCTAAAGGCCAGCTGCGACGGTTTGTATTTCGGCAGTGAAACCCCGGATCAGCAGTCTGCATTAACAAAAAAATATGGCTCCCGTCCCCTATTACTCATAGCGGAACAAAATACCGATTGCTCTTTTGGCAGCGCTTTTTGCTTGCTCATAAATGACGATAGGGTGAGGTTTTCCGTTAATCTGGATGTCCTGACGCATAGCGGTGTACGGGTCAATCCGGACGTACTGATGCTTGCCCGGAAGAAATCACATGAATAAGGATTTTTCTCAGGCCCCGCGCCCCACTTTCAAAAACGCGTTACGCCGAATCAGCATGATAAGCGTAGTGATTTCGATGACGCTGGTCTGGCTTTTGCTCAGCGCCGCCTCTGTCATCACGTTAAAACAGTACGCGCAAAAAAATCTTGAGCTCACCGCGGCAACCATGGGCCGCAGCCTCGAAGCGGCACTGGTTTTTGGCGATGCCACCGCCGCAGAAGATACGCTGGCGACGCTTGGAAGACAGGGGCAATTTTCCGAAGCCACGCTTCTGGACAGCCGTCAGCGTCATTTCGCCGACTGGCGTAATGACGCCTTAGTTAAAAACGAAAAATTCAGTGGTTATATTAGTAAATGGCTGTTTCCTGAACCGACTGTCCAGCCAATCTGGCATCAGGGAAAAATAATCGGTGAGCTTCGTCTGAAGGCGCTCGATCGGTTAATCAGTCATTTTCTCGGTGTTTCGCTGATCGTATTGACCGGCAGTATTCTGCTGGCGTCCGTTATCGCCCTGATGCTCACCCATTCTCTGCACCGCGGTATTGTCACCGCGCTGCAAAGTATTACCGAAGTGGTACATGATATCCGCGAAAACCGCCATTTCTCGCGCCGTGTACCGGAAGAACGTATTGAGGAATTCCATCTCTTCGCCCAGGACTTCAATAGCCTGCTCGGAGAAATGGAGGATTGGCAGCGTCAGCTGCAGGCAAAAAATGCGCAACTGCTGCGCAGCTCGTTACATGATCCACTAACGGGATTGGCGAATCGCGCGGCGTTTCGCAACGTCATCGGTAAACTGATGGACGATGACGCGGCACGCCATAGCTCGGCGCTGCTGTTTCTTGACGGCGATAATTTCAAACTCATTAACGATAACTGGGGACACGCCGCCGGCGATAAAGTCCTTATTGAGGTCGCCAGCCGCCTGATGGCATTCGTTGGCGACCAACACCAGGCATGGCGTCTGGGCGGCGATGAATTCGCCATTTTATTGCACGATGTGCATACAGAAACCGAAGTCCAGGCGCTTTGCGCAACGCTGTCCGAACAGTTTCTCCAGCCATTCAACCTTCACAATGGCCACACGGCAACGCTCTCTCTGAGTATTGGCTATGCTTTGACCTGGGAGCACACCTCGGTGGAGGAGCTGCAGGAACTGGCCGATCAGAATATGTATCGGATGAAAAACCAGCGTTTTCATCACACACAAAAATAAGAAGGAATTACTATGCTCAGGCAATTTATTGCACCCACTCTTCTGGCTGCATTTCTCCTCACCGGGTGCCAGGCGCCAGGTAAGTTCTCTAAAGAACAGGTCGCAGCAATGAAGTCTTACGGCTTTACCGAAGCCGCTGGTGATTGGTCTTTAGGTTTGTCTGACAGCATTCTGTTTGACAAAAACGACTATCGCCTGCGTCCCGAAAGCCAGCAGCAAATCCACAGTATGGCCGCACGGTTAGCTGAGACCGGTATTACCCATAGCCGTCTTGAAGGTCATACCGATAACTACGGCGAAGACAGCTACAATGAAGCGCTGTCATTAAAGCGCGCCAACAGCGTGGCGGATGCCTGGGCTGAAGGCGCGAAAATCCCGCGCAGTAATCTAACCACCCGCGGATTAGGTAAAAAGTACCCCATCGCCAGCAACGATACCGCTGCAGGCCGTGCTGAAAACCGCCGCGTTACCGTGGTGATCAGCACGCCTTAAGCAGGTTAGTCTACCGACTTAGCCAGCCTCATCGCTGAAGCCGCGCGCCAGCGCAGGTAATCAACCACGAGGCACGCCGCGAGGCTGACGCCCATCAGCGGCACCGCCAGCCCGAGCAGAAGCGCGATTAGCAGCGCAAGCGCCCGGGCGGCGACACTTAACCCCAACCACGCTTGCACCAACGTCTGTGCTGGATTAAACGCACTCTGCGTCGGACGGCGGATCCACCACAGGCGGTAGCCGACGATGATCATGACGCACAGAGCCACCCCGAACGCCACCAACAGCAACTGGTTCGCCAACCCGAACAGTAAACCCATATGAAAATCGACGCCCCATCGGGTCAGCTTAGCCATCAGCGGGAAATCGCTAAAGCGGGTACGATCCACGACTTGTAACGTCTCGCCATCAATGGCCACCGCATCGACCCGTGTCGGCCAGCTACGGTCAATTTCATTCACCGTCCACGCCATCCCCGCGCTTTTGGGCGGCCTGATCTCCAGCTTGCTGGCCGTCAGCCCTGCGGCCTGCGCCACCTGCAATACGCTATCGAACCGTTCCGCAGTCACTTTCACCTGTGGCTCATCCATTGCCATATGCGCCATGTGGTGCCCGGCATGCGGATCGGGCGGCATCGCCTCCCCGCCATGAAGTTGCGTATTGACCTGCGGTGTTAGCCAGCCAAACGCGGCGCGCATCTTATCGACGTTACCGCCCGCCCACTGCGACCAGGTTAAGCCGGTGGCGGAAAACAGCAACATGCCAACCAGCAACATCCAGCCCAGCGTCACGTGCAGACGGCGGGTATTTTGCAGCCGATTGTTTATCCGCCGCTTCGGACGAGTCATCGCCCATAGCGCAATACCGCCCAACGCCGCAACCCACATCCAGGAGGCCGCCAGTTCGCTGTACAGCCTGCCGCCGTCACCCAACAGCAAGGATTTATGCGCGTAATCAATCCACTGGCGCAGCGGTAAAATCCCGCTGGTACCGTAAACCGTCAGATCGCCTTTGACCCGTAGCGTCACCGGGTCAACAAAAATAGCCCGATTTTCTGATTCCCCCAGCCGCGGGTCGGCAAACATCACCCGCGTCGTTTCGCCGGCGGTAATCCCCGGGCGCACGGCCTGCAGGCGGAGATTGTTTTGCGTAGCCTCTTTGGCGACGGCAATTTGCGCGCTAAGAGGCTGTTTTTCCCCGTTGAGCGAGCCCTGTAAGGCGTCATGGTACAGCCAGTTTTCCAGCTGCGGCGTGGAGACATACAGCGTGCCGGTCAAGGCCGCGACAAAGATAAATGGTCCGATAAACAGACCAATATAGAAATGGAGGCGCCGCAGCAGGTTTAACCATGCCGCGCGCGAGGTGCAGGTTGTCATACTCTTCCTTTTTTAAAGCAAAAGAGGTCGTTGCGCAGTACGCAGATTCATTTTTATTAAAGGGAAAAAGCAGACAGCCGCGGCGGCGCGCGGGTTTCAGGGTAGAGCCAGGGGAAGTAGTGCCAGTGTTTTAATACCGGGCGAGAAACCGGCAGGCGAATGCGCCGCAGGATCATGGCGAAGAACAGCGCCAGCGCGAACAGCAGCCCCGGTACGTGCGCTAATAGCACGCAATAGCCGCAGGCTTCGGCGTGATCAACCGGCATGCTATGCGCCGGCTGTGACGCGCTGTCAGCGCCGTGCATCATTACCATCTCATGCCCGGACATCCCATCATGAGACTCGCCCATCGGCATAGCATGATGCATGCCCGGCGTCGCACTCATGGGGTCTTTCTGTAGCGAAATGGAGATCAGCGGCGCCACCACGATCAGCAGGATCGCAAACAGCGCCAGCCAGGCGGCCCGCCGTTGAAATGCTGGTTGTGAGAAAATAGTGCCGTTCACCGCCCCTCCGAAATCCGGGCGATATTGTAATTGATTTACATCAAAATAGTTAAAATTTAGATAAAAAAAGGGCCAGCCATCCGGCCAGCCCTTTCTATCAGGATGTCGCGAAAGCGAATCTTAGTTAAGACGCTCTTTGATACGAGCAGACTTACCGGTACGCTCACGCAGGTAGTACAGTTTAGCTTTACGTACAGCACCACGACGTTTAACAGCAATGCTGTCAACTACCGGAGAGTGAGTCTGGAAGACACGCTCAACGCCTTCGCCGTTGGAAATTTTACGAACAGTGAATGCAGAGTGCAGACCGCGGTTACGAATAGCGATAACCACGCCCTCGAATGCCTGCAGACGTTTTTTGGAACCTTCAACAACCCATACTTTCACTTCCACGGTATCACCCGGACGGAAGGAAGGTACGTCCTGCTTCATCTGTTCTTGTTCAAGTTGCTTAATAATGTTGCTCATAATTTAATCTCTTATCCTGGGTAAACTGATATTGGGGGCTCACGCCTGCCCATCATGTTTATGCTGCTGTTGCGCGTGTTCGCTTTTGAACTGCGCCAGCAACTTTGCTTGCTCTTCAGTCAGAGCCAGGTTTTCCAGAAGTTCAGGTCTTCTAAGCCAGGTGCGGCCCAGCGACTGCTTCAGACGCCAGCGACGTATCTCAGCATGGTTTCCCGACAGCAATACTGGCGGTACTTCCATCTCTTCTAACACTTCAGGACGGGTATAGTGCGGGCAATCCAGCAACCCATCAGCAAAGGAATCTTCCGTTGCTGATGCTTCATGTCCCAGAACTCCCGGAATGAACCGGGAAACGGAGTCAATCAGCGTCATTGCCGGTAACTCACCACCGCTGAGAACGTAATCGCCGATTGACCATTCTTCGTCAATTTCGGTTTGGATTACGCGCTCGTCTATCCCTTCGTAGCGACCACACACCAGAATCAGTTTCTGATTCGTTGCCAGTTCGCTGACGCCCGCTTGATCAAGCTTGCGCCCCTGAGGTGACAGATAAATCACCTTTGCGCCTTCACCTGCCGCGGCTTTTGCTGCATGAATGGCATCCCGTAAAGGTTGAACCATCATTAGCATCCCCGGTCCGCCGCCGTAAGGACGATCGTCCACGGTACGGTGCCGGTCATGAGCGAAGTCGCGAGGACTCCAGCTTTCGATGCTCAGCAGGCCATTTTTTACTGCCCGGCCAGTTACCCCGTAATCGGTAATTGCGCGGAACATTTCAGGAAACAGGCTAATTATGCCAATCCACATAGCGCCGTCTTTTACCGTTTATCCGGAGAATTTAAAAACCAGGATCCCAATCTACTTCGATAGTACGAGTAGCGAGATCGACTTTCTTGATAACCTGCCCATCGAGGAACGGAACCAACCGCTCCTTGATGCCAAATGCATCTTTCAGGTTTGCCTTGATGACGAGAACGTCATTCGACCCGGTTTCCATCATATCAATGACTTTACCCAGGCTATAGCCTTCGGTGGTAACTACCTGGCAGCCCATCAGGTCTTTCCAGTAATAGTCGCCCTCTTCCAGCGCCGGCAGCTGCGATGAATCCACGATAATTTCGCAATTAGTCAGGAGATTCGCCGCATCACGATCGTCAATGCCTTTCAGCTTGATGATGATGTCCTGATTGTGGTGGCGCCAGCTTTCCAGCTCAACAACCTGCCACTGACCCGCCTTCTGGATTAACCAGGGCTGATAGTCAAAAATGCTTTCAGCGTCTTCGGTGGAGGAAAACACTCTGAGCCAACCACGGATACCGTAGGAAGAACCCATTTTCCCCAATACAATCGGATCAACAGGTGCTTGTGCGGTGTGTTGCTTGCTCATCATGACCACCGTGACAGATTAAGCTGCTTTGTTAGCGGCTTTGATCAGCGCGGCAACGCGATCGGAAACAGTAGCGCCCTGGCCAACCCAGTGAGCGATACGATCCAGATCCAGGCGGGTGCCTTCTTCTTTCTCGGTAGCGATCGGGTTGAAGAAGCCAACGCGCTCGATGAAGCGACCGTTGCGTGCATTACGGCTGTCGGTGACAACAACCTGGTAGAACGGACGCTTTTTAGCGCCGTGACGTGCTAAACGAATAGTTACCATAACATCCTCTTGTGTGAATAAAACAACCGGGCCCCATCGAGGAACGGAGCCCGGTGTCATATTAAAAGCCCGAAAATTTTACTGATTTCTGTGCAAAAATCAATTCAAAACTACATACGCTAAATAATTCGAGTTGCAGGAAGGCGGCAAGTGAGTAAATCCCCGGGAGCGTACACAAGTACGTGACCGGGGTGAACGAACGCAGCCAACGCATCTGCGGCTTGAATTATGACGCGTATTAGCGGCCAGGGAATCCTGGCGGCATCATCCCTTTCATCCCACGCATCATCTTCATCATGCCGCCTTTCGACTTCATCTTCTTCATCATGCGCTGCATGTCGTCGAACTGCTTCAGCAGACGGTTCACGTCCTGCACCTGCATTCCGCAACCGGCGGCGATACGGCGTTTACGCGAACCTTTAATGATTTCCGGCTTGGCGCGCTCTTTCATCGTCATCGAGTTGATGATCGCTTCCATACGCACCAGCACTTTGTCGTCCATCTGCGCTTTCACGTTATCGGGAATTTGCCCCATGCCCGGCAGTTTGCCCATCAGGCTGGCCATGCCGCCCATGTTTTTCATCTGGCGCAGTTGCTCAAGGAAGTCGGTCAGGTCGAAACCGTCGCCTTTCTTCAGCTTGGATGCCAGCTTCTCGGCCTGCGCGCGGTCAACTTTGCTCTCGATATCTTCGATAAGCGACAGCACGTCGCCCATGCCGAGAATACGAGAAGCGATACGGTCCGGGTGGAACGGCTCCAGCGCTTCGGTTTTCTCGCCGACGCCGAGGAATTTAATCGGCTTGCCGGTGATATGACGAATCGACAGCGCCGCACCGCCGCGGGCGTCGCCGTCCACCTTGGTCAGCACCACGCCGGTCAAAGGCAACGCTTCGTTAAAGGCCTTCGCGGTATTCGCCGCATCCTGACCGGTCATCGCATCGACGACGAACAGCGTCTCAACCGGATTAATCGCGGCGTGGACCTGTTTGATTTCGTCCATCATCGCTTCATCGACGTGCAGACGACCGGCGGTATCCACCAGCAGCACGTCGTAGAATTTAAGCTTCGCTTCTTTCAGCGCCGCGTTGACGATATCAACCGGCTTCTGGCCCACGTCGGACGGGAAGAAATCCACGCCGACCTGCTCTGCCAGCGTTTCCAGCTGTTTAATCGCCGCCGGGCGGTATACGTCCGCGGAAACGACCAGCACTTTTTTCTTGTGCTTCTCGCGCAGGAATTTACCCAGCTTACCGACGCTGGTCGTTTTACCCGCACCCTGCAGGCCCGCCATCAGGACGACGGCCGGCGGCTGCGCGGCTAAATCCAGCGTCTGGTTTTCTTCGCCCATCGCCGCAACCAGCTCGTTGCGAACAATTTTGACGAACTCCTGACCTGGCGTCAGGCTTTTATTGACTTCATGGCCTACCGCGCTCTCTTTGACGCGGCTGATGAAATCACGCACCACCGGAAGCGCGACGTCGGCCTCCAGCAGCGCCATGCGCACTTCGCGCAGGGTGTCTTTAATGTTGTCTTCGGTAAGGCGTCCGCGGCCGCTAATGTTGCGCAGCGTACGCGACAAACGATCGGTTAAATTATCAAACATTGTCTCTCGCCTGAGGTGGAAACGGTCGGTCGCCGCAGCGACACAAAAATACGAATTTGGCGCAGTATAACACGACATAAACCTGAATGTGCTGCAACGGTTGGAGCAGACGTCGCGTGACGCTATACTGCTTCTCTTTCTTATTTAGTCAACAGTCGACGCTCCTATGCCTGTGTTTGCTCTACTTGCCCTTGTCGCCTACTCCATCAGCCTTGCGCTGATCATCCCTGGCTTGCTGCAAAAAAACAGCAGCTGGCGGCGGATGGCGATTCTCTCCGCGACGATAGCGCTGATTTGCCACGCCTTCGCGCTGGAGTCACGTATTTTCCCCGGCGGCGAAGGTGGGCAAAATCTCAGCTTACTTAACGTCGGCTCGCTGGTCAGCCTGATGATCTGTACGGTGATGACCATCGTCGCCTCGCGTAATCGCGGTTGGCTATTGCTACCTATCGTATACGCCTTCGCGCTGATCAACCTCGCCTTCGCCACCTTCGTGCCTAACGAGTACATCACCCACCTCGAAACCACTCCTGGGATGTTGGTGCATATCGGCCTGTCGCTCTTTGCCTACGCCACGCTTATCATCGCCGCGCTGTACGCGCTGCAGCTGGCGTGGATTGACTACCAGCTGAAAAATAAAAAGCTGGCTTTCAGCAGCGAAATGCCGCCGCTGATGAGTATTGAGCGTAAAATGTTTCATATCACCCAGGTTGGCGTAGTGCTGCTGACCCTGACGCTATGCACCGGGTTGTTCTATATGCACAACCTGTTCAATACCGAAAATATTGATAAAGCGGTGCTGTCTATCGTGGCCTGGTTTGTCTATATCGTACTGCTGTGGGGGCACTACCACGAAGGCTGGCGCGGCCGCCGGGTGGTCTGGTTTAACGTCGCCGGAGCCGGGTTGCTGACCCTGGCTTATTTTGGCAGCCGCGTCCTTCAGCAGTTTGTTAGTTAAAGACTAAGGAGTCTCTCCTGGAACACATTTCTACCACCACGCTGATCGTCACGCTGATCATCATGGTGATTATCTCCGCCTATTTCTCCGGTTCCGAAACCGGCATGATGACGCTGAACCGCTATCGGCTGCGCCATATGGCGAAACAAGGCAACCGCCCGGCTAAGCGTGTGGAAAAGCTGCTGCGTAAGCCGGACCGCCTCATTAGCCTGGTGCTCATCGGCAACAACCTCGTCAATATCCTGGCCTCAGCGCTGGGGACCATCGTCGGCATGCGTCTGTACGGCGACGCTGGCGTGGCTATCGCCACCGGCGTGCTCACCTTTGTCGTGCTGGTGTTTGCCGAAGTCTTACCTAAAACCATTGCCGCCCTGTATCCGGAAAAGGTCGCCTACCCCAGCAGTTTCCTGTTGGCGCCGCTACAGGTACTGATGATGCCGCTGGTGTGGTTGTTGAACACCATTACCCGCGTACTGATGCGCATGATGGGTATTAAGACCGATCACGTCATTAGCGGCGCATTAAGCAAAGATGAACTGCGAACGATTGTGAA
Organism: Klebsiella sp. 141251; assembly: GCF_050600725.1. Classification (NCBI taxonomy): domain Bacteria; kingdom Pseudomonadati; phylum Pseudomonadota; class Gammaproteobacteria; order Enterobacterales; family Enterobacteriaceae; genus Klebsiella; species Klebsiella sp. 141251. Next base: position 20,654 of record NZ_JAQIRG010000004.1, read on the forward strand.
TGAATCCCGTTCACAAATCTCACGGCGGAATCAGGACATGCTGCTGTCGGTCCTGGATCTGGAAAAGGTCAGCGTTAATGACATCATGGTGCCGCGCAATGAGATCGTCGGTATCGATATCAACGATGACTGGAAATCTATCGTCCGCCAGCTAACCCACTCGCCGCATGGCCGTATCGTGCTTTATCGTGATTCGCTGGACGATGCCATCAGCATGCTGCGCGTCCGTGAAGCCTATCGTCTGATGACGGAAAAGAAAGAGTTCACAAAAGAGATCATGTTACGAGCGGCAGATGAGATTTACTTTGTGCCAGAAGGTACGCCACTCAGCACGCAATTGGTGAAATTCCAACGTAATAAAAAGAAAGTCGGTCTGGTGGTCGATGAATATGGTGATATTCAAGGACTGGTCACCGTTGAAGATATTCTTGAAGAGATCGTGGGAGACTTCACTACCTCGATGTCGCCGACCCTTGCCGAAGAAGTGACGCCGCTTAATGACGGCTCGGTGATTATTGACGGCGGCGCCAACGTGCGGGAAATCAACAAAGCGTTCAACTGGCACCTGCCGGAAGACGACGCGCGTACCGTTAACGGCATCATTCTGGAAGCGCTGGAAGAAATCCCGGTCCCTGGAACCCGCGTACGTATCGAACAGTATGATATCGATATTCTCGACGTACAGGACAATATGATTAAGCAGGTGAAGGTGATGCCGGTGAAATCATTACGCGAAAGCGTGGCGGAATAGCGCAGCCAGCAAAGAATAACGGCGAACTTCAGTTCGCCGTTATTTTATTTAAAGCCAATAAAAACGGCCACCCGCAGGCAGCCGTTACTGGCGAACTAACGAATTACTTCGCTTTCGCGACGGTTACCATCGCGGCGCGAATAGTACGACCGTTCAGGGTATAACCCTTCTGCATCACGCCCAGCACGTTGCCGGCAGCCACATCGTCAGACTCGACCATCGCGATGGCCTGGTGCACGTTTGGATCCAGCGGTACGTTGGTATCGGCAACCACTTCAACGCCAAACTTACGCACGACGTCCAGCATCGATTTCAGGGTCAGTTCGATCCCTTCAACCATTGGCGCCATATCCGGGTTAGCTTTATCAGCCACTTCCAGCGCGCGATCCAGGCTATCGATAACCGGCAGCAGTTCGTTGACGAACTTCTCCAGCGCAAATTTATGCGCTTTCTCGATATCCTGTTCGGTGCGACGACGCAGGTTGTCTTCTTCCGCTTTTGCGCGCAGCATCACATCACGTTCACGCTTTTGCGCTTCGGCCAGCTGTGCTTCCAGATTCGCAATTTTTTCATCGCGCGGATCCACCTGCTCAGCAGAAACCTCAGGCTCTACAGCCTCTACGTTGTCGTGCTGCTCCGTGATAATTTCTTCCGGGGCTTGCCCCTCAGGCGTTTTCTGTTCTTTACTACTCATGAATTTCTCCGCGTTTTTTTCGCATTCATCTCGCTAACTTCGCTTATTATGGGGATCAGTTTCCGGGATTCAAGGGAAGCAGACAGATTGTCATCATTCATTTAACCCAAGGACATCCAGATCATGAAGAACCATTTCAAGTGTATCGGCATTGTGGGACACCCTCGTCACCCAACCGCCCTGACCACACATGAAATGCTCTGGCGCTGGCTATGCGGCAAAGGCTATGAAGTATTGGTCGAGCAGCAAATCGCCCATGAACTCCAGCTTAGCAATGTAAAAACCGGCACGCTGGCGGAAATCGGCCAGCAGGCGGATCTGGCGGTGGTGGTCGGCGGCGACGGCAATATGCTCGGCGCGGCGCGCACGCTGGCGCGCTATGACATCAACGTCATCGGCATTAACCGCGGCAATCTTGGTTTTCTTACCGACCTTGACCCGGATAACGCGCTTCAGCAATTGGCCGACGTACTCGAAGGCCACTATATCGCAGAAAAACGTTTTCTGCTGGAAGCCCAGGTATGCCAGCATGACTGCCAGAAGCGCATCAGCACGGCTATTAATGAAGTGGTGCTGCATCCGGGTAAAGTCGCGCACATGATTGAGTTCGAAGTCTATATCGATGAAGTGTTCGCCTTCTCCCAGCGCTCCGACGGCCTGATCATCTCCACGCCTACCGGTTCGACGGCCTATTCGCTCTCTGCGGGCGGCCCTATTCTCACGCCTTCTCTGGACGCCATCACCCTGGTGCCGATGTTCCCGCATACGCTATCAGCGCGACCGCTGGTGATTAACGGCGATAGCACCATTCGCCTGCGCTTCTCGCAGCGCTGCAACGATCTGGAAATCAGTTGCGACAGCCAGATTGCGCTCCCCATTCAGGACGGCGAAGATGTGCTCATCCGCCGCTGTGATTATCACCTCAATCTGATTCATCCGAAAGACTACAGTTATTTCAATACATTAAGCACTAAGTTGGGCTGGTCGAAAAAATTGTTCTGATTTTACAAGCTGCCTCTTTACTGGATAAAAAACCAGTTTATACTGTACGAAAACACAGTAATGGTTTTTCATACAGGAAGGCAGCTATGTTGGCGCAACTCACCATCAGCAATTTCGCTATCGTTCGTGAACTGGAAATTGATTTTCACAGTGGCATGACCGCCATTACCGGGGAAACCGGCGCCGGGAAATCCATTGCCATCGACGCGCTGGGGCTGTGCCTCGGCGGCCGAGCCGAAGCTGACATGGTGCGCCGCGGCGCCAGCCGTGCCGACCTGTGCGCGCGCTTCGCGCTGAAAGATACCCCTGCCGCCCAGCGCTGGCTGGAAGAGAACCAACTGGAAAGCGGGCGTGAGTGTTTACTTCGCCGCGTGATCAGCGCTGACGGTCGCTCCCGCGGTTTTATCAACGGTACCGCCGTGCCTCTTTCTCAGCTTCGCGAGCTGGGCCAGTTGCTTATCCAGATCCATGGCCAGCATGCCCATCAGTTACTCACCAAAGCCGAACATCAGAAAACCCTGCTCGATGGTTATACCGGTGAGTATGCGCTTACTCAGCGCATGGCGGAACGCTACCGCCAGTGGCACCAGAGCTGCCGGGAGCTGGCTCAGCATCAGCAGCAGAGCCAGGAGCGCGCCGCCCGCGCAGACCTGCTGCAATACCAGCTCAAAGAACTGAACGAATTTAATCCTCTGCCGGGCGAGTTCGAACAGATAGACGAAGAGTACAAACGTTTGGCCAACAGCGGCCAGCTGCTCAGTACCTGTCAGCATGCGTTAACGGTACTGGCCGACGGCGAAGAGGCCAATTTGCAAAGCCAGCTTTATACCGCTAAACAGCTGGTTAGCGAGCTGGTCGGTATGGATAGCAAACTCTCCAGCGTGCTCGATATGCTGGAAGAAGCCTCTATTCAGCTCAGCGAGGCGACCGATGAGCTGCGCCACTACAATGACCGTCTCGATCTCGACCCTAACCGTCTGTTCGAGCTGGAACAGCGCATTTCCCGGCAGATTGCGCTGGCGCGTAAGCATCAGATTGCTCCGGAAGAGCTGCCGGCGTTCTATCAGGCCATGCTGGATGAGCAGCGCCTGCTGGACGACAGCGCCGGTTCGCTGGAGTCGCTGAGCCAACTGGTCATTGAGCATCACCGCCTGGCGCTGGAAACGGCGCAGGAACTGCACGCCCTGCGTCAGCGCAGCGCCGATGAACTCACCCAGTTGATAACCGAAAGTATGCACTCACTTTCTATGCCACACGGGGTGTTTGCCATTGATGTCGCCTTTGATGAACGCCATCTGACCGCCGAAGGCGCCGACCATATTGAGTTCCGCGTCACCACCAACCCGGGGCAACCGCTGCAGCCGATCGCTAAAGTGGCCTCCGGCGGCGAGCTGTCGCGTATCGCACTGGCTATTCAGGTTATTACCGCCCGTAAAATGGAAACCCCGGCGCTGATTTTCGATGAGGTCGATGTCGGCATCAGCGGCCCGACGGCGGCGGTGGTCGGCAAACTGCTCCGCCAGTTGGGAGAATCCACGCAGGTCATGTGCGTGACTCACCTGCCGCAGGTTGCTGGCTGTGGTCACCATCATTTCTTTGTCTGCAAAGAGACCGATGGCGAGATGACCGAGACGCACATGCATGCGCTGGATAAACGCGCCAGACTGCAGGAACTGGCCCGTCTGCTGGGCGGTAGCGAGGTTACCCGCAACACCCTGGCGAACGCGAAAGAGTTGCTTGCGGCGTAAACTTTTTGATTTTCACAGAGTCATAGTGAACAGCAAATTGCCAATAGACCTGCAGTCGAAGGTTCCCAACCGGGCAAAGGTCTATTATTATCGGCATATTACAGATGAGCCACGTATTGCTCGGGCCCAAAAAGGAATCAAATCACTATGCGCTGTAAAACGCTGACTGCTGCCGCAGCGGTTCTCCTTATGTTGACCGCAGGCTGTTCCACTCTGGAACGAGTGGTTTACCGTCCTGATATCAACCAGGGTAACTATCTGGCACCAACCGATGTCGCAAAAATTCGTGTCGGCATGACACAACAGCAGGTTGCTTATGCGCTGGGTACGCCGATGATGTCAGATCCATTTGGTAGCAACACCTGGTTCTACGTTTTCCGCCAGCAGCCGGGCCATGAGAAAGTGACCCAGCAGACCCTGACGCTGACCTTCGACAGCAGCGGTGTGTTAACCAACATTGATAACAAACCGGCGCTGACCAAGTAATCTCAGGCCAGTTGAAATGCAAAAAGCGCTCAATGAGCGCTTTTTTTATTGTGCATTCCCGCTTATTTCTCGGCGTGCTTTTCAGCCCGCTGTCGGCGCAGCTCTTTCGGGTCAGCAATCAGCGGGCGATAAATCTCTACGCGGTCGCCATCATGGACTTCGTCGTGCAGCTTGACCGGACGGCTGTAGATGCCGACTTTATTCTTCGCCAGATCGATATCTTCGCGCAGCGCCAGAATACCGCTCGAGATAATCGCCTGCTCGACCGTTGCCCCAGCCTGCAGCTTCACGCGTTGCAGGTACTGTTTTTCCGGCAACGCATAGGCGACTTCAACCACAATATTAGCCGACACGATACACCTCTTTGGCGCGCGTGGTGAACGCCTGCACCATATTGGCGGCCAGCTCTTTAAAGATGCGACCAAAAGCCATTTCAATCAGCTTGTTGGTGAACTCAAAATCGAGATGAAACTCAATTTTGCACGCATCCGGGCTGAGCGGAATAAACTTCCAGCCGCCAATCAGCTTTTTGAACGGCCCATCGACCAGGCTCATCAGGATACTCTGGTTATCGGTCAGCGTATTACGCGTCGTGAAAGTCTTGCTGATGCCGGCCTTGGACACATCAACCGCCGCGGTCATTTGCGTCGGCCCGGCCTCCAGCACTCGGCTACCGGTGCAGCCTGGCAGGAAATCGGGATAGGACTTCACATCATTTACGAGTTGATACATCTGTTCCACGCTGAAAGGCACCAGCGCAGTACGGCTAATCTGAGGCATAGCAGGTTCCACATTTAAACACGGGACAAATAATATCATTTATCTGCTGCTAAAAAAAACGCTGTACCATAACTCGTGCTAAGATAGCCCATTACGCCTCGCAGGAAGGATTGAGGTAACAATGTTTAGAACTAGCGATGACTTCAGGACATTATGACTAAGAAAAAAGCCCACAAACCTGGATCAGCCACCATTGCGCTGAATAAACGCGCCCGTCACGAATACTTTATCGAAGATGAATACGAGGCAGGCCTCGCGCTGCAGGGTTGGGAAGTGAAATCTCTGCGTGCCGGCAAAGCCAACATCGGCGATAGCTATGTCATTCTGAGAGATGGCGAAGCCTATCTTTTCGGCGCCAACTTTACGCCAATGGCGGTCGCCTCCACGCATTACGTTTGCGATCCGACCCGTACCCGCAAGCTGCTGCTCAATCAGCGCGAGCTCGATGCGCTATACGGCCGCATTAACCGCGAAGGTTATACCGTCGTCGCCCTGTCGTTGTACTGGAAGAACGCCTGGTGCAAAGTGAAAATCGGCGTAGCGAAAGGTAAGAAACAGCACGATAAGCGCACCGACGTGAAAGATCGTGAATGGGCGGTCGATAAGGCGCGCATCATGAAGAATGCCGGGCGGTAATCCCCCCTCTCTGCGGGCCAGCTCCCTCTGGCCCTACGCTATATTGCTGTTGTCGCTGCTTTTTCATTCGATATGCCGCCAGAATCCTCGCTTCAGGGGCTGGTAACCACCTTCACAAATCTGTTATACTTCAAGTACACATTGGGGCTGATTCTGGATTCGACGGGATTCGCGAAACCCAAGGTGCATGCCGAGGGGCGGTTGGCCTCGTAAAAAGCCGCAAAAAAATAGTCGCAAACGACGAAAACTACGCTTTAGCAGCTTAATAACCTGCTTAGAGCCCTCTCTCCCTAGCCTCCGCTCTTAGGACGGGGATCAAGAGAGGTCAAACCCAAAAGAGATCGCGCGGATGCCCTGCCTGGGGTTGAAGTGCTAAAACTAATCAGGCTAGTTCGTTAGTGGCGTGTCTGTCCGCAGCTGGCGTGCGAATGTAAAGACAAACTAAGCATGTAGTACCGAGGATGTAGGAATTTCGGACGCGGGTTCAACTCCCGCCAGCTCCACCAAACAAAACAAAGGGTTACGTGAAAACGTAACCCTTTTTTCTTTGATGGTGGCGGCAAAATGGCGGCAGCCACTTTACCCAATGCTCAACAACTTCTGTATCCGTTTAGATAACGAATGTGATTCACATGAACGGGTGAAATTCCTGACGCATAAAAAAACCTGCCTCAGCAGGTTCTTGGTTTAAAAATTCATGTGCCCTTGACCACCCGGCAAAGGGTGCGGTGGTGCATTATTAATTAATGTCGGCGTTACGATAAACCGCACTACCGTTTCATGGGTGACAAATGTGCTGCCACAATTAATGTTCTGGCACTGACAGTAACGCTCCTTCGTGCTGTCCGTAACCTGAAAACTGCTCCGAGTATGCGCCGCATGTCCACACTTTGGGCAATTCATCATTTTTTATTCTCCGCCACCTTAAGTTCTCAATAATGATACACACATAATCAATATTGAGAACTTATTTATTCCATTTCTAAATCATCAATTTTTACTTCAAGCTCCAGACTGGTAGTAAAGCCATTATCCGGGCTGACGGTATGCGTCAAAGTTGTAATGGTCCATTCGGCCTCGTCGATAGGCTGCTTAAAACCGCCCACCTTTACTGGCATTTCTGTATAGAGATCTGCCCGGCCCTCTGCAAGCTGCAGGGAGAATGACGCAACACCACGCTGCAAACGCTCCCACTGCATTTTTGCCGCACGCTCAGCATTACTGCGGTTTGCATAGGTGCGATTTAGTACCAGCACGTTTTCATCCGTTCCCACCAGATAATCACCCTGTTTTGCTTCCGCCTCTTTAGGTGTGGTGGTTTTCTTCCGACGGCGCTTAACTTTCGTTGTTTCTTTTTTCTTAGGTTCACGGGTATGCAGCCAACTGGCAATTACGCCGGTATAAGCACCACGATCAGCCAGGGTAAAACGATGACCGTCACCGGCTTTACGCTCAATGGTGATAACAGGCAATGGCTTACCGCTCGCCGTTCTTCCCTGCCCCTGCCGGATAAACAGCAGGTTTCCATCCTTAACGGAAGCAATCGCGCCAAACTGGCGCGCCAGTTTCATCAGAAAACTGGCATCGCTTTCATTGGTCTGGTCCATATGATCCAGCGCCTTATCTGTCAGGTCTTTACCCAGCGCCATTTTGAGCTTATGCCGGGCGGCAATTTCCTTTACAACCTCCCCCACCGTTGTCTGGTGCCATGACTTTTCACGCCGGGTATTGAGGGTTTCCCGGAAATCTGCACTCCGCGCCCGGATGGTAAGACGATCAGGGGCACCGCTATGCTCAATCTCATCCACAGTGAATGCTCCTTTTGGGAAAAGCAGCTGGCCCTTCCATCCCAGCGCCAACTGGATAACGGCACCACGTCGCGGCAGAACAATCTGCCCGTCAGCGTCGTCCAGCTCCAGATCAAGCTGGTCTGCTTCAAAACCCCGGTTATCGGTCAGCGTCAGACTCAGCAGACGTGCATCCAGTACGGTAGTCACGTCCTTACCTTCAATGGTGATACTGAAAGCCGGGCTTTTGCTGTTGGGATCAAAAAGTTCAGAACTAACATTCACTGCAGCATCCCTCCAACCGTGTTTTTAATATTACCTATTGCAGACGTTGCAGAGTTCTGCAGATTACTGAGCTGATCGCTGAGATTACCGAACATATCAGACAGCGACTCATCAACCCTTTTCAGGGTCAGCGTAAACTCAATACGGCGAGGCATTCCGCTTGCAAAAAACTCCGTTTTTGTCTGACTCAGCCCCTCGATCACAAACATGCCGTAAATGGTCCCGCTCCCCTCAATCAGGGGCCACGCTTTGCCCAGCTCAGCCATTTGCTCTAGTGCCAACAATGACAGCCTGCCGCCGGTGACTTCCGGCAGCAGTACACCAGATAACGTCAGCGAATCGTTATCCGGTCCAAGAAACTGCGTTGATGGTCGGCGGTTCACCCGGCTGTTTGCGGCGTGTCGCCAGCTTCGCTGATACTGCAGCTCCTGATAGGGCACGGTACGCAACATAAAGGCATATAACCCAAGCACCATCATCATGAATCATATCCCCCTTGATCGCTGAAATTACTGCGCGCTTTCGCCCTGGCTTTGCGCTCGCGCTCATCAAGCTGCCGCGCGACTTCGCGGGCAATATCCTGCGCACACTGCCCAGGTTGGGCAGTGATATGAATGGGCGCGTTAATCTCATAACGGATCACTGACGGTACGCTGGCAGATTTCACAGGTTGACTTTGTTTGTATGCCATTGCTGGTAGGCTGTACGGATGCAGAGGTGCGGCCTCTGCAGGCGCTGCAGCTACGCCCATAACACCTGCAACGACAGAAGCCAGCACGGCAGTGCGCCGCCTGCTGGTCACATTTGCGGGACCGTTCACTATTTCAGGGCCGTTCTCCCCAACGATGCCAAACTGACCACGCGGGATCGTGCCTCCGCTGTCATACATACCTGCAAACCCCATAGACGGAAATCCACCTGGCGGCAGCACTACCTTACCGTCACTGTTCACCGTGGCTGGCTGTTGCCGTGTAATCTGTTCGGGGAGTTTTGCTTTTGCCGCCTCCTTACTGACGATGCCGAGTTTTTCAAGTAACCACGACACACCTGATTTAAGCGACTCAAGCGGATGCATCACCATATTCAAACCTTCAGCCAGCGCCTCACCAAACCTGCGCCCCATTACCGCTGCGCTGTTCAGTTCTTCGGAAGTGGATTTAACCGGCGTGAGCAAATCAGTAAACCATCCCCACAAAGCCTGCACCCTGTCACCAATCCACTGAAAAACAGGCCGCAATGGCTCAAAGGCAGCACTGATCGGTGCAGCTGCGGCTTTAAACCCCTCCACCACACCACCTAAAAATGCCCTGATGGGCTGCCAGTATTTCCACACAACCAGCGCCACACCAGCCAGCGCAGCTACAACCAGCCCTATTGGACTGAGCAGCGCACCCAGCAGGCCGGAAATCCCGTACAGCGCAACGCGAAGTAATGCCATCGGGCCGGAAACCAAAAAGCGCAGCACGCCGCCAGCGGCAGATAACCCACCCCGCAGCGCCGCCAGCGGATTCATCACCATACCAATCACATTACGTATGCCTGACATTCCCGCACGCAGCATGGTAAGCGGTGCACCTGCTACCGCTTTCAGTGCGTTGCCAGCCAGCCCGGCGGAACGTCGAAGTGAATGAAGGGGTGCGCTCAGCAGCCCGGCACTGCCGCCGGATGAGGCCATCGCCCGACGTAACAGGGAAAGCGGCGCGCCTGCCAGCCATGACAACGCACTGCCGGTGCGGGTCACTGCCGCAGTGACAGACGGTAAAGTTTTTACACCCAGCACAGACAGGCCCAACCGGATCACCGCCAACGGCCCCAGCACAGCAGCCACCGCCACTGCCAGCGTACCGAGCACAACGGTGATCGCGGCAGTCGCTGCTGCAACTTTCATCAGCGTGCCTGCCAGCTGCGGGTTGGTCTCCACCCAGCGACGTAATGCGCCGGTGACGAGTTTTACAGAATCCATAATGTCCATCAGTGGCTGGCGTAGCGTTTCGCCCAGACTACTGAAAGCGTTCTGCGCACCTGTTTTAACCAGCAACCACTGCGCAGATAAAGAGTCTTTATTAATATCAGATTCTTTCTGCATGGAGCCGTTCGCTTCATTGCCTGAGGTGAGTTTTAGCTGACGCTGTAACTCCGGCAGGTTGTTAGCCAGCTTTGCTGCGTCGTCACCAAATTCTTTACCAAAAACCATGGTCATGGCAGACAGGCGCTTATCTTTGGGTAGCTTGTTGACCTTCTCCAGAACGCGCTGGATAGTGCCCATTGCGTCGGTGGTCATCTGTTTCTCAATCTCTGCGGGATTGAGTTTAAGCAAGTCCATACCTTCAAAAAAGCGCTTGCTTTGCATGGTTGCAATGGAAAGCTCACGTACCATGGCATTTGAGGCACTCGCGGCAATTTCCGGTGCTGCGCCCAGAGAAAGGAAGGTTGAACCCAGCGCGGCGGCCTTTCGGAAGTCGAGGCGGTCAGCCACGCCCCCCATGCGCTGCAGCACGTTGATAATATCCCCACCCTTTGACATGGCGTTATCGTCCAGGTAATTCAGCGCATCACCCAGCTGTTCAATATTGCGGGTGGGGACTTTATACAGCTGCGCAATTTTACCCAGCCCTTCCGCCAGTTCGTCAGCGGGTAGCTCAAACGCCGTTGCCGCTTTTGCCGCCGTGGAAGCAAAGGCCAGCAGGTCACGCTTCTGGTCTTCGTAAGGATCGTCCTGATTGATGACACCCATGCGTGCGCCACCTTCAACCAGCGCGGCATAATCTATAGCGCCATTCTCCATTGGCAGCTGTTCACTGGCGGCCTTGATGGCAGCCTGCATGTCATAAAACTTTTTCGTGCGGTTGCCATTATCGTCCCGCAGCCCGTTTACCTGCTTTGCCACGCCTTTCATGGCATCTTCCATGCTGGCATAGCTCTTAACTGCTGCCACTACTGGCGCACCCATTGCCACTCCTGCAGCCGTGGTGGTAGCCCCTGCCCCGGCGATACGATCCCGCACCTCAAGACGGCGCGAATACTGATCGCGGACGGCGTTCATCCGCGCCTGCTGTTCGCCCAGGCGTTTCAGGGATTTCTGCTGCCGGTCCAGCGCCTGCCGGGTTTCGTCGGTATTCTGCCGCAGTTCCCGTTGCGCACTACTGAGCTTTTTCGTGTCCAGTCCGGCTTCATTGAGCGCAAGACGCTGGCGCTGTACCGACTGACGCAAGCCGTTATATTTACTCTGCAACTCTGTAACACGGTTTTTTGCCTGCTCAAGTAGCCGAGCCTGCGCCGCCGTCGGGCGGTTGGTGGCAGAGAATTGCGTGGCAAGTTTAGCCGCTTCTTCGCGTGCGGCTTTAAGGCTGTTGCCGGTGACTGCTAACTGAGCACTGGCCTTGCGGAAACCGTCAATACGGCCCGCCTGGGCATCTAACTCTTTTAAACGGGCGCGGCTTTGCTGAATGGCTGCAGCCAGCTCTTTTGAGCTGGTCTGCGCGGTTCGGAATGGGCGGGTGAGCTTGTCAACCGCATTAAGAATCACCTGCAGGCGCAGGTTATTGTCACTCATCGCTGGCCCCACTTCTTTGTATCGCTTTATGCCGCCACTCCAGCACATCAGTCAGCGGCATAACGTCAGTGACGGACGGCGACCAGTGAAAGATGGTGGCAATATCTGCCACCAGATCATCAACCGTCAGGCTGTCGGTAAACCGGCAAGCACCGACTTCTTCAACAAAAAAGTCACCACCTCAACCGACAACGCGGTGAGATCGGCAGGGTCCAGCTCAGCCATTTCCTGCGCGGTCAGCGTCGGGGTGGAGATGCGCGGAATAACGGTCATCATCGCGCCCACGTCCATATCCATAATGGCCTGCAGACGGGTGCCACGCAGTGCACCGGATTGCGGCTTACGCAGCACAATTTCCGTAATTTCCGTTTTACCGCGCTTGATCGGGGTATCCAGTGGTACGGTCTTTTCAGTCAGCTTGTCGCTCATGTTCTTTTCCTGTTAATGAAATACTGGCGCGGCTTCCCGCACCGTTAAGGTTAATCAGAGGCCGAGGGCATTACGGTGTGCTTCCATCAGGTCCACGCCGTCAACGATTTCAATCATGTTGACCACATCAACCTCATAGAGCACCTCACCGTTAATGGTCAGCTTCGCGTAGCTGTTGGTGCTGCTGACTTTGGTGGCGCTACTCTCTCCGGTTTTCCACTCGCCGGAATCCACTTCTTTATGACGCCCGCGCACAACCAGCTCAACGGCCTGCACTTCGCCGGTATCGTCACGCTGAATGGAGCCGGTGAAACGCAACTGGATGCCGTCAACGGTGGCCTTGCCCATTTGCTTGAATAACAGCAGTTCGGTGCCGCCGATTGAAAATTCCGTATCCAGTGCGCCGTCATCCAGCCCCATGTCCACGTCCACCGCGCCCGGCATACCGCCGCCGCGATACTTCTCAAACTTGCGGGTGAATTTCGGCAGGGTCAGAGACTCAACGATCCCCTGCCAGTTGTTCCCGTCGTTGAACAGGTTCAGGTGTTTTAACTTACGTGGTAAAGCCATGGTGTCCCCTTACGCGCTGACCTGGCTGGAGAAATCCAGCAGGTATCGATCGGTGATACGCTGGCGCAGCATCAGGTTTTCAAGCGGCGGCACTGGCGTGTAGTCGTAGTCAATGGTGAGCTTCCCGGCTTTCAGGGAGTCTTTATCGTTCACCGCCTCATCCAGCCAGCAGTCTGCGCCGATGATGTAGCCCTGCGTTTTCAGGCTGCGCAGTTTGGCGCGGATACCTTCGATAATGTCGCGGGCCAGCGACGGGTTAAGCACGCCATCCACCGCCCACATGTGCGCCTCTGCAATGGTGTCAGCCAGCACCTGCGCCGTGCGGGTGTAGTTCTCAAAAGCAAACAGCGGATCATCGCTGAGGCAGCGGGAACCCCAGAAGCGGAAGCCATCTTTGCGGATAAGCGTGGTGACGTCGTTCTGGTTCAGCAGCCCCGCATCGGTTGCCGGTTCCTGCAGATCCCAGAACACATCAGCGGAAATACCGGTGACACCATTCACGCCCACGTTGGACAGGGTTTTGTGCCAGCCGGTCTGCTCGTCAATTTTGGCACGCAGGCCCAGCGCGCGGGCGGAAGCATAAGCCGTCGCATCGGCATTCAGCACGGTGTCAAAGTTGATAAAGTCAGGCCAGATCAGCATCCCCTCGCGCTGGCTGAAATTGTCACGGTAGGCAATCGCTTCTTCCACCGTTTTGCAGCCATAGGCTGACAGGTAAGCAAACCCGCGCAGACTCTGCGCCACGCTCAGCAGCTCAGTGGCAACCGCCTGCGTGTCGTGTCCCGGTACGCCGAGAATGCGCGGCTTGACGCCGAGCTGCGACTGAGCCGAAAGCAGCGCTTTCATGCCCGTTTTTTTACCGTCAGCAGTCACGCCGCCGATAATATTGGAGGTGGTTTCCGCTTCGGTTTCGCCCTGCGCCACGCGCACAACGACAGTCACAGGTTTAGCCTGGTCGGCAATGGCATCCAGCGAGCGGGCCAGCGTGCCGGACTCACCCGCTTTGCCGCTGGCGGTCAGCACATCTGTCAGCAGAACCGGCTTATTAAGGGGAAACATGGACGCATCAGCATCATCGCCGGTGCAGACCATGCCCACGATGGCGGTGCTCACCGTGGTAATGGATCGGGTGCCCTCGTTGACTTCAACAACGCGCACCCCGTGGTGGTAATCCTGAGCCATAAGGCAGTCTCTCCGGTTTACAGGGGGTGTGCCTATGTTCTAGTTGATATGCACGCAGCGCACGTGCCGGGCTATGTGTGGGAAATGACACAATGGGTTGATGCGCCGCGCGATAATTGCACCCATTTCAGTGAGATAAATGGCATCGCTGCGGCGTTTCAATATTTGCAAAAGAATTACATTCCTACTGCGCTACCTCTGAGCCAGAAGGCATCACGTGGCCTGATGCACCAACAGCCAGTAAGAACACAAAGCCCCTCACCATCACAGAGGGGCCGTCTCGAGCAGATTAATTTATGCCTGTTTTTTGTAAATCAACTGTCCTGAGTTGCCGGAGGCGTAAGAGCTGGCGGAGGGGTGAAAACCTCTCCGTCGTATGCCCAACCAATACCAGCCGATATATCATCAATATTCACAGTAATATAATCATCGAAAATATCACCATATCCATCCCAGATGACTACATTTTCAACTATGCCATTTTTTATCAGGGCGTAATTACTCACTATGCAAACTCCTCAATAATTACCATTCCACTGGCTCCGTTGCCACCTGGCTGGTATTGACCACCAGTGCTGATATATGAACCTGATCCACCGCCGCCGCCACCAGGAAATTGTCCGTAAAACCCTGCTGCAACAGTAATTGCGGACATTGATGAACCGAATGAGCCGGAGCCACCAGTGCCGAAAAACGCTGAATCAATCCCGCCAATTGGATATGCCGCAGCAGTCGGGCTGGACGGTATAGTCAGTAGACAACCTGTTGATGCGCTAGCCCCAGGTGCTCCATCGGCTGGCTTACCATGAACGTTACTACGGCCCTTACCACCACCTGCAACTTTTACAGTCCCAACTGACGTTTCTCCGCCGTCATTACCGTAACCATCATTTGTACCGCCAGCGCCGCCAGAACCGATGATAACTGGCAAATTTCCCGTAACGTCAATAAACGCCTCGCCATAAACACCGCCAGAACCGCCAGAGCCGCCAGAGCCGCCCGAACTAGCAGAAGCAACGGAACTACCGCCGCCACCACCGCCTCCCCATAAACGTATTTTAATTTTCTTAGCACCAGTGGTCGGAATATACGTTCCTGATGATTTAAATACGCGCGTATTGATTAATCGTCCGACGTAACCACTGCTATCTCCCAAACCAAGGTTTTTGACAAACTGCGCTGGGTCAGGAATATCAGCGCCATTCTGGTCTTTTGCTAACTTCTCAGTCAGTTTATTCAGAACGGTGGTCGCAAAGTTTGGATCGTTCCCCAGCGCATCAGCTAGTTCTTTGAGCGTATCCAGCGTCTCAGGGGCACTACCCGCAAGATTCGCAATTGCTCTCGCAACAAACTGGGTAGTAGCTAGTTTTGAACTTTTGTCCGTAGCTGCAGGCGTGGTAGCCGTTGGTGTTCCGGTGAAGTTCCACCCGCTGCTGCTCCCATGTAACTCGATTGAGCTGTCGGTACTACCAATAGGGCGCAAATATATTCCTGCTGCCGAACCTGCCCCCGACTCACTGCTGATAACCAGTGCATTATTCGCGTTATCCCTGAGCACCGTCGCTGCACCGAGCGTAATCAGAGATTCAGCACCCGATTTACCGACCTGCAGCGCCCCCGAAACACCGAGACGCCCCGTAATATCACCACCGGCTAAAGAGAGGTATTTCGACAACTCGGCCTGATTACCGACCCGCATCAATGACCATCCGCTAGTCGTATTGTTATATCGGGTACCAATAAAAGAGATACTCCCTGCGTTGTGAGAGATAAAAATAACAGTGCACCCGTAGCTGTTATCCCTGACACCTAAACAATGCGCGTAAACATACTCTCCTGTACCGTTTGGCAGACCGGTGGGGATATTGGTACAACTCTCCATTTTAAGGAGCAAAGACTCACCGGCGCGGAAAATACGTGTTTTAAAATCAATCGCAGTGGTGCTTATTTTATCCGCCCCCAGACCAAAGCTGCCGACGCCAATAACCTTACCCGCATCGGTTCCGACGTCTTTTGTCGCTGCCGTTCCCAGCTCCAGCGAGTCACGCGCTTTTGATTTGTCGGTCAGCTCTGACAGGTTATTTTCTGCCTGCAAATACTGAGGATGCGGGTTAGCCTCCGCCAGGTGGGCTTTCATCGCCTCGTCCGTATAGAGCCTGACCTCAATCGCGGTATCGTCCACATACTGACGGGTAGCCAGCACGACTGCCGGATCAATTTTGAGAGTGATATTGTCGGTGCTGCTGGTAATCAACACCATGCGTACGGTCTGCGTGCGTCCACTCCCCTCCGCCAGCTGCGGCTTGTAACTCTCCGGGCAGTTGCCCACGGCGATCAGTGCGCCGGTTTCATCGAACAGACCAATTTCGCGTATCCACCATCCTCCCTCAGTTTCGGGGATCACCTGCTCAGCAATAATCTGGCTACTGTTCTGCGGATCGATATACAGCATATTGAGGGAAGCCCGGCGCTTTTCAGCAACCAGCTTTGTCTGTTGTGCGCTGGGCGTGGGCAGCACGCCGCCACCATCGCCTACCGCCATATGGGTAATTTTCAACGGAACACCGAGCGCGGCGGCGCTTGCCAGTTTCGCCGCCCCGATATCCGTCAGCAGGGTATAGAATTTTGCGCTCATGGATTCACTCTCATTGTGTCAATAACATGGACCGCCCCGCCCTCGTAAGCGGTGCCGCCGGAAATAATGGTTTCGTTGATATACGGGTAAACCGTAATTTCTTCGCCCGTGTAAGTGGCTGCCCCCACAAAAAATGGACCACTGCTCTGCAGGTTAATGGACATACCGATCAGGTGGCGGCTGCAGGGTTTGGCGTCACTAATCAGGCGCTCCAGCTCCAGATAAGTTTCTTCTGTGATCCCCTGCTCCTGCACGCCAATGTCCAGGCGAAACGTGCCCGGCGTCTCACCAGTCTGCCACCACTCAATGATGCGGATCAGGAAGCCGAACGGCTCCACCACGCGCCGCACGGCGCTGGTTGTCCCCTTATGCTGATGAATATAGAAAGCGTCCTGTACCACCCGGCGCTTGACACTCTCCGTCCAGCTTTCGTCCCAGCGGTCAACGGAAAACGCCCACGCCAGATACGGCAGAAAGCTGACCGGACACGTTGCCGGGTTCCATAAATCGCGCAGCGGCACCTGCAGATCGGAAATCCCGCTGCAGGCCTGCGCCAGCCGACGCTCAAGCGGCGATGAACCGGGCGGCAGCAGACTATTCATCCGTGCCCCCGTTGGTTACGCTCCATTCCGTACAGGATGCCGCCTGCGTCTTATCCAGCACCACATCATCCAGCGGGGAGGCCAGCTCCACACGCTGAACCCCCTCAACGTGCAGCGCGGCATAAATGGCACTGCGACGGATATCACGACCCAGCCGCGTCTGACTGGCGATATACTTCTGCAGGCTGGCTTTTGCCGCCGCCATCACCGGCTCAGCTTCCGGCCCCGGATAAAGAAAGATCGTCGCATCCACGGTGTACGGAATTATTTCAGCGCTGCGCACCGTCAGTCGGTCTGCCACCGGGCGCACGTTCTCGCTGTTAAGCGCCTGCTCCACCACCGCCAGCAGATCAGCCTCTGCCGCACCATCACCTTCACGGCTCAGTACAGTAAGTACCACCTCCGCCGGTGCCGGGCTGGTTGCGCTGGCATCTGCCACACGCCCGTCCGCGCTTCTGGCGTGAAACTCATAGGCCGCCGTCGGCCCCGCAACGGACAACCCCTCAAACGCAGCCGGAACACGCAGGCGCAGCGCTTCATCGCTCTCCATGACGGCAGCAACCGGCGGCACTGCGTCGTTATCGGCAGGCGTTACAGTCAGGCGTTTCACGTTGTAGTTGGATGCCAGCTGATCGAGATCGCCGCCGATGGCATACGCCACCATGACCGCCTGCGCGGCCTCATTAATACGCTGGCGCAACAGAATTTCGCGGTAGGTACTTTCCTGCAGCAGCTTGGTGACGGGTTCAGATTCCAGCGCCAGCGTGCGCCTTACCGCGTCCTGCTCATCCAGCGGATAAAGGTCCACAAAAGCGGCCTTGCGCTCAGCCAGCAGCGTCTCAAAATCCGGCACATCCACTATCTGCGGCGCGGGCAGTTGGAAAAGGTCAATTACTGCCATTTTCTGCTCCTGTTGATACCGAAAGGGAAACCGGCGCGCCGTTATTGCGCTGCCCGGTAAGCTCAACCACCATGGAGCCGTCAAAATTGCTGCTGATGGTGATGGAATCCAGCGTAAGCCGTGGCTCCCAACGGCTCAGCGCCACATAGACCGCAGACATGACCTGCAGGCGTAGCGCCGGATTCTGCGGCTGATCAATCAGGGCGGACAGCAGGGAACCATATTCCCGGCGGGCAATACGGCTGCCCTGCGGCGTCAGCAGAATATCCCGCACTGACTGGCGCAGATGGTCCGTATCAGTAATAGCTTTGCCGTTGCCCTGGCTCATGCCGATATACAGCGTCATACCGGGCCTCCTGATGTATCGCCGCCGTACTTCACGCCGGTGTGACCGTGTTTATCCACCACGATCCCGTTAGAACTCATCGCGCCGCCGCCATGGGTGACGCTGCCATTGATCACCATCTCGCTGTTAATGCGCGTGGTGTCAGCCTCCACCACAAACACACCAGTTTTGAGGGTGATATTGTCCGCCGCCTCGATCACCATGGATTTGATGCCCCGTACATGCCACCGCCCGGTGGTGGGTTCATACTCAAACCAGCCTCCGTCCGGGTACTCCGTCACGCAACCGTCCACGGAATCCGACGGCGGCGCAAACTGATTGGAGTAGATGGCAGGCAACGCAAAAGCGGTTTCCAGATTGCCGCCCATACTCAGCACCACCACCTGCTCATCCGGCGACGGGCACCACCATGTACGGGCACCACCGGCACGTAGTGTCAGCCAGTTAATCCAGTTGGTTTCAAGCTCGCCCACTTTCACCCGGCACAGCCAGTTTTCCCGGTCCACTTCGGTCACGGTGCCGGTGCGGATCAGGTTGGTGATAAGGCGCATGATTTCGGTCAGTTGTGTATTCATTTCATGAGAGTGCATCAACAAAACAAATCAAAAAACCTATCGTCTTTGTATGGAGTCTCTTACAATGTTGCATTAACAATATTTGTTGGTTTATTAAATATAAAACAATCACAACTTGAGTTATTTAAAAATGATTTTATATAAATATGTTGATTCGAGAACTGCGGATTTAATACTAAGCAATTCAACCTTGAAATTCTCCAAGGCATCTTCACTTAATGACCCATTCGAGCTAACAAGCTTGCATTATGATTCTGAATCTCAAGACTCAGAACAAGCTATAAGATTTATTGCTACCTCTATGTCATACGGTATTCTTTCGCTTACCCGCAACCCTTTGAATCCTCTTATGTGGGCTCATTACGCCAAAGGCGAAAAATTAGAAGGGACAAGGGGAATCTCCCTCGACATAAGAAATGGCTCCCATGCAGGGTTTGTATTTGGTATAGATGCAGATGAAGCAGGGTTAAATGAAAATGGTTCCAATGTCATTCCCGCAAAGTTTGGAAGCGTAATTTATGCTTCAACAAAACCAAAATCTCCTTTCATAAATTCAACGAATTCATTTTTTTATGAAGGCCTTCAAGATACATACAACCCAGATATACTTGAGGCCCTGCAAAGAACATTTCTGTACAAACCTGCTTATTGGTCATATGAGGAAGAAGTTAGAGTTGTAAGAAATGTTCACCGGCGCAATACAGAAATCCAGGAGATAGACAGATCAAGCATTAAGGAAATGTATTTAGGGTTTAGAAACTCTTTTAATAAAAACTATTTAATTCAAAAGCGTGATGAAATAAATGCTGTACTACCTCTCTGTAAAATTTATGTATGTGGCTTCGATCAGTCAGAGTGGACCTTTAATAAATTGCCGATTAATGAAGCAATTAATCAATGCCTTTCTTAAAATTATGACTCCGACAGCCAGCGCAACAGCGTATCACGGGCGATGGTTTCCACCTCACCATTCACCCCCAAAAGACGGCGTGCCGGGTACCGCGCCTCCGGGCCGTTGCGTCTGACTCGATCACGCAAACCATAATGGTGAACACGGGCGATGCGCTGTACCTTGCCATCAAACTGCACGCTGGCAGAGTCCGCACTGGCGGTGGTTTTCAGGTATTTTGTGGTGCGAAGCTTTGCAAACATCTGGCGTTTGATGCGCCCCTTCTTGCTGCGGGCTGTCACCCGGCGCGGCTCATAGCCGCTGCCGTCAGGATTACGTTGCAGCCTGATGTTCTGCTGCTGCGTCCGGCGCAGCTGTTGCGCCAGCTGCCGCATCATACGGCTGCGTGCGGCGGGTTCCAGATTTGCCAGCAGCGCCGTCAGCCAGTCATCCACCCTCTGCAGTTCATCCACGTTTCACCGTCCACATTTCCTCTGGTTCGTCCGGCTCCGGCACCGCTTCAACGCTCGACACGCTGCCGTCAGTGCTGACCAGCACGCGCTCTGTCAGTTGCAGATTCATGCTGATATCGCACACATCGTTGCGCAGAATATCCACTTCAAAGGTGAACAGTTTTTCGCGCAGCGCCGGGTTATTGATAGCGTCCGGCTGGTTGTCATTTAGCCACAGCAGCACAGGAGCCATCAGCAGATTCTGGTCACCGCTGAAATCCTCGATCACCACGTTCAGGGTGTAGCGGTATTCCCATGACATGGAGCTGGCCCCGGTTGCCACCAGTGAACCGTTATCAACGAAAAGGTGCAGCTTGTCCGGGTTGCCGCGGACATAAGCAACCGCTTTATTCAGGGCGCTGCGTAAGGACTGCGGTTTGTTCACTGTCTCGCTCCTGACACGCAATAATCGTGTCCACTTTGTCAGCACAGACCGCCCAGGCGGCCTCGGTTTCATCCAGCGCCGCATTCAGATCGCCGTTACTGCGCGGCGCTGACCTTTCCAGGCGGCACTGCGTCACTCTGGGACAGCCACTCACGGTAAGCTGCACCTCCGGCGAGGGCCGGACGCTCCCGCAGCCGGATAATGTCAGCAGGCAAAGGAGTGTCAGCCCAGCGGCGCAAATCCTCGTTTTCACGTTTTAGCTCCTCGATCCGGCGCTGACGGTTGCGCAACAGTGCGGTGGTTTGCTCCGCTGCCGCATAAAGCCTCGTCTGCTCCCGGCTGTTGGTTTCGGTCAGAATGGACAAGCCGATCAGCTGGCTGTTTTTCTTCGTCAGCTCCTGCTTTTTGCTTTTCAGCGCCGCGCCCAGCGTCTCGATGGCGTGGCTGGCATTGTTAAGCCGCCACGACTGCCAGCCCAGCGCCGCAAGCGCCAGCGCCAGCACTACCGCCAGCGCACGCATCAGGCCGCCATCGGCTCATGAAGCTGCGCGCGGGCAATCTGATACAAAACCAGCGTCAGCAGGTAAAACACCAGGGTGATCACCCATCCCGACAACGCCAGGTACAGAACAATAAGCAACCTGATAGCCCAGGTACGCACGGGTTTTACGGGGTACGCCCTGAATTTGATTAATGCCGCCCTGACCTCATCGCGCGCCCGCTCTCCGGCTAACCACCCGACAGCGCACAGCGCAGCAAGTAGCCAGGCGAGGAAGCATGACACCCAGACAGACGCACCAACCAGAATCGGCGCACCGCTGCGCGGATACAGCGGACTGATAACCAACAGCGCAGCCCATGCCAGCTGGAAAAAAACGCTCATGACTTTCTTTTTCATTCCGTTATGCTCCTTTTAAGCACCAGGCCATTTCCCGCGCGCGGCGATTGTCCAGCCCCTGATTAAACACACCTTTGACATATACCCAGCGCGGCAGCTGATGGCAGGCATCTGCCCAGCGCCGCTGGTTCAGCAACTTAACCAGCGTGGAGCTGCAGGCGTTGCCGGTGCCCACGTTGAAAGCAAACGACACCACCGCGTCATAGACTTTTTGCGGCATCGGCTGCACCACACATTTATCCAGTGCCCGCTCCACGCGCAGCACGTTGGTGATAAGTCCCTGCGCCGCCTGCCGTTCCGTGATGGTTTTACCCGGTACCACACCGGACGTATTGCCGATCCCGTCGGTCCACACGCCCGCGCTGCACTGATAAGGCTGCAGGCGGCACCCCTCGTAATCGGCAATCAGTTTCAGCCCCTCAACAGAGGTATGAAGCGACTGAAAACCGGGCAGCGTGGCAGCAATAGCCAGCACCGCCCCGACAAGGCAGCGCTTAACGATTGAAGGATTCATATTCCCCCCGCGAAATCTTGCCGCCACGTAACAATTTGAAAGACTGGTGTTTGTAGTACCAGTTGATAGCCAGCATCAGCACACCAATCAGTACGCCGCCAACCGTTGACGCATCCTTGAGCGACAGATCGCCCAGCCATGCCAGCAGCACGGCGATGCAGTAAGTGATAAAGGCGCTGATTCGTTCAAGCGTCATAATTCAGTCCCATAGCTGGACGGTCTGCGCCGTGGTTGACGCCGTAATGTCCGGCAGCTCCACCTGCAGCCCGTGCGGTAAAAATGGGCCGTACTCAGCCAGCCCCGGATTTGCCTGCAGAACCTGCTCAGTGACACCCTGCGTGCGCTCGTAATGACGCCAGCAAAGCGCGTCCACCGTGTCATACTGATGCGCACGCACTTTCATCAGATAAGCTCCACCGTACAGTGCGGTGCATCCTGCACCCGGCTGATTGCCCAGCGGGCATCACGCCACAGATCGCCGCTGGCCTCCGCCAGCTCCTCCCCTCGCTTCACGCCTGACGCCGTGGCGTCATAGTCCTGATAACGCTCATTGAGCACAGCGCGCGCCCAGCAAAAAACAGCGTTGTGGTAGTGCTGGATACGCTCGCTTTTGCCGTCCAGCATTTCTGCAGGAACGTCTGCAAGTGTCTGCCAGCCCAGCATCTGCTGACGGTGGCGGAAGTCGTACAGCTCAGCGTTAACCTCAGAAATAGCCGTCAGCACAACCTGCTTTAAACGCGGCTGCGTCACCGTGCCGTCAGTACGCATCACACTGCGAAATTCCGACAGGTCCACATCAGGCCAGAACGGCGTATTTTTGATGACCTCCGCCTGTTCCGGTGCCTGTTCGGGCGCAACAAACTTCATGCGGCTTTCTCCTGAATAAGTGGGCGGTGGACGGGATTTTGATGTGGCAGTGCCTTTCGCCACCCCGTGCCGCCCGTGCGCGGGGCACGTTCTTTAGCGGCTGTCATTGCGCAGTCTGCGCTCCAGCTGCTGCTTTTCTTTTTTAACGCCACAGCGGGGATCGAGCTGCAGCGCATGGGTAAGGTGATTCAGGGCAGATGCCGGGTTGCTTTCGCTCAGTACAGCGCCGATGGCTTTATGCAGACGCGCCCGCGACTGGTCCGGCATATCCAGATCGGCTGTCAGGTCCAGCGTCTGCAAAAGCAGATCAGCATCAAAACCGGCAGCGGCTAGCAGAGCGCTTTGCGCCGCGTCTGCCATTTCTTCTGCCAGCACGGTCTGCACGTTACGGTTGCCCAGCGGCATCACCCAGCCATGGCGCAGCGCATGACGCCCGATTTCCAGCGCACCGGCATAATCACCGGCATCGATACGCCACAGCATCACGTACATCAGCACGTCATCCTGCTGCGCACCTCCGGCAGCCAGCACCCCCTCCGCCCAGGCGGAATATTTCGGCAGCAGCTCCACCTTGATTTCCGCCTTTTTCACCGTGGACTGGACGCCCTTGAGGCGGCGGCGGTCTTCTGCAAGTTGCAGCAGCATCAGGTCATAGCCCGACGCATGGCGAACACTGCCGCCCTCACGGGCGGCCTGTTCGGCCTGAATGCGCAGGCGGTGCTGCCGTGCGGGACTCAGGCTCATGCGTTATTCCCCACCTTCCGGTGCGGCAGGCGCGCTGAAATCACCGATTTCGATGTTTTCAACCAACGCCGCGCAGCGGTAGTCCTCGACCACATACGCCTCGTTGACGGATTCAAAGTTTTCAATCCGGTCACGTTTTGGGTTGTCGATAACAGAACGTCGGCGGGTGTCTTCCTGCCAGTAGATGGACAGGTTATCCAGACGGGTGATCAGCAGGGCTTTTGCCGGGAAGAAAGGCGCGCGTACAGCCTGCAGGCCGCCCATACGTTTCTGACTGATGATCAGATCGGCGGCGATTTTCTCGCTGTTGTCCTGCTCTTTGTTGACCAGCGGGAAATATTTGTCAGAAAGCAGTTCACGTCCGCAGACGACAACCAGATCGTCATCATCCTGATAAACCACATCGATCAACTCATTGACGGCATCCATCACCACGGCGTCCAGGTTGGCATAGTCTCCCCCTTTCCCCACCTTGACCGCGCCTGCAGTCGTTGCGCCGTCTTTTGTTGTGCTGCCCATGACGTGATCCGGCGCGTCTTCGCGAATTTTTTGCAGCCAGCCTTTATTGACGTCCTGCAGCAGCGGGTTTTCAGCACGATTGGAGGTTTTGGCGCGCTTCACGCCGTTAAAGCCGATCATGATACGGTCCAGTGCCTGACGCTTAACAATGGCGTTGCGGATACGCACCTGGAAGTCCTGGAATTTCGCCCACAGGTCCAGTTTTGCGTAGGTCAGCACCGTATCAAAGTTGGTCTGCTCGCATTTGTATTCCACGTCTTCCATCAGCGTCGGATCGGTAGGCTCGCGCTCTTTGGTGGTGGTATCGGTAGTCCCGGCAATGGTGCTGCCAACGCCCAGCCCCAGCAACTGCCCGGACTGCTCAGTGACCGGCGTGATGTTAATCAGCGTCAGGAAAGCAGCAGACTGCTGGATCTGGTCTTCCAGCGTCTGCTGCACAGACGGCTCCACGGTGAACTTGCTGGACAGTTCTTCAACTTCCACACCGTTCAGACGCGCCAGTTGCTGCAGGTAAGCATTAAAGGCAAAGCGGGTATTTTTTTTCATCGGGTTTTATGCTCCATCAGCAATTGGTCAGGGTGCCTGCCGGTGCGTCACCGCCCGGCGCGCGCTGGCGGTAGTCTTTACGGCTGTCTTCACGGCTCAGCTTCTGCTCAAGCTCGGCAAAGGCGGCCTGCTGCTCCTGCAGTGAGGACTCCAGCTCAGAAAGGCGCTTGTCCTGTTCGGTCAGGGATTTATCCGTGCGCTCGCTCAGGTTCTGCTGCTCGGTGGCAACCAGTTCCACGGCTTTATGCACGTCGGAGAAACTCGCCTCATCTGTCTGCTCTTTTTTGGTTAACAGCGCGGTGATGCGGGCAAAGAGGGACGGCTTTTCGTCCTGGGCTTCTTCCAGTTCGATCAGCGTTTCTTCAGCTGCGGTAAACAGGTTTTCAGGACTCTGCTTGCGGTTAGCCAGCGGGTTCTGTTTAGCACTGGCACTGAATGCCAGCATTTCGGTACCAAGGCTCGCCGGATCATCAGTGGCAGCCAGGCCAACAAGGTAGGCTTTTCCGGTGTCAGCAAATTTCGGACTGACTTCCATAGAGGTGAATTGTTTTTGCCATTGCTTAATCAGGCTGATCAGATCAGGCGACGGATTAATATCGGCATACAGCGCCATTTTCCCTTTTAGAGGCCCTTCTGTGATTTCCTCGGCTGTTAAGCCGGTGACATGCCCATAACGCTTAAACGTGCCATCTGGTGAGTAGCCTTTAATGTGCTCAAGGTTAATTTGCGCGGTATAGACCGTCGGGTTGTAGCTGGCAGCCATTTGTACCAGCCATTCACGCTGGATCTCGCGTCCATCAGTGGTGGCACCTTCCACCCCGATGCGGAAACGCTTTGCTTTCACTGTCATGAGCCGTGCTCCGTTAGAAAAAACTTACTGGAGCCTTATGTTTGCGGTGATGGGGGGAGTGAAACAACGCGCGGCACTTGTACGGTCAGCCACACAAACCGCAGCCGGGGAAAGCCGTCAGGCTAGGCCGTATGTTGGGGGCCATGAACACGACACTGACCCCCGCAGACCTCGATCCCCGTCGGCAGGCTATGCTGCTGTACTTTCAGGGATACCGCGTAGCCCGCATTGCTGAAATGCTGGGCGAAAAAGTTGCAACCGTTCACAGCTGGAAGAAGCGCGATAAATGGGGCGAGTATGGGCCGCTGGATCAGATGCAGCTCACCACCGCCGCCCGTTACTGCCAGCTCATCATGAAGGAGCAGAAAGAAGGGAAAGACTTCAAGGAAATTGACCTGCTTGCGCGCCAGTCAGAGCGCCACGCCCGGATCGGTAAGTTTAACGATAGCGGGAACGAAGCAGACTTAAACCCGAAAGTTGCCAACCGTAACAAAGGGCCACGCCGCCAGCCCGAAAAGAATGTTTTCACTGATGAACAGACCGAAAAGCTGGAAGAAATCTTCCGCAACGGCATGTTTGAATATCAGCGCCACTGGTGGCAGGCAGGCGTTAAACACCGCATTCGCAACCTGCTTAAATCACGCCAGATCGGGGCAACATACTTTTTTGCCCGTGAGGCGCTGATTGACGCCATCACCACGGGGCGCAACCAGATTTTTCTCTCAGCCAGTAAGGCACAGGCGCACGTTTTTAAGCAATACATCATCGACTTTGCAAAAGAGGTGGATGTTGAGCTGAAAGGCGACCCGATGACCCTCAGCAACGGCGCGTGCCTGTACTTCCTCGGTACCAACGCCCGCACGGCGCAGAGCTACCACGGCAACCTGTACCTTGATGAATATTTCTGGATACCGAAATTCCAGGAGCTGCGCAAGGTTGCCTCCGGTATGGCCATTCATAAGAAATGGCGACAAACCTACTTTTCCACGCCGTCCAGCCTGACCCACAGCGCCTATCCGTTCTGGTCCGGCGCACTGTTCAACCGGGGCCGCGCCAAAGCGGACAAGGTGGATATTGACCTGACCCACAGCAACCTTGCACGCGGCGTGCTCTGCCCGGACGGACAGTACCGCCAGATCGTCACCGTGGAGGATGCGGTGCGCGGCGGATGTAATCTGTTCGACCTCGACCAGCTGCGCATGGAGTACAGCCCGGACGAATACCAGAACCTGCTGATGTGCGAATTTATTGACGATCTGGCGTCAGTATTCCCGCTCAGCGAGCTGCAGGCGTGCATGGTGGACAGCTGGGAAGTGTGGGCAGATTTTCAGGCGCTGGCGCTGCGCCCGTTTGGCTGGCGCGAAGTCTGGATCGGATACGACCCGGCGAAAGGGACGCAGAACGGTGACAGTGCCGGGTGCGTGGTAGTGGCACCACCAATCGTGCCGGGCGGTAAGTTCCGTATTCTTGAGCGGCATCAGTGGCGCGGGATGGACTTCCGCGCCCAGGCTGACGCCATCAAAAAGCTGACGCAGCAGTACAACGTGACATATATCGGCATCGACTCGACCGGTGTCGGTCACGGTGTCTACGAGAACGTGAAAGCGTTCTTTCCTGCCGTGCGGGAGTTTGTCTACAACCCCAACGTCAAAAACGCCCTGGTACTCAAGGCATACGACATTATCAGCCACCGCCGTCTGGAGTTTGACGCGGGACACACCGACATTGCGCAGTCCTTTATGGCTATCCGCCGCGCCACCACCGCCAGCGGAAACCGCCCTACCTACGAAGCCAGCCGCAGCGAAGAAGCCAGCCACGCAGATTTGGCCTGGGCAACGATGCACGCACTGTTTAACGAACCACTGCAGGGCGAATCCGCCAATACCAGCAACATTGTGGAGATATTCTAATGAACCCGACTTTTATCAACTCTTTTTCAAAGACCTGCATTAAAACCAGAGCTATCCCGTTTAATTACCAGATGGGATGGACCGCAGGTATGCGGGGCAGGAATCGCGTGCTAACAAAAATGAGGCAGTGCGGTGCTGATTGGTTTTTCTCGCTTGAGGCGCTATCTGATGCACTGACTACCGGACGAAACCAGATTTTCCTGGGGTGCGGCGATGCTCAGTCTCAGATTAACAGAGCCTACATCAATGCACTTCTGAATCGGGCCGGACCACAACTGCGAAGCCGCGTATCGTGCATGACAGAATCCCGTCTTGAACTGACCAACGGCGCACATATCTACTTCATCGACCCGGATAGTCTTTGCGCCGCGCTGCATGGAAACGTCTACGCGTCAGAGTATGCCTGGGCAGATTCCCCGAAAAATATGATTTTGCTCGCCAAAAGCCTGTCCATGCACGCCTGCTATCATGCTACCTACTACACCACCCCAAGCCCCAGCCCGGAAGCATGGCAGGAATACAAAAAGCTGATTGCTAGCAACAACACAACCAGAATGATTTTTACGGCTGAAGACGCCGCAACGTCAGGGGCAACGCTCTTTGATGATGAATGGCTGAATACAATGAAAAGCGAATTATCAGCAGCGGACTGGAGAATGATGTTTATGTGCGAATGGCCCCAGGCTGATAAGGAGCAGGTGGCATGAGCAAACGCAAAAACCGGAATAACCGCGCAGCGGTAGATCACAACGCTAAATCAGGCGGCGCGGCGGCGGAAGCATTCAGCTTTGGCGACCCGGTGCCGGTGTTAGACCGTCGAGAATTGCTGGACTACGTGGAATGCGTACAGATGGACCGCTGGTATGAGCCGCCGGTGAGTTTTGACGGGCTGGCGCGAACCTATCGCGCCGCCGTGCACCATAGCTCACCGATTGCCGTAAAGCGTGACATTCTCAGCAGTACCTACATCCCGCACCGCCTGCTCAGCCAGCAGGCTTTTGCCCGTTTCGTCCAAGATTATCTGGTGTTCGGTAACGCCTATCTGGAAAAACGCACCAACCGGCTCGGCGGCGTTCTCTCACTTGAGCCAGCACTGGCGAAGTACACACGGCGAGGTGTGGACCTCGACACCTATTGGTTTGTGCAGTATGGCCTGACCACGCAGCCCTATGAATTTACGCAGGGCAACATCTTTCATCTGCTGGAGCCGGATATTAACCAGGAGATTTACGGGCTGCCCGGCTATCTCTCCGCCATTCCGTCAACCCTGCTCAACGAGTCCGCAACGTTGTTCCGCCGGAAGTATTACATCAATGGCAGCCACGCGGGCTTCATCATGTACATGACCGACGCAGCACAGAATCAGGAGGACGTGAACAACATCCGCCAGGCAATGAAAAGCGCCAAAGGGCCGGGCAACTTCCGTAACCTGTTTATGTACTCTCCCAACGGTAAAAAGGACGGCATCCAGATCATCCCGTTGTCGGAAGTTGCGGCAAAGGATGAGTTTCTGAACATCAAGAACGTGAGCCGCGATGACATGATGGCAGCACACCGCGTACCACCGCAGATGATGGGCATTATTCCCAACAATACAGGCGGCTTTGGTGATGTGGAAAAGGCCAGCCGCGTCTTTGTCCGCAACGAACTGATGCCGCTGCAGAAGCGACTTCAGGAGCTTAACGACTGGCTGGGCGAAGAAGTAATCCGCTTCGAGCCGTACACCTTAGATATTCAGAATGAAAGTCAAAAATAAGTAAATAACTGCGAAATCATGGGGATAGGCCGCCAATTAAGCGGCCTATTTTATTACCAAGTCCTATAGTCCACGTTTAGCCAATCCTTATGCACCACACTTTTTATCATTTGGGGAGCATCTCAAACGGCGACATTTGCGGCAGTACGATTGAGGAATCAATCGCTCACCCTCCACAGTCCTAAAACCAAACACTTCTTCAATTTTGTTCAAATCACCACTTGCAACAACCCCGCAACAGGGGCAAACAGCCTCAATTTGAAATGCCATGTCTATCTCCATTTCACACGATGAATGTAGGGTAATACTTCCCTTCAAATGAAAATGAGACAAGGATCTTGAAACCTCACCTTAACCCGCTTGCGCGCGCTCGTATCCCCGCCACGCCTGCCCGCTTTGTGTAGTGGTTTTCATGCACCTGCATGACATAAGTAAAAGCCCGCCAGAACTGGCGGGACTGAGCAAAAACGATCCTTTTGCGATCATTCATTTTCATGCGCTATAGTCATGCAACAAACGCATACGAACCATATGGTTAGATTACTCATCAAGTCAGGTGGATTTTCAGGCAGATTGCCACAGCAATTGTAAAGGAGCGAGATTGAAATGGGTGGAGAGACTTCAGCTATACAACGAGTCGCGGGTAAGATTTCTAATGATATTTTCTCAGTGTTCAAATGGGATCGTGCCGCTAGAGAGGACATGAATTGGGATTGTTGCCAAGAGGCTCATTCCAAGAAAACGCATCCAAGCGATGTTGTATTTTTCTACATAGACCCATATGAGGAGGAAATGGTCTATCTCAACACAGACCTCAAAAGCTATGCAGAAGGTACTATTGGGAAAAAAATAGTCGAGGGAGCTTTAACATCGCTTGCTTTAGCTACCGAGTGTGCAAATGTGAGTGAAGAATGGCGATTGAAATATGTTCATGATGATTCATTAGGTTATAACGTAAGAGGGTTATTATTCTTATATAACCATGATAATTTATATGATAAAGACTTCTATGAGAATATTACAAAAAAATTAGATCACTCATCTATAAATTGCCCCCCAAACATCAAACTACATTTGCTTGATCCTTATAAAATATCAGATTTGATAAACATATCTTCTGACATAACTAAATTAATTGGTTCAGGCAAACTTCCTCAACCTGATAAGTTCACATATTATTACCCAGATCTTTCCCTAACAAGAATAAAGCACCCTATTAATCAGACAACACCTGCAACAATTGAATTATTAACATCACCCTATATTATAATAAAGCATGAGGCTTTCAGTTGGCTCAGAGATAAAAATCCTGAGGGATATGTTGTTTATTACAATCAACCGGGGGATTCAGTAGACGAATTCGTTTACTTCTTTGATATGTTATCAACTTATCAGATATTAACCGAAGGTAAACCAATCGTATTACGCCATTGTCACATTCACCCAAATGAAAATGCTATTCATCATTTTGAAAGAGCGAAAAAGAAATACAGCACAGACTGGCTCTTAGGCGAGGATGAAAGACTTTTTCTTAAAATTGACTTCGACAAGACAGACAAAATTGTTGTTGAATATAATCTTGAAAAAATCGGCATGGAGCAACGATAATGGCTAAAAAACTATATTTCGCTACTGATAAAAATATTTATGATGCATTACATCATAAAAGGATAACCGCTGCAAAGTTGCATGAATTATTGTTGAATCGAGGAGTGTTTTTATCACCAGAACTCGACAAGGAAATACTAATTGAGGAGATATCCAAACTTCCTCACGGATTTAATGAATTAGAACACATAAAAAAACTGGTCAAAACATATGACCCAAGGGAAAGCACTACTAGTGTGAGCTTCCAAACCTCAACAAATCAGGCCGAATTAAAAAGTGCTGCTGAAGCACTAAAAAAAACATGCTCCCCTAGTAAAGGTCAAAGCCTGAATATTGTAGCTAAAAAAGATGGCTCGCTTACAGTAGAATACAAATATGAAGAAATAGACCTGTCTAAAACTGCATTACGTCAGATCGACAAGCGGAATGTTATAATAGAACTTCGCCCTGGAGCTGACAAAGTTGAAGTACGTATGCCTCAAAACCCCGAGGCAAAAAAAGTTATTGAGAGCTTGCAAAACGAGCTATCTAAAATCAAGTCCGAACCTATCGAGCGCTTCGAAATATCATTGCTAGCAATAACTGATCCTACATTGCGAAGTCAGTTTTTTCAGGAATTAATGAATGGTCTACGTGGTTATGAGACTGATGACGTAACAAAAGTCGAATTAAATCGCAGTACTGATGCTAGTGAGGATGAAGACAAGGAAGAAACTATTGATACCGGATTTGTTAAGAAAGCCGTCCTTAATGGTGAAGGGGTAAATAGTTCAGCTATATTTTCTCAACTACATGAGAAAGGTTATTATATCGGGCGTATTGCATGGTCTTCAAAGCCGACAAGTGGAATTGGAGACAGAATCAACGTCGAAGCGTTTTTCAAAGACTCAGAAAAATGCTGTGACTTTGCCTATCAAATTAAAGGGATAAACAATCAAAAAGAAGACGGTTTCAATGTAACCATTCGCGCGGCAACGGCACAAGAGAAAAAACATATTAGTGAATTAATTGAGTCCGCCGCTGAAAATGCCTATAATATAATAATAGGATCAGAGGTGAACGAAGATGAAAAAGGTTAAATGGCTTAAGTTAAACATACGGCTTGAGTTTGAAACAGCCGTTAGACGTCTTTCTCTTGATTCTTTTACAGAGGATAAAGGGAAAGGGTTCATTTTTGATAAAATACGCCATGATTTTGCAAATGGGCGCTTCGTCGAGCGTATTGTTTATCATGACAAAATATCAAGCTTTGACGGAAGCGAAACTACCGTTGAAAGAATCGAATATCGCACCACAAATTTTAGCGTGGCTTTAGACTCTCTTCCTGTAATGCAGATTACTAACCCACCCAGAACTTTAAAGCCTTTTTCGCAGGCTTTGGTAAAAAATCTTGGCTTAGGTGTTAGTTTGGAAGAAATTGACATAAATCCTATAGACTGGCTTAATGAAATATCTTCAAGTGTAAATATCAATTTAACACAACTTGATATTTCAAGGGTTAGAGTTTCTGATTACGCTACAGCTAAAATGCAAATAATTGGCAGCAGTGATCTTAGGAAGTATTATAAAGAAGAATTAGAGGGTAAAAAAATAAGAATTGACAGGCTTGTTTGCTCTGTTAATTCATTAGAATATTCCGGTAAGCTCAAGATCACCAATAGCGGCCTTGCTTATATTGATGTTAGAAATGAAAATGAGTTTACGAAAATCGTTTTTGATACGTTAAAAAAAGTCACCCTTCAATCATAGATAGCTTATAAGGAGTTACTTCACCTAACGCCTCGCCTTTCGTTGTTCAACCTCGTGGGCGTCAGAATCAAGTTCTGACGCCCACAATGTTTCTTAATGCAGCCAGCTATCGTCCTCCCAGACCTGCTGCATAATCTCCATCACTCGCTTTTTGTCTTCATCCAGTTTTAAGCCGCTCAGCTCAACGCCATTAGCGCTACCTTTGCGGATACGAATTGCTGTTTTGGGATACAAAGGGCGCAAATTACGGTAAAGCTCGGATTCAAGGGCGTCCAGTGTAGCCTGGCTAATCTTCTGCTCTTTATCGATCATTATTTCAATGCGCATACAGATTTACCTTAACTGGTTACATCCATCGACCGGCTGTATTCATGGCTACGAATTTTCGCCATCAACTCGTCAGTCAGTTCTGACACCCACTGGATAGCCAGCCGCTTTTCTTCGTCGCTGCACTCACTAGCCGCTACAAGCTTGATAAAAAAATCAATGCGCTGGAGCTTCAGCGACTCCAAAAGATAATCCTGCATTTTCCCTCCTATCACTACTTCGGATACATATTAACTGTATATATATCCACTGTTTATAATTACAGTATAATAGGAAATGTAAAATGTAAAACTGTTTTTTGTCAGTCAATTGGATAGATCTGATGAGGATCAATAAGAGCAAGAATTGTTAAAGCTTGGCATCAGTACCACTGACGCCATTTGTCATCTTCCTGCAGCCGATGGTTGCGGTAAAAAATACGCAGTCCGGCACCTGACGGGATACTGCCGCCGCGCAGAAGCAAATCAATCTCTGATTCGCTGCCATCGAACCCTCTGGAACTCAGCTCTGCCTCAAGCTGCAGGCGCTGCTGAACCGAAATATTCTGTTTATAGGCTTTTTTCCGCTTCGGTTTTACCAGCCTTAGCCTGGCTGTCAGCTCCCGCCGTTCCTTCTGGCCCATGCTGTGGAGATATTCCTGCAACTCCTTCTCATCCATGGTTTTAACATCGGGTAAATCACCCCCTGATTTGTTCAGATTTTCAACAGGGGGACAGTTATTGCCACGAGTCCAAGGGGCGCAAGCGCCCTGGTCGGCTCTCGCCTCCTGAACGTCAACGGCCTTACGAACCTTTTTCCACTTCACCGCGTGCGTGCAAATCTTGCCCTCTGCAATCGGGGACCAGATGCCATAGATACGGATACCGTGATCGCCGTAGGCGCTCGGTTCTTCGTTAAGCTCATAGGCCGTGCGGACAAGGTGATGTTTGCGGGGAACCAGCACACCGCCCTGCTTCATGATGTAGGTGGCAAAGCAGCCCGCATCAGCCGCCGCCAGTACCGCATCCAGACGCGGGTTATCCAGTACCGGCGCGCCCGCTTTGCGTTCACCCTGCACTCTTGCCGCCTGACCAGCCAGCAAGCGCAGCTCGCGGTATGCCTGACGCCCCGGAATACCAAAGAAACGGAACTG
The DNA here is from genome assembly GCF_050600725.1 of Klebsiella sp. 141251. Lineage (NCBI taxonomy): Bacteria > Pseudomonadati > Pseudomonadota > Gammaproteobacteria > Enterobacterales > Enterobacteriaceae > Klebsiella > Klebsiella sp. 141251. The sequence goes on from NZ_JAQIRG010000004.1 coordinate 54,822, forward strand.
CTGGACACGATGCAGTGACGCCCAGGCGCTGACATGCTCGGCGCTGTCACGCAGTGATCTGCCGGTTTCTTTGCTGATTTCTTTAGCCAGCCCGCGCCCGTCGATATTTTTGCTGATGTATTTGGCGATATAGCTGGTCGGCGTACCCTTACGCGGGTTGATAAGCTCGGACTTGAAGCGCGGCCCGGTATTGGTGCCCAGCTCCTCGCGGTCTTCACGGATGGCAAACTTACGCAGCAGTGCGGTGATGGAACGGCGGTCTTTTTTGCGCATGAAGCACAACAGATGCCAGTGCACGGTGCCGTCGTGGTGCGGCTCTGCCACCCGGACGCCATACCAGCGCAGCCCGGCCTTGTGCATTGCCTTGCGGAAAGCGGCGAAGGTATCAACCAGATAATCACTGCTCTGCCGGACTGTGGCGCAGGTCCATTTCGGATTAGGTCTGCCGTTGTTGAGGGTTGCGTGGAAGCGTGACGGGCAGGTGATGGTATAGAACACCGCACAGTCGCCGCGCATTTCCGCTATCAGCTCCAGCCCCTTAACACAGGCCATCATTTCATTACGGCGGTGTGCCGGGTTGCTGTTGCTGGCGTTCACCACGTCTTCCATGTCCAGCGTGTCGCCGTCTTCGTTGACCAGCTCATGCGAGCGGAAGAACTCCAGCGATTTGCGGCGCTGCTCGCGTTTATGGATCACGGCCTCATAGCTGACATACGGGGACGCTTTTTTGTTGACTAGGCAGACGGCGCGCAGCTGTTCCTCCCGCCATTCGCAACGCATCTGCCACAGTTTGCTATACCACCAGTCCGCGCACATCATGCGTAAAAGCGAAGGTGGGATCAGCTCATAAGGTACAGGCTTACGGCGGCGCTTCTTCCTGCGCAGCTTCTCAAATGCTGGCGGGATAACGTCAAGCCGCAAGACTTCTGCAGCCATCCTTTCCCATGCCTGGCGGATTTCTTCTGGTTTAACATCGTCGCTGACAAACAGATCACCGCATGCCGTATCAAGACACATACTCATATGTGTCGCTACCAGCGTTGAAAGGCGCTTGACCTGCTCCTGATTCATTTCAGGCAGTACCAGCAGCCCCTCCAACCCGTCGTGGCTCGCCATGAACCGGAAAGACGCAGACACCTGGCTGTCACGCACGCGCTCCAGCCGCTCAAGACAAGGCCTGATGGTTTCACGCAGGTAGCGGGAAAAGGCTTTTGCTCTGCCCAGACTATGGAAATACTTAATCCGCTCCAGCAAAGGCTTGCTGATATGGGTCGGCATGGCATTAACGTCAGCCAGAATGACCAGATCGGGATTAAAACTCTGCTGCTCGCGCGCCATTTTGGCATGACTAATCAGCCGGTCCTGCTCCATTTCACGCTGGACAGGATCACGGGATTCATTGAAGAAATAGCGTTCCCAGACCTCATCGCTCAGCGCCTCACGGCGCAGCTGCTCCTGCTCGTTATCCGCAGCGTAAAGAGCGATCAGGTTTGAAAGCGCAGACTCCGGCGCAACCTCCGCCGGGTCCAGATAGGGATTAACCGCTTTTTTAGGGTTATTCCATGAAAAGGCCACGGCGGACTCATTCGAGCCGCCGGTGGTTGGTGCATTATGTAATGTGATTTTACTCACTGCCACGCCCGCACCTCAGTTTCCACCGAGATATCTGGACCGGACGCCAGATCGACACCAAACCAGCCTGCTGATTTTGTGGCGATGATTTCAGCTGCAGATTTACTCTCACCGGCAGCCACACCCATGCTGCGCTTTGCAGTGATGCGATGGCGGGTAAAATTACGATAAAGCGAACGGGTCAGGGACGTGTCGCTGTTGGACACGATAACCGGATGACCTTCTGATGACCGGCGCTCAAGAATAGACACCAGATGATACTGATCGTCCTCTGTAAAACCGGCAGTGTGATAACCGCTAAATGTGCCATCGTATGGCGGATCACAATAAACAACATCACCAGCCTGCAGCAGCGCCAGGGTTTCATCATAACTGGCACAAATAAACGTTGCGCGTTGAGCCTTTTCTGCAAAAGCGAGTATTTCACTTTCAGGAAAATAAGGACTTTTATAGTTACCGTATGGAGCGTTAAACTGCCCTTTCTGGTTATAACGGCATAATCCACGATAACAATGGCGATTAAGATAAAGAAACATAGCTGCGCGCCATTCTGCGGGAAAGTGGCGATCACAATTAAATTCCTTACGTATACCGTAATAATCTTCTGCGGTGTTATTCTTATCAAATAACCCTTTCGCAATAGTAATTAGTAATTCACACTCGTTTTTAATGACGCTGTAAAGGCTGATTAGGTCAGGGTTAATATCTGCGACAAGATAATGAGGATAGTCTGTCGCCATCATCACAGCGCACGAACCCGCGAAAGGTTCAACCAGTCGCGGGCCAGCAGGAAGGTGCTTAATCAGTTCCGGCATGATGGCGGTTTTATTTCCCGCCCATTTCAGGATAGTGCTCATACAACACCTCCGTTGTAGTGTTTGCCTTTCCGTTCTGCGATTTCCTGACAAGTGACGCAGCACTGCACGCCCGGAATGGCGCGGCGGCGAGCTGGCGGGATCGGTGCATCGCAATCAATGCAGAGAACACGGGAAACGCCCGGCGCTTTATTGCGGGCGGTGTGGATGTGGCGCTGGCGTTCTTCTTCAACGCGCTGCTGTACGAGGTCCATTGAATCAGCCATCAGTGGATCTCCTGCGCTTCATTCTGAATCTTCACAGCTTCCTGACGCAGCAGCTCAGCCGCTTCCGTGTGGTTAAGCTGACGTGACACGATACGAGCAGCTAAAGAATCCAGACGCGCAGCCATCACATCTGCGCGTCCCCGGCGTTCTTCTTTGCGTGCCTCAGTCAGCAACAGGTTGAGTCCAGCATCATCTGGTCCGGTTTTAGTGGTACGGGTTTCAATATTTCGCATCGTTCGTTCTCCTTAATTTGGGCAAAAGAATGCCCGGCGGGTTTACGCCATTAATTTCTGTTGTGGATTAATTCGGCATGGTTAGCCGTTTGGGAAATAAGCTCACCACTGCACGAAAATGATTCATTGCTTTCACCAGTTCCCGCTTTTCGTCAGTAGTCAGATCACTAATATTGACGCCGTGACGTTCTGCCGGAATTTTTGCCATATAAAAAATGGCTGCCAGTGCCCGCTCATTCTGTTTATTATTTACGTCGCGTGGATCGCGCATATCTTTAATAAACCTTTCAAGCTCCGGCTCAATATTCAGACCAAACACTTTAGCCCTCAATTCCGCAATATGGTTCAGTCCATCCAGGCGTTTACCGGGGCTTAATGGAACAGTCGCCGTAGCGCCTTCAATAGCCATGATTTCCCCTGTTTGGTTGTGGACAGATCAGCCAGCAGTTCATCCTGAGAGCGGCACGGGTGCCAGCGTTTGCCATCCTTCCCCATGATCCAGCCATGACCGTAGTGCATTGCCGGGCTTTGCTTTAGGAGAAGTGACGCGAAAGATGGTTCTTTAGTCAGCATAACCACCTCAGATCAGACCGAACGAAGCGCCGAGGCCCGTCACGGTGTCCACCGCGCTTGCCATCGCCGGGTTAGCCTGTAAACGCGCCTGCATCGAAACTGCAGCCAGTGCCATCAGACGAGTAACAGAGTTAATACTGCTAATAACATCGCGGCGGCCTGCGGTAGTTTTCACATCACCCGATACGGCACCGGCAGCAACACGTCCGATTTCCGCAGTAGCGCTCATGACGTAATGAGGTAGCTTCTCTTTTGCTACTTCGTTCAGCGGCACGCAAGGCAGGCAATGAATTTGGGCAAGGAAGCCATCAACCAACGTGGAATCCTCAGTGATATCCGTCAGCAGCCAGATCTCCGGCGGTGTCAGTTGGTGCGGCTGGTCCGGGTTCAGCTTGTTGCGCAGCGTCTGGACATTCATTCCGGCGCGTTCTGCCAGTTTCGCCATGTTGTGACGTAGTGCGAAAGCCCGGCAGGCTTCGTCAAAGTGTGGATGTTTGGAAATCTTATAATCAAACATGTAACCCCCTTAGAAAGTTCTCATAATTGAACTTACTAACCAACAATGACGCGGAAGTTGGAGTGACCGAGGGATTCACGAACTTGGTCAGTTTTGTACATCAGGTAGCGCAGACTTACGCGACCTTTGTTTTTTTCTTTTTTGACCATGTACTTGGCAAGCTGACCATGGTGAATTTTCTGATAAACAGAGCCACGGGAGATACCTTCCCATTCAGCGAACTCTGCAGGCGTAGCCATCTCTTTTGGTACACGAATTGAAATATCAGTGCTCATAGTGCAATATCTCTCGGTTAAGGTTTGGTTTACGTCGTTTTATCTTGTTTTATTTAATTCAATAATTGATACATCGAGATACTACGATCCAATATTTGATACGTCAATAGGATTAAAAAATGATACAGGTGAAAGCTGGCGAGAATACCGGGGGAAGAGAGGCTATCCATAGGCTAATGGCCGCCTATGATTTCAAGTCCAGACAGCAACTGTGTGATCACCTGGGCGCATCAAAAAGCACTATGGCAAACAGATACTTAAGAGATAGCTTTCCGGCAGAATGGGTGATTCAGTGTGCTTTGGAGACTGGGGTTTCTTTACTGTGGCTTACTACTGGACAGGGCGAGGTAGGTTCAAATATCGAACACAAAGAAGATATTAATTTCGTGAACTCCAGCAAAGTTAAACCCCTTTCTGAGCTTGTTTCCCCCGAAATTGACAAGGCAACTCTCAACGGTGGCTTATTGATCGATGCTGGAAAAGCAATCATTGATAGCAGTCTGCTCCCCTCGGACTCAGGCAACCTATTGCTGGTGAATACTTCTGGAGATTCTTATTTAGTGGACCGCAGCCAAACGCCCCCAGTTAACGGTATGTGGTTGATAGATATCGACGGAATAAAAAGCATCGTGAAGTTAACACGGCTACCAGGAAACAGATTGGTGGTCCATCAAGACGAATCATCCTTTGAGTGCAGCCTTGATGATATCGAGGTAGTAGGCCGCGCATTAAAAATAATTAAGAGCCTTTGATATGACCATCAGAAAGCAGCCAAACGGAAAATGGTTGTGTGAATGCTACCCGAACGGGCGCGACGGCAAGCGTGTGCGTAAACAATTTGCGACGAAAGGCGAAGCCGTAGCATTCGAAAACTTCACCATGGATGAAGTAAACAAAAAACCATGGCTAGGGGAAAAGGAGGATCGGCGGCATCTGTCAGAAGTGATAGAGCAATGGCACTCACTCTACGGGCAGACGCTTGCAGACCCCAAACGCCTGATGGCGAAACTTAGAATTATCTGTAATGGCCTCGGCGATCCCATCGCCTCAGAACTGACCGCCGGTGACTTTACGAAGTACCGCGAAGCACGGCTAAAAGGTGAAGTGCGAAATGAAGATGGCGCGCTTATGTCGCCCGTTAAACCCCGCACGGTAAACCTTGAACAGCGCAACCTATCATCGGTTTTTGGCACACTGAAAAAGCTGGGCCACTGGTCAGCCCCCAACCCGCTTGCCGGGCTGCCAACATTTAAAATCGCAGAGGGCGAACTAGCGTTCCTGACCCCGGAAGAAATTAAACGCCTGCTTGATGCTTGCGCAGATTCTCATAGCTCTAGCCTGTTGATGGTTGCAAAAATATGCCTGGCCACCGGCGCGCGTTGGAGCGAAGCCGAAAACCTACAGGGCCACCAATTATCGAAATACCGGATCACCTACACAAAGACCAAAGGCAAGAAAAATCGAACCGTTCCAATATCTCAGGAGCTGTACAACGAACTACCCAAAAACAGAGGGAAGTTATTCACGCCATGCAGAAAAGCCTTTGAGCGTGCAGTAAAACGGGCAGGTATTGATCTACCCGAAGGGCAATGCACCCATGTTCTACGTCATACGTTTGCCAGTCATTTTATGATGAACGGAGGAAATATCTTGGTGCTACGCGATATTCTGGGCCATGCTGATATAAAAATGACGATGATTTACGCTCATTTTTCCCCTGACCATTTAGAAGATGCTGTGCTAAAAAATCCTTTAGCTAATTTAAGGTAGTAATTCAATGGTTATCAATACTCGAGACGACATAACATTCAATATTGAAATAAGAAAGTTATTTGATACTATTTTGAAAAAATCTTCAATTCGTCCTCCGATTGAAGTTAGTAAGAATAATGATCTCATCAGCGATTTTTCCTCTAAGTGTGAAAAATTCAAGAGCTGTTTAAAAGATTACATTGATGCTAATGATGGACTGTTAGCTCGTAGAGTTCAAAGCAGATTAAGAGTCATAGAATCAATGCAGGAAGGTATAATAAACGCTTTGGAATGTTACCTTTCAGGAGATATCAAGTCAGCTTACGATTCTTTCGAGGAAATGCTTGAGCCAGATTTCGTATCTCGGCACATTAAAAATATCTGCATCCCTTTGACACAGATATGCAGTAGTGAGAAACCGCTTTTTAGGGTAAGGAAATCCGAACGTCCGCTATCCACAAGAAAGGATATCTTTCATATCCCCTTCAAACAGCGCCATTTAGTTAAAGCACAACGCTACTCAGTTGCAGGTCTGCCGTGCCTTTATCTAGGCACCTCATTATATATATGCTGGCGTGAAATGGATAAACCCGATTTTGATAAGTTATATATATCTTCATTTATAACTGAATCCCATGACGAGAAATCACTTCTGTTAAATTTTAGTGCCGACATCCTATATCGAAGAAAATTTTTTGTTGAAGAAAAAAGTAACGGAACACCTAAAGATGAAATTTCAAGTAGGACTATGTTATCCTACCTAGCATTATGGCCTCTCATAATTGCATGCAACTATTTAAAAAAACACAGTGATGCCTCATTTATTCAAGAATATATAATACCAAACTTACTTATGCAGTGGATAAGTAGGGATAACAACAATTACAACATTGTAGGGATTGCATATCGTTCTACAAAACTTCCTGCCAATACTGATAGTGAGAGAGGTGTCAATGTCGTTCTCCCTCCAAAAGCGCGTTATGAAGATATGAAAGAAAACGACTTCTGTCCCGTGCTTTCCGATTTATTTCAATGTACCCCACCAGTTTCGTGGCAGGTTCTGAAAACTCTTGAGTATGTACCATTGCGCCAGTCCTTTTCGGATAGAGAAAAACTAAGTGATAGACTCAGGCGCAAAAAGAACTGGGATGTTATGGGCAATCTTGATGACGAAATTTTGAGCATTTATAAATTATCAGACTTTTACAAGCTAGAAGTTTGTATAGATGAAATTCAAGTTTATGATGATATTTACACGTAAAAAAGTGGCGACACTTTGGCGGCAGAGCGTTAAAAACGCATAAAACGGACAAACACTAAATAACACTAACACAATGATTTACAAAATAAATCACTGTTTTTATTATAGTAATAATAGTATGTAGGAATTTCGGACGCGGGTTCAACTCCCGCCAGCTCCACCAAATCATGATCCGGATACGTCCGATGAAGTACAGAAAGCCCGCATGGCACAAGCCCTGCGGGCTTTTTTGTGTCTGTCGTTGTCCGAGAACATCCGCCTAAATCCGGTGATTATTGGTATACGTTTAGGTATACGGTAGGATGTATACCTAAAAGCGTATACCAATTCATGTAGGAGCGGCCACAGTGGCACGGACAACACGCCCCCTGACCAACACCGAAGTTCTGCGCGCTAAAGCGTTAGAGAAGGATCTAACGCTGCATGATGGCGATGGGCTTTTCCTGATAGTGAAAACCAGCGGGAAAAAGCTCTGGCGTTTCCGTTATCAACGCCCAGCAACAAAGCAGCGAACAATGATGGGGCTCGGTGCATTGCCTGCACTTTCGCTTGCTGATGCCCGAGGGTTAAGAGCTGATTACCTTGCCTTGTTGGCCAACGGAATTGACCCACAAATTCAGGCCGAAGTTGCAGAGGAACAGCAGCAAATCGCTCTGGACAGCATTTTTTCAACGGTCGCCGCTAACTGGTTCCAGCTCAAAAGCAAAAGCGTTACCCCTGATTACGCAAAAGACATTTGGCGCTCACTGGAGAAAGATGTATTCCCTGCTATTGGTGAGATCCCCGTTCAGCAAATCAAAGCCCGGACACTGGTTGAAGTGTAAGTATCCCGGCAAAACGGCCCATTCACTTTTAGAGATCTTCCGACATACTGAGTATGTCCCCTGAGGAGATCGCCATGCGTAAAGCCCGATTCACTGAACACCAGATCATCGCCGTTCTGAAGTCCGTTGAAGCCGGACGTACCGTCAAGGATGTGTGCCGTGAGGCCGCAATTTCTGAAGCCAGCTATTACAACTGGAAAGCGAAATATGGTGGGATGGAAGCGGCCGATATTAAAAAAATCAAAATCCCCAACAAACTCAACCAGCTCCCCCATCAATTACAAGGACGCTAGCACCAAAATTCTCCATCGGTGATTATTAGAGTCATCCGATGAAGTCCTGAGAGCCCGCACGGCGCAAGCCTTGTGGGCTTTTTTGTGCCCTCAATTTGTCCCGTGAAGTCCGAAGAGAACTAATTAAATCCGAACCTTTTAGGCACCTCATAAAGCTTTATTGTTTTTGAGGTGCCTAAAACTATGGAAACCCGGCAAAAGGGACTGAACACACCCCGGTAGACGATCCTGCCAGTCTTATACTACGAATAAAACCCAGCACCATATATAAAACTCATAAAAATATTATCTAACAACTTAAAGTGAATCAATCGCTATATTTTTAAATATAGAAAGACACTATGTAAAAAATTTGCCGATACCTCTCTCGATCATATAAAACATAGTTTTATATAAGCCCAAATTATAGGTTACACCGACAAAACTCACCCGTAAAAAAACCAAAAGCCAAGAAACAAAAATTACTTGTAGAGATTCATTTGCGAATCACGATAATGTTTTTTACTATCGCCAGGTAGATATCAGGGGGCACTATGAATAATGGATTATATATTGTAATGTCGCCAGTTCAGTTGGCGGCAGTAATGTCTGATAAAACAGTGACAGAAGCGGAGACACTACAAAACAGATTGCTAGGTGGGCTCGATGTAGCAATGAGTACTGTTGAATTAGCCGGAGCTACGATTTTATGCGCGGCTCCTGACCCAACTATGTTGACCAAAGCGGCCTGTGTCGTCGTTGGCGCCCATGGACTCGATAGCCTTCATGCATCAATTGACCAAATCATCACAGGCCGCGATACCCGTACAGCGGCTTACCAGTTAGCTGTTGAAACTGCACGTCAGTTAGGCGCCGACGAAAAGACAGCAATGAGCATTGGCCTGACCGTAGATATTGCTGTCCCGGCTGCATTTGGCCTCGCTTTAGGCGCTGCTCGTGTTGCTTATGTCCGCGCAGGAAATTTTAGAATCATAGATCATGAAGCCGTACGCCCAGTAAAAATTGGCGGTCACACGCTATCCAAACACGTATCGATTTCAGAAAAAGAGTTACTGGAACGTCTGGCGCGAAGCCCTCAGATGAGGTCTGTATCATCATTTTATTCTGTACAACATGCGGAAAAGGCTATCAGTAACGCATTAAAAGCCAATAAACTCAAAGTAGTATATTGGGCAAATTCAGGCGCAGGTTCTCGTCCACTTGAATTGACCTATAAAACCGGTAGTGCAATTGGATACGGGTTCCGGCAGGGACTAAATGTCAAAGAAACCAGTTATACTGTCCGTGTAGTGTTACTGAAACAAGTTTATCAGGGGAAACCGTACTATGTTCTCACGTCTTACCCATATATGGGATAAAAAACCGGGTCGTAAGTACCCTGCCATACAGGATATGCTCACTATTTATTTTAGTAACGAGCACGATGATTTTGGCAATTCGATTAATGAGATTATCGACAGATATCGTGACTATAGTATTTCATCAATTGAAGATGCTAAATTAGAAATTTCCTCTTTATTAGAAATCGAAGATGAAGAAGCGCTTAGCTCCATTATGAAGAAAATTGCGAATGACAGGTTCCATCCCGAACCGTGGGGTGAAACATGGCGTAGCTTCCTGGAAAAAATCCTTTTTTTATTAAAACATTAGCATCAAAAAGATCTTATTCAGTAAGTTCTAATCTGCATTAAGAAGATCGCTTACTGTTAATATTATTTCAGAGTATCGAGTTATTTATATTCAGGCCAGATATTTTTGCCTTGTAAGTCCGGTGCTATTTCTGACTATCGTTTATCCAGATATCTGACATACACTGTAGCATCGGGCCATTGGGTATTGCCGGCCACAGGGGAGAAACTAATATGCAACTAACAGAAGCTCAACTGATGACCCGAGTTCCTGTCTGGCACGCATTATCGGAGCTGTTTACCGGACGCGAACTCCAGGACTACGACTACCGATGGATGGCGCAGAAGTTAAAGGAGTCTGGTTTAAGTCGGGAAGAGATCTTTGTGATTCTGGATGAGGAGGTTGCCCCTGCCCTCCAGTCAAATCTTCTCTACAACCCAACGCCGGTGATGGACGGTTGGTCAGAGGAAGATATTAAACAGCTCGTTACAGAGTATGTATATAAGAAGCCGACAATTATCGAGCGCATCATTCCAACCCGCTTACTGCTGAAACAGCGACGTAAACACATTCAGGATGAACTCAACAAGCTTTCCGATGAGCTGGGTAAGTGCTCCTGAAAGAGTTTTAAGCGAGGCAATTGGCATACGTTTAGGTATACACCCAAAAGCCAGGCTCATGCAGTACAGGAAATAAGACGTTGTGAAATTAGAGATGCCGTGAATATATTCACTTTCACCTGATAAACGGACACCCCTCACGGAAGTGTCCGTTTTGTCTTTCAAACGTCAGCTGCGGGTTACGCGCCTACCGGCACATCGTGCGCGGTGTTTTTCAACGCCGGTCCGGTGTACTTCTCGATCTGCAGCTGCGACATCTGGCCACAGTTCCCCTGCGCCAGGCTGGAGGAGCCGACGTCAAAGGTCAGACAGTTGACGTTACCGTTTTTACACAGCGATCCCGGCTGCGACGGATCGGCCGGATCAAACCATGCCCCTTCACTGATGCGCACCACGCCTTCGCGAACGTTATCGGTAATCACCGCTCCGACCAGGATCTGCCCGCGATCGTTAAAGGCGCGAACCAGATCGCCTTCGCTGATGCCGCGTGCGCTCGCATCTTTCGGATGGATCCAGATAGCTTCACGATCGGCCACCGCATATTTCTTGCGCAGAGGCGTATTATCGAGCTGAGAGTGCAGACGGTTAATCGGGTGACCGGTATTGAGCGACAGCGGATATTTCTCGGCCTCTGGTCCGCGATACCACTCGTGCGGCGGCATCCAGGTTGGAATCGCTTTACAGTCCTCGTAGCCCATTTTGGCGATGGCGTCAGAGTAGATCTCGATTTTCCCTGACGGCGTCCCCAGCGGGTTGAGCAGCGGGTTCTCGCGGAAATCGGCGAAACGCACCCATTGGGTGTTCTCTTGCGGGATCGGGAAGCGAATGTAATTGTTGGAAGCCCAGAACATATCAAACGGCGGCAGCGCCACGCGGGCGTTGCGCGCCTGGGCTTTCATCTCGTCATACATGCCCTTCAACCACAGCATCTCATCTTTGCCTTCGGTAAAGGCCTCGTGCACCCCAAGGATCTCGGCAATCCCCGCAAAAACATCAAAGTCGTTTTTCGCTTCGTTCTGCGGCGGTACGCACTGGCGCAGCGGGAAGACATAAAGCTGTGAATAGTCGCCGCCCATGTCCATATCGTTACGCTCGTAGGTGGTGGTCACCGGCAGTACGATGTCGGCGTGTTTCGCCGTCGCCGTCCAGTACGGTTCGTTCACCACCACGGTTTCCGGATGCTGCCAGGCTTTCACCAGGTTGTTGGTATCCTGATGCTGGTGGAAGGTATTACCGCCCGCCACGTACACCATTTTAATATCCGGATAGGTGACTTTCGTGCCGTTATAGTCGATGGTCTTACCTGGGTTCGCCAGCGCATCGGCGATGCGCGCCACCGGGAACGGCGTAATATCTTTCGCCGCCGGCGACGTTGGGCTACCGGCGGAGATCCCCGCCAGAATGCCGCCGCGCGCGGTTGGGCTACCGCCGGAAGAGTAGTGATAACTGAAGCCGAAACCGCCGCCGGGCAGGCCAATCTGCCCCAGCATCGCCGCCAGCGTCACCATCATCCAGTGGGCCTGTTCGCCATGATGCTGACGCTGAATGCCCCAGCCGCCCATGATCATGGTGCGATGCTTCGCCATATCTCGCGCCAGCTGCTTGATGGTCTCAGCATCAACGCCGCTGATATCCGCAGCCCAGTTGGCATCTTTGACGACGCCATCTTCTTTACCGTTCAGGTAGGCTTCAAATTTATCGAACCCTACGGTGTAGGTTTTCAGGAAATCTGGGTTATGTAGATTTTCTGCCAGCAGCGTATGGGCTACCCCCGCCATCAGCGCGCAGTCGGTGTAGCTGCGCGGGGCGATCCACTCGGCGCCTAACTCACGCGCGCTGTCGCTGCGCACCGGGTCGATACAGATCATCCGGGTGCCCTTTTTCTTCAGCGCTTCAAAACCCGTCTGGCCGACGTGATCCGGCAGGTTCCAGCTGTTTTTCAACGTGATCATTGGGTTACAACCGATCATCACCACCAGCTCGCTGTTATCAATCACGTTTGGCCACGCGGTCTGCTGTTCGTAAACTTCAACAGAGCCGACCACGTGCGGCATAATCACCTGCGCCGCGCCGGTGGAGTAGTCGCCGGAATAGCCGACAAAGCCGCCCGCCAGGTTCATCATGCGCTGCAGCAGCGTTCTCGGGTTGTGGAACATCCCGACGCTTTTCCAGCCGTAAGAACCGGCATAAATAGATGATGGGCCATGCTCTTTTTGCAGACGGCTGATTTCACCCGCCACCAGATGCAGGGCTTTATCCCAGCTGACGCGGACCCACTCATCGCGGCCACGCAGCTCCGGCTTACAGTTTTTCGCCCCGCCTTCTAACCAGCTTTTACGCACCATCGGATATTTAATCCGGTTTTCGGCGTGAACCTGATACGGCGCCATGGTAATCAGTTCGTTGGGATACGGATCGTCTTTGATCGGGCGAACGTCAACCATTTTGCCGTCGCGGACGATGGCTTCAAACGCGCCCCAGTGAGCGCCGGTGAGAATCCCACTTTCCGCCTGGCGCAATGCAATAAACTGCGGCATCGCCTGGCTGATGGCCTCCGCCAGCGCCGAACGCGGCCACAGCCCCGCCAGCAGCGGCGCCGCCATCAGGGCGCTGGCGCCAGCCAGAAAACGGCGACGCGTCAGATTCATACCGGATTCCTGGCTCTGATCCGCCATGTCATAATCGTTATTCTTTTTCATCATGGCTCCTTATTGTTTGTCCTGATTGGCCGCTGCTGGCATGTCGCTCGCATGTTTTTGTACGTACTGGGTCAGGAGACGAACCTGTTCCTGAGTCAGTGAAGTACGGCCGGACATACCTTTAACCACCCCAATCCACTGGTTGGCGTTAAAGCGATTCAACTCGGTCAGGCCATGACAGCCGGTACAGTTGTTAGCCATTAATTCAGAAGCGTAACTCCAGATTTTTTGCTGATCGCCAATCAGATTTTTCGCAGGCAGCCAGACCTGCAGATCGACTTCATGCCAGACCTGTTTAGTCTCTTCATCGGTAACGGAGCCAGACACTTTTAACGCTTTGCGAGCTTCTTCGCCCAGCAGCGCGCTCATGATGCGTTTACCGCGCGCGGCGTAGAAGGCTTCGGTAACGCCATCCTGTTGCCAGCCATGAACATCCGCCAGCACCATGTCGCCTTCACGTTTCACCACTTTCACTTCAGTGGAGGCCATCAGGTTACCGTCGTTATGGTCACCCGCTTTCTCGCTCAGCCAGAACGGCTGGGTCTGAATGGTGTAAAGAGTGGTCGCGGTCGCCGGGGTTTTCGCCGCCGCGTTAGCGAGCTCGCTCGCCCCTGCCGCCGCCAGGCCGCTCATGTTCGGCAGAATATGCGCCACGCCTTTATGGCAGTCGATGCAGGTTTCGCCCTCTTTGATCGCGACCGGGTGCTGCTTACGGGCTTCAGGAGTCTGCGCCAGAATATCCATCGCTTTATAGTCGTGGCAGGAACGGCAGGTCGCCGAATCGCTCTTCTTCAACCCATCCCAGACGCTCTGGGCCATCGCCAGTTTATGCGCCTCGTATTTTTCCGGGGTGTCGATTTTGCCGGTCATTTCACCCCAGACATCTTTCAGGGCGCCAATTTTGGTTAGCATATAATCGATCGGCTGATGAGGAACGTGGCAATCGGCGCACTCGGCGCGAATACCTTTATCGTTCTGGAAATGCACGCTGCCCTGATATTCCGCCAGAGGCTGCTGCATGGTATGACACGACACACAAAATTCGGTATCGCTGGTTTTATGCATAATAGTCGCAGTGCCGGCCAGCAACACCACGCCAATAATGATCCCAACCAGCAAGGCGATAAATATAATTTTTCGCCTACCAGAGCGTTCCAGTGAAAGTTTACTCATCTTATTATTTAACCCTTTTCCTAAATGAAAGACGCAAAAGTCCCTGCCAGATGGCAATCGTTATATAAATAAATCTATAACGATTGCACTCACCTTCTAATCCAACTGTGTTTTTGGAGATTTTCGGAGCCAGGATAATCAGCCGGGGATGATTATCCTGTGATTTCAGAGCGATAACCCATTGCAAATCCAATATGCCTTCGAGCAATACTCACGTTATTTTAATTATTTCAGTGTAGCGGCTTGTTCTTTTTTCGCCCGGTCAATACTACGAATGATAATTTCACGTTGAGTATCATCCGCCGGTAACAGTTGCAGCATCAGCTGCCACGCCGCGATCGCTTTGTCATACTGCTGATGTTCAAAGGCGTTAAACGCCGCGAGGCTAAGCACCCGCACATCGTTATGATTATTCTTCAGCAACGTATCGAGCAGTTGCTGGGCTTCACGGCTATCGTTGGGATCCGTAGAGTGAAGTAACGCTTCGGTGTATCCCAGCTGCGCATCGGCGTTGCCTGGCGCCAGCTGTCGTGCCTTATCAAACGCCTGTAACGCGGCGCCTGGATTATTGAGCACCAGTTGCAGCCTGCCGAGCATCGTCCAGCTCAGCTGGTCGGCCGGGTATTGCTGCAGGCGGGTACGTAACCCCAGCGCCAGTCGAAACAGCTCTTCTTCCGACAACGGTTTGCCCTGCGGATCCATCACCCGCTGCATCAGCTGCGGCGTTTGCTGGACAACTTGCTGCCACTCAACCACGCGGGTCATGTAACTCGTTCGGATAAAAACCCCTACGCATAAAGAGGTTAGTATAATAACCCCAAGAATATACACCCAATAACTACTATTTTTGTGATTCGTTTCGGCAGATTCAGGCAAATCTTCCAATAAATTCAAGCGTAAATCGTCAACCAGCTGCTGTTGCTGCGCCGCGTTCACCGCTGAAAGATCCTCATCAAGCTCCTGCAGGCGCGCCCGATAAATCATATGGTTCATGGTATTGCGGTCAACGCGCTGCCTGCCGCTCCACGGAATAAACAGCAGCGCCGCGGTTCCCAGCAGTAACACCAACATGATGAGCAAAGCGACAATCATTTCAGGGTCCTTTTATTGTCATCAAGCAGCGCCTTTAAGCGTTCCTGTTCCTGCGCGCTCAGCTCGCTGATGCGTTCAGCCCGTGAGCGACGGCTTAAACGGAAAATCACCAGCGCGCCGCCCACAACGAAACAAGCCGGCAGCAGCCAGAGGATAATCGTCGCGGGGGTCACCGGCGGTTCGTAGGTCACGAAGTTGCCGTAGCGCGCCACCATGTAATCGGTGATTTGCTGATTGCTTTGTCCCTGCTCCATCAATTGCCAGACCTTTTTGCGCATGTCGGCGGCAATCATCGAGTTCGAATCGGCAATACTGTTGTTCTGGCATTTCGGGCAGCGTAGCTGTTCGGTCAACTGGCGGAACTGCTGCTCCTGGGCTTCATCTTTAAATGGATAGGTATCAATCGCCGCCAGCGCCTGAAACGAGAGCAGCGCCGTCAGTAAAGTGATGAGCAGATATTTCACGCGCCCCCCTGCTGGCTATATTTATTCCACAGCGGCAGAATCTCCTGCTGCCAGACCCGCTCGTTCACATCGCCGGCATGGCGGTAGCGGATAATGCCTTTGCCGTCGATGAGGAAAGTTTCCGGCGCGCCATACACGCCAAGATCCAGCCCCAGCATACCGTCGCCGTCAAACACCCCCAGCGCATACGGGTTGCCCAATTCGTGCAGCCAGTTCACCGCTTTCTGGCGATCGTCTTTATAGTTGATGCCAACGATGCGAATACCCTGCGCCGCCAGGGAGCGTAAATACTGATGCTCCGCCCGACAGGTGGGGCACCAGGTGGCCCAGACGTTAATCAGCACCGGCTTACCATTGATAATGTTAGAGGGATCCAGCATGACATCCGGTTTTTCCAGTGACGCCAGGCGGAAATCCGGCAGAGGCTTACCCACCAGCGCCGATTCAAGCACGGTAGGATCGTCGCCGTCGCTGTTGCGCATTAGTTGCCACATCAGCGCCGCCGCCAGAATCAGAAAGATAGCCAGCGGTAAATATAAGACTTTGCGGTTCATGACGCGTTCTCCGGCAGTGATTTACGTAAGCGGTAACGTGGGTCCAGAATGCACAGCACGCCGCCAAACGCCATTAACATCCCGCCGAACCAGATCCAGCGAACAAAAGGTTTATAGTACAAGCGCACCGCCCAGCTACCGTCGGCCAGCTCTTCACCCAGCGCAGCGTACAGGTCGCGTACCAGCCCGCCGTCGATGGCGGCTTCGGTCATTTCCATCCGGCTGCTGCTGTAAATGCGTTTTTCCGCCCGCAGCGTACTCACGTGACGGCCATTTTGAGAAACTTCGATCACCCCTTCACCGCCGAAGTAGTTCGGCCCGGTGATATCCCGCACGTCACGGAACACAAAGTGATACTGGTGGATATCGACGCTATCGCCCGGCTTCATCCGCACGTCACGTTCGATGCTGTAATTCTGACTGAAGGCGATGCCAATGACGGTGACCACCAGCCCTACGTGGCCGGCGACCATTCCCCAGTGACTGCGTCCGAGGCGGGTCAACCCGCGCCAGAAGGGATGGCGGTCGGTGGCGCGCTCCACCACTTCCATCACGGTAAGCACGAATGCCCATAGCGACATCAGCAGGCCAACCACGGTCATGGCTTTAATACGATCCTGCATCAGCCACGGCAGTGCGATGGCCAGTACGATGGCAACCACCGCGGCAATCAGCAGTCGCTTACGCAGCTTGTGGAATTCATCGCGACGCCAGCGCACCAGCGGCCCGATACCAAGCAGCAGCGAGAACGGGATCATCAGCGCAATAAAGAGGGAATTAAAGAACGGCTCGCCGATAGAAATGCTGCCCAGGCCTAGTAGCTTGTGTATCAGCGGCAGCAGCGTTCCCAGCAGTACCACCAGCATGGCGGCAATCAGCAGCACATTGTTGCCCAGCAGCAGCGACTCGCGCGACCACAGTTCGTGACGCACCCGGGAGCGTACCTTGCCGCCTTTGATGGCGAATAACAGCAGCGAACCGCCGATAGTGATCACCAGCAGCGCCAGAATAAACATGCCGCGCGTAGGATCAGAAGCGAAGGAGTGTACGGAAATCAGTACCCCGGAACGCACCAGGAAAGTGCCCAGCAGGCACAGCGAGAACGCCAGAATCGCCAGCAGCACGGTCCAGGATTTAAAGCTGCCGCGCTTTTCGGTGACCGATAGCGAGTGGATCAGCGCGGTTCCCGCCAGCCACGGCATCAGGGAGGCGTTTTCTACCGGATCCCAGAACCACCAGCCGCCCCAGCCGAGCTCATAATAGGCCCACGCCGACCCCAGCACGATACCGACCGTCAGAAAGCTCCACGCCGCCAGCGTCCACGGGCGTGACCAGCGCGCCCACGCGCTATCAAGACGCCCGGTCATCAGCGACGCAATGGCGAAAGCGAAAGCCACGGAGAAGCCCACGTAGCCCATGTACAGCATAGGCGGGTGGAAGATCAGCCCGATATCCTGCAGCATCGGGTTCAGATCGCGCCCTTCGATGGGGAAATCAGGTAGCGTGCGCACGAACGGATTTGAGGTCAGCAGGATAAACGCCAGGAAGCAGAAGGAGATCATCCCCATCACCGCCAGCACCCGTGAAGAGGCCTCCAGCGGAATATTACGGCTCAGGGCCGCGACCGCGCAGGTCCAGCCGCTCATCAGCAATACCCACAGCAACAACGATCCCTCGTGCGCCCCCCAGGTCGCCGCGACGCGATACCACACCGGCAGCAGCGTATTCGAGTTACTGACGACATACAGAACGGTGAAGTCATTCACCACAAAGGCGTACACCAGAATGAGAAACGCCCCGAGGATGGCGGCAAACATCGCTACCGACAGCGGCTTCGCCAGCGCCATCATCCGCGCATCCTGCCGCATCGCGCCCCAGGAGGGAAATAGCGCCAGCAGGCAGGAAATGCCCAATGCCAGGCACAGCAGGAAGAGGCCGATTTCAGGGATCATTGCGCGGCTCCCTGCGGCTTCTCAGCCGGATGATGATTCTCTTCCATCGCTTCTTTCACTTCCGGAGGGGTGTAATTTTCATCGTGTTTCGCCAGCACTTCTTTCGCGCGGATATGCGTCCCGTCCTGCAGCGTCCCCTGGGCTACGACCCCCTGCCCTTCGCGGAACAACGCCGGCAGGATCCCGGTATAGCTCACCTCGACGACGCCGCGGGCATCATAGAGTTTGAAGGTCACATCGAGGGTTTTATCGTCACGCTTCACGCTGCCGGGCATCACCATGCCGCCGATACGTAGACGCTGCCCCGGCTCTGGCTTCTGGCCATTTTCCCGTTTGCCGTATATCACTTCGCCCGGTGTATAGAAGAGATCGATATTGGAGCTTAATGCATACATCACCAGACCAACGGTCAGCGCCAGCCCCCCAATCACTCCGCAGGCGAGCCAGAGACGTACTTTACGCCGAGGATTCACAACGCATCTCCCTTCATTGACCTTTGCTTACGCGCCGCCGATACCCGGCGCTCGCGCGCCATCTGCCGGCGTATATCCGCCAGTAGCGCCCGGCGCTGCCAGCGGGTGTGGATGAACAAAATCAGCAGCGCGATGACCGTCACTGCAACCGCCAGCCAGACATAAAAGGCGTAGCCGCCCATCTGCCAGAAATCGCTCCAGGAGTGAAAAGCGCTGGTCATGAGTTCTCCTCACGCTTACTTGCGCCAGCCAGCGCCACGACCCACGGGCGGCGGCGCTCCTGCAACAGAATTAAATTACGCATACGCATTAATGTCAGAGTAATAAAGAGGAATAAGAAACCGAAAATGGTTAAACGCAACGGCATGCGCATCGACGGGTCGATGGTTTTCTGCATATTGGTCGAGCCCTGATGCAGGGTGTTCCACCACTCCACGGAATAATGAATAATCGGCAGGTTGACCACCCCGACCAGCACCAGTATCCCGGCGGCGCGCCCGGCCAGCCGGCGATCGTCAAAAGCGTGATACAGGCCAATCACCCCGACGTATAAAAACAGCAGGACCAGTTCGGATGTCAGACGCGCATCCCACACCCACCAGGTTCCCCACATCGGTTTTCCCCACGCGGAACCGGTCACCAGCGCAATAAAGGTATAAACCGCGCCTGGCAGCGCCATCGCCATCACCGCTTTATCCGCCATTTTCATCTGCCAGACCAGGCCGACAAAAGCGGTGACGGCCATTGAGCCGTAAATCCCCATCGACCACATCGCCGCCGGGACGTGCAGATACATGATGCGATAGCTTTCACCCTGTTGATAATCTGCCGGGGCGTAGACAAATCCCCAGACGCAGCCCACCACCAGAAACAGCGCGCTGAGGATAGCCATCAGCGGAATGCATCGTCCGCATACGCTATACAGGCGCTCTGGAATGGCGAGTTGATGTAACACTTTCCACATTTTTTTTGCCTCATTGCCCCGAGGGAACGGGAATTATTGCACGCTAATTCTGAGTGCCGCCGCGGTAGCAAACGGACTTAAAGTGGCGCTTCCTGCCAGAAAGGCGCCAAGGATGGCCATATAGCCGTCAACCGGTAACTGCATCTGCGCCGCGCCCACGGCGGCGGTGGCGAAAATCAGTAACGGAATCATCAGCGGCAGCACCAGCAGGCTCAGCAATACGCCGCCGCGCCGAAGGCCGACGGTCAGCCCCACGCCGATGGCGCCAATAAAGCTCAGCGTTGGCGTGCCCATCAATAGCGTCAGGGCCAGCACCTGCCACTCCGCCGTCGAAAGTCCAAATAACATGGCGATCAGCGGAGAGATTATCAGCAGCGGCAGCCCGGAGACCACCCAATGCGCCGCAATCTTTGCCAGCACCACCAGCGACAGCGGTACCGGCATCAGCATCATTTGCTGCAGCGAGCCATCCAGCCAGTCATCGCGAAACAGCCGGTCCATTGCCAGCAGCGAAGAGAGCAGCGCCGCCACCCACACAATGCCCGGCGCAATCTGCCGGAGCAGCTGCGGTTCAGGGCCGATACTGAGGGGGAACAGGGTGATAATAATCAGGAAAAACCACAGCGGGTTGATAATTTCGGCGTAATTGCGAAAGGCAAGGCGCAGGTCGCGCCAGAATATCTGCTTGATCATGCCGCGATCGCCTCATCGTCGCTCAACATAATCGTGCGTAAGGGAACGCAGAGCGGGCGCAGGGGTTGATGGGTGGTCAGGATGACCGCACCGCCCTGGCCGACGTGCTGCTCCAGCCGGGTGGTCAGCGTTTGTACGCCAGCCGCATCGAGCGCGGTGAAGGGTTCATCTAAAATCCAGAACGTCGCCCGGCTGAGCCATAGTCTCGCCAGCGCGACGCGCCGCTGTTGCCCGGCGGAGAGTTGCGCTACCTGAACATCTTCAAAGCCCACCAGCTCAACCTGCGCCAGCGCCTGCCAGCGCGCCTCAATGGTCGCCTCGGGATGGTAAAAGCGCAGATTTTCGTCCGCCGTGAGCGCCCCTTTCACACCAACCTGATGACCGAGCCATAAGAGCTGCGCGTGCCAGCTATCGCGAGTACGCCGCAGCGGTTTTCCCTGCCAGAGAATTTCCCCTTCTTCTGGCGTCGATAACCCGGTTAAGAGATGTAATAACGAGGTTTTTCCCGCGCCGTTGGGGCCTGAAATTTGAATAATCTCGCCTGGCTGTACCGAAAACGATAAGTGGGTAAAAAGGGTTCGTTCATCCCGCAGGCAGGCGATATTTTGTATGTCCAGCATCAGAAAGCAGGTCCAGTCCGGGCGTCAGCGCATTCAAGTGCCTTATTATAACGAAAGAAAACAATCTGTTTTGCTGAATGTATTAAAAATTTTATACCGGAGCTAAGCGGGTAAAAATGCTAAAAACACATAATCGAACATGCCAGTAGCGGTTGCATTTTCACCACTACCGGCATTCCCTTCTTTAGCGATGCAAGCGTAAGGTGCTGGCAATAGAGGATATTGCCGCAATAGCGCAGGCGAAGCCAAACACATAAACGGCAAACTGTGCGCCGCCTGGGCCGGTTAAGCCGTTCAACAGCGCAATGACCATCGCCACCAGCGCCGCACCGATGGACTGCCCTGTCGTCCTGGCCGTTGATAGTACGCCGGAGGCCGTTACCGTGCGATTTGCTGAAACATTGGCAAACATCTCCTTGTTGTTTGGCGGCAGGAATAAGCCATACCCCACCCCGCAAACGGCAACGCGCCACAAGAAATCATTCACCGTCGCGGCGTGCGGCAATAGCGCCAACGACCCTAAGCCAAGACAAAAGATAACCACCCCGACGGTAGAAATTTGCGTCGGATTAAAACGGTTTGACAGTCTTCCCGCTACCGGGGCGCAGAAGGCGACAGCCACCGGCCACGGCGTAAAGATAAACGCCGATTCAAGCACTGAATAGTGATAGCTATGTTGCAACACAAACGGTAAGCCGACCAGCGCCATTCCCTGAGCCACGAACATAGAGACGGATGAAAGCACCGCAAAGCTATATTGCCGTGAACGAAATATATCAAGCGGCAATAAGGGGTGCTTTGCTCGTGTCTGGACGATAATAAAGAAAGCAAATAACGCCACTGACGCCGCCGCGCAATAGATAAGCGTCAGGCTCTCCCAGCGGCCAATTTGATCGACTGCCACCACCATCAAGCCCAATGCTGCTGCCGAACTCAGAGCCCCTGCCCAATCAAAGCCCTTCTCCTTTTCGTTATCCGCCCCTAATGAAATCAGGGAGAAAATAATCGCAGCGCCGCCAAGCGGGATATTGATATAGAAAAGCCACGGCCAGGAAAGATACGAAATGATAAGTCCGCCCAACGCCGGACCGATTGCCGTGCCAACCGCAAAGGCCAGCGCATTCAGCCCGAATATCGTTCCTAGCGCGCGAGGTGGAAAAATAACCCGATATAATCCCAGCCCCACGCTTATCATGACCGCATAACTTACCCCTTGTAGTATCCGCATGGTAACCAGTACGCCAAAGGTCGGCGCAAGGCTACAGCCCAGCGAAGAGAGCGTAAATAACACCATTCCCGCCGTGTAAAAACGCTTCTCACCGATTCTGCTGCCCAGGGACGCGCAAATCAGCATCGTCGCCGCGCTGGCTACCTGATAGCCGTTGGTGATCCAGATACTGGACGCCGAATCGACCTGTAACGCACTGGCAATGGTGGGCAATGCGATATTGACAATAGAGCTATCCAGCGCCGCCATCAGCACGCCAATTAATATGGCCGCGGCGGCTAAATAGCGCCTCGGCGCCTCAAAACCTTGATCAAGAGTACTACTACTTACCAACGACATATCCGCAGGTCCTTTATTAGAATGAAATTACGCGCACAGACTTTCGCTCGCGACGCTCGCCCCTTCGAGATAGGTCAGCATCCCAAGCATAAGTACCTCCTCAGGCCGGGCGATAACCGGAGAGCGCGGCGTTTTCCACGGCTGCTTGCTGCCATTAATACGGATGCTCCTGAGGAAGCAGTAAGCGGTGAGGACATAAAAGCGATGACGCATATTCTCGCCCATTATCGGCAGCAGCCCGGAAATACCGCCAATTTCCGGAATTTCGCTGAGAATATTGCCGTAATCCTGTTTCGCCAGAACAAACATGAGTGCGTCAGACATCGGTACCATTTTCACTGCGTCTTCAACCTCGGCTGCCAGCTCATGCCAGAACGAAAAAGCAAAGCGCGAAAAGCCGAAAAGGGGATCGAGGCCACTGACGGAAAAATCAGGATCGATGAAATGAGTCAATGAACGTTCTTCGTCATAAAGCACGTTGCCAAAGTGAAAATTGAAATGAGCCTTTTCTACCGATCGAAATTCTTCACCACGCGCCATCTCGATCGCTTTTTCGATAACCTCTCTGGCGGTAATGCTAAAACGGACGCCATTCAGTAAAACCGGTTTATCAAACAGATCGTGCGCAAATCGCGTAGCTTCCCACTCCTCCTGCAACCTGGCAGGCATATCGCTGACCCGTGCAGGTTGGTTTTCTATCTCCAGTCCAATCGCGGTTTGGATGTTCTCCAGGGCATTCAGAACTATTTTGCGCCGCGCCGCGAGCGTCCTTTGTTCATCAAGCACGATAGCCGATAGCGGAAGTGAGGCTTTCTTTTCCAGAACATAAAACTGACGTCCGGCGGCAACTCCCTCGTGTAACACCGGCACCATCAGTTCCGGATAAAGAGCATGTAACGCGCGGATTTGCTCAACCTCAGCCTTTAGCTTGCTATTAAAATCAGGAGACATGGCGGTTTTCACCACAAAACCAGAATTTAAAAAATCAACGGTATGGGAACGTGTCATTTTTCAATCTCCTGAAAGGTTGCCACCGGTAGACCTTGGGCAATATTGCGCGCAACGGCGCGAACAACTGCGGTATACCCTACCGAATTGTTAACAAAGGACTGGATAATCACTTCGCTCAGATTCTGCTTCGCCAGATATGCGGGTCGAAGAATGAGTAAATGGTTAGCGTCAGAGAGAATTGTCGAACAGCGGCGCTCATAAGCATAAGCGCGTCCCCCAAGAGGCGACCGCGAGGCCATCACTACATGAGGATGCAGCTTGTTCACGCGCTCAATAGCGGCTTCAATTAAACCAGTCGTTAAAGCACCGTTATCTTCGACGATAAAGCGGTTAATCTGATAGCCAGGGGCATGAACTGGCGCGCGAAGCGACACCGTATTCACCAACGGCGCCCACGGCATAACTTTTTTCTGGCTCATGGCAATTTGCGAGAAGCTGGGACGCAGATTGTCGCGAGCATCCTGCATACGGCCTTCAAAGGAGCGAGTGCCAAGTACGCCATTCGGCGTATCTGGATGCACAATATCGGTTTCAACCGACACAATTTGCGAAGCGTTGCCATGGATAGCATTTAGTGCCTCAACCACAACACGTAATGAAGCATGCATCCCATTGGTCTGGCAGGAACCCAGACAGTACATACCAGAACTTACTACCTTACGCTGAATCGTACTGATATCGTCACTCGTCAGATCGCCAAGGCAGCCATAAATACTTTTTAGGCTATCAGCCTCAGCGACACCCAGCACTACATTAGCCAGCTCCTGCATGTTGCGAGCCACAGGACTGTGCTGATCCATATCCTGTTTGCTGGTGGCAATAAAACCGATATCAAAGCGCCCGTTAACGGGTGGGCACACTTTGGCTAAATCGCCAAAGAAGAAATGAATTTCACGACCGTCAATTTGCAGCGTATCGTCATTTATTATCTCGACCCGGGATTGAATGCCAGGTTGCGCCATCGCCAGACGCGCCACAATGCCATCAATCGGACGTAACTCCGGATAGTGTTTATCAGTAGCAGGCGGATTCGTTACTACGGTCTGCACCACGAAACCATCATTCTGCGGATCGTTTTGAATCAACAGATTTGCGCCAATCTCTGCACCACAGCCAACCAGTATTGCCTTTTTCACTTCATTCACCTTTAGCGTTATAAATTTATGTCAATGATTCAGAAATGGATTAATGCCAGGAAAAAAGTTTCAGGAACTCATTAACAGACATAGTCTCAAGCGCCGGGCCAGTGGTCAGGATATCGGCCAGTCTGTCCGCCCGATCGCGGAGCGGGCTGTCTGAAAGATTCAGATGGAATTTGGTTAACAGTGCGTCAAAACACTCCTCACGACGGCGGACGTGACCAAGCGGATATTCAATAAGCTCGGCAATCTCCTCCGTCATTCCACGACATTTAATGTACAGCGCATTCGGGATCGCGCGTTTTTCTGGGTCGTAGTAGCTTTCGGTAAAAGAAGGACGTTCAGTGCAGGTAATTTTGTGGCGTAAGGCTTCCAGTTGCGGATCGCAGGCCAATGGCTCATGGAAATCCCTAATCGTCAGATTTCCAGTTTGTAGCCCTACCGCTACCATATATTGCAGGCAGTGGTCGCGATCGGCTGAGTTATTCAGCACACCTGATTTATCAATAATTTGAATCGCCGGACGCGTCGTTTCTACGCGAACATATTCGATTGATTCAGGTGAATAACCGGCGGCAAGTATTTTTCCACGCAGGTTAATTGCCGCCTCGACCGCGGTCTGAGCATGATATTCAGCAGGATTGGGAACTTTAAACAATATATTATTGATGACGAAGTCTGAGAGATCTCGCGTCAGGTTGAACGACTGACCGCGTAGCACCGCGTCATCAAATCCCCAGCGTTTAGCCGTTAACGCCGTCGGATACCCCATTTCATCTGCCTGGGCAAACAGCGCCAATTGCAGTCCGCGAGCTGTGGCATCGCCGGCGGCCCATGATTTACGGGTGCCTGCATTAGGTGCATGTCGGTAAGTTCTGAGCGCATGGCCATCAATAATCACGTTGGAAAGCGCACTCAGCGCCTGATCCTTCGATAATCCCATGATCTGTGCGGCTGCAATCGCCGAAGCCACCTTGACCAGCACGACATGATCAATACCTAGCGCATTAAAACAGTTCGACAGGCACAGTACGCCATGAATTTCATACGCCCTGATCATGGTGTTCAGAACCGCCGCCATACTTACCTCTGGCTGGGCGCTATCGGAGAGGCTCCGCCACGCGGCAGCGGCCAGGATTGCCCCAAGGTTATCGGACGGATGTCCCCACTCTTGCGCCAGCCAGGTATCGTTAAACTCAAGCCAGCGGATCATCGAACCAATTTGAAAAGCCGCTTCGATTGGCCCTAACCGCAATGGCGTCCCCATGACCGGGACCCCCTGAGGGTTGCGACTGAATTGCGCGCTGCGCATGAGTCTGGAACAGTCGGCATCTGTAGAGGCGGCTATCGCGCAGCCAATTGAATCCAGCAGACAAAAACGCGCCATCCGGAGCGTCTCATTATTAAAGGCTGTTTGCTCGTAGGCATAATCAACCAGATCGATCATTATTTTATCAAACTCAGCGTGCGCCATGTTTTATCCCATAAACGAAATGAAGGTTTCATCAATACGAGTAATAAAGGCCAGAAAAGCGAGATGACTGAATACAAGAGGATGCGTAACCACTTGATTATAAAATGAATAATTGGCCTTACTGAATAAATCGTAATTGGCGCAGCAATAAAAAACCAGCGAATAAAATCGAGGTATTCATCGAAAAGATTGATACCTTAATGATATTCAACAGAGCATGGCTCATTGCAATGGAGATTCAGGGCATACGAATTGATATACGAATAAGCTTATTGATGTCGAACGTCTTCGCTGTGACGCTCTCTTGCCAGCACTACCAACACTGGCAATTAGAAACATGATGACAAAACAAACGTCACAAATTATAAATACCATTGCAACATTAAACTAACCTTTAGCATGAGGTCTCAAATGAAGCTAAGTGAACTTCTTGCGTTCGTGACGGTGGTGGAGACAGGGAATATAACCCAAGCCGCAGAGCGCCTGAATCGAGTGCAATCAAGCATTTCCCACCGAATACGAAGTCTCGAGGACAACCTGGATGTCACCCTGTTAGACAGGAAAACCGAAGGATGCACTCCCACAGCGCAAGGCCAGATACTTTATGAGTATGCACTCAAAATTCTGAACCTGGCGGACGATTGCAAAAACAACATTTCCTACTCTAAAAGCAGTCAGTTGACGATAAGAGTTGGAATAATTGAATGTTTACCCCCCTATATTATTAGTTCCTTGATTGATTTAGGCCAGGAGCTGGGCTGGAACATCGACATATCAATCGGCAACACAATTAGTTTGCTCAGCGCCTTTGATAAAAACGAATTTGATGCGGTAATTATTGGCGCCGGATTTTCCAATACACAACATGCACGTTCCATATTGCTCTCAAGCGAGCTGGTAATTATCACCGACAAAAATCAACCTCCCATTACTGATATCTCCAGTCTGGATGGCGAAGTCTTTTTGCTCAGTAGTAAAAAATGTGCAACGTCTACGCGCAACTTCAATGTGCTGTTCAATGAAGGCAATATCACGCCAAAACGTGTCGTTGAATGCGGATCTTATCCAGTGCTGTTCTCAAGCATTGCCGCGGGTAAAGGGGTATCGTTGGTGTTGCGCTGTTCTATTAGTAGTGAAGTTAAGAGCAAGATTAAGATTCATCAGCTCTCCGGGCAGTTCAATGACTTCAAAATAGAGTTGGTGTACCGAACAGACTGTGCCTATCTGGATATCGCCAAATTCACCGGTATGATGACCTCTGTGTTCCAGGATCCTCGGCTGCGCGATATCGGTTATTAACTAACTCATATGAACTGCATAAATTATGCTCGCACCACATTATAAAATACACCTACCTATTGAAGACGATCGGTAAAGGTGATTAGCGGGGATATGTTGTCATTCAAGGAAAATCTTGTAGAAAGCTGCGGCTTTCATACTGATTAAGCAGTAAAGCGTGGGAGTGCATCTCATTGACGCATGCCTCCCACCAGAAATGCTGAATATTCAATCTGTTATCATGAGGGTTCGCGCAGGCTGACCAACCTTCTTTCCCGAAACTTTGCCAGAATCGTTTTCATCATCGGTACTTCGAAGTATTTGTATAAAAAAGCGGCGAAAGCAATTGACAGAACCAGAGCAACAGCGATAAGCCCAATCCCTTCAGCTAAATCAAACTTTCTCCCTGCCGTTAAATTCAAAAAATAAAACAGTACTAAGAAATGAACCATATAGAATGCATAAGAGATCTCTCCTAACCAAACCGAGGTTGGCGAATTCAATGCAGTTTTCCTGGTTTTCAAGTCATCGCCGGCAAAAGAGGTAATTAACAAGCAAACAGGAATGATAAATACGACACTCATACTAAATTGGTATGGAATATACATAGAAGCAATATACGTTGCCACCAGTAAGGCAAGTGATACCGTTTTCGACAACATAATTGCCCGGCCATTGATGAGTAGTCGTGCAGCAAACATACCGGCCAGAAACTCAAAAATACGTGCCGGAGGGAAAATATACGAAATCCAGAAATGATGTTGAGAAATAGGGAATGCTCCCATCATTTTATTCGGTTCAGCCCACAGATAGATCGCAACCTGGACTGCTAACGATGCCATTGTGACCAACAACAGAGCAAATAAATCATGCTTTGTCGGGATCGTCTTCATAATCCGGTAAAGGAATGGAAAAGAGAGATAAAACATAGCTTCGATGCATAAAGACCAACTCGGCCGGTTACCAACGAAAAAGTAATGTACATCGTTAAACCAGGTATTCACCAACAGCAGATTGGTCGACCATAATTTATATTGATAAATACTGACTGCACCAATTAAAAATGCAACCAACCATGTCAGGAAATGTGTTGGATAAATTTTAGCAAAACGCCGCAGATAAAAATCACCAACGGTATCCGTATCTTTCGCGGACCATACCATGATAAACCCGCTCAAAATAAAGAAGTATGACACTCCCAGCCAACCAGCTTTACCGACAATAACGGTATAGATATGTTGAATCGTCGGATTGGCGAATGGGGCGAGATCGCTGGGCAGTGATGCATGAAATAAAAAAACTAAAAAAGCAGCCCAAAACCTGCTTCCGGTGATGGAAGGAAGCTTAGGCCGCACTGAAAATGCTCCTGCCGCTATTGATTGCATCCCTGGCGTGATATGTGCTTCACCGTAAAGCTTATCACTACTCATTTCTTTTGTTATTACAGAACTCATTACACTCCTCCACAGATGGTATTTTTATATCACCAAGTTATTCTGAAATAGAAAGATGATTACTGGTATAAAAATTAATAACGGCAAAGCAGCATCGACTCAGATTAATGTCTATTACTCATCGGTAATAATGCAATATCCTGTGTTAAGCTTTTTAATATAACCAAAACCCTGCTGACCAAAATGCATACCGCCAACAAGAACTTGATCGGAGCTGGCCATCTCAAGGATGCGCGCACGCGTCTCCGCTGCCAACTGTGGATCATAATCAAAGGCGATAGTGACATCCGGCTTTAATAGCTGAATATGTGGGAAATGCACAATATCCCCCCAAATCAATAGGCTGTTATGACTCCCGACAATGCTATAGCCGGTATGTCCAGGTGTATGGCCTTTCAAGGGAATAGCATGTATGCCGGCAAGCACTTCACCATCATCAATTAACTGAAGCCGATCTTGATACTGTTTAAAAACGCTGCGCGCCAACAGGAAATTACCTTTAACGCGATCGCTGACCGTCGCAAACTGGTTATCGTCTTGCAGATAATCATATTCATCACGACTGATGAATAGCTCCGCGCGAGGAAATATAGCTTCTCCCTGAGCATTAACCAGGCCACCAATATGATCGGGATGAGCATGAGTGAGTAGAACGGCATCAATATCATCTGGTTGCAAGCCCAGTTTAGCTAAATTCTTAACTAAACCGCCCCCCCAACCTTTAATGCCACCAGCACCGCTATCAATGAGGATATTCTTCCCCTGCTGTTGCACTAAAAAGGTATTGATATGAACTGAATTTGGTTCCTCAGGACAGGATTTTTGCTGAATGGCCCTGCACTCCGTTTCATCTACATTTGCCAGTAGCCCGAAGTCAACCTGCAAGTAGCCATCGCTAACCGCAGTCACTAAGACATCCCCAAGGTCCTTCATTGGCAATTTTTCATTCATATTTTATCCTTTAATTTTTAGCGAAAATATTATTGGCTTGATAAAGGAAACAGCGAATTCTCGCCACAACGCCGATCCTCTCTTTAATTAACAAATCTACCTGATGTAAAAATTCATTCATCACCGGCTCGCTACGAAATATTTCTTGTCTGAGTTTTGCCTCGACATAAACCGGCGTACCATAGCCGATTTCAGCAGTGAGATAAGTAATGTGGATATTATTGTCTTTAGCTTGCAGTATCTCTTTGGCTAAATTTGCCAAGGCAATCGAAAATTCAGCAAAGGCGGCGGAATCCAACCGATATCTTGCTGATGTAGATACAGTAATACTGGGCATTTAGAAACTACTCCTGCAACAGGTATTTTAGCAACGTGGAACTACACGGTATGGGTAGTCACCAGACGCATGCGTTTAATCACATCCGGATTAACCACCGTGCCCAACTCGGCATCACCACGGCGGAGTTTATCCACCCATTCCATTCCTTTGGTAACCTGACCAAAGACGGTATAGTTTTGATCTAAATATCGAGCGCGGGTTGAGGTGATAAAAAATTGATGGCAAGCACTGTGCGGATTTCGCGATCTGGCCATGCCAATAGTGCCGCGTTCAAACGGCAAATGATTAATCTCCGCAGCCAGTTTTGGCATTACGCGGGGATCAAACCGTGTATTTTGTAGCGGCTCACCAGTTTGCGCCATAAACCCATCAATAACCCTGGAAAAAGGCATACCATCATAAAATTTAGACTGTACGAGTGTCTTAATCCGCGCCACATGATTAGGGGCAATATCAGAAAATAACTTTATCGTGACGATGCCACTATCCAACTCCATCTCAATAGTATCATCTGCAGAACCTAGCCATTTTAACGCGGCAGGCAACGCGACGGCGCCCGCACATAATCCCAGGCAGCCGCCAATAAATAACCGACGATTCATATCATTTACTCCATTCTGGCGACAGAAATTAACGCCTGTCGCTGCATTTGCTCATTAGCCGCGCTGATTGGCCCCTTATCGCGGCATTGATCTATTAATGTGTTTGCGTTTTCTCAATAAATGTAATGATCTCATCGGTAAGCGCATCCGGTTTTTCTAAATTAGGTAAATGTGAAGCGCCGGGGATAACATGTAATTCGGCATTACGCTTTTTCGCCAGACGTTGCGCGTAGTCTTGCGGAGTCAGCTTATCTTCCGCTCCCCTGACTATAACCGCACTAACCCCATGGATATCCATATTAGTCAAATCAGTATCGGCAATAGCTAAAGAACACCCGGAGAAAGCTTCGACCGTTGTATTGCGCAGCATTTTCCTCAGACCGTCAGCCTCAGGCGAGTCGATAAATTGCGGCGTGACCCAATTACTGATAATTCCTCTCTCAAGGTGCTCAAGACCATGCTGGAAAACATCCTCCGCCCTTGCGCGCCATAGCGAGGGCGGAGCGGCATTCACCAGCGAAGTATCAATAATCACCATTCCCTGTACGCGTTGCGGTAATTTGAAGCCAATCCATTGTGCTATCGTGCCGCCAATTGAAACACCGACGACATAGAACTTATTGATGTTCAGATGATCGACGACAGCAATAACATCATCGGCAAGATCTTCCATTGAAAAAGGCAACGCGTCGACGGCACTGAGTCCATGTCCGCGAATATCCAGGCGGACTACTCGATAACGCTCGGTTAATCGCGGCATTTGCAGATCCCAAAGATGCATATCCGTTCCTAACGAGTGAAGAAGAATCACTGTCGTCACATTTTCTGGGCCCTGTACATCGACGTGCTGAGTTAATTTCAGTGGTCGGATAAACATTTAAAATCTCCGTATGCTTATTTTTACTTTTATCATTGACTCCGGATGCCGGTACACAGGCTCAGACGCACGGTTATACCAAAGGAATGTTTATCTGTTTAAGCTATCCCGCAAGCGCACTCATCAGGAAAAACGTGAGGTTATTTCCCGCATTAACATCGGATAAATGTTCTTATCTTGTTAGTACTGCTAGTATTATTAGAGTAATTTAATCCTGTGCTCTAACGGATAATTTCGATATCGCTATCGAATTTGTTGATGTGGTAAAGCCCCCCAATTCCCACCTGCTACGCTTACTACTCCATTCCATAAAAAAGGCTCAACCATGAATATTGATTTATCGGGGAAAGTCGCGCTGGTGACGGCGTCCACGGCCGGTATTGGTTACGCCATTGCGAAGGGGCTGGCGGCCAGCGGCGCGGAAGTGATTATCAACGGCCGCAGCGAACATAGCGTTAATGCGGCGATGGCGCGGCTGCAACAGGAGGTGCCGGGATTCAGGCCCTATCCCGCAGTGGCCGATCTCAGTGACGCCGCCGGGGTTAGTCAACTGCTGCAGGCGGTGAATGAAGTCGATATCCTGGTGAATAACGCCGGTATTTACGGCCCGCAGGATTTTTACGCCACCGATGACGCCACCTGGGAAAA
Source organism: Klebsiella sp. 141251 (assembly GCF_050600725.1). Lineage (NCBI taxonomy): Bacteria > Pseudomonadati > Pseudomonadota > Gammaproteobacteria > Enterobacterales > Enterobacteriaceae > Klebsiella > Klebsiella sp. 141251. The sequence continues at coordinate 87,537 of NZ_JAQIRG010000004.1, forward strand.
CTACTGGCAAACCAACGTGATGTCCGGCGTTCGCCTGTCACGCGCGCTGTTGCCCGCCATGGTGCGTAAAGGCTGGGGACGGGTGGTCTTTATCTCCTCCGAATCGGCACGCAATATTCCCGCCGACATGATCCACTACGGCGTGACCAAAACCGCGCAGCTGTCGCTGGCCCGCGGGCTGGCGAAATACGTCGCCGGCAGCGGCGTCACCGTAAACAGCGTGCTACCCGGCCCGACCCTCTCAGACGGTTTTGCCGAAATGATGAAAGAGGAAGTCGCCCGCACCGGTAAGCCGCTGGAACAACTGGCGAAAGAGTTTGTTATGGCGCAGCGCCCCGCTTCCGTTATTCAGCGTGCGGCCTCGGTGGACGAGGTGGCCAATATGGTGGTCTACGTCTGTTCGCCGCAGGCTTCTGCCACCTCCGGCGCCGCGCTGCGGGTCGATGGCGGCGTGGTCGATGATATTGTCTGAATTACCCGCTAAGCAGGGGGAGAAAGCTCCCCTGAGATTGATGACAAACCTCATGCAACCGTTGGACTTACAGATTGCAAGAGACAAATAACAAGGAAAATCAATTTATTGGTTTTCGGCTGATAACCACAAAGAAGGAAAAAACACGCTTTTTCCTTCTTTGTCAGCAGTCTGGGGGGAGCAAAGCTCCCCTTTCTCACCTGCAGTTGCGCTATTTAGCGCTAAATAGCTCAAAAGGTTTAAAACACGCCGCGATGTCGCACAAAGTGAACAGGAAGTAGCATTCATGATACTTATCATTGCTGTTTTGAACATAAATAGTGGTGTTAATGTCTGTCATCAGAAGCTTACTTTTCTTTCTCGGCGCGGCGGTGGCTTCCGCCATCGCGGTACTTTGTTTGTGGGTGGATATCCGGGTATTTGGCAACGATATCCCGGAGGTTTCGCTTACCGAAATAGTGCAGGAGGGCGTGCTGGCGATAATCGTGCTGATTCACTTCCTGCTGGCGAAAAAATATGAGCTCCTGCGCTACTGTAATATCCTCGTTGGCGGCTTCTTCCTGGCGATGCTGATCCGCGAACTGGACGCGCTTTTTGACCTTATTTCTCACGGTAGCTGGGTATGGTTCGCGCTGGCAACGACGATAGCCGCGCTAATCGTTCCACTGCGCCACTCTCGTCAAACGCTGTCGCAACTGGCGCAATACACCCGCACGCCATACTACGGCATGATGATAAGCGGCCTGCTGGCGATTCTGGTCTTCTCACGGCTGTTCGGAATGCATGGCTTATGGTACGCCGTACTTGATGAGAACTACGCGCGGGTGGTGAAAAACACCGTTGAAGAGGGTAGCGAGTCGTTCGGCTACATGCTTTGCCTGACCGCCTCGATTGGCTACTACTGCTACTTCCGCTATCAGGCGCGACAGAAAAGCTAATCCACTGCGCCGCCAGAATCTGATGCTCTGGCGGCAGCGCGAATCATGAATTACCCCTGAATTTTCCACTTCCGCTTGAGCACATTTTTGTCCTGGCTGTCCAGCCAGTGGTTCACTTTCTCAAGCAGCGCCGGATTATCCTTATTCATCATATAGACCTTATAGCTGGCGGTACCGGGAAACGGCGTCTCATTCGCTACGCAGAACACGCCGGGCTCCTTGCTCTGGTAATACTCCCCTTCAATCAGGTCGGTCACCATCATATCGGCCGTTTTTTGCCGTAGCGCCTGCAGATTATCGACATTGTTCTGCACGCGAATGATCTGCGCATGCTTGATGTGCTCATCAACGAAACTTTGGTTAGTGCCGCCGGGGTTCACAATCACCTTCACATTCGGCTGGTCGATTTTTTCAAGGCTGCCGAGCGCTGGCGCGGCGCTGCAGTTAGCGAGGGCGATTTTGCCATTGGCCACCACCGGATGGCTCAGGGAGAAATCTTTCGCCCGTGCCGCCGTCTCCGTTACGCCGCCCATGGCGATATCAAACTTATCGGCTTTTAAATCAGTCGATAACGTTGGCCAACTGGTGATGATAAACGTCACCTTCACCCCCAGCGTTTTACCCAGATCGTGCGCCATATCGACGTCGTAGCCGATAAGTTCGCCAGCGCCGTTATGAAACGCCAACGGCGCGTAGTCCCCCGGTACGCCGACTTTTAACTCGCCGCTTTGTTGAATCGACTGCATGTCGCGCGCATGGCCCGCCAGTGCGGCCAGGGATAGCGTCAGGGCAAGCACCGCCTTCACTTTCATTTTATGATCCTTTTTTAATCATCAGTTTTTTGGTTATCACTCTGTCTGTCGCTGACGGCAAGCAAAATTATCTCTCTACCGCTCCGGCCCACAACCACGTTGTTAACAATATGTTTTATTTTTGTGATGCACAACCAGGATTCATTGCACCTGATTTGTGCAATGAATAACCAAACCCTACGCTCAGGATCCGCTCACCTCCCAATAGATTAGCGATATTGCTGGAAATACTATTTCCCGCAATAGCTGGCACACATCGTGCTTTGTTAATTGAGTATCAGAATTCTGTTAAATGAGAGCGAACTATCATTAAGGGCAGAGATGAACGATAGCAACGGCTTGTTTCACATTATTGAATCCACTTTCAGCCAGCTCACGCCGAGCGAAAAACGTATTGGCAGTTGGCTGTTAAGCCATCGGGAGCATATCCCGTTTGAGACCGCCGACAGCATTGCGCAGGCCACCGGCACCAGCGGGATAACCGTAGGCCGCTATCTGCGCAAGCTGGGCTATCGCAATCTCGATGACGTGAAGCACAGCCTGAAAGAGCCCGCATCAACGCCCTATCGCCAGTGGGGAGTGATTGACCGGCTTGACTCCTGGTCACAGCAGCAGACGCAGCCGGATCGCGCCAGCCTGTCGTTGCAGATGGAGCTGGATGCCATTCGCTATGTCTACCAACTGGCGCAGGAACCGACCTTCGCCCGCGTCAGTCAACGCATCGCCGAGGCCGACGCGGTTATCATCATTGGCATTCAGTCGACTCGCGGCATCGCCAACACGTTCTTCAGCCATCTGGAATACCTGCGCCCGCGCGTGACCTACGCCGACGGCAGCTCTGGTAGCTGGCTGGAATCATTGAATTCTGAATACCAGCACCCCTATGTGGTGCTGACCGATACCCGCGCTTACTCCGTCGCCGCGCGCCAGTTTTGCCGGGTCGCCTGCGAACGCGGAGTTGCCACCGCGCTGGTCACCGATATCTGGTGCCCGTGGGCGCGCGACTATCCGGTTGATTTACTACAGGTGAAAACCGATACCGGCCACTTCTGGGATTCGCTGGCGCCGATCGGTTGTCTTTTTAATCTGCTGCTCTCCGCGGTGGTGGAACGGCTGGGGCCGAGCCTCTCCAACCGCCTTGCCGCGAACCGCGCGCTGCAGCAGGAATTTGGTCAGTTTGAACGTTAAGGAAATTTTCGATGAGCCATCTTTCCCTGGTGGATATCGCCGCGCGTTTTCCCACGCTGCCTGTCGACCTGAAATACGCCACCGCCGATAACATTACCGGCCAACCGATTTATCGCGAAGCCCGCTGCCTGCTGCACCCCGATGCGGCCGTCGCGCTGGAGAAATCCATCGCCATCGCTGCGCTTGCGGGCTATCGCCTGCTGGTGCTTGACGCCTATCGTCCACAGCGCGCCCAGCAGCTGCTATGGAATGCCTGCCCGAACCAGGATTACGTCGTGCCGGCCGATATCGGTTCCAACCACAGCCGCGGCACCGCCATCGATGTAACGCTACTCGATGACCACAACAACCTACTCGACATGGGCACCGCCTTTGACGAAATGGACGATCGCTCGCATCCCTACCACCCGGCGGTGGCGCAGGAGGCGCAGCGTAATCGCCTGTTGCTGAACGCCATTATGTTCGGCGGCGGCTTTAAAGGCATTACCACGGAATGGTGGCACTTCGAACTACCGGGCGCGGCCGGTTATCCGCTACTCGACGATGTTTTCGCCTGTTTCTCCCCCGCTCAGATTGACGGAGTTTCACCATGAACATGACTCGCCCAGCATCCTTAGGTTTTCGCCCGTTACTGTTAGCCGCCGCGCTCTGCGCCGCCATCCCTTCCGCCTTTGCCGCGGTGCCGAAAGATATGCTGGTGATCGGCAAAGCCGCTGACCCGCAAACGCTCGACCCGGCCGTCACCATCGATAACAATGACTGGACGGTGACCTACCCGGCCTATCAGCGGCTGGTCAAATACAAAACCGATAATGGTAAAGGTTCCACCGATGTCGAAGGGGATCTCGCCGAAAACTGGCAGGCCTCCGACGACGGCAAAACCTGGACCTTCGCCCTGCGCAAAGGCGCGCAGTTTGACGACGGCTCGCCGGTGACGGCAGAGGCGGTCAAACTCTCTTTTGAACGCCTGATGCGTATTAAACAGGGGCCATCGGAGGCGTTTCCCAGCGGGCTGAAGGTAGATGTCGTCGATCCGGCCACCGTTCGTTTCACGCTGCCGGAATCTTTCGCGCCGTTCCTGCATACCCTCGCCAATGACGGCGCCTCCATCATTAACCCGGCGGTGCTGAAAGCCAACGCCGCCGATGACGCCCGCGCCTATCTGGCCGAGCACACCGCGGGCTCCGGCGCGTATAGCCTGCAGCGCTGGCAGAAAGGCCAACAGTTGGTGCTGGTGCCCAACCCGCACTTCAGCGGCAATAAGCCGGCCTTTAAGCGCGTCACGGTGAAAATCATCGGCGAAAGCGCCGCCCGTCGTCTGCAGTTGACCAAGGGCGACCTGGATATCGCCGACGCGCTGCCGGTCGATCAGTTTGCGGCGTTGAAGAAAGAGGACAAGGTGGCGGTCTACGACTACCCGGCGCTGCGCGTCACCTATCTGTATCTCAACAACAGCAAAGCGCCGATGAACCAGGCGGATCTGCGCCGCGCGGTGTCGTGGGCAACAGACTATAAAGGCATGGTCGACGGCATTCTCGGCGGTAACGGTAAGCAGATGCGCGGGCCGATCCCCGATGGCATGTGGGGCTACGACGCCAGCGCCATGCAGTATTCATTAGATCTCGACAAAGCCAAAGCGGCGCTGGATAAGGTGGCGGATAAGCCGAAAACGCTGACGTTCCTCTACTCCGATAACGATCCGAACTGGGAGCCGATTGCGCTCTCCACCCAGGCCAATCTGCAGGCGCTGGGTATCCAGGTCAAGCTGGAGAAACTGGCCAACGCCACCATGCGCGAGCGCGTGGGTAAAGGTGATTACGACATCGCTATCGGTAACTGGAGCCCGGACTTCGCCGACCCCTATATGTTTATGAACTACTGGTTCGAGTCGGACAAAAAAGGGCTGCCGGGAAACCGTGCGTTCTACGACAACCCGCAGGTTGATGCGTTGTTGAAACAGGCGGTCGCCACCACCGATCAGGCGGCGCGAACCAAAGGTTATCAGCAGGCGCAAAAGACCGTCATTGATGACGCCGCCTACGTCTATCTGTTCCAGAAAAACTATCAGGTCGCCATGAACAAAGAGGTGAAAGGCTTCGTTTTCAACCCGATGCTTGAGCAGATTTACAATATCGCCGACATGCACAAGTAGCGGGCCGTCTCTCCATCTTGTCTGGTCGGGCCGTCACAGGCCCGGCCGAGGAGCGTCATCATGAGTTTCTGGGGTTTAATACGACAGCGCTGTTGGGGGCTGATATTAGTCGTCGCCGGCGTCTGCGTGATTACGTTTATTATTTCGCACCTGATTCCCGGCGACCCGGCGCGGCTGCTGGCGGGCGATCGCGCCAGCGATGAAATCGTCCGCCATATTCGCCAGCAGCTGGGGCTGGATTTACCGCTCTGGCAGCAATTTGCCCGCTACGTTGACGCCCTGCTCCACGGCGATCTCGGCACCTCGATTCGCACCGGCCGCCCGGTACTGGAAGATTTAAAAACCTTCTTCCCGGCGACGCTGGAGCTGGCCTTTTGCGCGCTGCTGATTGCCCTGCTGGTTGGCATCCCGCTCGGCGTGCTGTCGGCGGTATACCGCAATCGCTGGACCGATCACCTGGTGCGCCTGATGGCGCTGACCGGCATCTCGACTCCGGCATTCTGGCTCGGTCTCGGAGTAATCGTCTTGTTTTACGGCAAGCTCGACTGGCTGCCCGGCAGCGGCAGGCTCGATGACTGGTTCGATCCGCCCACCCGCGTCAGCGGTTTTTATCTGCTGGATTCACTGCTGGAAGGCAATGTCGAGGTCTTCTTCAATGCCCTGCAGCACCTCATTTTACCGGCGGCCACCCTTGCCTTCGTTCATCTTGGCATCGTCGCCCGGCAGATCCGCTCGGCGATGCTCGAGCAGCTCAATGAGGACTACATTCGTACCGCGCTGGCCAGCGGCCTGCCGAAATTCACCATTGTGGTGCGCTATGCGCTACCCAACGCGCTGATCCCCTCTATCACCGTGCTCGGGCTGGCGCTGGGCGATCTGCTGTACGGCGCGGTGCTCACGGAGACGGTGTTCGCCTGGCCGGGGATGGGCGCCTACGTGGTGTCTTCGATTCAGGCGCTCGATTTCCCCGCCGTGATGGGCTTCGCCATCGTGGTCTCCTTTGCTTACGTACTGGTCAACCTGGTAGTCGACCTGCTCTATTTATGGATCGACCCGCGCATGGGTCGGGGAGAAAGCTAAGTGATGATGACTCAGGAACAACCGCTTCCACGGCCAAAGGCTGAAAAAAGCGGCCACTGGAAGCGTCGTTGGTGGTTGATCCGCCAGAGCCCGCTAACGCTGATTGGCGCGGCGATCATGCTGGTTATGCTGTTTTTAATGATCTTCTCGCCGTGGCTGACGCCGCACGATCCTAACGCCATTAATCTTGCCGCGCGTCTGCAGGCGCCGTCGTTCGCTCACTGGTTTGGTACCGACGAGGTTGGCCGCGATCTGTTCAGCCGCGTGCTGATCGGCAGCCAGCAGTCGGTGGCCGCCGGGCTGGCGGTGGTATTGATCGCCGGGATCAGCGGTTCGCTGCTGGGCTGCCTATCCGGGGTATTGGGCGGGCGCAGCGACGCGCTAATTATGCGCTTGATGGACATTATGCTGTCGATTCCGTCGCTGGTGCTGACCATGGCGCTGGCGGCGGCGTTAGGCCCGAGCCTGTTCAACGCGATGCTGGCGATCGCCATCGTGCGTATTCCATTTTACGTGCGACTGGCCCGCGGCCAGACGCTGGTCGTGCGTCAGCATACTTTCGTCGAGGCCTCGGTGACGTTTGGCGCCTCGCGCTGGCATCTGATCAGCTGGCATATTCTGCGTAACGCCCTGCCGCCGCTGGTGGTGCAGGCCTCGCTGGATATCGGCAGCGCGATCCTGATGGCCGCCACGCTCGGTTTTATTGGCCTCGGCGCCCAGCAGCCTACCGCGGAATGGGGCGCGATGGTCGCTAACGGTCGCAACTACGTGCTCGATCAGTGGTGGTACTGCGCCTTCCCCGGGGCGGCGATCCTGATCACCGCCGTCGGCTTTAACCTGTTTGGCGATGGCATCCAGGATCTGCTGGATCCCAAGGCCAGAGGGCGCAACTAATGGAAAATAGGGTCTTAACTATCGATAACGTTCGCCTGAGTTTCCCGGTCTATCAGGGCCAGGTCAACGTGCTGAATAATATCTCGCTGCACATCGATCGCGGCGAAATCGTCGGCGTGGTGGGCGAGTCGGGTTCCGGTAAATCGGTGACCGCGATGCTGGCGATGCGTCTGCTCTCCGCCGGCAGCTATCATATTCATAGCGGCGCTATCACCCTGATGGGCCACGATATGCTCACCCTGACGGAAAAAACGCTACGCGATATTCGCGGCAGCAAGGTCGCGATGATTTTTCAGGAGCCGATGACCGCGCTTAACCCCACCCGACGCATCGGTAAGCAGATGGTAGACGTCATCCGCCAGCACCGTCCCATGTCGCTGCGTGAGGCGCGCGCCCGCGCCGTCGAGCTGCTGGCGGATATGCAAATCGCCGACCCGCAAAGCGTGCTCAAGCGCTATCCTTTCGAACTCTCCGGCGGCATGCGCCAGCGGGTGATGATCGCTATCGCCTTTTCTTGCGAGCCCGACCTGCTGATTGCCGACGAACCGACCACCGCGCTGGACGTCACCGTGCAGCGTCAGGTGTTGCGCCTGCTGAAGCAAAAGGCCCAGGCGACCGGCACGGCGGTGCTGTTTATCAGCCACGATATGGCGGTGGTTTCTCAGGTGTGCGATCGGCTGTACGTCATGTACGCCGGCGCGGTCATTGAAAGCGGTAAAACCGCAGAGGTGCTGCAACATCCCCAGCATCCCTACTCTATCGGTCTGTTAAACAGCGCCCCCGATAATGGCGAACCGCGCGCGCCGCTACGTTCTATCCCCGGCACCGTACCGAATCTGGCGCGTCTTCCCGCCGGCTGCGCCTTCCGCGAACGCTGCTTCGCCGCGGGTGAAGCCTGCGGTATTACCCCTACGCTGCAGGCTCATGATAACGCCGCCGACAGACAGGCTGCCTGCTGGTATCCGCAACGGGAGAATGCCCATGTCTGAGACGCTATTAACCCTCAATGATGTGCACCTGACGTTCGCCGCGCAGAAAAACTGGCGCGGGAAAGTCATCGAACGCGTCTATGCGTTAAATGGGCTGGATATGACGGCCAGACGCGGCGAAACCTTAGGGATCGTGGGCGAATCCGGCTGTGGGAAAAGCACCCTGGCGAAGCTGCTGATGGGCATGCTAAAGCCCTCTTCCGGCCACTTCACCCGCACGTCGGCGCGCGGCGAAAACCAGAGTGGACGCATGCAGATGGTGTTCCAGGATCCGCTCTCGTCGCTGGATCCGCGGCTACCGGTCTGGCGCACCATCACCGAACCGGTGTGGATCCAGTCGCGCATGCCTGAAAAGGCGCGTCGCGATCTCGCCGAGCAGCTGGCGCTACAGGTGGGGATCCGTAGCGAATATCTCGATCGGCTGCCGCACGCTTTTTCCGGCGGCCAGCGCCAGCGTATCGCCATCGCCCGCGCGCTCTCGTCGCAGCCGGAGATTATCGTGCTCGATGAGCCGACTTCGGCGCTGGACATCTCGGTGCAGGCGCAGATCCTTAATCTGCTGGTCGAACTGCAGCAGCGGCAGAATCTCACCTACGTGCTGATTTCGCACAACGTCTCGGTGATACGTCATATGAGCGATCGGGTGGCGGTGATGTATCTCGGGCAAATCGTTGAAATGGGCGAGGCGCGGCAGGTGCTGGATAATCCTGCGCATCCTTATACCCGGCTATTGATGGAGTCGGTACCGCGCATCGGCTCACCGTTAGGCGAAGGCGTGCGCAATACCGAACTACCGGGCAACCGCCGGCTGCCGACGGGCTGCTACTTTCGGGAACGCTGTCCTCACGCCAGCCAGGGCTGCGAACGGCCTCAGCCGCTGGAGGCGCAAGCGAATGGCGCGCAGGTCCGCTGCTGGAAAGCGCAAACAATAAGATGAGACCGGGCGCCGCCCGGTGCTACTGTTATCGGTTTGCAACGGTTTTGTGTACGGAAAACATGTGCTTTGTGTTAATTCAGAGCACATTGCGCTCCCGATATTTCTTCTGCGTTATGGCTCTCATGGTGCAGGGAGCGCACAGAGGGCGGCCAGTCGCCGCCGCCCTCTGTACTCCCGGGCTCTGGCCGCCAAAATCGCCACTTCGTGGTACCTTCGACTTATCCCTGCAGGCTCCGGGTCGGGCCGAGGCTGCGTCCCTGCAAGTCACGGCCCTCAGCCCGCATCCATGCGGGCTGCCCCGGCCTTCCGGGAACGTCTCAGCGATTTTGAGGCCACCAACACCGGCAGTTTCAGCCAGCATGGTGAATAAATTAAAGGCAGGCCGCACAGACCGTAGGCCGGATAAGGCGAAGCCGCCATCCGGCGCAAAAGCGGCGCCTTATCCGCGGATATTGCCCGGCGGCGCTGCGCTTGCGCGGGCCTACAGATCCAGTGCAATGGGTGGCCCAGTGCCATAGGTAGCCCGGGGAAGGCGCTTACGTCGCCCCCGGGTCAGCCGTTATAAATGAATCAGAATAGCCCCAACGGCGCGGTGCCGTAGCTCACCAGCAGGTTTTTGGTCTGTTGATAGGCTTCCAGCGCCATCTTGTGGGTTTCCCGCCCGACGCCGGACTGCTTATAGCCGCCAAACGCGGCATGCGCCGGGTAAACGTGATAGCAGTTAGTCCACACTCGTCCGGCCTTGATGCCGCGCCCCATGCGGTACGCCAGGTTGGTATCCCGCGTCCATACCCCGGCCCCTAAACCAAACTGCGTCTGGTTAGCAATCGCCAGCGCCTCAGCCTCGTCCTTAAAGGTGGTCACGCCGATGACCGGGCCAAAGATCTCCTCCTGGAAGCTGCGCATCTCGTTGTGCCCTTTAATCAGCGTCGGCTGAATATAGAAGCCGCTATCCAGCTCGGCGGTAATGCTCGCGCGATCGCCGCCGGTGAGGATCTGCCCGCCTTCATCACGAGCGATCTTGATATACGACAGGATCTTATCGAACTGCTGGCGTGATGCCTGAGCGCCGATCATCGTTTCGGTATCAAACGGATCGCCGCGACGGATCTGCATCACTTTCGCCATTACCCGCTCCATAAACGGCTCGTAGATCGATTCGTGGATCAACGCGCGCGATGGACAGGTACAAACTTCCCCCTGATTGAAGAAGCCCAGTACCAGCCCTTCCACCGCCTTCTCGATGAACTCCTCCTCACCATCCATTACGTCGGCGAAATAGATATTCGGCGATTTGCCGCCCAGCTCAACGGTACAGGGAATAATATTCTCCGCCGCGCAGGCCATAATATGACGGCCCACCGGCGTCGAACCGGTAAAGGCAATTTTGGCGATCCGCTTGCTGGTGGCTAGCGCTTCGCCGGCCTCTTTGCCAAAGCCCTGTACCACGTTCAAGACCCCAGCCGGGAACAGATCGCCGATGATTTCCATCAGCAAAGTAATACTTAGCGGCGTCTGCTCCGCCGGTTTTAAAACCACGCAGTTGCCTGCCGCCAGCGCGGGCGCCAGTTTCCATGCCGCCATCAGCAGCGGGAAGTTCCACGGAATAATTTGCCCGACCACGCCCAACGGTTCGTGGAAATGATAAGCCACGGTGGTGTCATCAATTTCGGCGGTACTACCTTCCTGCGCGCGCAGACAACCGGCGAAATAACGGAAATGATCGACCGCCAGCGGCAGGTCGGCGTTCAGGGTTTCGCGGATCGGTTTACCGTTATCCCAGCTCTCCGCAACCGCCAGATACTCCAGATTCTCCTGAATGCGGTCGGCAACCTGCAGCAGAAGATGGGAACGCTGCTGTACCGAGGTTCGCCCCCAGGCGTCCGCCGCCCGGTGTGCCGCATCAAGGGCAAAATCAATATCTTTGGCGTCGGAGCGAGGAAACTGCGCAATGTTGCTCCCATCGACGGGAGAAGTATTCATGAAATATTCGCCGCTTAACGGCTCGACGAATTTACCGTCTATGAAGTTGCCGTAGGCCGATTTGAATGAAACCAAAGCGCCCGGTTTGCCAGGATGAACATAACGCATAGCAATCTCCTTCTGTAGGGTTAAGGCGCAGCGGCGTGGTGTTTTTTGCTATTGTCCGCTGCACGCTTTCTCCTGTAGCAGGGGTTATGCCAACTTTATGCACTCCTAATAAACTTAATAATTTTCAAATAATTAAATATATCCCCTTGCCAATTCGCGTCCTCTTTGTCGCACAGGATCCCGCTTCTGTGTTGCGAATCGCAACACCAATAAAACCAAATAGCTACAATATTGCAACACAACCCAGCCGACCACGAGGTGCGCCGTGCAAGGAAATCCGTTCACTATCACCCCCGAGGCGCAGTCCAGCACGCTGCTGAGCGACTCCTGGCAACGCAGCCAGCGCTACGGCCTGCAGCCAACGAGCGACGAGTTTCCGCGCCTGCGCGGCGGCGAACTGGCCGACGTGCTGGAAAGCAACCGCAGCCTACAGCGGCTGGCGCAACCGGTGGCGACGCCGCTGGCGCAACGTGCCGCCGGGCTGCAATCGGTAGTGATTCTTTCCGATGCCAGCGGGCTGGTGCTCCAAACCTTCGGCAATAGCGCGGCAATGAAAAAAGCGCAAAGCTTCGCGCTGGAGCCTGGCAATATCTGGAGCGAAAGCGGTCGCGGTACCAACGCTATCGGTACCGCGCTGGCGATTGACGACAGCTGCGAAGTCGAAGGCCGTCAACACTATTTAACCCGTAATCAGGATTTGTACTGCGCGGCGGTACCCCTACAAAGCCCCGATGGCCAGATTGCCGGGGCGCTGGATATTTCCGGTCCGGCGCATATCCCGCATCCCCACTCTCTGGCGTGGATTAAAGAGGCCGCCAAACAGATTGAATATCTGTGGGTGAAACAGAGCCTGCATCCGCAGCAGTGGTTAATGAGCCTGCACTCGCGGGTGCAGAAGCTCGATAGCGCTGAAGAGCTGCTGCTGGTCTTCTCCGATAACCTGCTGACCGCGGCCAATCGGCTGGCCATCCGCGAACTGGGCCTGCAGGCCGGACAGATAGGGCAAATGACCTTCCAGCAGTTGTTCCCCCGCCTGACGCAAACGGCGGTTAGCGTGCCGCTGCCGATGACCTTCCAGCAACGTGGCTACTACTACCGTCTGCGCGCGCCAACCCGCGCCAGCGTCGCCGTCCCCGCGCAACCAGCGCTCAACCTGCCGTTTTGCGCGTCCGGCGAAGGCGAGAAAATGGTCCGCTTACTCAACGCCGGTATCGCATTGTGTATCGAAGGGGAAACCGGCTGCGGTAAAGAGTTCCTCAGCCGTGAGCTGCATGCGCATAGCCGCTGGCGCAGCGGTAAATTCGTCGCCATCAACTGCGCGGCCATCCCCGAATCGCTGATTGAATCGGAGCTTTTCGGTTATCAGGCGGGGGCCTTTACCGGCGCGAATAAAAACGGCTATATCGGCAAAATTCGCGAAGCCGATGGCGGAGTGCTGTTCCTCGATGAAATCGGCGATATGCCGCTGGCTCTGCAAACCCGACTGCTGCGGGTACTACAGGAAAAAGAGGTCATGCCGCTGGGTGGGAATCGCAGCGCGCCGGTGAACTTCGCCTTGATTTGCGCCACCCACCGTCATCTCGCGCAGCGCGTCGCCGAAGGCGCGTTTCGCGAGGACCTGCTCTACCGCCTGCGCGAATACGCTTTTACCATCCCGCCGCTACGCCAATGGCCTGAACTCAAACATTTTATTCCTGCGCTGTGGCGCTCGCTTGGCGCGGCAGAACGCCATATCACGCTCTCCGATGCGCTGATTCATCAACTGACATTATGTCGTTGGCCGGGTAACGTGCGTCAGTTGCAAAGCCTGCTCAAAGTCCTGTTGGCGCTGGCGGACGATGGCGAATGCCTGGGCGTCGCGGCGCTGCCCGAGGAGTATCAAAGCGCGCAGCAAACCAGCGCTCCAGGCGGGCTTCAACAACATGACGCAAAGCTGATTGCCGATACGCTGGCCCGCTTTAACGGCAATGTGAGTAAAGCGGCGCAGGCGTTAGGCGTCGCGCGCAGCACGCTGTATCGACGGGCCGCGCGCGTACAAAGGAAGTGACTACGGCGTAAAGCGCGCCGGCAGCCAGGAGAAGAGACGGCGACTCAGCGCTTCGCACAGCGCCACCAGCGTCTGCCCCAGCCGTTGCCACACCACTTTTGCCACGCAGAGGCCCAGTGCTGAAATCAGCGCCGCGCCCAGCATATCCAGCGGGAAATGGACGCCGAGAAAAATACGCGCCCACGCTACCGGTAGCGCCGCCGCCAGCACCAGCAGCCCCATGCCGCGCAGGCGTAATGACAGCAGCGCGAAGGCGGCGCTGAACATTACGGTGCCGTGATCGCTTGGGAAAGAGTTATCCGCCGGGTGGCTTATCCAGGTATGGCCCAGCGGCATCATAAACGGCCGCGGATGGAACCACAGCGTTCCACAGGCAAACCCCAGCCCTAACGCTATCAAAATCGTCATGGCGCAAAACAGCGCCTGTCGATGCCCCTGCCGACCGCCAAGGAACCATAATCCCAGCAATATCGCCGGGACTAAAAGGATAATCCAGCTGGCGGAGAATCGCGCCAGCAGCAATAGGCTGTCCGGCGTACCAGGCCCGGCATTCAGCGCGAGGAAGGCGCTCTGGTTAAACGTTTCTAACAGGTTCATGGCGAGTTCTCGTCACAGTCATCATGCTGTCATTATCGCCAGAATACCTTAAGCCCGGATTAACCTGACGCTGAAGAATCCTCCTGGTTTTTACCACCGGCTAACTGCTGCGGCAGCCGCGCCAGCAGTTCATCTACCACTACGCGAATTTTCTGCGGCACCCATGCCGCTTCCGGCCAGACGGCGCTGATCGCAAAGCTGCCGCTGACCGACGACGGCAATATTTGCTGGAGTTCTCCCCGCGCTAGTTCGTCGGCCACCAGCCAATCCGGCAGCCAGGCGATTCCCAGCCCGCTTTTTGCCGCCGCGGCGATGGCGGCGAAATCATCCATTGCCAGTCCGGGCTGAGGGCGAAACGCGAGCACCGCTCCCTGCGCATCGCGCAAATGCCATTTCTGCATCTGCCCGGCGTAGAGATAGCCAATAGTAAGATGCTCGTGCAGTTCTTCCGGCGTCTGCGGCGCTGGCCGATGTCGTAGATATAACGGCGATGCGCAAAGAATCATGCCGTGCTGGCCTAAACGCCGGGCCTTAAGAAAGCTGGAGTCGCTCAACGCGCCGATACGTATCGCCATATCGAACCCTTCTTCAAACAGATTAACCTGGCGGTCGCTAAACGACAGCTCGAGCTTAAGCTCAGGATAACGTTGGCTAAGAGGAAACAAGATCGGCGCCACGCAGCGCTGGCCAAACAGCACCGGCAGGCTGATTCGCAGCCGCCCTTGCACCTGGGTTTTCCCGCGCTGAATTTCATTTTCCGCATCCCGCAGGTTATCCAGCGCCCGGCGGGATTGCAGATAAAAGACCTCGCCTTCTTCGGTCAACGCCTGCCGACGCGTGGTGCGCTGAAACAGCGCGACGCCAAGCCGCTGCTCCAGCCGGGAAATGGTCTTGCCGACGGCGGAGCGCGTCACGCTCAGCTTCTCGGCGGCTTGCGCAAAGTTGCCGCACTCGACGACGGCGACAAATACCGGGATCGCATTTAAATCACTGCGCATTGATTGGTTCCTGAGTGGATACAATGATAAAAAATAATGTCACTACTGGAGAAAAATAGACAGTGTTACCCTGCGGACCATCAACTTTATAAGGAGTCCGTCATGAGTAACGTATTGATTTTAAAATCCAGCATCAACGGCCCGGCGTCGCTAACCAACCAGCTAATAGATGAATATATGCAGACCCGCCGCGAGGCCGGTCATCAGGATTCGGTCGTCGAACACGATCTGACCACCCTCGCCTTGCCGAAACTCGACGGCGCGCTGTTTGCCGCGCTGCGCGGCGCGCAAGACTCGCGTCCGGCGATTCAGCAAGGGGTTGCCCTCTCTGATTCACTCATCGGCGAGTTAAAGGCCAGCGATCTGCTGGTGATCGGCGCGCCGATGTATAACCTCAACGTGCCAACCGATCTCAAAAACTGGTTCGATCTGGTGGCGCGAGCGCGGGAAACCTTCCGCTATACCGAGACCTGGCCGCAGGGGTTGGTTGAAGGCGTGCGTGCGGTGGTTATTAGTTCGCGCGGCGGCGTCCATGACGGGCAACCCAGCGATGCGGTCACCCCTTACCTGCGCGCGGTGCTGGGATTGATGGGGATTAGCGACGTCGAATTTATCTACGCCGAAGGGATGGATATTCGCCCGCACGGCCGTGATGCAGGTATCGCCCACGCCCGCCAGCATATTGCCAGGGCCGCTCAGCTGGCGTGAGATCCGCTGCTTCTGCGGGCTGGTAAAGGGTCAGCTTTTATTTTAGAATAATCTAAATTTAGAAAAGACTAAAATAAAATGACCACAGCACAACAACTGCAGGCCAGCGCCGGGGAAGCCGCTGTCCTGCTGAAAGCGATGAGTAATCCCCACCGGCTACTGATTCTGTGCATGCTCTGCGAAGCCCCGCGAACAACCGCGGGAGACCTGGCGCAAATCACCGGCCTGAGCCCTTCCGCCACCTCTCAGCATCTCGCGCGGATGCGCGATGAGGGGCTTATCGACAGCGAACGCGACGCCCAGCGCCTGCGCTATTTCATTACCCATCCCGCCGTTCAGCAGGTTATCGCCACGCTGAAAACCATTTACTGCCCGTAAGGAGTCCTTATGACTATCGCCACCGTTACAGCCAACGAAGCCCAGGCGCTTATCGCCCAGGGCGCACGGCTGATTGATATCCGCGCTGCCGACGAATACGCTCGTGAGCATATTCCAGCGGCGACGCTGCTGCCATTAGAGCAACTGACTCACGGCGCGGCGCTCAATGCGCAGCCGGGAGAAACAATCATTTTTCACTGCCAGGCCGGCTCGCGCACGCAAAATAACGCCAGCCTTCTGGCCGCCGCCGCCGCGCCCGCGCAAGTTAAGCTACTGGCTGGCGGTATTCAGGCATGGCGGGCGGCGGGATTGCCGATAGTCGAAGATAAATCCCAGCCGCTGCCGCTAATGCGCCAGGTGCAAATCGCCGCCGGCGCGCTGATTTTGCTGGGAGTAGTGCTGGGATACGCCGTCAACAGCGGCTTTTTCTTGCTGAGCGGTTTCGTTGGCGCGGGGCTCACTTTCGCTGGCCTCACCGGTTTCTGCGGCATGGCGCGCCTGCTGGCGGTCATGCCGTGGAACCGACGTTAAAACGCCTGCCAGATGAGTAGCGCAATGCCGCCGAAAAGTAGCCATTTGACGATGTAGTAAACCGTTTTATTCCATTTTTTCAAACGCTTGCCGACAATGCGGATTTGATAAATGTAGCGGAAGCTGCGGTTAATCCCGCCGGTACGGTCGCCGATATCGTTCGGCGCGGCGGCGGCGCTCATTAAATTTCGCCCCAGCCAGTGGTTCACCTTCTGCGCCCAGCGGTAACGCATGGGCCGTTCGATATCGCAAAACAGAATCAGCCGGTTCTCACCGCTGGTATTTTCCGCATAGTGAATATAGGTTTCGTCAAATAGCACGCCTTCGCCATCGCGCCAGCTATAGCGTTCGCCGTCCACTTCAATAAAACAGCGATCGTCATTCGGCGTCGCCAGCCCAAGATGAAAACGCAGCGACCCGGCATAAGGGTCACGGTGGCGAGGCAAACGGCTACCATCAGGTAACGTGGCGAACATTGCCGCTTTAACCGAAGGAATGCCGCGCAGCAGTTCAGTCGTTTTTGGACATAGCTGGCTTGCGGAGGGATGCGCGTCTTCATACCATTTCAGGTAAAACCGTTTCCAACCGGTTTTAAAAAATGAGTTAAATCCGGCATCATTATATTTTTCCGCCGCTTTTATTTGCTCCAGACGCTGCAGATTAATCCCCTCTTCACGAATAACCAGCCAGTTCTTTTGTAATATCGCAAGTTCCGGAAACGTCTCCGGACGCAGAAACGGGGTATTCGGCACACGCGAAAAGAGGTACATAAACCCGTTAAGAGGAGCGGTAAAAGTTGAATGGTCGGAAAGCTGACGCCAGAAACGATAGCGAACTTTTCCGCGATAATGGACGTAGAGCACAGCAATTATAATAATAAGTAAAATGATATACTTCATATTCGCTTATCTGACCATGTTCTGTTTTGAATCATTCTGCGCCAGCAGTCTCAGTTTCACTCACCGCAGCGCCACAAAAACCATTAACAAAGATAATACATCTACCCATAAATTGTTTTAACAAAAAGCAGCACGATCGTTGAATCCGTCAGCATCGTTGAGCTATCGTTTAGGTTCTTAGTTGTTACCAATGCTCAGGAGAGACACCATGTTTACAACAGGCGATCTGGTACAACCGCGCGTCGGCGGGCCAAAATTGAAGGTAGTGGAAGTGAATGGCGATAGCCTGATCGTTGTTCAGGCGAGTAACGAGCAGGGTGAGAAATTTACTCTGAAAGCGGTTGATGTTACGCCTTATACCGAAGAAGGCGATTTCGGCGTTTGCTAAGCAAAACGGTGGGTTTCCCCACCGTTTAAACAATCTCTGTTTAGATCAGGAAGCTCTCAAGTGATTGCCCCTGCGCGACGGCCAAAGCGATCGGCTTGGGCATACGGCCCTGGCCAGTCCAGGTTTTTTCTGCGCCGGTATGATCGGTATAACGATATTTAGCCGGGCGCGGCTGACGTTTTTTACTGCTTTTCGCCGGGGCCATTTCATGCAGCGCTAATTCATCAGGTGAAATACCGTCAGCAACCATTAATTCCAGCCAGGTATTAATTTTTTCCTGATATTCCGCCTGCTGCTGTTGCGTCTTCTGCTGCTCTTCACGTTTTTCTTCAGTGACGATCCTGAGTTTTTCCAGCATCTCTTCAAGCACGTCAGTGGAGAATTCACGCGCCATAGCACGCAGTGAGCGAATATTATTCAGTTTTTGTAACATAAAAGACATAAAGATCAAAAATCCCAAATCGAAAAAATAAAACAAGAATTACCTGGTCAGTTTAATAGATATGTATATTTATTTCCAGCCTTAGCTTATTCAAATAAATATGTACAGGATTACGCCTATGAACGCGCTGAAATTTATTGGTGGGCAATATCGAAATAGAACACAAACTCTGACTGGCGCGGATGAATAATGCATAGCGCGACATAATAATATTCATAATATTATATTTATAGCCACGTCAGTGAGTTATAAAATCATCGCCGGTAAAACAGGAACGCCAATGGCTTTGCGGTGATGAATGAAAATTCACATAATCCGAATAAAAACCTTTTTTTACATACAGCAGTAAATGCTAATGAACCGGTATTTATACGGTAAATAACGCCAAAAGCGACAGCCATCACATAACGCATTCAGATACCCGCTTTATCCACCACACTTCTCCTGCCACGCCCGATCGCCATCTGACAAAGCGAAATCATATCTATTTGATATAAAACGAAATAATCAAACAAAGGAACAAAAGTAGCGCAAGTTAAACAAAATGCCAGCTCGCAGAGTGTTTTATCGACAAAAAGGCGATAAATAAAAATTTATAGCTAGTTGTCACTTACTATGCAGAGATATACTCTACACACATCAAAACAGGCAGCCCAAAACCGCTACACCGTGCGCACTTTTCGGCGTTATTGACTTCATTTTTCGAGGAGCATACCGATGTTCTCTGCTCAATCCCGCTTGCGTCATGCGGTAGCAGACACCTTTGCAATGGTGGTCTACTGCACCGTTGTCAATATGATGATCGAAATTTTCCTCTCCGGAATGACTTTTGAGCAGTCGTTATCTTCACGACTGGTCGCGATCCCGGTCAACATTATTATTGCGGTGCCTTATGGCTTCTATCGCGACTTCGCTATGCGCCAGGCGCGCCGAATCAGCACCTCGGGATGGATGAAGAACATTGCTGATGTCGTCGCGTATGTGACTTTCCAGTCGCCGGTGTATGTATTAATTCTGCTGTCGGTAGGCGCAGACTGGCATCAAATTGCCGCCGCGGTCAGTTCAAACATTCTGGTATCAATGATGATGGGTGCAGTATACGGCTACTTTCTCGACTTCTGCCGCCGCCTGTTCCGCGTCAGCCCTTATCAGCAAGCTAAAGCCTGATCCTCATCTTTCGGCGACTGGCCGCTGCCAGTCGCCTGCTTCAAAGCAGCCCGCATTAGATTATTCAGCCGTGAGACATCTGCGGCTGCGCCTCGCCAAACAGACCGTTCAGAAAACGCTCAAGCGCCATCCGCGAACTAAAACCATGTGGAATACCGTAATGCTGCTGCGCATCACCCGCCAAATAGAGCGGGAACTGTTCATAATGGTCGCAAGTTTTAATCTCGCTGGCGGGTTCCGCCAGTGAATTACTGCGCTCTTTAAGCGCCGGATGAATAACTAAAGCGGTACGCCCCATGCGCGCTTCGCGGTTCACATAAACATAATTATCGCCACGGCGATATCCATACGCTTTTTGCGTCACAACATCCATGGTGAAGCCGGCTTTTTCAAGAACACGCGCCACCTCATCGGGTCTTAAATACATACTGATTCCTCGTTATCTTTTACCGCACATTTACCTTACCTTATTCACGAATAGCAGCGCTTTCAGAAAATTCCATAAACTCCCGCAAAAGCATAATGCAAAATCATGTCCTACACTTAATAACTCGAATGGAAAAGAGGGAGAAACCAATGGCTAACCGTGTGAACCGCAACGACATTGATGAAAGCGCCGAGGATATTCATAACGAAGTCAGCCAATTAGCGGATACGCTGGAAGAAGTGCTGAAATCATGGGGTAGCGATGCGAAAGATGAAGCAGAGAACGCGCGTAAAAAAGCGCAGTCGCTGCTGAAAGAGACGCGCGCCCGCCTGAACGGCAATACCCGCCTGCGCCAGGCGGCCTATGATACCGTTGAACGCGCCCGCGATGCCGCCGGCTGCGCCGACAGCTACGTGCGTGATAAACCCTGGCAGAGCGTTGGCGCCGCCGCCGCCGTTGGGGTGTTTATTGGCGTTTTGCTTAATTTGCGTCGATAATAGTATCGATAGACTACATGTGAAGATAACAAATACGCGTCTGACCCTGCGTCCCAATGGTGCGCAGGGTTTTTTATTATTCCACGCTGGCCAGCGCTTGCTTAAGTTCGCCTACCACTTCACGTGCCATCACCGCCGACGTGATATTGGTAAAACTCATCAATAGCCCGCCCTCACCACGGCTAAGCATGCGCCAGTCGCTCAACGCCTGCACCGCCAGCCCGGCACGTTGGCAGCGACGGGCCTGCTCGCGATCGTCCCCCTTCACCGCCATCACCAGTTGGATCCCGCCGGACTGCGGTACCACCTGAAAACCCTGCGCCTGCAGCGCCGACTCCAGCCACTGCCTGCGCAACGCGTAGCTGGCGCGCATTTTTTTTAGATGACGCCAGAAATGCCCGTCATTGATGAAGTCCGCTAACGTCTGCTGCCATAAGGTCGGCACATTACAGTGGCTCAATTCGGCCTGACAACGAAACCGCGCCGCCAACGGCTGCGGTACCACCAGCCACGCGACGCGCAGCGCGGGAAACATCGATTTACTAAATGACCCGGCGTACAGTACCCGCTGTGGCGCATCGAGGCTTTTCAGCGGCGGTAGCGGCTTCCCCTGATAGCGAAATTCACTGTCGTAGTCATCTTCAATAATCCAGCTATCGCGCTGCGCCGCCCACTGTAATATCTGTCGACGTCTCTCCAGCGACAGGGCCACGCCGAGCGGGCTTTGATGCGCTGGAGTTAACAGCGCAAAGCGCGCCTGAGGATAGTGTGTCTGCGCCCAGTCGATATTCATTCCCTGTTGGTCAACCGGTACCGGATCGATATTGACCCCCGCCGCGCTAACCACCGGGCGAATGAACGGATATCCCGGATCCTCCATCCACATATGCTGCCCCGGCTGCGCAAGGGTACGCAAAATCAACGCCATCGAGGCCGCATAGTTGCCGCTAATCACAACCTGCTCCGGCTGGCACTCGATGCTGCGCGACAGGCGCAAATAGTCGACAATCGCCTGACGGAGAACCGGTTCGCCGCAGGGATCGCCGGGCGCGAGGTCGAAGCGCGATTGCGTCCGTAGCCGCCGCCCCATCACTCGCGCCCACAGCCCGCGCGGAAAAAGATCCAGTGCCGGCAACCCCATTTGAAAAGGCAGCGGCGCGGAGGATCCCCGGCCCGTCGCCGGTCGCTGAGCCGTGACCTGCCGCGGGCTCAGCCGCTCGCTGACAAAGGTGCCCGCCTGGCCGCGGCGCTCCAGCCAGCCCTGTGCCACCAGCTCGCCCCAGGCATTTTCAATCGTCGCCCGCGATACGCCAAGCTCCTGCGCATAAACTCTGCTCGCGGGCAGACGGCTTCCCGGCGCCAGCTCGCCATTCTCAATCGCTGATTTCAGCTGGCGGGCGATACGCTGGTAGTGCGGCACTTTTTTGGCTTCCATTATGGTCTGCTTTTTTCATCACAATATGGCTATCTAATGCAGTCCATTATAGTGCTATTTTGCCCGGGTCTTAGAGAGGAGAACTGCAAGATGACCACATTACGTCAGCCGTATAGCGAACTGAGCCCGGAAATCTATAAGGGGTTGGTTCAGGCCAGCATAGCGCTGGAAAAAAGCGAATTGGGCAGCACGATGGTGGAGCTGGTCTATTTGCGGGTGTCGCAAATTAACGGCTGCGCTTTTTGCCTTGAGATGCACAGCAAAGCGCTACGCAAAGCCGGCGTTGACCAGAGCAAACTGGATGCGCTGGCAGGCTGGCGCGTAAGCGCCCACTTCAGCGCTGCGGAACGCGCGGCCCTCGCATGGGCGGAATCGGTAACCGATATCGCAGCCAGCCACGCCGAAGATGAGGTGTACCTGCCTTTAGAAGAGCATTTTACCCCACGCCAGATTAGCGATTTAACCTTCGCCATCAGCCTTATGAACGCCTTTAACCGTCTGGCGGTCGCGATGCGGATGTAATTTTCGCGTATCGACTTCCCTCCCCCGCCGGGCTAGTTGGTGGGGGATAACTTATCGAAAAACTCTATATATTGCGTGGTTGAAGTTTTAAATAACTACATCTAGTATTTCCTGAACGGTAAGCCCATAACGTTCGGCGCGATGTTTTACGCCGTCTTGTTATCTTAAATGGAAATACGAATCATGCGCATTATTATTTACACTCGAAATGACTGCGTGCAATGCCATGCCACCAAACGCGCGATGGAGAGCCGCGGTTTCGCCTTCGATATGGTCAACATCGACCAACACCCGGAAGCCATCGACATGCTGCGCGAGCAGGGATTCCAGCAATTACCGGTGGTGATAGCCGGGGAAACCCGCTGGTCGGGCTTCCGCCCCGATATGATTAATCGCCTGCGTCCCGCCGCGGCTACGGCCAGCCTATGAGCCTCATCGTCTACTTCTCCAGCAGCTCTGAAAATACGCATCGCTTTGTGCAGCGTCTGGCGCTGCCTGCCGTGCGCATCCCGCTCAACGAGCGCGAGCGAATTCAGGTAGACGAACCCTATATTCTCATCGTCCCCAGCTACGGCGGCGGCGGAACGGCAGGCGCCGTGCCGCGCCAGGCGATCCGCTTTTTAAACGACCCGCATAATCGCCGGCTGATTCGCGGCGTCATCGCCGCCGGTAACCGTAACTTCGGCGAGGCCTATGGCCGGGCGGGAGAGGTCATCGCGCAGAAATGCGGCGTGCCGTATCTGTATCGTTTTGAGCTGATGGGTACCCAGCAAGATGTCGACAACGTGCGTAAAGGAGTAAGCGAATTTTGGCAACGACAACCGCAGAACGCGTAACCGCCGGGGCGTCTGATTTCCACGCCCTCAATGCGATGCTGAACTTATACGACAGCAATGGCCGCATTCCCCTGGAAAAGGACCAACAGGCGGTCGAAGCATTTATCCATAGCCACGTGCGCCCCAACAGCGTACCGTTCGCCGGTCTGGAGGAGAAACTGCAATGGCTGAGCGACGAAGGTTATTACGATCCGGCAGTGCTGGCCCGCTATGAACGTCGTTTCGTGCTGGCCCTCTTCGCCCACGCGCATCAACACGGTTTTCGCTTCCGTACTTTCCTCGGCGCGTGGAAGTTCTACACCAGCTATGCCTTACGCACTTTCGACGGCAAACGCTACCTGGAGCATTTCGCCGACCGCGCCTGCATGGTGGCGCTAACCCTGGCCCAGGGTGATGAAACCCTGGCGCGACAGCTGGCCGATGAGATCCTCTCCGGGCGCTTTCAGCCAGCGACGCCGACCTTCCTCAACGCCGGTAAACAGCAGCGCGGCGAGCTGGTCTCCTGCTTCCTGCTGCGTATCGAAGATAATATGGAGTCGATTGGCCGGGCGGTGAACTCCGCCCTGCAGCTGTCAAAACGCGGCGGCGGCGTGGCATTTCTGCTCTCCAACTTGCGCGAAGCGGGCGCGCCGATTAAACGTATCGAAAACCAATCCTCCGGGGTGGTGCCGGTGATGAAAATGCTGGAAGACGCCTTCTCTTACGCCAATCAGTTGGGAGCGCGTCAGGGGGCCGGCGCGGTTTACCTGCATGCTCATCACCCCGATATTTTACGTTTCCTCGATACCAAGCGGGAAAACGCGGATGAGAAGATCCGCATCAAAACCCTGTCGCTGGGAGTGGTCATTCCGGATATCACCTTCCAGCTGGCGAAAGAAGACGCGCAGATGGCGCTGTTCTCGCCCTATGACGTTGAGCGGCTGTACGGCAAAGCCTTTGGCGATATCGCCGTCAGCGAGATGTATGCGCAACTGGTGGCCGATGACCGCGTTCGCAAACGCTGGATCCGCGCCCGCGATCTGTTCCAGCGGCTGGCGGAAATTCAGTTTGAATCCGGCTATCCGTACATCATGTTCGAGGATACGGTGAACCGCGCCAACCCGATCGCCGGGCGCATTAATATGAGCAACCTGTGCTCGGAGATCCTGCAGGTCAACAGCGCCTCCACCTTTGACGAAAATCTCGATTACGCCACCGTTGGCGAGGACATTTCCTGCAATCTCGGCTCGCTGAATATCGCCCACGCCATGGATTCGCCGGACTTCGCCCGCACCGTCGAAGTGGCGGTCCGCGGCCTGACGGCGGTCTCCGATATGAGCGATATCCGCTCGGTGCCATCGGTGGCGGCGGGTAATGCCGCATCGCACGCCATTGGCCTTGGGCAGATGAACCTGCACGGCTATCTGGCCCGCGAAGAGATCGCCTACGGCAGCCCGGAGGGGCTGGACTTCACTAATCTCTATTTCTACACCGTCACCTGGCACGCCCTGCGCACCTCTATGGCGATGGCGCGCGAGCGCGGAGTACGTTTTGCCGGGTTTGAGCAGTCGCGTTACGCCAGCGGCGACTATTTCCAGCAGTATTTGCAGGGTGAATGGCAGCCGAAAACCGCCAGGGTACGCGAACTGTTCGCCCGCGCGGGCATTACCCTGCCCGATCGTGAGATGTGGCGACAGCTACGCGACGACGTGATGCGCTACGGCATTTATAACCGCAATTTGCAGGCGATCCCGCCGACCGGTTCGATCTCTTATATCAATCATGCCACCTCCAGCATTCATCCGATTGTGGCGAAAATCGAGATCCGTAAAGAAGGTAAAACCGGCCGCGTGTACTATCCGGCGCCGTTTATGACTAACGACAATCTGGCGCTGTATCAGGATGCCTGGGAAATTGGCCCGCAAAAAATTATCGATACCTATGCCGAAGCCACGCGACATGTCGATCAGGGGCTGTCGCTGACGCTGTTCTTCCCGGATACCGCCACCACCCGCGATATCAACAAAGCGCAAATCTACGCGTGGAAGAAAGGTATCAAGACGCTGTATTACATTCGCCTGCGCCAGCTGGCGCTGGAAGGTACCGAAATCGAAGGCTGCGTGTCCTGCGCGCTGTAAGGAGAACAGGATGACCCACTTATCGCGCATCAGCGCCATCAACTGGAACAAAATCGAGGATGACAAAGACCTCGAGGTGTGGAACCGCCTGACCAGCAACTTCTGGTTGCCGGAGAAGGTGCCGCTGTCCAACGACATTCCACACTGGCAGACTCTGACGGCTCAGGAGCAGCAGTTGACCATCCGCGTCTTTACTGGACTGACGCTGCTCGACACCATCCAGAATACCGTCGGCGCCCCGGCGTTGATGACCGACGCCCTCACCCCACATGAAGAGGCGGTGCTGTCGAACATTAGCTTTATGGAAGCGGTGCATGCTCGCTCCTATAGTTCGATATTCTCCACCCTGTGTCAGAGCAAGGATGTCGATGCCGCCTACGCCTGGAGCGAGGAGAACGCTCCCCTACAGCGCAAAGCGCAGTTGATGCTCAATTACTACCAGGCCGATGAGCCGCTGAAGAAAAAAATCGCCAGCGTGTTCCTCGAATCTTTTCTTTTCTATTCAGGGTTCTGGCTGCCGATGCATTTTTCCAGCCGCGGCAAGCTGACCAATACCGCCGATTTAATCCGTCTGATTATTCGCGACGAAGCGGTGCATGGTTACTATATTGGCTATAAATATCAAAAAGGGTTGGAAATCGTCAGCGCCGCGAAGCGCGAAGAGTTGAAAAATTTCGCCTTTGATCTGCTGATGGATCTGTACGATAACGAACTGGCCTATACCCGCGAATTGTATGCCGACAGCCCGTGGCTCGACGACGTCAACGCGTTCCTCTGTTACAACGCCAATAAAGCATTGATGAACCTTGGCTATGAGGCGTTATTCCCGGCGGAAATGGCCGCCGTAAACCCAGCCATCCTCGCGGCGCTGTCGCCAAACGCCGATGAAAATCACGACTTTTTCTCCGGCTCCGGTTCTTCTTATGTTATGGGTAAAACCGAAGCAACCGCCGACGACGATTGGGACTTTTAACCGCGCGATCGCTGGGGAATATATCAACATATTCTCCAGTGATCTATTTCACATTATTCTTTATTATCACACAAATAATCTACTGACTATTCCCTCGTCATATTTCCTTCATTTAAGCCAATTTTCCCATTCATTATTCATGCATAATCAAAAAATATCATCAGCCGTATATGATGGCTCAGCCCTTATATCATGGGCAATTCAGCCAGAGTTCTCCTTTCAGATTTTGGCTAGCTATTCACATCGAGGGTTGTCACAGAATCTCAGTATGTTAGGGTGTAAACAGGTAATAAACTTCACCAGGTACGATATCGATATAATTAAAGACAGGAAATCATTTATTGCATGGCAATTAAATTAGAAATTAAGAATCTCTATAAGATATTTGGCGAGCACCCGCAACGCGCGTTCAAATATATTGAAAAAGGACTTAGCAAAGAGCAAATACTGGAAAAAACGGGGCTATCGCTTGGCGTTAAAGACGCCAGTCTGGCCATTGAAGAAGGCGAGATATTCGTCATCATGGGACTTTCCGGCTCAGGAAAATCCACCATGGTTCGCCTTCTCAATCGCCTGATTGAACCCACCCGCGGACAGGTGCTGATTGACGGCGTGGATATCGCCAAAATCTCAGATGCCGAGCTTCGCGAGGTGCGCAGGAAAAAGATTGCGATGGTTTTCCAGTCATTCGCCCTGATGCCGCATATGAACGTGTTGGATAACACCGCCTTCGGTATGGAGCTGGCCGGCGTTTCCGCCGAAGAGCGCCAGCAGAAAGCGGTGGATGCGCTACGTCAGGTGGGGCTGGAAAATTACGCTCACGCCTATCCCGACGAGCTTTCCGGCGGGATGCGCCAGCGCGTCGGCTTAGCCCGCGCATTAGCGATCAACCCCGATATTCTGCTCATGGATGAGGCCTTCTCAGCGCTTGATCCGTTAATTCGTACTGAAATGCAGGATGAGCTCACCAAATTACAGGCGAAGCATCAACGTACCATCGTCTTTATTTCCCACGATCTTGATGAAGCTATGCGTATTGGCGATCGTATTGCCATTATGCAAAATGGCGAAGTGGTGCAAATTGGCACCCCTGACGAAATTCTGAATAACCCGGCGAATGATTACGTTCGTACTTTCTTCCGCGGCGTGGATATTAGCCAGGTATTTAGCGCTAAGGATATTGCCCGCCGTAGCCCGGTTGGCCTGATTCGTAAAACCCCCGGTTTCGGCCCGCGTTCGGCGCTGAAATTATTGCAGGATGAAGACCGCGAATATGGTTACGTCATTGAACGCGGTAATAAGTTTGTCGGCATTGTCTCCATCGACTCTCTGAAAAGCGCGCTGAGCGAAAATCAGGGGCTTGATGCGGCGTTAATTGACTCCCCGCAGCCGGTGGAAGCACAAACGCCGCTCAGCGACCTGCTCTCCCACGTCGGCCAGGCGCCCTGCGCCGTCCCGGTGGTGGATGAAGGGCACCAGTATCTCGGCATTATTTCAAAACGCATGCTGCTACAGGCTTTAGATCGCGAGGGGGCAAACAATGGCTGATCAATCGAATCCATGGGATACCGCTGCGCCAGCGGATAACGCGGCGCAGTCCGCCGACGCCTGGGGCAACCCAACACCCGCGCCCGCTGACGGCGGCGGCGCCGACTGGCTTAATAGCGCGCCTGCGCCGCAGCCAGAACATTTTAATATTATGGATCCGTTCCATAAAACGCTGATCCCGCTTGATAGTTGGGTCACCCACGCCATCGACTGGATCGTGCTGCACTTCCGTCCGCTGTTCCAGGGGATCCGCGTGCCGGTGGATTATATTCTCAGCGCTTTCCAGCAGCTGTTGCTGGGGATGCCGGCGCCGGTGGCGATTATTCTCTTCGCCCTGATCGCCTGGCAGATCTCCAGCGTCGGCATGGGTATCGCCACTCTGGTCTCGCTGGTAGCCATCGGCGCTATTGGCGCATGGTCGCAGGCGATGGTCACTCTGGCGCTGGTGCTTACCGCGCTGCTGTTCTGCATGATAATCGGCCTGCCACTGGGGATCTGGCTGGCGCGTAGCCCGCGAGCGGCGAAAATCATCCGCCCGTTACTTGACGCGATGCAGACCACACCGGCGTTCGTCTACCTGGTACCGATCGTCATGCTGTTCGGTATCGGCAACGTTCCGGGCGTGGTGGTGACCATTATCTTCGCCCTGCCGCCAATTGTCCGCCTGACCATCCTCGGGATTAACCAGGTACCGGCAGACCTCATTGAAGCTTCACGCTCCTTCGGCGCCAGCCCGCGCCAGCTGCTGTTTAAAGTCCAGCTGCCGCTGGCGATGCCGACCATCATGGCCGGCGTCAACCAGACGCTGATGCTGGCCCTGTCGATGGTCGTTATTGCCTCGATGATCGCCGTCGGCGGCCTCGGTCAAATGGTGCTGCGCGGTATTGGCCGCCTGGATATGGGGCTGGCGAGCGTCGGCGGGGTCGGGATCGTTATCCTCGCGATTATCCTCGACCGCCTGACCCAAGCCGTCGGCCGTGATTCCCGTAGCCGCGGTAATCGCCGCTGGTACGCCACCGGACCTCTGGGGCTGATTACCCGCCCTTTCTGTAAATAAGAGAAGGAATAACGATGCGACATACTACACTCCTTGCCACAGCGTTTACCGCCCTCGTCACGACCAGCACGTTTGCTGCCGAGCTGCCGGGTAAAGGCATCACCGTGAAACCGGCGCAGAGCACCATTTCGGAAGAAACCTTCCAGACGCTGCTGGTCAGCCGCGCGCTGGAAAAACTGGGCTATACCGTCGAAAAGCCGAGCGAAGTCGACTATAACGTCGCCTACACCTCCATCGCCTCTGGCGATGCCACCTTTATCGCCACCAACTGGCAACCGCTGCACGATGATATGTACACGGCGGCGGGCGGCGATAAAAAATTCTACCGTGAAGGAACCTTCGTTACCGGCGCGGCACAGGGCTACCTGATCGATAAGAAAACCGCCGAGCAGTACCATATTAAGTCCATCGACCAGTTGAAAGATCCGAAGATCGCCAAACTGTTCGATACCAACGGCGATGGCAAAGCCGACCTCACCGGTTGTACCCCAGGCTGGGGCTGCGAGGCGGTCATCAACCATCAGATTGATGCCTACGGGCTGAACAATAAAGTGGTCCATAACCAGGGCAACTACGCGGCGATGATGGCCGATACCATCGCCCGTTATAAAGAAGGCAAACCGGTTCTTTATTACACCTGGACGCCGTACTGGGTCAGCGACGTGCTGAAACCGGGTAAAGATGTGGTCTGGCTGCAGGTGCCGTTCTCCTCCCTGCCGGGAGAACAGAAAGATATCGACACCAAGCTGCCGAACGGCGTCAACTATGGCTTCCCGGTGAACACCATGCACATCGTCGCCAACAAAGCCTGGGCCGAGAAGAACCCGGCGGCGGCGAAGCTGTTTAGCCTGATGAAGCTGCCGATTGCCGATATCAACGCCGAAAACGCGATGATGCATGCGGGTCATGCTTCAGAAGCCGACATTAACGGCCACGTTGATGGTTGGATTAAGGCCCACCAGCAGTTGTTCGACGGCTGGGTGAAAGAAGCGCTGGCGGCGCAGAAGTAATTTCTTCCCTCTCCCCACGGCGGTTTGCCGTCGTGGGGCTGCCCTTTCCCCCATAGCAGCATGAAACGAATATGCCTAAAAAAGCGGATATTCTGATTTCCCATTTTCGCGATTGTGAAGCCATCACGCCGTCTGCTAAGGTGAGCAAATCTTTCCAGGCGTAATTTTCACCAGCGTTATCAATAAGTCACCGATATGGAAACGCCTGCTCCCCGACGTCAGCGCCATTGGCTACCAACACGGGTAGGTTGCGCCGCGTTCAGGTTGAGCTTACAGACGACGAACAGCATTATTATCCCTACGCAACTCAGCGCTTTAGCCTATGGTTTGGCATGGAAAATCGGCGTCTCGCCGGAGATTTTAAGTATTAATAGTGACCGATAATTCATTTGCTTTATTTGTCACAATAGTTATTATATCGGCTGTAATTAATGAGGTTATACCCAAATGGATAGTTCGTTTACTCCCATTGAGCAGATGCTCAAATTCCGCGCCAGCCGCCATGAAGATTTCCCTTTCCAGGAGATTCTCCTCACCCGTCTCTGTATGCACATGCAGGGTAAGCTGCTGGAAAACCGTAACAAAATGCTGAAAGCGCAAGGGATTAACGAGACATTATTTATGGCGCTGATAACGCTTGAGTCTCAGGAAAATCACAGCATTCAACCTTCCGAGCTGAGCTGCGCGCTGGGTTCGTCACGCACTAATGCCACCCGTATCGCCGACGAACTGGAAAAACGCGGCTGGATCGAGCGTCGTGAAAGCGACAACGATCGTCGCTGCCTGCATCTGCAGCTAACCGACAAAGGTCATCAATTCTTGCGCGAGGTATTACCTCCGCAGCACAACTGCCTGCACCAGCTGTGGTCTTCTTTGAGCACTGCGGAAAAAGACCAGCTGGAGCACATCACCCGCAAACTGCTTGGCCGCCTCGACCAAATGGAAGAAGACGGCGCGCTGGCGGGATCCCTGCGCTAAGCACGGAGCCGCACAACATTTTGAGTTGCAAGGAACACGGTCAGGCCAGCAGATTTTCTGCTGGCCTTTCTGGTAAACAGGTCGGCTCAGCCGATGTGAAATAATAAGAATGTAAAATTGTGGAGAATCAGATGAGCGAAAATGCGGCGAGCCAAACTCCGCAGCAATCAGGCAGCAAGAAAGGGAAACGCAAAGGCGCCCTTCTGCTCCTGACCTTGCTCTTTGTTATTGTGGCCGTAGCCTACGGCATTTATTGGTTTTTAGTCCTGCGTCATTATGAAGAGACCGATGACGCTTATGTGGCAGGGAACCAGGTACAGATCATGGCGCAGGTTTCCGGTAGCGTCACCAAGGTCTGGGCCGACAACACCGACTTTGTGCAACAAGGCGATCCGCTGGTCACCCTCGACCAGACCGACGCCCAGCAGGCGTTTGAAAAAGCCAAAACCCAGCTGGCGGCAAGCGTGCGCCAGACTCGCCAGCAGATGATCAACAGCAAGCAGCTGCAGGCGAATATTGACGTCAAAAAAACCGCCCTCGCCCAGGCGCAGGCAGACCTTAATCGCCGTATCCCGCTGGGCGCCGCGAACCTGATTGGCCGCGAAGAGCTGCAGCACGCTCGTGACACCGTCGCCAGCGCCCAGGCCGAACTCGACGTCGCTATTCAGCAGTACAACGCCAACCAGGCGATCGTACTGGGCACCAAACTGGAACAGCAGCCTGCGGTGCTGCAGGCGGCGACCGAAGTCCGCAACGCCTGGCTGGCGCTGCAGCGTACGCAAATCGTCAGCCCGATTAGCGGCTACGTTTCCCGCCGCTCGGTGCAGCCTGGCGCGCAGATTGGCACCACTACCCCGCTGATGGCGGTGGTTCCGGCCACCAACCTGTGGGTTGACGCCAACTTTAAAGAGACCCAGCTTGCCCATATGCGTATCGGCCAGCCGGCGACCATCGTCAGCGATATCTACGGCGATGACGTGAAGTACACCGGTAAAGTGGTCGGCCTGGATATGGGTACCGGCAGCGCCTTCTCCCTGCTGCCGGCGCAAAACGCCACCGGCAACTGGATCAAAGTCGTCCAGCGTCTGCCGGTTCGTATCGAAATAGATGCTAAACAGCTGGCGCAACATCCGCTGCGCATCGGCCTGTCGACGCTGGTTGAAGTAGACACCAGCAATCGCGAAGGCGAGATGCTGGCAAGCCAGGTACGTAGCTCGCCGGTCTATGAAAGTAATGCCCGTGAAATCGGCCTTGAGCCGGTAAATAAACTGATCGACGGTATCATCCAGGCCAACGCCGGATAATTCGGGGTGAGCGTAATGCAACAGCAAAAACCGCTCGAAGGCGCGCAACTGGTCATCATGACCATTGCGCTGTCGCTGGCGACTTTCATGCAGGTGCTGGACTCCACTATCGCCAACGTGGCTATTCCGACCATTGCCGGTAACCTTGGCTCGTCGCTAAGTCAGGGGACCTGGGTCATCACCTCGTTTGGGGTGGCGAACGCTATCTCCATCCCAATTACCGGCTGGCTGGCTAAGCGCGTCGGCGAAGTGAAACTCTTCGTCTGGTCGACGGTGGCATTCGCCATCGCCTCCTGGGCCTGCGGGGTGTCAAATAGCCTGACGATGCTGATTTTCTTCCGCGTGATTCAGGGGATCGTCGCCGGTCCGCTGATCCCGCTATCGCAGAGTCTGCTGCTCAGCAACTACCCGCCAGCGAAGCGCTCAATCGCGCTGGCGCTGTGGTCGATGACGGTCATCGTCGCGCCTATTTGCGGCCCGATTCTCGGCGGCTATATCAGCGATAACTACCACTGGGGCTGGATCTTCTTCATCAACGTGCCGATTGGCGTGGCGGTGGTTCTCATGACGCTGCAAACCCTGCGCGGCCGCGAAACCCGCACCGAACAGCGGCGTATCGACGGCGTCGGGCTGGCGCTGCTGATTATCGGGATCGGCAGCCTGCAGGTTATGCTCGACCGCGGTAAAGAGCTCGACTGGTTCGCTTCCAACGAGATTATCATCCTGACCATCGTGGCGGTGGTGGCGATAAGTTTCCTCATCGTCTGGGAGTTGACCGACGATAACCCGATAGTCGACCTGTCGCTGTTTAAGTCGCGTAACTTTACCATCGGCTGTTTGTGTATCAGTCTGGCCTATATGCTCTACTTTGGCGCCATTGTATTGCTGCCGCAGCTTCTACAGGAGGTATACGGCTACACCGCCACCTGGGCCGGTTTGGCTTCGGCGCCGGTCGGGGTGATCCCGGTCATTCTGTCGCCGATTATCGGCCGCTTTGCCCATAAGCTCGATATGCGGCGGCTGGTGACCTTCAGCTTTATTATGTATGCGGTGTGCTTCTACTGGCGCGCGTGGACCTTCGAACCGGGAATGGACTTTGGCGCATCGGCCTGGCCGCAGTTTATCCAGGGCTTTGCGGTAGCCTGTTTCTTCATGCCGCTGACCACCATCACCCTCTCTGGCCTCCCGCCGGAGCGGCTGGCGGCGGCATCGAGCTTGTCGAACTTTACCCGAACCCTTGCCGGCTCCATCGGTACCTCAATTACCACCACCATGTGGACCAACCGCGAGGCGCTGCACCATGCGCAGCTCACCGAGTCGGTGACGCCGTTCAACCCCAACGCCCAGCAGATGTACGATCAACTACAGGGCATGGGAATGACCCAGCAGCAGGCTTCCGGCTGGATTGCCCAGCAGATAACCAACCAGGGGTTGATTATCTCCGCCAACGAAATCTTCTGGGTCTCAGCGGGGATCTTTATCCTTCTGCTAAGCCTGGTGTGGTTCGCCAGACCGCCGTTCAGCGCCGGCGGCGGTGGCGGAGGCGCGCACTAAGTATCAACAAAAGGGACCTACGGGTCCCTTTTTTATTGCCGCGACCTTGTCCATTTCGCGCTAGCTTCTGTCCATTTCGCTAAAGCCGCCGATGCGTTATGTCATGCAGGATAAAGCTCCGACTACAGGAGAACATCATGCTGACCAATCCTTGCGAAAAATACAGCCCTTATCCGCCTATCGCCCTGCCCGATCGCCAGTGGCCCGAGCGGCAAATCACTACCGCGCCGCGCTGGCTTTCCACCGATTTGCGCGACGGCAACCAGGCGCTGGCCGAACCGATGGATGCCGCACGCAAGCTGCAGTTCTGGGATCTGTTGCTTGAGTGCGGTTTTAAAGAAATAGAGGTCGCCTTCCCCTCCGCCTCGCAAACCGACTTCAACTTTGTGCGCCAGCTGATTGACGAGCAGCGCATCCCTGAAGATGTCACCATTCAGGTACTGACTCAGGCGCGGGAAGAACTCATAGCGCGAACCTTTGAAGCGCTGCGCGGCGCCCGACAGGCAACCATCCATCTCTACAATGCCACCGCGCCGCTGTTTCGCGAGCTGGTTTTCGGCATGGAAAAGGCCGAAGTGATCGAGCTCGCCACTCGCGCCACCCGGCTTATTCGTCAGCATTGCGAACAGCAGCCGGACACCCGTTGGCAATATGAATATTCACCGGAAACCTTCTGTTTTACCGAGCCGGAATTCGCCCTTGAAATCTGCGAAGCGGTGGCGGAAATCTGGCAGCCCTGCGGCGAACGGCCAATGATTATTAATCTTCCGGCAACGGTCGAAGTCAACACGCCGAACGTCTACGCCGATCGGATTGAATATTTTTGCCGCCACTTCTCGCGCCGCCAGGATGTGTGTATCAGCGTGCATCCGCATAACGATCGCGGTACCGGCGTCGCCAGCGCCGAACTGGCGGTGATGGCCGGCGCCGATCGCGTGGAAGGCTGTCTGTTCGGCAATGGCGAGCGCACCGGCAACGTCTGTCTGGTCACGCTGGCGATGAATCTCTATAGCCAGGGCGTGGATCCGCAGTTGCGCTTTACGCAGATGAATCGGGTAGTGGAGATCGTCGAGAATTGCAACCAGCTCCCGGTACATCCACGGCATCCCTGGGCAGGCAGTCTGGCCTACACCGCCTTTTCCGGTTCGCATCAGGATGCCATTAAAAAAGGGTTTGATGCCCGTAAGCCGGGAGATCGCTGGCAAATGCCGTATTTACCTATCGATCCACAGGATATCGGCTGCAGCTATGAAGCAGTGATCCGCGTTAACAGCCAGTCAGGTAAAAGCGGCAGCGCATGGCTGATTGAGCAGAACCACGGTCTTAAGCTGCCGCGGGCGTTGCAGCAGGACTTCAGCCAGTACGTTCAGCAAGAAACGGATAGCCATGGTAAAGAAATGACCCATAACGCGTTATGGCAGCTGTTTCGCAGCCGTTACGGCCTGCTGGCGCAGCCGACGCTGGCGTTACTCGACTATCAGAGCGACGGCCAGCAGGATGGCGAACTGACGTTACAGGCTGCGCTGCGGATGAATGGCGAAACCCGCCGCCTGAAAGGACGTGGTAACGGTTTGTTATCCGCCGCCGCCAACGGCCTGAGCGCGCTGTTAAAACGTCATTTCGTTATCAAGGATTACCACGAGCATACCCTTGGGGCGCGCAGCGACAGCCGCTCCGTTGCCTATATTCGCTGCGTCTTTGCCAATGGCGAAAGTCGATGGGGCGTAGGCATTGATAATGACGTTGCCCGCGCCTCGTTACAGGCGTTGTGTAATGCCGTTCACGCCAGGGATTAATCCAACGGGCGAAAATAGTCGCTGGGCGCGGTCCCCATGACCCGGCGGAACATGGCGCTAAAAGCGCTGTGGCTGCCGTAACCCAGATCCAGCGCCACCCTTAGCACCGACTGCCCCTGCGCCAGGCGAACCAGCGCCTCCATCAGCTTCGCCCGGCGCACCCATTCGCTCCAGGTCAGGCTGGTCTGCTGTTGAAAATGGCGGTTCAGCGTACGCTCGCTCATTCCGCCAGCTTGCGCCGCCTCACGGCTGCTCCACGGCTCACCGGGCGCTTCGCGCACCCGCTGGCACAACCGACGCAGGCTATCGCTATGCGGTTCCGGCAAACCGAACGGTAATACCGACATTCCACGAATTTCATCCAGCATCAGCTCATAGATACGTTCGTCGCGAGTCCCGGGGAAATAGCGCTCTTCCAGCGACAGCGACGCGACGATAAGCTCACGCAGCAGCGGTGAGATCTGTACGATCTGGCAGGTAGAGGGCAGATCGGCACGGGCCAGCGGATCGATAAATAGCGTCCGCGCGGCCACATTGCCGGTTATACGTAACGCGTGCGGCGTATGTGCCGGTAGCCAGACGCCGCGCCCCGGCGGTACGACCCAGAACCCGACCGGCGTTTCCACCCGAACCACGCCGCTGAGAATATGCAATAACTGAGCGCAGTCGTGGCAATGCATCGGTTCGCTATCGCCGTGGGCGTAATCATGGGCAAATGGCACCAGCGCGCGGTGCTGGAAGGAAAAGGAGAGCGTTGTCGACATGATAGGCGAAGAGCGGCCCGACGCGATAGCCGGGCCGACGCAGGCGCACTAGATGTGTAGTTCTTGCAGTTTTTCTTTCGGCAGCGCCAGCTCATCGTTGCTGTTGATGCGAACATCACGCTCAATGATGTGGCGGGCAATATCCTGCGCTTCTTCCAGCGAGTGCATGGTGTAGGTTCCGCACTGGTAGACGTTCAGCTCAGGGATCTGATTCTGATCTTTGACTTTCAGCACGTCAGCCATCGCCGCTTTCCAGGCATCGGCCACGCGTTGCTCTTCCGGCGTGCCAATCAGGCTCATGTAGAAACCGGTACGGCAGCCCATCGGAGAGATGTCGATAATTTCCACGCCATTACCGTTCAGGTGATCGCGCATGAAACCAGCAAACAGGTGCTCCAGAGTATGAATGCCGCGCTCCGGCATCACTTCCTGGTTCGGTACGCAGAATCGCAGATCGAAAACGGTGATTTGATCGCCGTGCGGCGTGTTCATTTTCTTCGCGACGCGCACCGCAGGCGCTTCCATTCGGGTATGGTCGACTGTGAAACTATCTAACAACGGCATTCTTCACCTCCGATAGTGATTTTTTTTAAAATAAAATGAACTCTTCGTTCAACAGCGAGTCTGAGTATATGAAAGACGCGCATTTATTATCATCATCATCCCTGAATCAGAGATGAAAGTTTGGCCACAGTGATGTGGCCTTTTTCTTTTGTAGCGCTTTTTACTACGCGTGTCGTGCTAAAAGTGCCTCGAACGGCTCGCTATCTTCCGCTTCCACTTTCTTCTGCCGCGCGACCGACGCATCACGTTCGGCGATAAAATCATCTTCGCTTAAAATTTCCAGCGGTTCATCGCGCAGCATCGTACGATACTCATCAGCTAGCTTACGCCCGGTACCGCCAATCCCTTCTTCAATCATAGAACGCAGAATGCGCGCTGAGAAAGTTAATTCCGGATCGTCGAAGCAGGCTAATAGCTCATCGCACACCTGTTGATACGCCTCGCCGCCGTGGATGCTGTCCAGCGTTTGCGCCACGCGGCGTAAATCACGGAACAGATCTTTACCCACCTGCGCCAGCGGGAACTGCGCGCTTTCGCAGCCAATTCCCAGCGTCAGGCCCGGTTTGCGGCCTTCAAGAATCACCCGGTTCCAGTTAGTACGGGTACACAGCAGTTCGCTGCTGCTCATCTCCGGCGCATCGGCCAGCACGCACCAGACCATAAACAGATCGAGGAAGCGCACCTGCTGCTCATCCACGCCAATCGGCGAGAATGGGTTGATATCCAGCGAACGCACTTCGATATACTCAATGCCGCCGCGCAGCAGCGCATCGGACGGCGTTTCACCGCTACGGGTCACCCGTTTCGGGCGAATCGGCGCGTACAGCTCGTTTTCAATCTGCAGAATATTGCTGTTGATCTGCAGATGCTTACCGTCTTTCTCAAGCCCGATTTTAGCGTACTCTTCCGATGGCGTTTTAATCGCCCGCTTCAATCCTGCCACATACTCGTGCAGATCGTTAAACGTAATTCCGAGATTGCTTTGCGACTTATTGGTATAACCGAGGTCGCTAAGACGCAGAGAAGTGGCGTATGGCAGGTAGTACATGCCGTTTCCGGCCTTCTCAAACGGCAGAGTCGTCGGTTTGCCTTGCAGGAACGAGGAGCAAATCGCCGGCGACGCGCCGAACAGGTACGGAATTACCCAACCGAAACGGTAGTAGTTACGAATCGAGCGGAAATAACCGGCCGAGATCGCCTCTTTGCCGCTTTCCGCGTCTTCCACGCCGCACTTGGCCTGCCAGAACGCCATCGGCAGCGAGAAGTTATAGTGCACGCCAGAAATGGTTTGCATCAGCGCGCCGTAGCGGTTTTTCAGCCCTTCGCGATACAACGTCTTCAGACGGCCAACGTTAGAGGTACCGTACTGCGCCAGTTCAATTTCCTGACCCGGCGCGATATAGCACGGCATGCTCAGCGGCCACATCCGCTCGTCTCCGAGCTGGCGGGCGGTGAAGCGATGCACATCGCGCAGGAAAGTCAGCATATGATCGACATCGCCATCCACTGGGGTAATAAACTCCAGCAGGGCTTCGGCAAAATCAGTGGTAATCCATTTATGGGTCAGCGCCGAACCTAAAGCTAAAGGATGGCCGGTAGTGGCCAGCGTGCCGTCGGCGTTAACGCGCAGCGTTTCGCGCTCAAGCCCACGTTTAATGCCTTGCAGCGCCTGCGGATTTTTTTCCAGCCAGGCCAGCGCCTGTGATACATCCGGGATCAATTTGACCTCCCGCCTGTCGAAATCGTTTGAATTAGCATAATTGTAATGGTTGAACAATCAGTCCAATTAGTGCCACCACGTCATGCCCTGAAGGGTTGCCGCCGCAATGACGATATAACGCAACGCCTTACCAAGGCATAAAAAAAAGAGCACTGGTCCCCAGGAAATGCGCATCCATCCCGCCAGTAAACACAGCAAATCGCCTATAACAGGCGCCCAGCTCAATAATAATGTCACCGCGCCATAGCGTTTAAGCCAGCCGGTTGCCCTCTCCTGCCAGCGCGACTGCTTGCGCAGCGGAAACAGGCGCCCCAGAATAACGTTAGTTACCCCTCCAAGGCTATTGCCGATTGTTGCTATTAATACCAGCAGCCACGGTTGACTTGCCCCCGTAAGAAGCATAGCAACCAGCAACACTTCCGAGTTGCCGGGCAGTAAAGTGGCGCTTAAAAAGCTGCTGGCAAAAAGCGACAGGAGCGACAGTGCGTCGCTCACAACAGACGCACATCCACAGCATCCATACCCGCGCGCTTCGCCGCTTCGAGACCGAAGTCGGCATCTTCAAAGACCACGCAGGTTTCCGGCGCGACGCCCATGCGCTCCGCGCATAGCAGGAAGGTATCTGGCGCAGGTTTATGTTGCGTCACGTGATCGGCAGCCACCACCGCGGAGAAGTAGTGGCGCAGGCCGAGATGCGCCAGTAGCGCTTCGGCGACGGCGCTTTCGCTACCGGTGCCGACCGACATCGGGCGACGGCCATGCCACTCCTTTACCACGTCAATGAGCGGTAACGGGCGCACGCTATCCAGCAGCATCGCTTTAACGGCCACAGTTTTTTCCTGCGCCAGACGATGCGGATCTAAATCAGCCTGATTCAGCTCAATGATCGCCTGGGCAATACGCCAGGTTGGAGAACCGTTGAGCGCGACCACGGCCTGTTCATCGAAACGCATACCGTAACGGCCCAATACTTCACGCCATGCCTTACGATGCGTCGGCTCGGTATCGAGGATGGTGCCATCCATATCGAAAATCAGTCCTGCGTAACGTTGGTACATCGTGTTCTCACAAACAGGATAAGGAAACGTTACTGTATCGCAAAAGGCGGGTTTTGTCGCGGGGGGCCAGAGACCGCAAAGGCGCCCGCAGGCGCCTTAAGTAATTAGGGAGTGCAAAAATCGCTTTATTTGATTCGCAGGTCGTTCTCAACCACGCGCACGCCCTGTACGCGACGGGTGACCTCTACCGCACGTTTAGCGCTCTCAGCCGACGATACAAAACCGCTCAGCTGTACGCGGCCTTTAAAGGTCTGCACGCTAATTTCTGAGGATTTGATATCTTTTTCGTTAAACAGCGCGCTTTTAACCTTGGTGGTTACCACGGTATCGTCAATATAACCGCCGGTGCTTTCTTTGGTGGACGATCCGGCACAGCCTGCCAGAGATACGGCGACCAGAAGCGTTGCGCAAAAGGCAGGTATTGCTTTGAACCATTTCATTGATTTCTCTCCTTGCATTCATCACACCCGGTTCAGGTAGATCTACAGGGATAAATTATAGTGGAAAGAGCGACTTGCCAATAAGAAATGTGTTGATTATCGAGGAGATAAAATGCGTCGTACTGAGGAGATGAAAATTGGAGAGTTTTATTGAAGAGAAGATGGTGCATCCGGGAGGATGACTCGGCTGCGTCTCGCCCTACGGGCCGTTGCTAACGCAACGTTATCCTCCCTGGTACTCGCGATAATTTCGCATACCATGCAACATTGAGATTGCTGTTACTAAGGAGAATATGGTGCATCCGGGAGGATTCGAACCTCCGACCGCTCGGTTCGTAGCCGAGTACTCTATCCAGCTGAGCTACGGATGCATCGGGAAAGCTATTTAACTGCGAGGTTATTCTGTTGCAAATCTCATGGCGAGAAGATGGTGCATCCGGGAGGATGACTCGTCTACGCCTCGCCCTACGGGCCGTTGCTTACGCAACGTTATCCTCCCTGTGCTTGCGATAATTCCGCAAACCATAAAACAACGTCGTCGCTGTTACTAAGGAGAATATGGTGCATCCGGGAGGATTCGAACCTCCGACCGCTCGGTTCGTAGCCGAGTACTCTATCCAGCTGAGCTACGGATGCATCGGAATAACTAGTTTACTACAGAATTCATCTGAATAATTCAGAATCAGGCAAGAATGGTGCATCCGGGAGGATGACTCGTCTACGCCTCGCCCTACGGGCCGTTGCTTACGCAACGTTATCCTCCCTGGTGCTGACGAAAATTTCGCAGACCATGTAACAACGATATTGCTGTTACTAAGGAGAATATGGTGCATCCGGGAGGATTCGAACCTCCGACCGCTCGGTTCGTAGCCGAGTACTCTATCCAGCTGAGCTACGGATGCATCGGGAAACTTGCTTTACTACGCGTCAGTGTCACAACTAACACATGCCACACTGAGTATGATGGAGTAATCGGTAGAGTGACTCGATTACGCCTCGCACTGCGGCGCCGCTGCTTTCACAGCGTTCTTCTTTCTGTTTACAGAGAGAAGATGGTGCATCCGGGAGGATTACTCGGCTGCGCCTCGCCCTACGGGCCGTTGTTTACTCAACGTTATCCTCCCTGGTGTTCGCGATAATTTCGCAAACTTTGCAACAACGATATCGCTGTTACCCTGGAGAAGATGGTGCATCCGGGAGGATTCGAACCTCCGACCGCTCGGTTCGTAGCCGAGTACTCTATCCAGCTGAGCTACGGATGCAAAATGGCGGTGAGGCGGGGATTCGAACCCCGGATGCAGCTTTTGACCGCATACTCCCTTAGCAGGGGAGCGCCTTCAGCCTCTCGGCCACCTCACCACACAACACGCCTCTTGCGAGTGCTTCGAAGAACTTGTTTCTGCTCTTCGTCGCTGCGATGGCGCACATATTACTTTCTGAGACTTATAAGTCAAACAATTTTTCGAGAGCTTTTTCCGTTTGCACACTTCACGCGCAATTAGCCTGCAAAAACGGCAAAAAGAGTATTTTATCAACAGGAAATAGCCCTTTACGGCCACTCAAAAGCGACAACGAAAAATGACGCACGGCGAATAAAAACAAAAGAGAGGATGTCGCGAGAGAAGAAAAAGGAGAAGAAAAGAGAAAAACGACCGCCGGAGGGATGCGCCTCACAATAAAGCGAGGCGCGGAAAGCTTAGTAACTGGACTGCTGGGATTTTTCAGCCTGGATACGCTGGTAGATTTCTTCACGATGTACAGAGACTTCTTTAGGGGCGTTGACACCAATACGTACCTGGTTACCCTTAACCCCTAAAACTGTCACAGTGACCTCATCTCCAATCATGAGGGTCTCACCAACTCGACGAGTCAGAATCAGCATTCTTTGCTCCTTGAAAGATTAAAAGAGTCGGGTCTCTCGCATCCCGGCATTATCCATCATATAACGCCAAAAAGTAAGCGATGACAAACACCTCGCGGTGTAAGCAGTCACGGCATCACATTCTGTTAAACCTAAGTTTAGCCGATCTACACAACTTCAACCCGACTTTATCGTTATCAGTACTTATGACGCAAGATGCCGCTCCCATCAGGTTACGGCACCTATACCCGTCATACTTCAAGTTGCATGTATGTTGGCTTTCCTCACTCACCCCAGTCACTTACTTGAGTAAGCTCCTGGGGATTCGCTGCGTCGCCGCCTTCCTGCAACTCGAATTATTTAGGGTAAATGCGTTTATAGTTATTACAGTTTTGCGCTGACCCAGCCTTTCACACTGGCTAACGCAGCAGGGAGAGCAGACGCATCGGTACCGCCGGCTTGCGCCATATCCGGACGACCGCCCCCTTTACCGCCCACCTGCTGGGCGACCATACCAACCAGCTCCCCTGCTTTCACGCGGTCTGTCACATCCTTAGACACACCTGCAATCAGAGAAACCTTACCATCCGCTACCGTAGCTAATACAACGACCGTCGAACCGAGCTGGTTTTTCAGATCATCAACCATGGTACGCAGCATTTTCGGCTCAACGCCGGCCAGCTCGCTAACCAGCAGCTTAACACCGTTAATTTCTTCCGCTTTACTGGAGAGATTAGCGCTCTCCTGCGCCGCAGCCTGCTCTTTCAGCTGCTGCAGCTCTTTTTCCAACTGACGGGTACGCTCAAGCGCCGCGCGAACTTTATCGCCGATGCTGTGGCTATCGCCCTTCAGCAGCTGGGCGATATCGCTGAGCTGATCGCTCTGCGCATGCAGGCTGGCAATCGCCCCTTCGCCGGTCACCGCTTCAATACGGCGCACGCCTGCGGCGGTACCGGATTCAGAGGTAATACGGAACAGGCCGATATCACCGGTACGCGCCGCGTGAGTACCGCCGCACAGCTCGGTGGAGAAATCGCCCATCCGCAGTACGCGAACGCGATCGTCGTATTTCTCGCCGAACAGCGCCATGGCGCCGGATTCACGCGCGGCATCGATATCCATGATATTGGTTTCGATAGCCAGGTTACGGCGGATCTGGGCGTTCACCAGATCTTCCACCGCTCTAATTTCTTCCGGCTTCATCGCTTCAAAATGCGAGAAGTCAAAACGCAGCGCTTTATCGTTAACCAGCGAGCCTTTCTGCGCCACGTGGGTACCGAGAACCTGGCGCAGCGCCGCGTGCATAAGGTGCGTCGCGGAATGGTTGAGACGAATACGCTGACGGCGAGCCTGATCGACATCGGCCTGCACCGCGTCACCCACTTTCAGGGAACCGCTGGCGACTTTACCGATATGACCAATAGCCTGGCCGTACTTCTGCGTATCGCTGACCGTGAAGGAGAAGCCAGCGCCTTTCAGTTCGCCTT
Organism: Klebsiella sp. 141251; assembly: GCF_050600725.1. Lineage (NCBI taxonomy): Bacteria > Pseudomonadati > Pseudomonadota > Gammaproteobacteria > Enterobacterales > Enterobacteriaceae > Klebsiella > Klebsiella sp. 141251. The sequence goes on from NZ_JAQIRG010000004.1 coordinate 131,193, forward strand.
TATCGCCTACCTGACCGCCGGATTCCGCATAGAATGGCGTCTGGTCGAGGACTACAACCGCATCCTGACCCGCGCTGACGCTATCAACCGCTTTGCCGTCGATGAACAGCGCAGTAACTTTGCCGTTCAGTTCCAGATGATCGTAGCCTTTAAATTCCGATGCGCCGTCAACGCGAATCATCGCGTTATAGTCAGCGCCGAAACCGCTGGACTCGCGCGCGCGGCGGCGCTGCTCTTCCATCGCGGCTTCAAAGCCTGCTTCGTCAACCTTGATGTTGCGCTCGCGGCAGACGTCCGCCGTCAGATCAACCGGGAAGCCATAGGTGTCATACAGACGGAAGGCGGTTTCGCCGTCCAGCGTGTCGCCTTTAAGCTTCGACAGTTCCTCGTCCAGCAGCGCCAGTCCGCGCTCCAGTGTGCGCGCAAACTGCTCTTCTTCGGTTTTCAGCACCTGCTCTACCAGAGCCTGCTGCTGTTTCAGCTCTTCACCGGCGGCGCCCATCACGTCGATAAGCGGAGCAACCAGTTTCCAGAAGAAGGTGTCCTTCGCGCCCAGCATGTTGCCGTGACGAATCGCGCGGCGAATGATACGACGCAGCACGTAGCCGCGGTTTTCATTCGACGGGATCACGCCATCAGCAATCAGGAATGCGCAAGAACGAATGTGGTCGGCGATAACACGCAGCGACTTGTTAGTCAGATCGGTCGCGCCGGTGACTTTCGCCACGCTCGCAATCAGATTGCGGAACAGGTCGATGTCATAGTTGGAGTTAACGTGCTGCAGAACAGCGGCAATACGCTCAAGCCCCATACCGGTATCAACGGACGGCTTCGGCAGCGGCTCCATGGTACCGTCAGCCTGACGGTTGAACTGCATGAAGACGATGTTCCAGATCTCAATGTAACGGTCGCCATCTTCTTCCGGGCTTCCCGGAGGGCCGCCCCAGATGTGATCGCCATGGTCAAAGAAGATTTCGGTGCACGGGCCGCACGGACCGGTATCGCCCATCTGCCAGAAGTTATCAGAAGCAAACGGCGCGCCTTTGTTGTCGCCGATGCGGATAATACGCTCGCGCGGAACGCCCACTTCATTGGCCCAGATGTCGAAAGCTTCGTCATCGGTCTCGTAAACGGTAACCCACAGTTTTTCTTTCGGCAGGGCGAACCAGTTCTCACCGGTCAGCAGTTCCCATGCATATTTGATGGCATCCTGCTTGAAGTAATCGCCGAAGCTGAAGTTGCCCAGCATTTCGAAGAAGGTGTGGTGGCGCGCAGTGTAACCGACGTTTTCCAGATCGTTGTGTTTACCGCCCGCACGCACGCAACGCTGCGCGGTGGTCGCGCGCGAATAATTACGTTTGTCGAGACCAAGGAAGACATCCTTGAACTGGTTCATCCCGGCGTTGGTAAACAGCAGGGTCGGATCGTTGTGCGGCACCAGGGAGCTGCTGGCAACTACCTGATGTCCCTTACTATGGAAAAAGTCGAGAAACGCCTGACGGATCTCAGCGGTGCTCTTGCTCATAATTATCCTGAAATCAAGCTACACTTCATCCTTCAAGTCGCCTCTGACCTGGCGGAACGTCCTCTCCCGGTAGTGAACTCACGTACGCCCCAGAAGCTGTTCTCTCTTGCCGCCGTGATGCAGCTTGAATGATTTTGTGTATAAGGAATAATCGCCCTGGACGCTGATTATGCAATCACAAGCAGCGGCCCGACGGAATAAAGTGGGAATAAGATAAGTTTTCTTTAGAGGGAAGTAAAATCCCCGATGGGTCAATCTGCAAAATTTCGCCAGATTTCCTGGATATCTTCCATCAGATAGCCGCGGTAGAGCAAAAAGCGCTGGATTTTAACTTTTTCAGTAAAGGCGGAAGGTAACGGTTCGCCGTATTTACGCTGCGCCTGCTCTTTGGCCAGCGCCGCCCAGTCGATTTCACACTCGCGCATCGCGCTTTCGATGTCGCTGCGGCCAATGCCCTTTTGATTCAACTCCTGGCGGATACGCGCCGGGCCGTAGCCCTTGCGGCTCCGGCTGGCGATAAACTGGCGTACAAAACGTTGGTCATCAAGATAGCGGTTTTCCAGGCACCAGCCGACCACCTGCTCGAGCTCTTCCGGCGTGATGTCCAGCTTTTCAGGGCCGTTTTTACTCATTACCGGCGCCGCCAGCTTACGCCGCAGTTCCTGTTCGCTATGATCGCGCATCGCCAGAATACGAATTGCGCGATCCAACAGACGCGCGTAGCCGGAGCGGCGTGGTGAAGTCTCAGTCACAGGCACCTCGATAATCTTAGAAAAGCAAAAGGGCCGCATCAGCAGCCCTTTGTCACTCTTTTAGACGATATCAGAAATCTTGTTCGGTTTCTTCTGCGTCGTTGCCGTCAACCGCGAAGTCCGGCGTGGAATCCTGGTTGTTGAGCAGCAGTTCGCGAACTTTCTTCTCAATTTCTTTCGCCGCCGCCGGGTTATCTTTCAGCCAGGAGATAGCGTTCGCTTTACCCTGGCCGATTTTGTCGCCGTTGTAGCTATACCAGGCGCCCGCTTTTTCAATCAGCTTCTCTTTCACGCCGAGGTCAACCAGCTCGCCGAAGAAGTTGATACCTTCACCGTAGAGGATCTGGAATTCAGCCTGTTTGAACGGCGCGGCGATTTTGTTTTTCACCACTTTCACGCGGGTTTCGCTGCCGACGACGTTGTCGCCCTCTTTCACCGCGCCGATGCGGCGAATGTCCAGACGCACGGAGGCATAGAACTTCAGCGCGTTACCGCCGGTGGTGGTTTCCGGGTTACCGAACATCACGCCGATTTTCATACGGATCTGGTTGATGAAGATCAGCAGCGTGTTGGACTGCTTCAGGTTACCAGCCAGTTTACGCATCGCCTGGCTCATCATACGCGCCGCGAGGCCCATGTGAGAGTCGCCGATTTCGCCTTCGATTTCCGCCTTCGGCGTCAGCGCCGCCACGGAGTCGACGACGATAACGTCTACCGCGCCGGAACGCGCCAGCGCGTCACAGATTTCCAGAGCCTGCTCGCCGGTATCCGGCTGGGAGCACAGCAGGTTGTCGATATCAACGCCCAGCTTGCGGGCATATACCGGATCCAGCGCGTGTTCGGCATCGATGAACGCACAGGTTTTGCCTTCACGCTGCGCTGCGGCGATAACCTGCAGCGTCAGGGTAGTTTTACCCGATGATTCCGGCCCGTAAATCTCAACGATACGGCCCATTGGCAGACCGCCTGCGCCGAGCGCGATATCCAGAGAAAGCGAACCGGTGGAGATGGTTTCCACGTCCATGGAACGGTCTTCACCCAGGCGCATGATGGAGCCTTTACCGAATTGCTTTTCGATCTGGCCCAGTGCTGCCGCCAACGCTTTCTGTTTGTTTTCGTCGATCGCCATTGTTACTCCTGTCATGCGAGGTGAAGCGCGTTCGCTTCGCCGTTAATATTTGTTCAGTTGAAGCAATTATACTGTATGGTCATACAGTATCAAGTGTTTTGTAGAAATTGTTGCCAGAGCAGATTTAACGCATAGGCCGTCGCCTGACGACGCACCGCTTCGCGGTCTCCGGCAAAGCATTCGCGGCGGGTCACGCCCTGCCCGTTCGCACAGGCGACGCCGAACCACACGGTGCCGACGGGCTTCTCCGCGCTGCCGCCGTCCGGGCCGGCGATACCGCTGACCGAGACCGCATAGGTGGCGCGAGCCGCGCGTAGCGCGCCAATCGCCATCTCGACAACCACCGGTTCGCTCACCGCGCCGTTATCCAGTAACGTCACTTCACTCACGCCAATCATCTGCGATTTGGCTTCGTTGCTATAGGTTACGAAACCGCGCTCAAACCACGCTGAGCTACCGGCAATATCGGTCAGCGCTTTGGCTATCCAGCCGCCGGTGCAGGACTCCGCGGTGGTCACCGTCGCGCCCTGCGCTTTCAGCGCCAGCCCAACCTGTTCGCTTAGCTGCATTAATTCTGAATCGGTCATTTTGCCCCGCTTAAGCCAGATAAAGAGGCCATCAAAGATAGCACTTTCGGCAGAGATATGGGGACGAGGTGGTGATTTTACGAGGGGGGATCCAAAAATGGGCCGTCCCGCTGCAACCGGGACGACCAGACAACCAGTTACTTCATACTGTTGGCGATGAGTTCGACGTTATGGCGCAGCATTTTAACGTAGCTATCGGCTACACCCCCCGGCTTAGACAGCGCTTCCGGATAGAGTTCGCCGCCCGGTTGCGCCCCCGTTGCGCCAGCGATTTGCTGCACCAGACGCGGGTCCAGCTGGTTTTCCATAAACCAGGTATGCACGCCATCGGCTTTGATTTGCTTAATCAACGCCGCCACCTGCGCCGCGCTGGCTTCGCTCTCGGATGAGAGCCCCTGCGGCGCGAGGAACGTCACGTGGTAAGCGCGGCCAAAATAGCCGAAAGCGTCATGGCTGGTCAGCACTTTACGCTTCGCCAGCGGAATAGCGCTAAACTGCGCCTTCGCCCAGCCGTCAATTGCCGTCAGCTGCTCGATATAACGCTTACCGCTGCTCTGGAGCGCCGCTTTATCCTGCGGGTCGGCTTTCACCAGGCCATCAAGGATATTCTGCGCGTACAGCGCGCCATTGGCGGCGCTATTCCAGGCGTGGGGATCGGTCACCGTTTTCCCGTCTTCATCGAGGGTATGCGTCTTAACCCCTTTTGACGCCACCACTAATTCGCCCTTAAAACCGGATGCTTTCACCAGCCGATCCAGCCACCCTTCCAGACCAAGCCCGTTGACCACCACCACGTCGGCTTTGCTGAGCAGCGCGCTATCCTTCGGTGAGGGTTCAAAGGTGTGCGGATCGCCATCCGGCCCTACCAGCGTATCGACATGAACATGCTCGCCGCCGATCTGCTGCGCCATATCGCCCAGCACCGAAAAGCTGCTTACCACGTTCAGCGTTTTTGCCATCGCCCCCTGCGCCATCAGCCCCACGGCTAACGCCATCACCACTGCACTTCGTTTCATCATTTCCTTACCCCATTAATTTGCGCCAGCCAACGACCAGCCGGCTGCGCGTGCCAAAAAACACTGAAATAAAAAACAGTACGCTGGCGGTCAGCACGATGGCGGGCCCGGCGGGTAAATTCACTGCCCACGAAAGGCTCAATCCCATCCAGGCGCAAAACGCGCCGATCGCCGCCGCCAGCAACAAAATGCCCGGCAGCGTCCGCGCCCAGCAGCGCGCCGCTACCGCGGGCAACATCATCAGCCCTACCGCCATTAGCGTGCCGAGCACCTGAAACCCCGCCACCAGGTTCAGTACCAAGAGCGCGAGAAACAGGCCGTGCAGCAGCGCCGGTAGCCGCCGCGCGTTGACCTGTAGCCAGGCGCTATCGAACGCCTCGCTGACCAGCCCGCGATAAAACAGCGCAATGCACAGCAGCGTCAGGCTCGCCACGCCGGTGACAAAGAACGCCGCGTCGCTATCCACCGCCAGAATCGAACCGAACAGCAGATGCAGCAGATCGACGCTGGAGCCGCGCAGCGAGACCAGCGTGACGCCAAGGGCCAGCGAGCCGAGGTAAAACCCGGCAAAACTGGCGTCCTCTTTGAGCGGCGTTCGCCGGCTGACCCAGCCTGCCACCAGCGCCACCGCGATCCCGGCGATAAATCCGCCGACGCTCATCGCCAGCAGCGACATACCATTAAGGAGATAACCCGCCGCCACCCCCGGCAGAATGGCGTGCGACAGCGCATCGCCCATCAGGCTCATCCGCCGCAGCAGCAATAGCACGCCCAGCATGGTGGTGCTCAGCGACAGCGCGAAGCACACCACCAGCGCCCGGCGCATAAAGCCAAATTCAATAAAAGGTTGAAAAAAGGTATGCCAGATCATGCCTGCCTCGCGGTGTTGAAGGCGGGAAGCACGCTTGACGTCTCGCCCCAGCGCGCGTGCTGGGGTTCAAGTAGCAGCGTCTCGGGAAAGAAATCGGCCACGCACTGGTTGTCGTGCAGCACCGCCAGAATCGTTTGCCCCTCGCGATGCATATCGACGATAAGCGCCATCAGCTCGCGGCTGGTGGCCTCATCGACGCCGGTAAACGGCTCGTCCAACATCACCAGCGGCGTCTGTTGCACCATCACCCTGGCAAAGAGCATGCGCTGGAACTGGCCGCCCGAGAGTTCTTCAATCGGCGTATTGGCCAGCGCGCTGAGCCCCACCCGCTCCAGCGCCGCCGCGATGCGCCGACGCTCGCCGCCGCCCAGACCGCGCAGCAGCGAGACCCGCGGCCAGGCCCCCTGGCTGACGACATCGTGCACCAGCAGCGGAAACTGTGATTCCAGGGCATGGCGCTGCGCCAGCCAGCCGACCACGGGCCGCCCTTTGCGCCAGTTCAGCCGGCCGCTAACCGGCGGAATAAATCCAGCCAGCGTTTTCAGCAGCGTCGATTTACCGCAGCCATTAAGGCCGACTATCGCCGTCAGGCTTCCGGCCGCAATCACGCCGCTCATCGCCGGAGTGATTGCCATGCCCTCATACCCGGCAACCAGATGATCCAGCTCAATCATGGCAGCGCCACCGCCCACCATGTGGCCAGCCATAGCGCCGCCAGCAGTACGCAGGCAATTGCCACGCGCGCCGCGCCGGATGCCATAAAAACCGATGTGAACATATTCCTGCCTCATTAAAATGTTATAACATAACAATATGAGATTCAGAAAAGAATGTAAATCTGCGTCAACGAGAGGAAATGTAACAAAGGTCAACAAAAGGCATGCAGACGGGAAAAAACGGAGGATAAGCGCGGCGTCACGGGGAAGATGTCCCCGGTCGCGCTGCGCTTACCGGGGCTACCAAACGGATACCTGACCGTAGCCCGGATAAGGCGCTACGCGCCGCCATCCGGGGAACTCGAAATATGTCGGCTGGATGAAAGGATCAATACCCGCCGCGGGCCTGCGAAACCGCCAGCCCCAGCTGCCAGACAGCCATCGCGTAGTGGGTGCTGTGGTTATAGCGGGTGATAGTGTAGAAGTTCGGCAGGCCATACCAGTACTGGTACCCGGTGCCGATATCCAGCCGCAGCAGGCTGGCCTGCTGATGGTTGCCCAGCGGCTGCGTTGGGGTTAACCCCGCCGCCGACAGCTGTGAAATGCTGTATTTGGTTTTAAAGCCGTTATCCAGACCCGGCGCCTGGCCCAGCGCCTGCACCGCAACGTTATCGCCGCTCACCCAGCCGTGCTGTTTAAAGTAGTTCGCCACGCTGCCGATGGCATCAACCGGATCCCACAGGTTGATATGTCCATCGCCGTTGAAGTCCACCGCGTATTGCTTATAGGACGACGGCATAAACTGGCCGTAGCCCATCGCGCCGGCAAAGGAGCCTTTCAGATCCAGCGGGTCATCGCTTTCGCTGCGCGCCATCAGCAGGAAGGTTTCCAGCTCAGAGGAGAAGTATTCCGCGCGGCGCGGATAGTTGAATGACAGCGTCGCCAGCGCATCGAGGATGCGCGTTTTGCCCATCACCCGGCCCCAACGGGTTTCCACGCCGATAATGCCGACGATGATTTCCGGCGGTACGCCGTAGACCTGATACGCGCGGTTCAGCGCGTCCTGATACTGGTTCCAGAACACCACGCCGTTCTGCACGTTATCCGGCGTAATAAACTGTTTCTTATAGCGTAACCAGGCGCCGTTTGGCCCGGTCGGCGGCAGCCCGCTCGGCGCCTGGCGATCCATCAGTCGCAACACGTAGTCCAGGCGCTTGGCCTGCGACAGGATCTCCTGGAGCTGCTGTCTATCGAAGCCGTGCTTCGCCACCATCTTATCGATGAACTGCGCCGCCGCTGGGTTATTGGCGAAATCGCCGCCCATCTGCATCACGTTATGCTGCGGTTCCAGCAAAAAGCCGCCGGTTCCGCTCGCCATCTCCGCTTCCGCGGGGGTCTTAGGTTTGCTGCTGCAGGCAGCGAGAAGTGCACATAAAGGGAGTAAAGCCAGATAGCGACGCTTCAACATGGGAATTCCATTTAACAAAATCGGCAAAGGGTAATTATGGTAAAGCATGCGCCCGCCAACAAGGAAGCGGCAATACATTTGCAGACAAAATAGTTCTTTTTTTGCACGTTCTCCGCATTCGATCCGCACGTTAATTTTTTCACTCATCGCGCACAAACTTTCAAAATAAAATATTTATCTTTCATTTTGCGATCAATTTAACACTTTTAAACCTTTCAAAGTGATTAAAATCAGCCTCCAGTTAGCAAGAAAAATAATACGCTGAAGGAGAGAACAATGATTGAAATCGTTACCCACGGCGCTGAGTGGTTCATCGGCCTGTTTCAGAAAGGCGGCGAGGTGTTTACCGGTATGGTGACCGGTATCCTGCCGCTGCTGATAAGCCTGCTGGTGATCATGAACGCGCTGATCAACTTTATCGGCCAGCAGCGGATCGAAAAGCTGGCGCAGCGCTGCGCCGGCAACCCGCTTACCCGTTACCTGCTGCTGCCCTGCATCGGCACCTTTGTCTTCTGCAATCCCATGACCTTAAGCCTTGGCCGCTTTATGCCGGAGAAATACAAACCGAGCTACTACGCGGCGGCCTCCTATAGCTGTCATTCGATGAACGGACTGTTTCCGCACATCAACCCCGGCGAGCTGTTTGTTTATCTCGGCATCGCCAACGGCCTCACCACGCTAGGCCTGCCGCTTGGCCCGCTGGCGGTGAGCTACCTGCTGGTTGGCCTGGTAACCAACTTCTTCCGCGGCTGGGTCACCGACCTGACCACCTCTATTTTCGAGAGAAAAATGGCGATTCAACTTGACCAGAAAGTGCGTCTGTCAGGAGCGACATCATGACCCGTATTCGTATTGAAAAAGGGACCGGCGGTTGGGGCGGCCCGCTTGAGCTCGACGTCGTTGAGGGCAAAAAGATTGTCTATATCACCGCAGGCACCCGCCCGGCGATCGTCGATACGCTCGCCAGCCTGACCGGCTGGCAGGCGGTTGATGGATTTAAAGAGGGTGAACCGGCGGAAAGCGAAATCGGCATCGCCATTATTGACTGCGGCGGTACCCTACGCTGCGGCCTCTATCCGAAGCGCCGTATTCCGACCATCAACATCCACGCCACCGGTAAATCCGGGCCGCTGGCGCAGTACATCGTCGAAGATATTTACGTCTCCGGAGTAAAAGAAGAGAACATCAAACTGCTGGAAGATAGCGGCGAGACGGCAGCGCAACCACTCCCCGCCGCGGGCCGCGATTACGATGCCAGCAAGAAGATTACCGAACAGAGCGACGGCCTGCTGGCTAAGGTCGGAATGGGGATGGGTTCGGTGGTCGCGGTACTGTTCCAGGCCGGGCGCGACACCATTGATACGGTGCTTAAAACCATTCTGCCGTTTATGGCCTTCGTCTCGGCGCTGATCGGCATCATCATGGCCTCCGGTATCGGCGACTGGATTGCCCACGGCCTGGCGCCGCTCGCCAGTCATCCGCTGGGGCTGGTGACGCTGGCACTGATCTGCTCCTTCCCGCTGTTATCGCCGTTTCTCGGCCCCGGCGCGGTGATAGCCCAGGTGATCGGCGTGCTGATTGGCGTCCAGATTGGCCTTGGCAACATTCCACCGCACCTCGCCCTGCCCGCGCTGTTTGCCATTAATGCCCAGGCCGCCTGCGATTTTATCCCGGTAGGTCTGTCGCTGGCCGAAGCCCGTCAGGATACCGTGCGCGTCGGCGTGCCGTCGGTGCTGGTCAGCCGCTTCCTCACCGGCGCGCCAACCGTGCTGATCGCGTGGTTCGTTTCCGGATTTATTTACCAGTAAGAGGTTCCTGAAGATGACCGTCATTTACCACACCACCATTACCCGTATCGGCGCCTGCGCGGCGACGGCGCTGGAAGAACAGATGCTCATTACCTTCCGCGAAGGCGCCCCGGCCGATATCAAAGAGTACTGCTTTATTCACAACCACGGCGAGCTGTGCGGCGAGCTGCGCCCGGGCGCAGAGCTACAGCTCGGCGATCGGCGTTACCCGGTGACCGCCGTCGGCGAGGTCGCCGAGCAAAACCTGCGCGAGCTGGGCCACATCACCCTGCGCTTCGACGGCCATCGTCAGGCGGAGTTTCCCGGAACCGTTCACGTCGCGGGCCCGGTGCCGGACGCCATCGCGACCGGCTGTGTACTGAAATTTGTTGCATAGAAGGAGAGAAAGATGAATCAGGTTGCTGTTGTCATTGGTGGCGGACAAACCTTAGGAGAGTTTCTGTGCCGCGGTCTGGCCGCCGAGGGCTACCGCGTGGCGGTGGTCGATATTCAAAGTGAAAAAGCCAGCCGCGTCGCCCAGGAGATCAACGCTGAATATGGCGAAGGTACGGCATACGGCTTCGGCGCCGACGCCACCAGCGAAGCCAGCGTCACGGCGCTGGCCCACGGCGTAGATGAGATTTTCACGCGCGTCGATCTCCTGGTCTACAGTGCCGGTATCGCTAAGGCCGCGTTTATTAGCGACTTCGCGCTGGGCGATTTTGACCGCTCGCTGCAGGTCAACCTGGTGGGCTATTTCCTCTGCGCCCGCGAGTTCTCACGGCTGATGATCCGCGATGGCATTAAAGGTCGCATCATTCAGATTAACTCGAAATCCGGCAAAGTCGGCAGTAAGCATAACTCAGGCTATAGCGCGGCGAAGTTCGGCGGCGTCGGGCTGACCCAGTCGCTGGCGCTGGATCTGGCGGAATACGGCATTACCGTGCATTCGCTGATGCTCGGCAATCTGTTGAAATCACCGATGTTCCAGTCGCTGCTGCCGCAGTACGCCACCAAGCTCGGCATTGATGAGAGCGAAGTCGAGCAGTACTACATCGATAAGGTGCCGTTGAAACGCGGCTGCGATTACCAGGATGTGCTGAACGTATTGATGTTTTACGCCAGCCCGCAGGCGTCGTACTGCACCGGGCAGTCGATTAACGTCACCGGCGGCCAGGTGATGTTTTAAAAGGTTCCCGGATGGCGCTGCGCTTATCCGGGCAAAAAAACCATAGATACTGTTATCGGTTTGCAACGGTTTTGGTTGGGGAAAAACAGTTGTTTTTTATTATTTCAGAGCAGATTGCGCTCCCGATATTTCTTCTGCGTTATGGCTCTCATGGCGCAGGGAGCGCACAGAGGGCGGCCAGTCGCCGCCGCCCTCTGTACACCCGGGCTCTGGCCGCCAAAATCGCCACTTCGTGGTACCTTCGACTTATCCCTGCAGGCTCCGGGTCGGGCCGAGGCTGCGTCCCTGCAAGTCACGGCCCTCAGCCCGCATCCATGCGGGCTGCCCCGGCCTTCCGGGAACGTCTCAGCGATTTTGAGGCCACCAACACCGCAGTTTCAGTAGCCATGGTTACAAGATAGAGATCTTAAGCTCACAATGGCACGGACCGTAGGCCGGATAAGGCGCAGCCGCCATCCGGCGCGAAAGTAGCTCTTTACCCGCGGTTATTGCCCGGCGGCGCTACACTTGCGTGGGCCTACAGACCATATGCCGGCGTAGGTCGGGTAAGGCGTTAGCCGCCACCCGACAAAAAACGGTACCCGGGTTGTACCCGGCATCACACCTTCAGGAGACATTATGGTTACCGCACTCATTACCGTCGCCGCTATTGCCTGGCTTTGCCAACTGGCTTTCGGCGGCTGGCAGATCCGCCGCTTCAATCGCGCCTTTGATAGCCTTTGCCAGCAGGGCCGCGTTGGCGTCGGCCGTTCCTCTGGGCGCTTTAAACCGCGCGCGATTGTCGCTATCGCCGTCGATGAAAACGATCGTATTTGCGATACGCTGTTGATGAAGGGCCTCACCGTCTTCGCCAGCCCGCGAAAAATCCCCACGCTTACCGGTAAACATCTCGAGGAATTGCAGCCTGATGTGATCTTTCCCAATGATCCGCTCTGTCAGAATGCACTATCATTAGCGCTTAATCCGAAACATGCATAATTTCGTTGTGAAAGTTAATATCTTGCGAAATTATCACTTCGAAACTTAAACGCAGGATACAACGCCTATGAAACCACGTCAGCGCCAGGCAGCCATTCTCGAGCACCTGCAATCGCAGGGCAAATGCTCGGTCGAAGAGCTGGCGCAACACTTCGACACCACCGGCACCACTATCCGCAAGGATCTGGTGATTCTGGAGAATGCCGGGACCGTCATCCGCACCTACGGCGGCGTAGTGTTAAATAAAGACGAGGCCGACCCGCCTATCGACCACAAGACGCTGATCAACACCCACAAGAAAGCGCAGATTGCCGAGGCCGCCGTGCGATACATCCACGATGGCGATTCAATTATCCTCGACGCCGGCAGCACCGTGCTGCAGATGGTGCCGCTGCTGAGCCGCTTCAATAACATCACGGTGATGACCAACAGCCTGCATATCGTCAACGCGCTTTCCGAGCTCGATAACGAGCAGACTATCCTGATGCCGGGCGGCACCTTCCGTAAAAAATCGGCCTCTTTTCACGGCCAACTGGCGGAAAATGCCTTCGAACAATTCAGCTTCGACAAGCTGTTTATGGGCACCGACGGCATTGATCTGGTGGCGGGCGTCACCACCTTTAACGAGGTCTATACCGTAAGTAAGGCGATGTGTAACGCCGCCCGAGAAGTGATCCTGATGGCCGACTCATCAAAGTTTGGCCGTAAAAGTCCCAATATTGTCTGCGGCCTTGAGCGCGTGGATAAATTGATTACCGATGCCGATATTGACCCTGAATTCCAGCGGGCGCTGGAAGCAAAAGGTATTGAAGTCATTATTACTGGAGAACATCATGAGTAACTTTTTGTTAGAGGCCGGACGCCAGACCCTGATGCTTGAACTACAGGAGGCGAGCCGCCTGCCGGAGCGCCTGGGCGACGACTTCATCCGCGCGGCGGAAACCATCATCCACTGCGAGGGCAAACTGATTGTCTCCGGTATCGGTAAATCCGGCCACATCGGTAAAAAGCTGGCGGCAACCTTCGCCAGCACCGGCACCCCGGCCTTTTTCGTCCATCCGGCGGAAGCCCTGCACGGCGATCTCGGCATGCTCGATAGCCGCGACGTGATGCTGTTTATCTCCTACTCCGGCAGCGCGAAAGAGCTGGATCTCATCGTGCCGCGGCTGGAAGAGAAATCCATTCCGCTGCTGGCGATGACCGGCAAATCCACCTCGCCGCTGGCGCTGGCGGCGAAAGCGGTGCTGGATATCGCCGTGGAGCGTGAAGCCTGTCCGATGCATCTGGCCCCGACCTCCAGCACCGTCAACACGCTGATGCTGGGCGACGCGCTGGCGATGGCGGTGATGCAGGCGCGCGGTTTCAATGAAGAAGATTTCGCACGTTCCCACCCGGCGGGCGCCCTCGGCGCGCGTCTGCTGAACAAAGTGCATCACCTGATGCGCCGCGACGAAGAAGTGCCGCGGGTCAATATCGAGGCTAACGTCATGGACGCCATGCTTGAACTAAGCCGAACCGGACTTGGCCTGGTGGCGGTCTGCGATGAAGCCAACCGCGTGCAGGGCGTTTTCACCGACGGCGACCTGCGCCGCTGGCTGGTTGCTGGCGGTACGCTCAACGATAGCGTCACTCAGGCGATGACCCGCAACGGCGTGACGCTGCAGGCGGAAAGCCGCGCGGTGGAAGCCAAAGAGCGGTTGATGAAACACAAAATCAGCGCCGCGCCGGTAGTGGATGAAAACGGCCAACTGGTCGGCGCCATCAACCTGCAGAACTTTTACCAGGCGGGGATCCTTTAAGCCCCAGACGTTTCGCCAGCCGATGCAGGTTGGCGACGTCCAGTTCCAGCGCACGGGCGGTCGCCGCCCAGTTGCGCTGGTTCGCCTCCAGCGCGCGGCTAATCGCTTCTCGCTGAAAAGCTTCGGTCGCCTCGCGCAGATTGACGTTTCCCGTCGCGGGCGCCGCTGCCGCCGTCTCAGTCGGCAACATCGGCGCCGCCACCGCAAACTGGAAATGCTGCGGCTCCAGCACCACTTCATCGCCGGCCTGGGTGGCCCGCGCCAGCACCACCGCCCGGTGAATAGCATGCTCCAGTTCGCGCACGTTGCCCGGCCAGGACCACTGCTGCAGCCTGTTTCGCGCCGCCTCAGCCAAAATGACCCGCGCCAGCCCCATCCGCAGGCGACACTGCTCACAGAAATAACCCGCCAGCAGCACCACATCATTTTCTCGCTCGCGTAGCGCCGGAACCGATAGCGGGAAGACGCTCAGCCGATGGTACAGATCGGCGCGAAAGCGCCCTTCCACCACCTCCTGGCGCAGATCGCGGTTAGTCGCCGCCAGCACCCGCACATCGACCCGCAGGCTGCGGTCATCGCCGACGCGCTGAATATCGCCATACTGCAGCACGCGCAGCAGTTTCGCCTGCAGCGCCAGCGACAGTTCGCCGATTTCGTCAAGGAACAGGGTGCCGTTATCAGCCATCTCAAATTTACCGCTGCGGTTGCTGATAGCCCCGGTAAACGCCCCTTTTACATGGCCGAACAGCTCGCTCTCCGCCACGCTTTCCGGCAGCGCCGCGCAGTTGAGATAGACCAGCGGATTAGCTGCTCGCGGCGACCCCTGATGCACCGCCTTCGCCACCAGCTCTTTACCGGTGCCGGTTTCGCCGCTAATCAGCACGTTTAAATCCGAGGCGGCGACGATATCGATCTCTTTTTTCAGCTGCAGCATAGGCGCCGACAGGCCGATAATCTCCTGACGCTCAGGCTGCGCGTAATTCACCGGCTGCGCCGGCAACACGTTTTGCGCCTCAAGGCGGGCGATGAGCAGCGCGTTATTCAAGGCGCCAGCCACCAGCGCGGCAATCAGCCGCAGCTCTTCATCGCTGAAACTATCGAAACGGTCGGCATCCATCCCGTCCAGGGTCAGCGCGCCAATCAGCGTCTGCCCGGCAAACAGCGGCAGGCCAACGCAGGCGTGAACCTTCAGGCTCTCATGACCGGGGATCAGCCCGTCGTAGGGGTCGGGCAAGTCGCTATCCGCCGGGAAGCGCACCACATCCCCGGCACGCGCAATCGCCTCAAGCCGCGGGTGCCCTTCCAGGGCAAAGCGCCGACCTAGCACATCCTGCGCCAGGCCATCAATCGCCAGCGGCACAAACTGATGCGCCTCATAGCGCAGCAGCGCCGAGGCATCGCAGCCGAGAATCTGCCGCAGGGTAGTAATCAGGCGCGAAAAACGGTCGCTGTGACCGATATCGCTTTGTAAATCAATGGCGATTCTCGCCAGCGCATCGACGGAAAAACTCATTGCCGCTCCATTGTCATTTTGACAATACACATTGTCATATCGACTATTTTAACAATAGTCATTTTGACAGCAACCAAAATCAGCAAAAATTAAAAATAGCTAATTATCAATGAATTGAAAAGTTGGCACGCAACTTGATATAAGCCAATCAACTGAGTTTAAACACACTGTATTGATTGAGGTTGCTATGTCTATTGCGGTTAAAAATAACATTCTTTGGGTTGGCCAACGCGATTGGGAAGTGCGTGATTTCCACGGTACCGAATATAAAACGCTGCGCGGCAGCAGCTATAACAGCTATCTCATCCGCGAAGAGAAAAACGTGCTGATCGATACCGTCGATCATAAATTCAGCCGCGAGTTCGTGCAGAACCTGCGCTGTGAAATCGATCTGGCTGACCTCGACTACATCGTGATTAACCACGCCGAAGAGGACCATGCCGGCGCGTTGACCGAACTGATGATGCAGATCCCGGATACGCCGATTTACTGCACCGCCAACGCCATCGACTCGATCAACGGCCATCATCATCATCCGGAGTGGAACTTCCACGTGGTGAAAACCGGCGATACTCTCGATATCGGTAATGGTAAACAGCTGATCTTCGTGGAAACGCCGATGCTGCACTGGCCTGACAGCATGATGACCTACCTGACCGGCGACGCGGTGCTGTTCAGCAACGACGCCTTCGGCCAGCACTACTGCGACGAACACCTGTTCAACGATGAAGTGGACCAGATTGAACTGTACGAACAGTGCCAGCGCTACTACGCCAACATCCTGACGCCGTTCAGCCGCCTGGTGACGCCGAAAATTACTGAAATCCTCGGTTTCAACCTGCCGGTGGATATGATTGCCACCTCCCATGGCGTGGTCTGGCGCGATAACCCGACGCAAATCGTCGAGAAATACCTCGAGTGGGCAGCGGATTATCAGGAAGATCGCATCACCCTCTTCTACGACACCATGTCCAATAACACTCGTATGATGGCGGACGCCATCGCTCAGGGGATCACTGAAGTCGACCCGCGGGTGGCGGTGAAAATCTTCAACGTCGCCCGCAGCGACAAAAACGACATTCTGACCAACGTTTTCCGCTCGAAAGGCGTACTGGTGGGCACCTCCACCATGAACAACGTAATGATGCCGAAAATCGCCGGGCTGGTGGAAGAGATGACCGGGCTGCGTTTTCGTAATAAACGCGCCAGCGCCTTTGGCTCGCACGGCTGGAGCGGCGGCGCGGTAGACCGCCTGTCCACCCGCCTGCAGGATGCCGGTTTTGAGATGTCGCTGAGCCTGAAAGCCAAATGGCGTCCGGATATCGACGCGCTGGAACTGTGCCGCCAACACGGTCGCGACATCGCCCGCCAGTGGGCCCTCTCGCCGCTGCCGGTTGCTGAAGCAGCGACAACGCCGGAACCACAGGACTGCGCCTGTGCCGCCGCCGCGGCCGATCTCGGTCCCATGATGCAGTGCAGCGTGTGCCAGTGGGTCTATGACCCGGCGAAAGGCGAACCTAACCAGGATGTACAGCCGGGCACGCCGTGGAGTGAAGTGCCGGACAATTTCCTCTGCCCTGAGTGTTCTCTTGGCAAAGATGTCTTTGACGTACTGGCGACGGAGGCAAAATGAGTGATGGCATCGTCATCATCGGCTCGGGCTTCGCGGCCCGCCAGCTGGTGAAAAATATTCGTAAGCAGGATACGCAAATTCCGCTGACGTTAATCGCCGCCGATAGCATGGATGAGTACAACAAACCGGATCTCAGCCATGTCATCAGCCGCGGGCTGAAAGCCGACGATCTGACCCTGCAAAGCGCCGGCGAGTTCGCCGAGCAGTATAATCTGCGTCTGTTTCCCCATACCTGGGTAAGCGATATCGACGCCGAAAACAGGTTAGTGAAGAGCCAGGATAACCAGTGGCGCTACGACAAACTGGTGCTGGCCACCGGTGCGACGCCGTTTATCCCGCCGGTGCCGGGGCGCGAGCTGATGCTGACGCTGAACAGCCAGCGCGAATATGGCGCGGCGCAGAGCCAGCTGCACGACGCGAAGCGCGTGCTGATCGTCGGCGGCGGCCTGATTGGCTGCGAACTGGCGATGGATTTCTGCCGCGCCGGTAAAGCGGTAACGGTCGTCGATAACTCAGCCAGCGTGCTGGCGGCGCTGATGCCGCCGGAGGCCAGCAGCCGCCTGCAGCATCGGCTTACCGAGATGGGCGTACATCTGATGCTCAAAACGCAGCTTGAGGGGCTGGAGCAAACCGCCGACGGCGTTCGCGTCAGCCTCGACCGCCAGCGCGCGATAACCGTCGATGCGGTCGTTGCCGCCGCCGGCCTGCGCCCGGAAACGTCGCTGGCGCGCCATGCCGGATTGCGGATTAACCGCGGCGTGGTGGTCAATAGCCAACTGCAAACCAGCGATCCGGCGATTTATGCGCTCGGCGACTGCGCGGAAATCAACGGTACGGTACTGCCGTTCCTGCAGCCGATTTTACTCAGTGCCATGTGCCTGAGTAAAAATCTACTGGCGCAAGCGGGCGAGCTCACCTTGCCGCCAATGCTGGTGAAAGTGAAAACGCCGGATCTGCCTCTGCATCTGGCCGGCGACACCCGCCGCGACGATCTGACGTGGAATATCGTGGCCGCCAAAGAGGGGCTGGTGGCGAAAGGTCTGGATACCGAAAACCAGCTGCGGGCCTTTGTGGTGAGCGAAGATAAAATGAAGGAAGCCTTTGCGCTGCTCAAGCAACTGGTGAGGTGATTACCGTCCAGGCGACCCTGTTATGCCGGGTGGCGCTACGCTTACCCGGCCTACGGTCCATGCGGCCTGCCTTTAATTTATTCACCATGCTGGCTGAAACTGCCGCTGTTGGTGGCCACAAAATCGCTGAGACGTTACAGGCAGGCCGGGGCAGCCCGCATGGATGCGGGCTGAGGGCCGTGTTTTGCAAGGAGGCTGCCTCGGCCCGACCCGAAGCCTGCCGGGATAAGTCGAAGGCACCACGAAGTGGCGATTTTGGCGGCCAGAGCCCGGGGGTACAGGGGGCGGCGGCGACTGGCCGCCCCCTGTGCGCTCCCTGCGCCACGGAAAACATATTGCAGAAAAATTAACCGGGAGCGCAATATCCTCTGAAACGACACGCGATAAACGTTTTTCTAAAGCGAAAAGTTGCAAACCGATAACAGTATCTACAGTTCTGGTGAGGTGATGGTTTTCCCGGCTCGCGGCGTAAACGCCTTAGCCGGGCTACAGTCGGGCTACAGTATTGTCCTGGTAGCTCGGCTAAGCGCAGCGCAAGCCGGGAAAATAACCAGCCTAGCGCGCCAGATTATCGTAGCCGCGCCAGCGATAATTTAGCACCGACAGCGCCCAACAAACGACGAACAGCCCCACCACCACAAACCCGGCATCGCCGAGGTTATCGTTTAACGCCCCTACCCAGCGCCACACCCCGCCGCTTAAGGCGAACTTATCCATTAACAGCCCCAGCGCCTCCAGGCCGCCGATAAACAGCGCCACCACCACCGAGGTACCGGTGATGGTCATATTGTAATAGAGCTTGCGCTGCGGCTTACTGAACGCCCAGCCGTAGGCGCCGACCATCAGCACATTATCAAGCGTATCCACCAGCGCCATACCGCTGGCGAACAGCGCCGGGAAGACCATTATCGACCAAATCGAAATGCCGCTCGACGCGCCGGCGGCGGAAATACCCAGCACGCCGATTTCGGTGGCGGTATCAAAGCCGAGACCAAACAAAAAGCCCACCAGATACATCTGCCAGCTGCGGCTTATCAGCCGGAAGGTTTTGCCAAACAACCAGCTCATCATGCCGCCGCCGCTAACTATCTCATCGCTGACCTTTTCACCGCGCTTCCACGCCTGGAAGCTGCGCCACACGCTGCGCAAAATCACCAGATTGACCAGCGCCATTGCCAGCAGGAACAGCGCCGATACCGCGGTGCCAATCACGCTGCCGGTATCGTGTAGCCAGCTCATCTGCTGGCTGAAGGCGGTGGCCGTCGCGGCAATCGCCGCCGACGCCAGCACTACGATCGACGAATGCCCTAGCGAAAACCACGCCCCGACGCCAAACGGCCGCCGCCCCTGCTGCATCATCTTGCGGGTGACGCTATCAATCGCCGCAATATGGTCGGCGTCGACCGCATGGCGCAGACCGTAACCCCAGGCCAGCAGACTGGCGGCCATCAATGCCCCGCTATCGCCAAACGCCTGAAACGCCCATAGCCAGGCCAGGGCGTTCGCGGCGATAAGTCCCAGAACCAGCGCCGCCGCACGCGGCTGTTGGCGTAAAATCATCGTTATCATCTTAAATCCTTTGAGACTGCCAGCGGGCGGCGGCCACCACCGCCTGACCGTAGGCGATCGCGCCATCGCCAGCGGGAAGCTGCTGCGGCAAAAACAAAGTAAAATCAGAAAGGTAATCGCTGAGGCGGGCGGCGAGCAGCTGATTATGCAGTACGCCGCCGCTACAAACGATTGTCGCGATCCCGCGGGAAGCGGCGCAGTCACGCGCCATCGCCGCCAGCCCCCAGGCCAGCGCATCATGAAAGGCCCAGGCTTTCTGCGCGGGCGTCGCCTGCCAGCGCAACCACTGTCGCCAGAAGGTGGATAAGTCCAGCTCGCCGCCGCGCCAGGGCAGCGTGACCGGATGGCTGACGCCCGGACAGCTGGCGGCCAGCGCCTCCAGCCGACAGGCCGCCTCGCCTTCGTAGCTCAGGCTCTCCGGCGCGCAATCCAGCGCGCAGGCAACGGCATCAAACAGCCGTCCGCAGGAAGAGGCGCGCGGCGAATTAATGCCGCGTTCGATGGCCTGCGCCAATAGCGGCCAGTTTCGCTGCCCCAGCGCGGCGGTTGGCGGGTATGACTGCCAGTCGGGAATAAATGCCAGGCACTGGGCCAACAAATTTCGCCACGGCTGGCGTGCCGCCAGATCGCCGCCCGGCAGCGCGACGGCCGGGAGGCCGCCAAGATGTTCGCATTCGCGGTAGTTCACCCGCAGGCATTCGCCGCCCCACAGCGCGCCGTTTTCCCCCATCCCGATGCCATCAAGGGTCAGGGCGATCACATCGCCGCCGTCGAGCGGCCAGCGGTGTTCCGCCAGGCAAGCCGCCGCGTGGGCATGGTGATGCAGTACCGGCTCGACCGGTAACGACATTGACGCCGCCCACTGCGTCGAGCGATAGCCGGGATGGGCGTCAACCGCCACCCGCTGCGGCGCAAACACATAAATGCTCTGCATTAACCGCAGCGCACTGCGCCACTGTTGCTCGACGCCCTCCTCGCCGAGATCGCCAAAATGCTGGCTCAGCACCGCTTCGTCGCCGCGCGCCAGGCAGAAGGTATTTTTCATATCCGCCCCCAGCGCCAGCAGCGGCGGAATATTATCCAGGCCCGGCGGCAGCGGCAGCGCATCCGGCACGTAGCCACGGGCGCGGCGCAGCATCTCACCGCTTGAGCGCACCAGCGAATCGTCCATACGTTGCACGATATCGCGATTATGTAGCAGAAAACCGTCGGCTATATCGGCTAAGTCGGTGAGCGCTTCTTGATTACTCAACGCCGGAGGGCGGCCGCTGAGGTTGCCGGAGGTCATCACTATCGGGCGCGCCAGCGCCTGCAGAAGTAAATGCTGCAGCGGATTAGACGGCAGCATCACCCCGACTTCCGCAAGCCCTGGCGCAATCTCGTCACACAGACCGGGAACCTGCGCTTTAGCCAGCAATACAATCGGCGCGGCGGGCGAGCGCAGCAGCGCCGCCGCCGCCGCGGGTAACTCCGCTGCCGTCGGCAGCATTACCGCCAGCGGTTTTGCCGGGCGCCGTTTTCGCGCGCGCAGCGCTGCCACCGCCACGCTATTGCCGGCATCGCAGGCCAGATGAAAACCGCCAATCCCTTTTATCGCCACAATATCGCCCGCCGCCAGCCGCGCGATGGCCGCCTGCAGCGCCGCTTCAGCGAATAGCGTTAGCGTTCCCGCCCGCCACTCCAGCTGCGGGCCGCAATCGGCACAGGCCACCGGCTGGGCGTGAAAACGGCGATCGGCAGGCTCCCGATACTCGGCAGCGCAGCGCGGACACAGCGGGAACGGCGCCATCGCGGTAAAGGGGCGATCGTAGGGCATGGCGCGAATAATGGTGAAGCGCGGCCCGCAGTGGGTACAGTTGATAAAGGGGTAGCGGTAGCGGCGTTCTTGCGGATCGTTCATCTCCGCCAGGCACGCCGGGCAGGTTGCAGCATCGGGAACAATCTGCGTGCGCATACTGC
Organism: Klebsiella sp. 141251; assembly: GCF_050600725.1. Lineage (NCBI taxonomy): Bacteria > Pseudomonadati > Pseudomonadota > Gammaproteobacteria > Enterobacterales > Enterobacteriaceae > Klebsiella > Klebsiella sp. 141251. Next base: position 152,754 of record NZ_JAQIRG010000004.1, read on the forward strand.
CGCCGCCGCTGTGGCGTATGGTGAAATCCTGAGGAAGCTTATGCCAGTGAAACGGGGTGCAGTCGGTGCTGTCAATACGCGCCAGCGGCGGACAGTGACGGGCCAACGCGGCGGTAAAACCACCGTCGTCGCCGATCAGCCTGACCAGCACGCCGTCGCCATCGTTACAGACATCGCCGCCGCGCGCCATTTGTCGCGCCAGCTGCCAGACGAAGGGGCGGAAACCCACCCCCTGCACTTTGCCGCGAATGCGGATTTGCACCCCGTTCATGCGGCGTATTACCAGGCCAGCGCCGTACGGCGACGTTTTTCGAGGTTCATCTGCTCAAGCTTGTTGCGGTCAACGCAAACCAGCGCGTGCGTCGGACAGGCTTCAATGCAGGCCGGGCCGCTATCGCGCTGGTGGCACAGGTCGCACTTGTTGGCTTCGGCTTTTTCCGCCATGACGTTCAACCCGGCGCCGCTGTGGCGAACGACCGGGCGCACCACCACTTCCATCGCCCCATACGGGCAGGCGACAACGCAGGTTTTACAGCCGATGCAGCGCTCCTGCATCACGTGGACAAAGCCTTTATCGCGGCTGATGGCGCCGTTCGGGCAGACGTTGGCGCATGGCGCGTCTTCACATTGACGACAGGCCGTCGCCGTCGACACATTGACGCCTTTGATCACGTGAATACGCGGCAGGAACGACTGCGGCGTCAGCGCGGCGCAATCCTGATTTTCCTGATGAGAGACCACGCAGGCCACTTCACAGGTGCGGCAGCCGATGCATTTGCTCGCATCGGCGATAATGAAACGGTTCATCCATTTCTCCAGCGGAAAGAAGTTAACGCGCCGGATTATGCATAATACGTTCCAACTTTTATTTGATTGAAATTTAAGGGAATTAAATTAACAGCTGCTGTCATCGTCACAACTGACGATGACAGATGACGACATCAGGCATGCGGGCCGCGCGCCAACGACTCGCGTTCAATCAGCTCGCCGGGGAAAGTTTGCTGATATTTAAATTCGCCGCCGTCGAGCATAAAGATCAGCCTGTTGATGCTCTCTTTCATCATTTCGGTGACCGGAATTTTAACGCTGGAGAGCGAGGGGATCACATACGGCGCCAGCGTGATGTCATCGAAACCGATCACCGATACCTGCTGCGGCACCGCGATCCCCTGCTGGTGCAGTTGCTTAATCGCGCCGATCGCCATGTCGTCATTACTGGCGACCAGCGCGCTGAAACTGACGCCGCGTTGGCTGAGCGCTTCGACAGCGGCGGCACCGGTGTGCGGCGTCCAGCGCCCTTCGACGATCAGTTCTTGCCGTACGGGAAGCCCCTGGCCTGCCAGCGCGTCTTTATAACCAGAGAGACGCTCAACCCCGGTAGGCGAATCCAGCGAACCGGTGATAAACGCAATGTCGCGATGACCGCTGGTAATTAACTTTTCAACCGCCATCCGCGCCGAGGCTTTGTGATCGGACCATACGCAGTGGCTGGCGTGGCGGCGCAGGCGACGGTTCAGCACCACGATCGGCTGCTCATGATTGTCGATGATCTCATCCATTTCATCGACGCTTAGAAAGCGCGGATAGATGATGATCGCGTCGCAGCGCAGGTCGAGCAGATACTGAATCGCCTCGCGCTCTTCTTGCGCGCTGTGTTTGCCGTCGGCAAGGATCAGCTGCCGCCCCTGATCTTCCGTCAGCCGCGCCACGTGAAACAGCAGTTCGCTGAAATAAACGCCGTGATAAAGGGTGTTGGTTACCACCAGCCCGATGGTCTGGCTTTTTTTGGTCGCCAGATTGCGCGCCAGCAGATTCGGCCGATAGCCGCTTTCGGCAATTGCCTGAAATACCCGGTCTTTGGTTTCCTGGCTGACATAGCCGTTGCCCGACAGCACCCGCGAAACGGTCGCCTTTGATACTCCCGCGCGCTTCGCAACCTCCAGCATCGTTGCCATGGGGTTCTTCCTGTAACTTAAGTTGCCTGCAGTGTACTGCACGTCTCGCCGTTTTTCAGCAGTCGGCATCGCCCTGATGTTGCTCTGCCCCTGCTTATAAAGCGATCAAAATCACAAATTTGCAAAGTGAGTTTTTTAGTTCTTGTATGACTCAATGAAACTCATCATGATTTTGTGGAACCGGTTTCCTATGCATATACCGCGCATAGCCGCCGTCAGGCGCTGGCGTGTAATCAGTACCCTATTGATAAAACAGGATAAAATCCGATGTCTAAAAATTATGCAGCCCTGGCGAACCAGATCCTGACGGCGATCGGCGGCGCAGATAACGTCGTTGCCGTGACCCACTGCATGACCCGCCTGCGCTTCGTGGTGAAAGATAATCAACGCGTGGACGCCCCGGCGCTGAAAGCGCTGCAAGGGGTACTTGGCGTCGTGCGTAGCGATAACCAGTGCCAGGTGATCATCGGCAATACCGTCTCGCAGGCGTATCGCGAGGTGCTGAATTTGCTGCCCGGCGAGTTGCGCCCGGCGGAGCCGCAAGGGAAACCGCCGCTGACCTTAAAACGCATCGGCGCCGGGATCCTTGATGCGCTGATCGGCACCATGTCGCCGCTGATCCCGGCGATTATCGGCGGATCGATGGTCAAACTGCTGGCGATGATCCTGGAGATGAGCGGCGCGTTGCCAAAAGGCTCGCCGACGCTGACCATTCTGACGCTTATCGGCGACGGCGCGTTCTTCTTCCTGCCGCTGATGGTTGCCGCTTCCGCGGCGGTAAAATTCAAAACCAATATGTCGCTGGCTATCGCCATCGCCGGGGTGCTGGTGCATCCGGGGTTCATCGAATTAATGGCTAAAGCCGCGCAGGGCGAGCACGTTGAATTCGCCTTCATTCCGGTTACCGCGGTGAAATACACCTACACGGTGATCCCGGCGCTGGTGATGACCTGGTGTCTCTCTTATATCGAGCGCTGGGTCGATCGCATCACCCCGGCGGTGACGAAAAACTTCCTTAAACCGATGCTGATCGTGCTGATTGCCGCGCCGCTGGCGATCCTGCTGATTGGCCCGCTCGGCATCTGGATCGGCAGCGCAATCTCCGCGCTGGTGTACACGATCCATAGCTATCTCGGCTGGCTGTCGGTGGCGATCATGGGTGGACTCTGGCCGCTGCTGGTGATGACCGGGATGCACCGCGTCTTTACGCCAACCATCATTCAGACCATCGCCGAAACCGGCAAAGAAGGCATGGTGATGCCATCGGAAATCGGCGCCAACCTGTCGCTGGGCGGATCGTCGCTGGCGGTGGCGTGGAAAACCAAAAACCCGGAGCTGCGCCAGACCGCATTAGCGGCAGCGGCATCGGCGATTCTGGCCGGGATTTCCGAACCGGCGCTGTACGGCGTGGCGGTACGTCTGAAACGCCCGCTGGTCGCCAGCTTAATCAGCGGCTTTATTTGCGGCGCGGTGGCGGGGATTGCCGGGCTGGCCAGCCATTCGATGGCGGCGCCGGGGCTGTTCACCAGCGTCCAGTTTTTCGATCCGGCCAATCCGATGACTATCGTTTGGGTCTTTGGCGTGATGGCGCTGTCGGTGGTGCTCTCCTTTGTGCTGACGCTGCTGCTCGGTTTTGAAGATATCCCGGTAGAAAATGCCGCCGCCGACGCCAGACAGCGCCAGGGCGCGGCCACTCACGCCTGAACACTTTTTTGAACGCGAGGTAACGCATGTCGAGTTTTCCACACGGATTTTTATGGGGCGGCGCTCTGGCCGCCAACCAGTCTGAAGGCGCTTATCTTGAAGGCGGCAAAGGGCTGACGACCGTTGATACTATTCCGCACGGCGCCCATCGCCTGGCGGTGAAGCTGGGCCAGGAGAAGCGCTTTACGCTTCGCGAAGATGAATTCTACCCAAGCCACGTGGCGATCGATTTTTACCATCGCTATAAAGAGGATATCGCCCTGATGGCGGAGATGGGGTTTAGCGTCTTTCGTACCTCTATCGCCTGGAGCCGCCTGTTCCCGCGCGGTGATGAACAACAGCCAAACCCGGAAGGTATCGCTTTCTACCGTGCGATGTTCGAGGAGTGCAGAAAGTACGGGATCGAACCGCTGGTCACCCTGTGCCACTTTGATGTACCGATGCATCTGGTGACGGAATATGGCTCCTGGCGTAATCGGAAGATGGTCGATTTCTTCAGCCACTATGCGCGCACCTGCTTTGAAGTATTTGACGGTCTGGTGAAATACTGGCTTACCTTCAATGAAATCAACATCATGCTGCATAGTCCCTACTCCGGCGCCGGTCTGGTGTTTGAGGAGGGAGAAAATCAGGAGCAGGTGAAATACCAGGCCGCGCATCACGAGCTGGTGGCTAGCGCGCTGGCGACAAAAATCGCCCATCAGGTCAACCCGCAAAACCAGGTCGGCTGCATGCTGGCGGGCGGTAACTTCTACCCGTATTCCTGTAAGCCGGAAGATGTCTGGATGGCGCTGGAAAAAGATCGTGAAAACCTGTTCTTTATCGATGTACAGGCACGCGGCGCCTATCCGGTGTGGGCCGCGCGGGTATTCCGCGAGAAAGGCGTCACTATTGCCAAACAGCCGGGCGACGACGAAATCCTTAAAAACACCGTCGATTTCGTCTCCTTTAGCTATTACGCCTCGCGCTGCGCGTCAGCGGAGATGAACGCCAGCAACACCAACGCCGCCAATATCGTCAAGTCGCTGAAGAATCCGTATATTGCCGCCAGCGAATGGGGCTGGGGCATCGATCCGCTCGGCCTGCGCATCACCATGAACATGATGTATGACCGCTATCAGAAACCGCTATTCCTCGTGGAAAACGGGCTCGGCGCGCGCGATGAGATCGACGCCAACGGCGAAATCAACGACGACTACCGCATTAGCTATCTGCGTGAACACATCAAGGCGATGCGCGACGCCATCGATGATGGCATTCCGGTCATCGGCTATACCAGCTGGGGCTGTATCGATTTGGTCTCCGCCTCCACCGGCGAGATGAGCAAGCGCTACGGTTTCGTGTATGTCGATCGCGACGATGCCGGAAACGGCACGCTTGCGCGCAAGCGCAAGAAATCGTTCTGGTGGTATAAGAAGGTCATCGCCAGCAACGGGGCGGATCTGGAGTAGTCGGTATTGCCGGGTGGCGGCTTACGCCTTACCCGGCCTACGGTCCGTACGGCCTGCCGTTATTTTATTCACCACGCTGGCTGAAACTGCCGGTGTTGGTGGCCTCAAAATCGCTGAGACGTTCCCGGAAGGCCGGGGAACGCCTCTTCCTCGGCCGCTTCCAGCGCGGCAAAACCGCCCTGCTCCTGCCAGCCATCAAGCCGCGCGTATACCGTCGCGACGGCATCCTTAACAGGCTGAGTCATCGGGTAATAGAAACCGACTATATCGGGCTGAATGCCCACAAAAATCACCTCGCCAACATCCTCTTTTAACTGATCGATAAGATAGTTAAGCGGCATATTGTGGGTGGTCATCATAAACATGTCGGCGATATCGTCCGGGTCGACAATACGGATTTCGCCGGGATTAAGCCCCATATCGGTCGCGTCGACGATCAGTAGCCGGGTCGGGCGCAGCTCGCGGATGGCGACGATATCGTTTTCCGGCGCGCTGCCGCCGTCAATCACCACCCAGCCGCCGACCGGATTGGCCGCGCACATTTCCGCCAGCAGCGGGCCTGCGCCGTCATCGCCCATCATGCTGTTGCCGACACACAGTAAAACGTCAGTCACGTAGTCTCCTCACCATCAGATAGATGGCGCTTTCCTGGTGAATATCGTGCAGCATGCTGAGCAGGGTTTTACTCCACGCCTGCTGCTCCGGGGTCTGCGCGGACTGCGCTTTATCAAAGGCGTTAGCCAGCATCGCCACGTGATTACTGTCGATAACGATCTCGCCATACTTCGGTACGCCTTCCATTTTGCGCCGCGCGGCGCTGCCCGCCTCCAGCGTGCCGATCCACGCCAGATAGTCCTCCCACGGGCAGCTTAACGCCGCTTCCAGGCAGTCGATGACGCCGAGGTGGTGGCCAATCGCCAGGCTGTAATAGACCACCTGCTGCGCCTGATCCGGCGTCGCGTCGTTCTCATCAATAAATTTACGGCTCAGCTGACTGAACACCACCGTCTCGCTCATCGGATACGCGCCCCCTCGACCACCTGATTCAGGTGCGTAACGATCTCGGTCAGACGCGGATCTTTCTCCGCCTCCAGCCAGCGCAGTACCTGATTATCTCCCTGCCCCAGAAGACGCATATAGTCGTCGGCGATCTGGCGGCCATAGCGATAGCCGGCCAGACGGCGCGCTTCGCGATCGATACGTACCCGCAGCGGCTGAACCATGTTGGGATGCAGCAATTCGGTTGGCTGGTCGTCAAGCTCGCCCGGCTGACGGGCGTGGATTTTTTGCTCCAGCAGACCGAGCGCCATCGCAAAACCGTACAGCGTGGCGGCAGGCGTCGGCGGACAGCCCGGAATATAGACATCGACCGGCACAATTTTGTCGGTGCCGCCCCATACGCAGTACAAATCGTGGAAGATACCACCGCTGTTGCCGCAGGCGCCGTAAGAGATGCAGATTTTCGGATCCGGCGCCGATTGCCAGGCGCGCAGCGCCGGCGAACGCATCGCGCGGGTCACCGCGCCGGTAAACAGCAGAATATCGGCATGGCGCGGCGACGGAACTACTTTAATTCCGAAGCGTTCGGCGTCGAATAGCGGCGAAAGGGTGGCGAAAATCTCGATTTCACATCCGTTACAGCCGCCGCAGTCGACGCGGTAAACATAGGCGGAACGTTTGATTTTTTTCAGCAGCGAGGCCTTCATGCTGGCGATGGATTCATCCACCGTCATCGGCAGCGGAATGCCGTTTTCATCGCGCGGGCCTAATAAATTGCTCATCAGCTGGCCTCCCTCATGTGGCGAGTCAGTTCAATACGATCGGACGGCACCAGGCATTTCTGGCGTTTGCATTCCGGGCAGGTCTCAAAACTTTCGCGGTGCAATTCGGCGCGGGTATCGCCGTTGTGCTTAAGCAGCGCAATGGCGTAGTCGATCTCTTTTTGTACCGCGAAAGGCCGCGCGCAGACCCGACAGTGGCAAATGGCAAAGCGCGATTGCTGGAGGAAATCCTCTTTTTTCCACACCGCCAGTTCATACTCCTGCGACAGCTTAATCGCCGCCGTCGGGCAGACCTCTTCACAGCGGCCGCAGAAAATACAGCGCCCGAGGTTGAACTGCCACGCCAGCTGGTTAGTCGCCAGATCGGTCTCTACCGTCAGGGCGTTAGACGGACAGGCATTCACGCAGGCCGCGCAGCCGATGCACTGCTGCGGATTGTGCTCCGGTTTGCCGCGGAAGTTTTTATCCACCGGCATCGGCTCCAGCGGATAGGAGTGGGTCGCGGTGCCGGTCTTGATGACTTTTTTAATAAAGGTAAACATTGTTGCTCCCAGGTTGTGTGCGGCCTTTTTCCCTCACCCTAGCCCTCTCCCTGAAAGGGAGAGGGGACAGTTGTGCACGGTCAGTGAATTCGCACTCGTTCTGCCCTTCCTTCTCTCCCTTGTGGGGAGAGGGGACAGTTCTGCCCTTCCTTCTCTCCCTTGTGGTGAGAGGGGACAGCTCTGCCCTTCCCCCTCTCCCCTGTGGGGAGAGGGTCGGGGTGAGGGGCCCCACGCAATGGCTCAATTATTTCAGCGGCGAGTTTTTACGCTCGATGCTGTAGCGCTCCAGCTCTTTGTACGGCACCACTTTGCTTTTCTTCTTACGCACATCGACCACCGTCATGCGGTCGGTACAGGAGTAGCAGGGATCGAGGCTGCCGATAATCAGCGGCGCGTCGGAGACGGTGTTGCCGCGCAGCATATAACGCAGGGTCGGCCAGTTGGCGTAGGTGGCCGCACGGCAGCGCCAGCGGTACAGTTTTTGGTTATCGCCGGTCATGCTCCAGTGGATATCGTCGCCGCGCGGCGCCTCCGAGAAGCCCAGCGCAAAGCGGTGTGGAATATAGGTGAAGCCATCCACCATCAGCGGGCCGCCGGGCAGATTGTCGAGACCGAAATCAATCATATTCAGCGCGGTATAAACTTCGTTGATACGCACCTTGAGGCGAGAAATCACGTCGCAGCCCTGCTCACTATGGACTTCCATCGGCAGCAGACCGTAACCGACGAACGGGTGATCGGCGCGGGTATCGCGGGCGTGGCCGCTGGCGCGGACCATCGGGCCGACGTTACTGAAGTCGCGGGCGATTTCTGGATCCAGACGGCCAATACCGACGGTGCGCTGTTCCATGTTCGGCGTGCTGAGCAGCATATCCACCAGTTCCTGCACATCGCGACGCATCTGCTGCGCCAGCTGGCGGGTCTGGATCATGTCCTCTTTCAGCAGATCGCGGCGAATCCCGCCGATCAGGTTCATGCCGTAGGTTTTACGCGCGCCGGTGAGGATCTCCGCCATCTTCATTGAGGTTTCGCGCACGCGGAAGAACTGCATAAAACCGGAGTCAAAACCGGTGAAATGGCAGGCCAGGCCAAGGTTCAGCAGGTGCGAGTGCAGGCGTTCCACTTCCAGCAGAATGGCGCGGATCATCTGCGCGCGCTCCGGCACCACGATGCCCATCGCGTTCTCCACCGAGGTGGTATAGGCGGTGCTGTGGGCGAAGCCGCAGATGCCGCATACCCGATCCGACAGGAATGTCACCTCGTTGTAGCCCATGCGGGTTTCCGCCAGCTTTTCCATGCCGCGATGGACATAGAACAGGCGGTAATCGGCGTCGATAATGTTCTCGCCGTCGACAAACAGACGGAAGTGTCCAGGCTCATCGGAGGTGACGTGCAGCGGGCCAATCGGCACCACGTTGTTTTTCTTACTGCCGAGCTCGTTAATGAACTCGTAGGTCTCCGCGTCGGTGGTCGGCGCCGGGCGCTGGCGGTAGTCCATGCTGTCTTTACGCAGCGGATAGAGTTCATCCGGCCAGTCGTCCGGCAGCACCAGGCGGCGCTCGTCCGGCAGGCCCACCGGCACCAGACCGTACATATCGCGTACTTCGCGCTCGCCCCATACCGCCGCCGGCACGCGCGGGGTCACCGACGGATATTCCGGTTTGTTGGCATCGACTTCCACGCGCACGGTGATCCAGCATTTAGTGCCCTGCTCCATCGACAGCACGTAGTAAACCGCATAGTGGCCGTTCAACTTACGTTCGTCGTTGCCGAACAGTACCGACAGCCAGCCCCCCTGCTTGTAGTACAGGAACTCGACCACTTCCGGCAGGTAGTTAACCTTCACGGTGACGGTTAGCTGATCTTTGGTCTGCCAGGCTTCGTCCAGCACCACGCCAGGAAAGGCCTGGTGCAGCGCCGCAAGATAGTGTTGACCGATTTTTTCTTCAGACATGCTCAAATTCTCTTAATCACGCCACCAGCAAGGAGACGAAAGCTAAAAAGGCGAAACCAAACCCGGCCCAGGTGACGCGGGAGGTGGCACAAAAACGCAGACGCGCCATGCTGTTTTCGAATAGCGCGATAATCAGCACTCCCGCCACCAGCTTGACGATGGCGACCACCAGCGCCAGCAGCAGGCCTGGCGCGCTAAAGCTGGTCATCTGTCCCCACGGGATAAATACGCCGACGAACATCTGCAGCACCACCAGCTGTTTCAGGCTGATGCCCCACTTCAGCACCGCAAAACCGCTGCCGCTGTACTCGGAAAGCGGCCCTTCCTGCAGCTCCTGTTCGGCCTCGGCTAAATCGAACGGCAGTTTGCCCATTTCGATAAAGGTGGCGAAAGCGCAGGCGCACAGCGCCAGGATCAGCGGGATGCTGCGCGCGGCGGGCCAGTGGTAAATGGTGTCGGTAATCGCGCTAATATGGGTGGAGCCGGCTACCTGCGCCGCGACCCACAGCCCAAGCAGCAAGATCGGTTCGACCAGCACGCCGAGCATCGCTTCACGGCTGCTGCCGATAGCGGTGAACGGACTACCGGTATCCAGGCCGGAAATGGCGAAGAAGAAACGGGCGATGGCGAACAGGTAGATAAGCGTAATCAGGTCGCCCAGCCCCGGCAGCGGTGAATCTACGGTCACTACCGGCAGCGCGGCGGCGATGGTCAGCATCACGCCGACCATCACAAACGGCGTCAGGCGGAATACCCAGCCGGAAGCGTCCGGGCCCACGCTCTGGCGACCCAGCAGTTTCAGGATATCCCGATACTCCTGCAGTACGCCCGGCCCGCGGCGGTTATGCAGGCGCGCGCGGGCAACGCGGGTCAGGCCGGACAGCAGCGGCGCGACGGCAAACAGTACCAGCGCCTGTATTAATGCAACGAATAGGTTCACTCTCAGGCTCCTCGCGAAATCACAATCACCACCAGTACCGCCAGCTCGATCAGCGCCACGCCGCGCAGCAACGCGGGCGCGGCGGCGTTCTGCCAGCCGGGCACCAGCCGTACCGGATTCAACCAGTGACGCAGCTTCAGCAGCGGCGCAAAGGCTTCTTTCACCGGCATGGCGAAGCCGTGGGCGGTGACCACCATCGCTTGTTCATGATCGTAGCCGCAGACCCACGCCGCGCCGCGCGAGCGCGCCGGCAGGCGGTCGCCTTTGAAGAAGATCATCAGCAGGAACGGCAGCAGCGGACAGGCAATCAGCAGAATGGCGATCAGCGGCTGCGATACGACGCTTGTGGTCTGCGCCGGAACCGGAATGACGTGGCCGACCAGCGGCAACAGCCACGGCGCCGCCACGCCGCCGATGACGCAGCACGCGGCGGCCAGCACCACGCTTAAGGTCATCAGCCAGGGCGCGCAGGTGGCGTTTTCCGCCTCTTGACTGCGCGGCGCGCCAAGGAAGGTGACACCGTAGACTTTGGCCATACACATCACCGCCAGCGCCCCGGTAATCGCCAGGCCAACCGCCAGCAGCGGCCCCAGCAGACGGCCGATAAACGCCTCGCCGGTGCTCAGCTTGAAGAAGGATTGATAGATAACCCATTCGCCGGCAAAGCCGTTCAGCGGCGGCAGCGCGGCCATCGCCATCAGCCCCACCAGCATGGCGAGTGAAATCAGCGGCATTTTTTTACCGATGCCGCCCAGCTTCTCGATATCGCGATGCCCGGTACGGAACCACACCGCCCCCGCGCCAAGGAACAGCGTGGTTTTGAACAGGCTGTGGTTGATCAGGTGGTACATGCCGCCGATAAAGCCCAGCACCATCAGCGCATTGTTGCCGGTGGCAATACCGGTGACGAAGGCGCCGAGGCCAAGCAGAATAATGCCGATGTTTTCCAGAGTGTGGTAAGCCAGCAGGCGCTGGATGTTATGTTCCATCAGCGCGTACAGCCCGCCGATAAAGGCGGTAATCATCCCCAGCACCAGCAGCAGCACGCCCCACCACAGCGGCGGTACGCTACCGGCCAGCGACACGGTCAGGATCCCGTACAGACCGACCTTCATCACCACCGTTGAAAACAGCGCGGCGGCCGGGGCGCTGGCGCCCGCATGCGCCTGCGGCGCCCAGCCGTGCAGCGGGATCACCCCGGCGAGCAGGGCAAAACCGAGCAGACCCGGCAGCCACAGCGCCATGTTCTGCGGCGCGCCGGCGGCCAACTGGCTAATCGCCGCCAGATCGAGAGTGCCGTAGAACGACCACACCAGCCAGCAGGTCCACGCCAGCAGCAGGGTACCGAGACGCCCCAGCGCAAACCACAGTTTGCCGGACTGTGCGCAACCGGTGAGAAACGCGGCGCACAGCGCCATGATTTCCGCCATCACCACCAGGCTGCCGAAGTTAGTCACCACCACCGCGCAGGTGGCGGCAGCCAGCAGCAGGTTAACCAGCAGGCCATTCGATTTGACCTGCGGATGACGATGCCAGGAAATGTTAAACAGCGAAATCGGCAGCGCCGACAGGCCGATGGCCAACAGCCACAGAGCGTTAATCCCGCCCACCCGCATCGCCAGATGCAGATACTGCAGCATGCCGCCGTTGATCCGCTCCGGCGCGATCAGCGCCGAGAAGCCGGCGACGATTAACATCGCGCTGGCGACCGCGCCGCCGATCCCGGCAATCGCGCCGCTCAGCGGTTTACGCAGACTAAACAAAAACGCCAGCACCGCGCTGGCGGCATACCAGGCAACCGCCTGATTCACTAATGCAACCACGCTCATTTCACGCCCCCTTGTTGCGCCTGAAACAGCGACAAATCGCCGAGGTCGGTATTAAAGGTCAGTTCGCGCTTACGCTTGCTGGACTTAGCAATATCGCGAATATCCACCAGCAGTAAGGCTTTGGTCGGGCAGGTCCGCACGCAGGCCGGGCCCTGCTCATCAAAGTGGCAGAGGTCGCATTTCACGGCGATAGCGCGAACGCCAGGCACCCAGTCGAGCAGCGAGCTGACGCGGGCCGGAGCCGGCGGCGCGGCGGGCGCCATCGGCGTGTTAGCGTTGGCGGGAATATCCAACGGGCGGCTGCCGGAGAATTCAATCGCGCCGAACGGGCAGGCGATGCCGCACAGTTTGCAGCTCACGCACAGGCTTTCATTGAGCTGTACCGCGCCGTCAACGCGAGTAATGGCGTTGACCGGGCACACCGCGGCGCAGGGCGCGTCTTCGCAGTGGTGGCACATCTGCGGCGCAGACTCTTTTTCATTACGCATGACCTGCAGGCGCGGCATACTTTGCAGGCCATACTGGCGGTGCGTCTCGGAACAGGCGGCTTCGCAGGTGCGGCAGCCAATACAGACGCTGGAATCAGCAATTACAAAACGGTTCACCGGGTCATCCTCGGGTGAAAGTCACTTTTGACGAAATCAGGCCGCGCAGGTGTCGGTTTCGACACTTGTCGACACTTCACAATTAATGGACCTGCGCCAGATGGTTTAAATCCACCGGCTGGTCACGCTCCATGGCCTCATACAGGCGGTCATAGACGGTGGCGATGATCGCCAGGTAGTGTTCCAGCACCGCTTCGCGGGAACGGTTACTGATGCGACCGTCAATTACGCCTTCCGCATCCAGCGTCGCCTGGGCGATCAGCCGTTTGTCATCGCCATTTTTGCTTTCTACGTAGTATTCGATGGTGTGGCTGTTAAAGCCTTCCGCCAGCGCGACATATACCTGAAAGTGGCCGAACAGCACGAAGCACAGCTCTTTGTCCGGCGCGCAGCTCATCGCGTGATGCAGACGCGCTTTCGACAGGGTGATGCCCTGAACCAGCGAGTTGCAGTAGGTGTGCCACTGCTCCTGATGCTGGCGGTGACGATCGGCGATGTAGTCCGCCTTTTCACTTAATTCCCAAATTGTCATCCCGGATCCTCCCGTTACATGAGATGCACCGGTTAAGCATTTTCCATGCCAAAATTTATTTATTTGAATCTAAAGGAATTATTAAAAACTCGCGCGCCATCACGACATGTCGATGACAGCCGCACGTCGTCGTCATCGACAGTTCCCCCGCCGTTTATGGTCTCCTGGCATCGTTATTGCATATAGCCGCCATAGTATTAACGGAGGCCAACATGCACGAAATCACGCTAAGCCAGCGGGCGCTGGAAATTATTGAGCAACAGGCGCGGCAAAACGGCGCGCGCCGGGTCACTGGCGTGTGGCTGAAGGTCGGCGCGTTTTCCTGCGTGGAGGCCAGCGCCCTCACCTTCTGTTTTGAACTGGTGTGCCGCGGCACGCTGGCGGAAGGCTGCGCGCTGCACATTGCCGAACAACAGGCCGAATGCTGGTGTGAACGCTGTCAGCAGTATGTGCATCTTGTCTCTCAGCACGTCCGCCGCTGCCCGCACTGCGATAACGACCAGTTGCAGATCGTGGCGGATGATGGCTTACAGATTCAGCGCTTAGAATTGGAGTAAAAGATTATGTGTACGACATGCGGCTGCGGAGAAGGCAACCTTTATATCGAAGGCGATGAACATAACCCGCACTCGGCGTTTCGCAGCGCCCCCTTCGCCCCCGCCCCGCGCCAGACCATGACCATCACCGGCGTGAAAATCGATAACTTTGCCCCGACCCGCAGCGCGCAAGGCGATCTGCATTACGGCCACGGCGAAGCGGGTACCCACGCGCCGGGGCAAAGCCAGCGGCGGATGCTGGAAGTCGAAATCGACGTGCTGGATAAAAACAATCGCCTGGCGGCGCGCAACCGCGCGCGCTTCGCGGCGAACAATCAACTGGTGCTGAATCTGGTCTCCAGCCCCGGCTCCGGTAAAACCACCCTGCTCACCGAAACCCTGACCCGCCTAAAAGGCATCGTCGACTGCGCGGTCATTGAAGGCGATCAGCAGACGGTCAACGATGCCGCGCGTATCCGCGCCACCGGCACGCCGGCGATTCAGGTCAATACCGGCAAGGGCTGCCATCTCGATGCGCAAATGATTGCCGACGCCTCTGCGCGTCTGCCGGCTGGCGATAACAGCATTCTGTTTATCGAAAACGTCGGCAACCTGGTCTGCCCGGCCAGCTTCGACCTTGGCGAACGTCATAAAGTGGCGGTGCTGTCGGTCACCGAAGGGGAAGATAAACCGCTGAAGTATCCGCATATGTTTGCCGCCGCCAGCCTGATGCTGCTCAACAAAGTCGACCTGCTGCCGTACCTCAACTTTGACGTCGAGAAGTGCCTCGCCTGCGCGCGGGAAGTGAATCCGCATATCGAGATTATTTTGCTCTCCGCCACCAGCGGCGAAGGCATGGACCAGTGGCTCAACTGGCTGGAGACGCAGCGATGTGCATAGGCATTCCGGGGCAAATTCGCACGATTGACGGCGTGATGGCGAAGGTTGAAGTGTGTGGCATTCAGCGCGAAGTCGATCTGACGCTGGTCGGCGCCGTCGACGAGCAGGGCCAGCCGCGCATCGGCCAGTGGGTGCTGGTACACGTCGGGTTCGCCATGAGCGTGATTAACGAAGCCGAAGCGCGCGATACCCTCGACGCGCTGCAAAACATGTTCGAGGTTGAACCGGACGTAGGCGCGTTGCTATACGGCGAGGAGCGATAATGCGTTTTGTTGATGAGTACCGCGCGCCGGAGCAGGTGCTGCAGCTGGTCGAACATCTGCAGCAACGCGCCCGGCTGCTGGACTATAGTGAAGCCCGCCCGCTGCGGATGATGGAGGTCTGCGGCGGTCATACCCACGCCATCTTTAAATTCGGCCTCGACCAGCTATTACCGAAGAATATTGAATTTATTCACGGCCCCGGCTGCCCGGTGTGCGTCCTGCCGATGGGCCGCATTGACGCGTGTATCGAGATAGCCAGCCGCCCGGAGGTGATTTTCTGCACCTTTGGCGATGCGATGCGCGTGCCGGGAAAAAACGGGTCGCTGCTGCAGGCGAAGAGTCGCGGCGCCGATGTGCGAATCGTTTACTCGCCGATGGACGCCCTGCGGCTGGCGCAGCAGAATCCGCAGCGCGAGGTGGTTTTTTTTGGTCTCGGTTTCGAAACCACTATGCCCGCCACCGCGCTGACGCTGCGTCAGGCCCGCGAGCGCAACGTCGACAACTTCTACTTTTTCTGTCAGCACATCACCTTACTGCCGACGCTACGCAGCCTGCTGGACCAGCCGGACAACGGTATCGATGCGTTTCTCGCCCCCGGCCACGTCAGTATGGTGATTGGCACCGACGCCTACGGTTTCATCGCCAGCGACTATCATCGGCCATTAGTCGTTGCTGGATTTGAACCACTTGATCTACTGCAAGGCGTGATCATGCTGGTTGAGCAGAAAATAGCGCAGCGCAGTCAGGTAGAGAATCAGTACCGTCGCGTGGTGCCGGATGCCGGTAACGCGCTGGCGCAGGCGGCAATCGCCGAGGTCTTTTGCCTGAGCGGCGATAGCGAATGGCGCGGCCTGGGGACGATCAACGATTCCGGCGTTTGCCTGACGCCAGATTATCAACGCTTTGACGCCGAGGCCCATTTCCGCCCGGCGCCGCAGCGCGTTTGCGACGACCCGCGCGCCCGCTGCGGTGAAGTGCTGACCGGGCGTTGTAAACCACACCAGTGCCCGCTGTTTGGTCGCGTCTGCAACCCGCAGAGCGCCTTTGGCGCGCTGATGGTCTCCTCAGAGGGCGCCTGCGCCGCCTGGTATCAATATCGCAGTCAGGAAAATAAAGCATGAAAAGCATTCAGTTAGCTCACGGTAGCGGCGGTCAGGCGATGCAGCAACTCATTGGCGAGCTGTTTATGCAGGCCTTCGCCAACCCCTGGCTGGCCGAACAGGAAGATCAGGCGCGTTTAGATCTCGCCGGGCTTGCCGCCCAGGGCGATCGGCTGGCCTTCTCAACGGACAGCTACGTCATTGATCCGTTATTTTTCCCCGGCGGCGATATCGGCAAACTGGCAATTTGCGGCACCGCCAACGACGTCGCGGTCAGCGGCGCCGTGCCACGCTATCTCTCCTGCGGGTTTATTCTCGAAGAGGGGCTGGAGATGGCGACGCTGGAAGCGGTGGTGCGCAGCATGGCAACTACCGCTCAGCAAGCTGGAATTGCCATTGTGACCGGCGATACCAAAGTGGTGCCGCGCGGCGCGGCAGATAAAATATTCATCAATACCGCCGGTATTGGCGCCATCCCCGGCGATATTCACTGGGGAGCGCAGCAGATTAGCGCCGGCGATGTGCTGCTGGTCAGCGGCACGCTCGGCGATCACGGCGCCACCATTCTTAACCTGCGCGAACAGCTGGGGCTGGACGGCGCATTATCCAGCGACTGCGCGGTGCTGACGCCGCTTATCCAGACCCTGCGCGAGATTCCGGGCATCAAAGCGCTGCGCGACGCCACCCGCGGCGGCGTCAACGCGGTGGCGCACGAGTTTGCCGCCGCCAGCGGCTGCGGTATCGAGCTGCATGAAGCGAAGCTGCCGGTCAACGATACGGTGCGCGGCGTTTGCGAACTGCTGGGGCTCGACGCCCTGAATTTCGCCAACGAAGGTAAACTGGTGATTGCCGTCGCCAGAGAAGCCGCGCCGCGCGTACTTGAGCATTTACGGTCTCACCCGCTCGGGCAGAATGCCGCGATAATTGGCGACGTTGTCGAGCGCGTCGGCGTGCGCTCCGTAGGGTTATATGGCGTTAAACGCACGCTCGATCTTCCCCACGCCGAGCCGCTGCCGAGAATTTGCTAACCACTGACCGGCCGGAGGGCGGCAGCCGCCTTATCCTGGCGACGTCAAAGCGGCAACAATTGTTTTATTAACAGACTATTATTTGATTCATCTCTTTATTCTGCGCCGCGCTGCGGCGCTTTTTGGACTTAAGCAATGTCGTATACACCAATGGGCGATCTCGGGCAGCAGGGTCTGTTTGATATCACCCGTATTTTATTACAGCAGCCCGATCTGGCCGCGCTGAGCGAAACGCTAACCCGTCTGGTGCAGCAATCCGCGCTTGCCGACCGGGCGGCGATTATCTTGTGGAACCACGGCAACCATCGCGCCGCCAGGTACGCCTGCGACGACGCCGGGCAGCCGGCAAGCTACGAAGATGAAACCGTACTGGCTCACGGCCCGGTACGCCGCCTGCTGTCGCGCCCCGACGCGCTACATTGCGACAACGCGACCTTCGCCGAAACCTGGCCGCAGCTGGCCGCCAGCGGCATTTACCCGGAATTCGGCTACTACTGCCTGCTGCCGCTGGCGGCAGAAGGCCGCATCTTCGGCGGTTGTGAGTTCATCCGCGACGACAACCGGCCATGGAGCGAAAAAGAGTACCAGCGCCTGCATACTTTCGCGCAGATTGTCGCCGTCGTCACCGAGCAGATCCAAAACCGGGTCAGCAACAACGTCGATTACGACCTGCTGTGCCACGAGCGCGATAACTTCCGCATCCTGGTGGCCATCACCAACGCCGTCCTGTCGCGCCTCGATATTGACGAGCTGGTCAGCGAGGTGGCGAAAGAGATCCACCGCTATTTCCGCATCGACGCGATCAGCGTGGTGCTGCGCAGCAACCGCAAAGGCAAGCTCAATATCTACTCCACCCACTATCTCGACGCCAGCCATCCGGTCCACGACCAAAGCGAAGTCGATGAAGCCGGCACGCTAACCGAGCGGGTGTTTAAGAGCAAAGAAATGCTGTTGCTCAATCTGCATGAGCACGACTCGCTGGCGCCGTATGAGAAAATGCTCTTCGAGATGTGGGATAACCAGATCCAGACCCTGTGCCTGTTGCCGCTCATGTCCGGCAATACGCTGCTCGGGGTGCTGAAGCTGGCGCAGTGCGATGAGCAGGTGTTTACCACTACCAACCTTAAACTGCTGCGGCAAATCGCCGAGCGCGTGTCGATAGCTATCGATAACGCCCTCGCCTATCGCGAGATCCAGCGGCTGAAAGAACGGCTGGTGGATGAAAACCTGGCGCTCACCGAACAGCTCAACAACGTCGAAAGCGAGTTTGGCGAAATCATCGGTCGCAGCGAAGCGATGCACAGCGTGCTCAAGCAGGTGGAAATGGTGGCGCAGAGTGACAGTACGGTGTTGATCCTCGGTGAAACCGGCACCGGTAAGGAACTGATTGCCCGCGCTATTCATAACCTGAGCGGGCGCAACGGCCGACGGATGGTGAAAATGAACTGCGCGGCGATGCCCGCGGGCCTGCTGGAAAGCGATCTGTTCGGCCACGAGCGCGGCGCTTTTACCGGCGCCAGCGCCCAGCGCATCGGCCGTTTCGAACTGGCGGACAAAAGCTCGCTGTTCCTCGATGAGGTCGGCGATATGCCGCTGGAGCTGCAGCCGAAGCTGCTGCGCGTTCTTCAGGAGCAGGAATTCGAACGCCTGGGCAGTAATAAACTGATTCAGACCGATGTACGGCTGATCGCCGCCACCAACCGCGATCTCAAACAGATGGTTATCGATCGTGAATTCCGCAGCGATCTTTACTATCGGCTCAATGTGTTCCCGATCCACCTGCCGCCGCTGCGCGAACGGCCGGACGATATTCCGCTGCTGGTGAAAGCGTTCACCTTCAAAATCGCCCGCCGTCTGGGGCGCAACATCGACAGTATTCCGGCGGAGACCCTGCGCACGCTTTCACGCATGGAGTGGCCGGGCAACGTGCGCGAGCTGGAAAACGTCGTCGAGCGCGCGGTTTTGTTAACCCGCGGCAACGTACTGCAACTGTCGCTGCCGGAAATGCATATTGAACAAGAGACGCTGGCGCCGGAAGTGCTGCCGGAGGAAGGCGAAGATGAATATCAGCTGATCGTCCGGGTATTGAAAGAGAGCAACGGCGTGGTGGCCGGGCCAAAAGGCGCCGCCCAGCGCCTGGGGCTCAAGCGCACGACGCTGCTGTCGCGCATGAAGCGTTTAGGCATTAATAAGGATCGGTTAGTCTAGCCCGGCGATATGTCTCTCATGGCGGAGGGATTTTCCCGGAGGCGGCGCATTGCGCCTTCTCCGGGCTACCAAATCGCACAGGACCGTAGGTCGGATAAGCGTAGCGCCATCCGACAAAATAACGGCACAACCGCTTGCGCTCTCCCCGGTGGCGCTTACGCTTACCGGGGCTACCAAATCGCGCATGGACCGTAGGTCGGATAAGCGTAGCGCCATCCGACAAAATAACGCAGCGACCCATCGAATACCGGACCGAACCCGGATTACCCCTCCCTGCCAAATCCTTCTCAACCTAATCATTACCCCAACATCTAAATAAGAATTATTTTCATTTATAAATAGCTTGTGCTATATAACATAGCAAAGGCTATAAACGATGATTAATTAATCGCAATACCGTGAGGGATCCTATGCCGCATCTGCCGCCATTCAAGCACCTGTTGTTCTCCGCCGCATTAGCGCTGCTTGCTATCGCCCCCGCTCAGGCGCAAGAAAAATTCAAAGTCATTACCACCTTCACCGTGATCGCCGATATGGCGCAGAACGTCGCCGGCGACGCCGCTGACGTCAGCTCAATCACCAAACCAGGCGCGGAAATTCACGAATATCAGCCGACGCCGGGCGATATCAAACGCGCGCAGGGGGCGAAGCTTATTCTCGCCAACGGTCTCAACCTCGAACTGTGGTTCGCCCGTTTTTATCAGCACCTGAACGGCGTACCGGAAGTCGTGGTCAGCAACGGTATTCAGCCGATGGGCATCAGCGATGGCCCCTACAACGGCAAGCCCAACCCGCACGCCTGGATGTCGGCGGATAATGCGCTGATCTACGTCGATAATATTCGCGATGCGCTGGTGAAATACGATCCCGTCAATGCCGACACCTATCGCCGTAACGCCGAGGCCTACAAAGATAAAATCCGCCAGACCATGGCGCCGCTGAAGGCCGAACTGGCGAAACTGCCGGCAGACAAACGCTGGCTGGTCACCAGCGAAGGCGCATTTTCCTATCTGGCGCGCGATAACGGCCTGCAGGAGCGTTATCTGTGGCCGATTAACGCCGACCAGCAGGGCACGCCGCAGCAGGTGCGTAAAACCATCGACACCATGAAGAAGGAGCATATCCCGACCATCTTCAGTGAAAGCACCATCTCCGACAAACCGGCGCGACAGGTCGCCCGTGAAGCCGGCGCCCACTATGGCGGCGTACTGTATGTTGACTCACTGAGTACCGCCGACGGCCCGGTGCCGACCTATCTTGACCTGCTGCGCGTCACCACCGAAACCATCGTCAAAGGGATCAACGATGGCCTGAGGAAACAGTCATGATTGCGCCGCAAGCGGGACTTATCGTCGACCAGGTCACGGTGACCTATCGCAACGGCCACACCGCCCTGCGCGATGCAACGTTCAGCGTACCGCGCGGATCGATTGCCGCGCTGGTGGGGGTCAACGGCTCCGGTAAATCGACGTTGTTCAAAGCGCTGATGGGCTTCGTGCGCGTCGGCCACGGCGATATCGCCATTCTCGGCCAGCCGGTCAACCGCGCGCTACGGCAAAACCTTGTCGCCTACGTACCACAATCGGAAGAGGTGGACTGGTCCTTTCCTGTGCTGGTGGAAGATGTAGTAATGATGGGCCGCTATGGTCATATGGGCTGGCTGCGGCGGGCGAAGCCCCGCGACCGGCAGATTGTCGATGCCGCGCTGGCCCGCGTAGGGATGAGCGAATACCGCGAAAGGCAAATTGGCGAGCTCTCCGGCGGGCAGAAAAAGCGCGTGTTCCTCGCCCGCGCCATTGCTCAGGAAGGCAAAGTGATCCTGCTCGATGAGCCGTTTACCGGCGTCGATGTGCAGACCGAGGCGCGGATCATCACCCTGCTGCGAGAACTGCGCGACGAAGGCTGTACCATGCTGGTCTCTACCCATAACCTCGGTTCAGTCAGCGAATTTTGCGATTACACGGTGATGGTGAAAGGCACCGTGCTGGCCAGCGGCCCGACGGAGACCACCTTCACCGCCGAGAACCTGGAGCTGGCCTTCAGCGGCGTGTTGCGTCACGTCACACTCACCGGTGCGGAAGAACGCATTATTACCGACGATGAGCGGCCGTTTATCAGCCATCGCGCGGCGGGGGGCCAACGATGAGCTGGCTGCTGGAGCCGTTTGGCTATCAATACATGCTCAACGCGATGTGGGTCTCGGCATTAGTCGGCGGCGTCTGCGCCTTTCTCTCCTGCTACCTGATGCTCAAAGGCTGGTCGCTGATTGGCGACGCCCTCTCCCACTCGATCGTTCCCGGCGTCGCCGGCGCTTATATGCTCGGCCTGCCCTTTGCGCTCGGCGCGTTTCTCTCCGGCGGCCTGGCGGCAGGCAGCATGCTGTTTCTTAACCAGCGTTCGCGGCTTAAAGAGGACGCCATCATCGGGCTGATTTTCTCATCGTTTTTCGGCATCGGCCTGTTTATGGTGTCGCTGAATCCGACCTCGATGAACATTCAAACCATTATTCTCGGCAACATTCTCGCCATCGCTCCGGAGGATATTATCCAGTTGGCGGCGATTGGCTTTATTTCGATGGCGATCCTGTTGCTGAAGTGGAAAGACCTGATGGTCACCTTCTTCGATGAGAACCATGCCCGCTCAATTGGCCTTAACACCAGCGGCCTGAAGCTGCTGTTTTTCACTCTGTTGGCTGCCTGCACCGTGGCGGCGCTGCAAACCGTCGGCGCGTTTCTGGTCATCTGTCTGGTCGTGACGCCCGGCGCCACCGCCTGGCTGTTAACCGACCGCTTCCCGCGTCTGCTGGCCATTGCCGTCGCTATCGGCAGCCTGACCAGCTTCTTCGGCGCGTGGCTGAGCTACTATCTTGATGGTGCCACCGGCGGCATCATCGTGGTGGCGCAGACGCTGCTGTTCTTAGCCACCGTTGTCTTCGCGCCGAAGCACGGCCTGCTGGCCAACCGCCGCCGCGCCAGGGAGGCCTCATGCTAACGATGCTCCTTGAACCATTACAGTTTCCGTTTATGGTCAACGCGATGCTGGTGGCGACGATCGTCGCCGTCCCCTGCGCACTGCTGTCGGTATTTCTGGTGTTAAAAGGCTGGGCGCTGATGGGTGATGCCATGAGCCACGCGGTGTTCCCCGGCGTGGTGGTGGCCTACATTATCGGCATCCCCTTCGCCATCGGCGCGTTTATTGCCGGCTTATTTTGCGCCGTCGCCACCGGTTTTCTCGACGATAACAGCCGTATCAAGCGCGATACCATTATGGGGATCGTCTTCTCGGGGATGTTCGGCGCCGGGCTGGTGCTGTACGTGGCGATTCAATCCGAGGTCCATCTCGACCATATTCTGTTTGGCGATATGCTGGGAATATCCGCCAGCGATATCGGGCAAACGGCGGTGATTGCGCTGGCGATTGCGCTGATTATCGGGCTAAAGTGGCGCGATTTTTTACTGCACGCTTTTGATCCGAATCAGGCCAAAGCCAGCGGCCTGCGCTGCGGGCTGCTGCATTATGGCCTGCTGTGCATGATCGCCCTGACTATCGTCGCGACGTTAAAGTCGGTGGGGATTATTCTGTCGATTTCGCTGCTGATAGCGCCCGGCGCTATCGCTCTGCTGCTGACGCGGCGCTTTGTCAGCGCATTATTGCTGGCAACGGTAATCGCCGTGGGCTGTTCGCTGGCGGGCGTCTGGCTGTCGTTTTATCTCGATAGCGCGCCGGCGCCAACCATCGTGGTGCTGTTTACCGCGCTGTTCGTGCTGGCCTTTGTCGCCAGCACGATCCGTGACGGTCAGAAACAGAAGGCGTCAGCAACGCTCTCCGGTAGCGGCTAACGCCAGCATGAATGCCAGGAGCTGTAGCCCTGCTAAACGCAGCGCGAGCAGGGAGAATTGTCGGATGGCGCTACGCTTATCCGGCCTACAGTCCGTGCGGCCTGCCTTTAATTTATTCACCATGCTGGCTGAAACTGCCGGTGCTGGCGATCTCAAAACCCCCGGTGGCGCTGCCGCTTACCGGGGCTACAGCGCTGTGCGATTTGGTAGCCCGGAGAAGGCGCAACGCGCCGCGTCCGGGAAAACCCCTTAAAAAAGTTGCCAACCGATAACAGTATCCACGCTCCTTCAACCGCGATCCCCGGTAGCGGCGAAGCGCAGCGCAAGCCGGGGAAAGGCCGCTATTTTTTCGGCCGGTATTTTTCCGGCAGCTCCGGCACCGGCCGCCTGTCGTCAATCAGGTGACGAATGGTCAGAATCGGATGCCGCCAGAGCATCCGCGGCCCGGCCCAGCGCATGATCTGCTTCATCTCTTCCCGCTTCGCCGGTTGATAGCAGTGTACCGGACACTGTTTACAGGCCGGCTTCTCTTCGCCAAATACGCACTTATCCAGGCGCTTATCGGCGTAGGTATTGAGCGCCTGGTAATGTTCATCCTCGTCACGGGCGTCCGGGCAGCGGCGTTGATACAGCCGAATCATACAGCTGATAGTCTTTTTTTCACGTTCGATGCGCTTACCCATGCCACAGCCTCAAGTTAATAAGATGCATTCATTATACACCTTTGTATCTATCAGGGCATCTCACTGCTTCAGATGCTGAATTAGCTGCAGCGCGGCTCCGGATAACACGCCAAAATGGCTCCAGGCATAGAAATCTCTGACAAACACGCTGCCTTCCGCTTCCAGCGGGCGCAACAATCCAAGCTTCTCTTCCAGTCGATAGACGGGGGCGGGCATTGACGTTAAAAGATCGCTCTCAGCGATAAAGGATTTTATCGCCGCGGATGAAGCGCACTCGATAATCGGAACCGGACAGGGCAGCTGATGCGAGCGAAAAATATCTTCGAGGATAAGCATCGGCGTGCTTAACGGCGGCGGCATGATCCACGGATAGTCGAGCATCGCCGCAAGCGACAGGCGCTTGTCTTTTTGCAGCGGATGGTCTGGCCTTGAAATGATACAAATACGGTCCTGCCAGTTAATTTTACCGCGAACCACGATTTTATCGTCGTGGGGCAAGGGCCCGCAAAGGGCGATATCTATTTCATGCATCAGCAGCAGTTTAAATAACTCTGAGTCAATGCGGTCGAAGATTTTGATATGTATCCGGGGATGGCTTTTATGAAAGGCGGCTAATTTATCAATAAAGTGGCTGGTTAACAGGCTGGATACGCAGCCGATTCTCAAAATCCCCTTGCCCGCTCCGCGGATCAGCGCCATCTCCTCTCTGGCCTTGTTCTCCGTGTTCAACATTGTCATGGCATAGGGTAAAAACGCGCTGCCATACTCGCTTAACGCCATTCCATGCTTGTGCCGTTCAAATAAGGTGGCATTCAGATCCTCTTCCAGGGACAGCAACAATCGGCTGAGTCCGGATTGCGTAATCCCCATTTTCTCCGCTGCCAGGGTCATATTCCCTTCGCTGGCGACGGTCAGAAAGGCTTGTATCTGTTTAATTTTCATAGCCATGACAATTACTCATTGAACGGATTGTTTTTACATTTCCCCCTCGCTTCTTTTTGCGTCAAAAATGCAGTAATCAAGGAAAATCAATATTGCAACAGCGGCGAATTTCCAGGGGGGAATCATTCTCAATATTTATAGTTCAACACTCTGTCTCTAACAATAATTTATAATGAGAATACATCACTATGACACAGAACAACATTCTATTAATTCTTGGCGCTATATTACCCGTTATCATTACCGTTCTCATTGGCTATATCAGCGGTAAACGTAAAGACTTCAATTGGCAACAGGCTGGTGATATTAATAAAATTGTAATGCTGTATGCTTTACCACTGAGTATTTTCAGTAATATGGTCATGACGCCGCGGCATATCGTGATGAGCATGGGCCCTGTCGCCATCGCCATTATCCTTGCGCTAATTCTGAGTTTTGTTATTCCTTTAGTTATTGCCCGTTATATCTGCAAACGCTCCCTGGCGCTCAGTACTTTACAGGCTCTGGCCATCGGCTCGCCGGCCGTTCCCTTCATTGGCACCTCGGTACTGGCTTTTTTATTCGGCACCGTCAGCGCCTCATTAATTACTGTTTCCAGTATTACGCAAAATGTCTTCCAGCTTCCGCTGGTGATGATTCTGATGTCCGTTGCAACGGGGGATAAAAGCCAGAATATCTCTTTTACCACGCGGGTGATCAACGCCATCAAGCAGCCGGTGGTATGGTCGCCGGTTGTCGCGCTGATATTAGTATTAATGGATATTCATATTCCTGAAACCGTATCAATGTCGCTAGGGCTGCTGGGTAAGGCCTCCGGCGGACTGGCGCTGTTTGCCGCAGGCATCGTGCTTTATACTCGCAGCATTGTCATCACCTCAGCCACCATTATTACCGTCATCGCTCGTAATATTCTGGTGCCCGGCGCCTGCTACCTCATTTTGTTAAAAATGGGTTTCAGCATGGAGCAAATAAAACAAGTGGTATTAACGATGGCGATTCCTGTGGGTTCGATCGCCATTATTATCGCCATGCAATATAAGTCCGGCGAGCAAGAAATGGCCTCGACCATGGCGCTAAGTATTATTACTTCCATCATTACGATGGGCGCATTTATTTTCCTGACCTTTTAATCACGGCGATAACATCGCGTTAATCCGGAGAGAATATGACTTCTATCACTGTATCGGCCGCTGAATTATTACTGCACCGGCTTCAGGCCCTCGACGTGGCCTATATTTTTATTAATTCGGGTACCGATTATCCCCCGGTTATTGAAGCGTGGGCCAAAATGCGCGCCACGGGACAACAGGTACCGGAGCTGGTGATATGTCCCCACGAGAACGCCGCCATCGGCATGGCCCACGGCTATTATCTCGGGAGCGGGAAAGTGCAGGCCGTCATGGTTCACACCAACGTAGGCCTGGCCAATGCCGCCTGCGGCGTCATCAATCTGGCCAACAGCAATATTCCGGTGCTGATTTTTGGCGGACGCACGCCGATTAGCGAGCATTCACACTTTGGTTGTCGCAACACGCCGATTGGCTACGGCCAGGAGATGCGCGATCAGGCGGCGCTCATTCGTGAGTCGGTGAAATGGGACTTCGAATTACGCATTGCCGATCAGGTCGGCGAGCATGTTGACAGAGCATGGGCGATAGCCCGTTCATTGCCAAAGGGGCCGGTGTATTTGAGCCTGCCCCGCGAGCCGCTATGCGAAACGTTCACCATCGATGAACAAGCGCTTTATGCCTCCCCCACCCAGCAGCCGGTCCGCTATGCGCCAACGCGGGCGGATATTGCCAGCGCCGCCGATGCGATAGCCAATGCCAGACAGCCGGTCATCTTCGCCCAGCGCGGCGCAAGAACGTCTGGTGGCTTTGCGCGGCTCAATACCCTGGTTAAGGAGTGGGCTATTCCGGTGGTGGAATATTGGGGTACTGAAGTCACCCTTAGCAGCGACAATCCTATGCTGGCCGGCAGCGATCCCAAAGGCTGGCTTTCCGCCGCCGACGTCATCATCATTATCGACTCACAGGCCCCGTGGATCATCGAAGAAAGCCGCTGCAACGAAAGCTGTAAGGTGATCCAGATCGGCCCCGATCCGCTTTTTTCCCGCTACCCCGTCCGCGGCTATCGCGCCGATATCAATCTGGCCGGAGAAACCGACGAGGTATTCGAACTTTTACAAGAGGCGCTCCAGCCGCTTGTGGCGGCGAAGCAACAGCAGGTGGCTGAACGTGAAAAGCATGTGCTTAGCCTGATACAACACGCGAAGGACCAACGTGAAGCCCTCCTCCACGCCGGCCAAAAAGGAGCGATTGGCAAACCCTGGCTGAGCTATTGCCTGGGTCAGCTTGCCAACCAACATCAGGGGAAGATCGTCTCCGAACTGACAACAATGCCGCAGTTTGCCGGCCTGATTCAGGCGGACAGTTATTACCAGGAAGCGCTGGCGGGCGGTCTGGGTGAAGCGTTGCCCATCGCCTTAGGGCTGCAGCTCGCCCGGCGGGGTGAGCTTATCATCGCCGCCGTGGGCGACGGCTCCTATCTCTTTGCCAATCCGGCGGTGTGCCACCACATCGCGGAAGTGATGAAGCTTCCCGTACTGGTGGTGGTTGGCAACAATGGCGGCTGGGGAGCGGTAGCGGGCGGCACCAAAGCGCTCTATCCCGACGGCTATGCCGCCAAAATGGAAGCTATTCCGGCCACCGCGTTCTCGTCGTCGCCAGATTTCGCCGCCCTCGCCGCCTCCAGCCGCGCGGCTGCGCTGACAGTTTCGTTGGCGGAAGATCTCCCCGGCGTACTGGAAGAGGCGGTATCCATTATCCGCACCCGCCGACAAAGCGTGCTGGTCAACGTTGAGCTAGGACGTTAATCACAGCCAGCCGTTTTAGACCTGCTTCCTGGCATTATCCACGTGCCCCAGCGCTTTTTCCGGGAAGCAGACGTCCCTCACCCGCCGTTTCAGCTCGGCAGCGTCCGGGAAACCGCCGTCCCGTTTGCGCTCCCAGATAAGCGCCTCATCGACGCTCACCGTAAAAATGCCGCCGGTACCGGGCACCAGCGTGACCGAAGCGATATCGGTACTAAAGGTATGCAGCAGCTCCTGGGCCATCCAGCTGGCGCGCAGCATCCAGTTGCATTGGGAACAGTAGTGAATGGTAATCATCGCTTTATGGCTCATGTTGGCTTGCTCCCCTCCGCACGAATGTAAACAAAATTCAGAATAGATGATTATTTTGTTGCAAACGATAATACCTATTATTACCATTCGCAATTACTAAATCAGGAATACCACTGTCCGCCAGGGAAAACACGGACCAACCTGCACTCTGGAAGTAACGCGTGAGCCGATACTAATAATTATCAAGGCGTGGCTACTAATGTACAAATCGACTCAATCAGCAGCATGGCGTAAGAAAAGCCTGCTGGCGACTTCTCTGCTCGCAGCAATCGCGCAGAATGCCGCTATCGCGGCCGTGACCCAGGATAACACGACGGATAGCGCGGAACAGATGGTGGTGACCGCCCCGGCCCCACAGCTGAAAGCCGGCAGCGAGCACTCGGTGAGCGCGCAGGAGCTGCAGGACAAAGGCGCCAACGACTTCGGTTCAATCATGCGTTATGAACCCCTCATCAGCGCCACCGGCGCCAGCGGCGGTTCCGGCAACGGTAAAAGCGGTTTCGATCGCGGCGGCTATACCGGCTACAACATCCGCGGTCTTGAAAGCAACCGCGTCGGCATCGATGTTGACGGCATTGCCCAGCCGAACGCCACCGGCCGCGGCTACGTTGGCCGTTCCGGCCTCAACACCTTTGGCATTGGCCGCGATTATATCGACCCCTATATGTACGGCAGCGTGGATATTCAGTCGGGCGCCACCTCAACCGAGACCGCTAACAGCTCAATCGGCGGCAACGTCTCCTTCCGCCCGAAATCGGCGGATGACTATCTGCGCCCGGACAAAACCAGCGCCTTTGGCTACCAGAGCGGCTACGACTCTTCCGACCGCAGTTGGCATAACGGCGTCACCGTCGCCGGCGGCGATGAAACGCTGCGCGGCATTTTCGTCTACAGCCGCCGCGATGGCCAGGAAACCGAGAACAACAGCGGCAGCGTCGACGCTTACCCGGCAAACTGGCACTCTGACGCGTTTATGGCCTCCGGTATCTGGCAGCCGAACGATGAACATAAGTTCACCAGCACCTTCGACTACTATCACAAGACCAACCACAGCCACTTCGACTCATGGGACTCCAGCGGTAACAGCGTGATCGGTACCGCCAACCAAACCAACCAGACGCGGCGCTGGGGGTTGAGCCTGAAAGACGACTGGACGCCGATGAACGATTACATCGACAGCGTCTCGACCAAGGTTTACTACCAGCATACCGAGGCTCACGACTGGACCTGGATGCCGGATAGCGTCACCCGCAAAATGCAGACGGTCAATTCAGACTACGATACCGATACCTGGGGTCTGCAGACCGCGCTCGCGAAAAGCATCGGCCGTCACGACCTGAGCGCCGGTTTTAATGCCAGCACGACCAAAACCCAGCGGCCGTTTAGCCAGTCGCCGATCCCCAGCGTCTACAGCGAAATTATGCAGCCGGAAGCGGACAGCCGCAGCTACACCCTCGGCGGCTACGTGCAGGATAAGATCAACTTCGATCTCGATAGCCACAATTTCGCGATTATTCCCGGCGTACGCGTGACGCATCAGTCGACTAAACCGGAAGATCTGTCCGATCTTAGCGCCAACAGCAGCGTGCTCACCGAATCGTCGGTGGCGAATCTGTATGGTAAAAACAGCGATACCCAGGTGCTGCCGTCACTGGCGTTCCAGTACGACATCACGCCACGACTGATGACCTATCTGCAGTACCAGCGCGGCGCGCAGTTCCCGAATGCCAGCCAGCTGTATGGTTCGTGGAACCTGGGCTCCAGCTATGCCGGCAGCCAGCAGTACGCGTTAATTGGCAACAACGATCTGAAAACCGAGACCAGCGACAATATCGAATGGGGTATCAAGGGCGAAGTCACCGAAGGCATCACCGTACGTACCGCGCTGTTCTACAACAGCTATAAGAACTTTATCGCCTATACGCGTTATTCGCGCGCCAACAATCCGGGCAAATTCACTAACGTCCCGTCGAATATTTACACCATTTATCAAGCGGAAAACCGCGATAAAGCCTATATCTACGGCGGCGAGATCAGCACTAAGTTTAACTTCGGCACCTGGTTTGAGCAGGTCGATGGCCTGAGCGCCACCCTCGCCTGGGGCTATAGCGAAGGGAAATCGAAATCCAGCTACTACGGCGATAAATACGTCGACCTCGACAGCGTCGCGCCGATGAAAGCGATCGTCGGCGTGGCGTGGGACGATCCGGCTAAGCGCTACGGTACGGCGCTGACCGCCACCTTTGTTAAGGGCAAACAGGCCACCGCCACCAGCCGCGAGAGCTACAACAACACCGGCTCCGCCATCGCCGACTCCAGCACCGAATATATGCGCGTGCCGGGCTACGGCATGCTGGACTGGACCGCTTACTGGCAGGTGGCGAAGAACGTTCGTCTCAACGGCGGGGTTTACAACATTACCGACCGTAAATACTGGGATTACCTGAGCAGCCGCAACATCGAGACCAGTACTAATCAGGATGCCAACGATAAAGCGCTGGCTGTGATGCCCGGAAGGACCTGGCAACTGGGCGTGAATATCGATTTCTGATCGCCCGAATAATAACAAACCTGCACCCCGGCCCGCGGGCCGGGGATATTCATCGTAGAGAAGGATGTGGATTATGCAAAACGCACACGACGATCTGTGGCAGCGCTACCAGGCCACCAAAGCCCGCTCCACCGCCAAATATGCCCGCGACATCGCCGCAGAGATGGGAATTAGCGAAGCCGAATTAACCGCCGCGCGCGTTGGTCACGATGCCGTGCGTCTACACGACGACGTACGGGCGATTATCGCCGCCCTGGAGAGCGTCGGCGAAACCAAATGCATCTGCCGCAACGAATACGCGGTGCACGAGCAGGTCGGCGAATTTACCCATCAACACCTGAGCGGCCACGCCGGGCTGGTGCTCAACCCGCGGGCGCTCGACCTGCGCCTGTTCCTCAGCCAGTGGTCGAGCGTGTTCCACCTCAACGATAACGGCCGCCAGAGCATCCAGTTCTTTGACCCGCACGGCGATGCGCTGCTAAAGGTTTACGCCACCGGGCAAACCGATATGGCGGCATGGCAAACGCTGGTAGCCAAATTCAGCGAGACGGCGCCCGGCGCGCTGACGATTCGCCCGGCCGACCGCGTAAAGTACGCCGACTCCGCCGACGCCGCGGCGCTGGAAAACGAGTGGCGCGCGATGACCGATGTGCACCAGTTCTTCGGTTTGCTGCGTAAACACAATCTTTCCCGTCAGCAGGCCTTCCGCCTGGTGAGCGACGATCTGGCCTGCCGCATCGACAATAACGCCCTGCCGGGACTGCTGGAAACGGTGCGCCAGGACGGCAATGAAATCATGATCTTCGTCGGCAACCGCGGCTGCGTGCAGATCTTCACCGGCGCGCTGGAAAAGCTGGCGCCGATGCGCGGCTGGATCAACATCTTCAACAGCGCCTTTACCCTGCATCTGCGCGAAGACAGCGTGGATGAAATCTGGGTCACCCGTAAACCGACCTCCGATGGCCACGTGACCAGCGTCGAACTGTTTGCCAAAGACGGTACGCAAATCGCCCAGCTGTACGGCCAGCGCAGCGAAGGCCACCCGGAGCAAGAACAGTGGCGCGCGCAGGTGGCGCGTCTGTGCGCGGAAGGGCAGCCGGCATGAAACGTTGGGGAATACTGCTTGCCGCACTGCCGCTGTTCGCCAGCGCGGCCGCCGAACGGGTGATTTCCCTCGGCGGCGACGTTACCGAAATCGTCTACGCGCTGAACGCCGGGCAGCAGCTGGTAGCGAAGGACAGCACCAGCACCTGGCCTGCCGCCGCGCAAAAGCTGCCGGACGTCGGCTATCTACGGCAATTAAGCGCCGAGGGGATCCTCTCCTTACGCCCGCAACTGGTACTGGCCAGCGCGCAGGCGCAGCCGTCGCTGGTGCTGCAGAAAGTGCAGGAAAACCAGGTTAAGGTCGTCAACGTGCCGGGCGGCGATAACCTTGCCGCTATCGATAACAAAATCGCCGTTATCGCCGAAGCGTTAGGTAAAACTCCGGCAGGCGACGTGCTGCGCCAGCAGGTCCGGCAGCAGATAGCCGCCCTTCCCACGCGCCCTATCGCCAAACGGGTACTGTTTATCCTCAGCCACGGCGGGATGAACACCATGGTGGCCGGGCAGCACACCGCCGCCGATGGCGCGATTCGCGCCGCCGGGCTGCAAAATGCGATGCAGGGTTTCGACCATTATCGCGCGATGTCGCAGGAAGGGGTGGCCGCAAGCCAGGCGGATCTGGTGGTGATTTCCGCCGATGGTCTCAAGGGGATGGGCGGCGAAAGCGGGTTATGGAAATTGCCCGGTCTGGCGCAAACGCCCGCTGGCCGCCATAAACAGCTACTGGCGATCGACGATATGGCCCTGCTTGGCTTCGGCCCGCGTACGCCGCAGGCGATCCTCGAACTGCGGCAAAAAGCGGAGCAGTTGCCCTGATGCGCCCTGCCCTCGTTCGCCATTTGCTGTTGATGACGCTGCTGCTGGTCGCCTTGACGCTTTACGCCACCACCCTCGGCGCAATGCGATTGCCATTGATCAACCTGCTGCCCTCCGGCGATGAAATCCTGCGCCATATCTGGCTGACGATCCGTCTGCCGCGGGTGCTGCTGGCGCTGCTGGTCGGCGCCGCACTGGCGCTGTCCGGCTGCGTGATGCAGGGGCTGTTTCGCAACCCACTCGCCGACCCGGGGCTGCTGGGCATCAGCAGCGGTGCGGCGCTGGCGGTGGCCTGCTGGCTGGTGTTGCCGCTCAGCGTGCCGGCGTTGTTAGCTCTGTATATGCCGATGCTGGCGGCGTTTATCGGCAGCCTGGCGGTGATGGTGGTGATTTTTATCCTCAGCCGCGCAGGCGACGGTTCGCTGTCGCGGCTGCTGCTGGTGGGGATCGCCATCAACGCCTTATGCGGGGCGCTGGTCGGCGTGCTGGCGTGGCTAAGCAACGATGCTCAGCTACGCCAGCTGTCGCTGTGGGGGATGGGTAGCCTGGGCCAGGCCGAATGGCCGACGCTGTTGGTGGCGGCCAGCTTGATTATTCCGGCGTCAATAGCGGTGTGGCGGATGGCAACACGACTTAATCTGCTGCAACTCGGCGATGAAGAGGCGCACTATCTCGGCGTTAACGTGCGGGCGCTGCAGCGGCTGCTGTTGCTATGCAGCGCGGTACTGGTCGCCGCGGCGGTAGCGATAAGCGGCGTCATCGGCTTTATCGGCCTGGTGGTGCCGCATCTGATGCGAATGTGGCTGGGGGCGGACCATCGGGGTCTCATCCCCGGCTCGCTGCTGGCGGGCGCGATTCTGCTGCTGATTGCCGATACCCTGGCACGCACCGTCGCCGCGCCGGCGGAGATGCCAGTGGGGCTGCTAACCAGCCTGTTGGGCGCGCCGTGGTTCCTGTGGCTGATATTTCGTCGGGAGAAACCAATCCATGGATAAAGACTATCGGGCGCAAGGTCTGTCGCTGCGGCTCGGCCAACGACAGGTGATTGACCAGGTTTCGCTGACGCTTCGCGGCGGCGAGATGACCGCGCTGATCGGCCCGAACGGCGCGGGCAAATCCACCCTGCTGCGGCTGCTAACCGGCTTCCTTACCCCGGACAGCGGCGAGCGCATAATGGACGGCAAAACGCTGGAGCGCTGGTCGTCGCAGGCGCTCTCGCGCCGCCGGGCGGTGATGTTGCAGCGCACCCCACTCCAGGCCGACTGGACGGTGGAAACGGTTATCGCCATGGGGCGCTCGCCGTGGGAAGCGACCGCCAGTCCGCAGACTCTGCGCGATATTATGGCGGAAACCGGCTGCGATCATTTGCGCGGCAGGGGCTATCCGTCGCTTTCCGGCGGCGAGCAGCAGCGGGTACAGCTGGCCCGCTGCCTCGCCCAACTGTGGCAAAACGGCGCGCCGCAGGGCTGGCTGTTTCTGGATGAACCCACCTCGGCGCTGGATCT
Source organism: Klebsiella sp. 141251 (assembly GCF_050600725.1). Lineage (NCBI taxonomy): Bacteria > Pseudomonadati > Pseudomonadota > Gammaproteobacteria > Enterobacterales > Enterobacteriaceae > Klebsiella > Klebsiella sp. 141251. The sequence continues at coordinate 186,706 of NZ_JAQIRG010000004.1, forward strand.
CTATTACCAGCAACATCTGTTACGCCTGCTCAAGCGTCTGACAGCTTCCGGCCAGCTGCATGTCTGCGTGGTGCTGCACGATCTCAACCTCGCAGCCCTGTGGGCCGACCAGATTCTGCTGCTACACCAGGGACAGGTGGTCGCGCAGGGCACGCCGCATCAGGTTATCCAGCAGGAAATCATTAGCCGCTGGTACGGCGCGGACGTGCGCCTCGGCCAGCACCCGGAAAAGGCGATTCCGCAGGTTTATCTGGCGCCCTGAACGTCACGCGCGGTCAGCTTAGCGATGGCCGCGCGTCTGAGAAGTGGAATCAGGATCGCTGCGTCCACTTCGTCACTTTCCCTCAAATGCCTATCTCCGTTATCATGTCTTCCTCATGCGATAACGACGACAATAATAAAATCGCACTCCATTAAAAATCAGGGACCTGGATAACACCCTATGAGCACAATCGACAATTTAGACGCCCATACCCCCATGATGCAGCAGTACCTGAAGCTGAAGGCTCAGCATCCGGAGATCCTGCTGTTTTACCGGATGGGCGACTTTTACGAGCTGTTTTATGACGACGCCAAACGCGCCTCGCAGCTGCTCGATATCTCGCTGACCAAACGCGGCGCTTCCGCGGGCGAACCGATTCCCATGGCCGGCATCCCCCATCACGCGGTGGAAAACTATCTTGCTAAACTGGTGAATCAGGGCGAGTCGGTTGCGATTTGCGAACAGATTGGCGATCCGGCCACCACCAAAGGGCCGGTAGAACGCAAAGTGGTACGCATCGTTACGCCGGGCACCATCAGCGATGAAGCGCTGCTGCAGGAGCGCCAGGATAACCTGCTGGCCGCCATCTGGCAGGACAGTAAAGGCTTCGGCTACGCGACGCTGGATATCAGCTCCGGTCGCTTTCGTCTGAGCGAACCGGCCGACCGTGAGACCATGGCGGCGGAATTACAACGTACCAATCCGGCGGAACTGTTGTATGCGGAAGATTTTGCCGAATCTTCCCTGATTGAAGGCCGCCGCGGCCTGCGCCGTCGCCCGCTATGGGAGTTCGAAATCGACACCGCGCGCCAGCAGCTCAACCTGCAGTTCGGCACCCGCGATCTGGTGGGCTTCGGCGTCGAAAACGCCCCGCGCGGGCTGTGCGCCGCCGGCTGCCTGTTACAGTACGTCAAAGATACCCAGCGCACCTCGCTGCCGCACATCCGCTCCATCACCATGGAACGCCAGCAGGACAGCATCATTATGGATGCCGCCACCCGTCGCAATCTGGAGATCACCCAGAATCTCGCCGGCGGCGTTGATAATACCCTTGCTTCGGTGCTCGACTGCACGGTCACGCCGATGGGCAGCCGCATGCTCAAACGCTGGCTGCATATGCCGGTACGCGATACCGCGGTGCTGGTTGAACGCCAACAAACCATCGGCGCCTTACAGGAACGCTATACCGAGCTGCAGCCGGTGCTGCGTCAGGTCGGCGACCTTGAGCGTATTCTGGCGCGTCTGGCGCTGCGTACCGCCCGCCCGCGCGATTTAGCCCGTATGCGCCATGCCTTCCAGCAGCTGCCGCTGCTGCGCGAGCTGCTGGCCGACGTTGACTGTCAGCCAGTGCAACAGCTGCGCGAGAAAATGGGCGAGTTCGCCGAGCTACGCGAATTGCTGGAACGCGCGATCATCGATGCGCCGCCGGTGCTGGTGCGTGACGGCGGCGTTATCGCTCCGGGTTATAATGAAGAGCTGGATGAGTGGCGGGCGCTGGCCGATGGCGCGACCGATTATCTCGACAAACTGGAAATCCGCGAACGCGAGCGGCTGGGCCTTGATACCCTGAAGGTCGGCTACAATGCCGTTCACGGTTACTACATCCAGATCAGCCGCGGCCAGAGCCAGCATGCGCCGATCCACTACGTGCGCCGCCAGACGCTGAAAAACGCCGAGCGCTACATTATTCCGGAACTGAAGGAATACGAAGATAAGGTACTGACGTCTAAAGGCAAGGCGCTGGCGCTGGAAAAACAGCTCTATGACGACCTGTTCGAAAAACTGCTGCCGCATCTGGCCGACTTACAAACCAGCGCCAGCGCGCTGGCCGAGCTGGACGTACTGGTGAACCTCGCGGAACGCGCGGAAACCCTGAACTACTGCTGCCCGACCTTTATCGATAAACCTGGTATTCGCATTACCGAAGGCCGTCACCCGGTGGTGGAGCAGGTACTGAAAGAGCCATTTATCGCCAACCCGCTGCAGCTGGCGCCGCAGCGCCGCATGCTGATCATCACCGGGCCCAACATGGGCGGTAAAAGTACCTATATGCGCCAGACCGCGCTGATTGCGCTGCTGGCCTATATCGGCAGCTACGTGCCGGCGCAGAAGGTAGAAATTGGCCCTATCGACCGCATCTTTACCCGCGTCGGCGCGGCGGATGACCTGGCGAGCGGCCGTTCCACCTTCATGGTGGAGATGACCGAAACCGCCAATATTCTGCACAACGCCACCGAACACAGCCTGGTGCTGATGGACGAGATTGGTCGCGGCACATCCACCTACGATGGTCTGTCGCTGGCGTGGGCCTGCGCGGAGAATCTGGCGAATAAGATCAAAGCGTTGACCCTGTTCGCCACCCACTACTTCGAGCTCACCCAGTTGCCGGAGAAAATGGAAGGCGTGGCTAACGTGCACCTCGATGCCCTGGAGCACGGCGATACCATCGCCTTTATGCACAGCGTGCAGGACGGCGCGGCCAGCAAGAGCTATGGCCTGGCGGTCGCCGCGCTGGCGGGAGTGCCGAAAGAGGTGATCAAACGCGCACGGCAGAAACTGCGCGAGCTGGAGAGCATTTCGCCAAATGCCGCCGCCACGCAGGTTGATGGTACGCAGATGTCGCTGCTCTCCGCGCCGGAAGAGACCTCACCGGCGCTGGAAGCGCTGGAGAATCTTGACCCGGATTCACTGAGCCCGCGTCAGGCGCTGGAGTGGATTTACCGCCTGAAAAGCCTGGTGTAGCTCCATTAATGTGAATTCTTTATTTAAGCTTCCATAATTGTGCTAAATATAAAAAAGGCCCGTCTTAGCGGGCCCGTTTTATTAACGCTTATCTTCCGGTAATAGCGGCGGTACGTGCGGTACCTGCGGCGCCTCATCAATATCTTTCTGCGTCATGCGGAACGCTTCCGGATAATGTTCGCGGCTGGTACGACGCAGCGGTTCGGTATTACGCCAGGTATAGAGGCAGTGCTGGCACTGATAAACAATCCATACCCCTTTTACCGGCGACGTCGCCATCACTTCAATCTGTTCATCAGCGCAACGTGGACAAATCATCTTTTACTCCTTATTTACGGTTGGCCAACATGGCGGTCAGTTTTTCAGCCCAGGCTTTGGTTTCCGGTAAATCCTGCACCGGCTGGCTGTAGTGACCGCGAAGGTCCGGCGCAACCGGAGTGGTGGCGTCGATAATCAATTTGTCGGTGATCCCCGCCGGGCTTGAACCAGGATCGAGCTCCAGTACCGACATGTTCGGCAACTGCACCAGGTCGCCCGCCGGGTTGACCTTCGAGGAGAGCGCCCACATCACCTGCGGCAGGTTGAACGGATCGACATCTTCATCGACCATAATGACCATTTTCACGTAGCCGAGTCCGTGCGGGGTAGTCATCGCGCGTAATCCCACCGCGCGGGCAAAACCGCCGTAGCGTTTTTTGGTGGAGATAATCGCCAGCAGGCCATGGGTGTACATGGCGTTGACCGCCTGCACCTCCGGGAACTCCGCCTTCAGCTGCTGGTACAGCGGCACGCAGGTCGCCGGGCCCATCAGATAGTCGATTTCGGTCCATGGCATACCGAGATACAACGATTCAAAAATCGGTTTTGTGCGATAAGAGACTTTATCGATACGCACCACCGTCATATTGCGGCCGCCTGAGTAGTGGCCGGTGAACTCGCCGAACGGCCCTTCGATTTCACGCTTGCGCCCTTCAATCACCCCTTCAAGGATCACTTCCGAGCCCCACGGTACGTCAAAGCCGGTCAACGGCGCAGTGGCGATCGGATACGGGCTTTCGCGCAGCGCGCCCGCCATCTCATATTCTGACTGGTCATACTTCAGCGGCGTCGCGCCCATCAGGGTGATAATCGGGTCGTTACCCAGGGTGATGGCAATAGGCAGATCCTCACCGCGCTCTTCCGCTTTATGCAGATGCAGCGCAATATCGTGCATCGGTACCGGCTGCAGGCCCAGCTTGCGCTTGCCTTTCACTTCCATCCGGTAAATACCGACGTTCTGTTTACCGAAGTTGTCCGGGTCAAGCGGATCGCGAGAAACCACACAGGCTTTGTCGAGATAGAAACCACCGTCGCCATCGTTCAGGCGGAACAGCGGCAGAATATCGAACAGGTTGATATCGTCGCCATCAACGGTGTTTTCCGCCCACGCTGGATTAGCGCGACGCTCCGGCGTTACCGGGAATTTATCCCAGCGGCGAATAAATTCATCAATCTGTTTTTTCACCGGCGTGTTTGGCGGCAGCCCCAGCGAAATCGCGTGGTTTTGCCAGGAACCGATGGTGTTCATGGCGACACGGGCATCGGTAAAGCCGCGAATGTTATCGAACCATAGCGCTGGCGCGCCGTCACCGATGCGCCCTGTGGCGTTAGCGGCAGCGGCGAGATCCGGCTCGGCATTCACCTCTTCGCTAATTTTTAGCAGTTGCCCCTGCTCATCCAGCGCCTGCAAAAAGCTGCGTAAATCATCAAAAGCCATGATTAATTCTCCTGTGATAAATTCTCGACCGCGCGCAGGCCGTTCCAGCGGCGCGCTTTGTGATATTCGAGACCAAACTGATCCAGCACCCGGGTCACGATATGGTTGGTGATATCCTCGACCGTTTCCGGATGGTTGTAGTAGGCAGGCATCGGCGGCACCATCGCCACGCCCATGCGCGACAGCGCCAGCATGTTCTCCAGATGAATGGTGCTCAGCGGCATTTCTCGCGGCACCAGAACCAGCTTGCGCCCCTCTTTCAGCACGACGTCCGCCGCGCGGCCGACTAACCCTTCCGCATAGCCAGCGCGGATACCCGCCAGCGTTTTCATGCTGCAGGGGATAACAATCATGCCGTCGGTACGAAACGATCCTGATGAGATGGTCGCGGCCTGATCCGCCGGGCTATGGCAGAAATCCGCCAGCGCGGCGACTTCACGAGCGCTATAGGGCGTTTCCAGCTCAATGGTGGTTTTTGCCCATTTCGACATCACCAGGTGCGTTTCCACATCCGGCATTTCGTTCAGCGCTTGCAACAGCGCGACGCCCAACGGCGCGCCGGTCGCCCCGGTCATCCCAATAATCAGTTTCATTCACTACCTCACACATTGTTCGTATACGAACCTTTGTATTAAAACTACGCTCATTTTTACGGGATCTCAATATCGTTCGCATACGATCCGCATCAATAATCAAAAAAATGAGATGTGAAAAGAAGCCGTAAATGCGGCTATCATAAAGGTGATATTTTTGTGACGGAGTGTTCATGGAGTTACGTAACGAAGCGTTCCACCTTCTGCGCCAGCTTTTTCAACAGCATACCGCGCGCTGGCAACATGAATTACCGGAACTGACCAAGCCGCAATATGCAGTGATGCGCTCGGTAGCCGAACATCCTGGAATCGAGCAGGTGACGCTTATCGAAGCGGCCGTCAGCACGAAAGCGACGCTGGCGGAGATGCTAAGCCGGATGGAAAAACGCGGGCTGGTGCGCCGCGAACACGATCCGACCGATAAACGTCGCCGTTTTGTCTATCTGACGGATGAGGGGCAGGCGCTGCTCGCAAATTCCATGCCGCAGGGCAACCGTGTCGATGAAGAGTTTTTGAGCCGCCTTAACGAAGAGGAGCGCGCGCAGTTTTCCAGGCTGGTCCTGAAAATGATGGAAAACAAAAACGCGGATTAAGCGGTTCGTTCACGCAGAAAATCGATAAATGCCCGGACCTTGGTTGGCACATGCTGCGCGTCCGGGTAGACGGCGAATACCCCCTGGGAGGGAAAAATATACTCCGGCAATACCCGCACCAGCTCCTGCCGCGCGATGTCTTCGGCCACCAGCCACTCCGGGAGTAGCGCCACCCCGCTTCCCGCCAGCGCAAAGCCCATTAACGCTTGTGCGCTATCGGCTGAGATCCGCGGCGGTTGCGTAATTTCAAAAGCGATCGATTGCCCTTCGGCGGTCAGGAGCTGCCAGCGTAGCGGCGTCGCCAGGCGCTCGTTAACAATCCACGCCGCCTGCGCCAGGTCGGCAAGCGTGCGCAGCGGATGTTTATCCAGCCATCCCGGTGAGGCCACGGGCACGATGGCGAAACGCGAAATACGAGCCGCGTGATAGCGCGAATCGGCCAGGGTGCCGAGACGTATCGCGACATCAAACCGTTCCGAGATCAAATCCGCATGATACGACGATGAGACGTGGCGCACCCGCAGCGCCGGATGTCGACGAGCGAATTCCGCCAGCGCCGGGATGATCACCTGCGCGCCATATTCCGGGGTGGTGGTGATCCGCAGTTCGCCGCTTAACCCGGCATGGCTGGCGCGCACCTCGTCCTGTAAATTCTCCGCGGCTTTCAGCAGTCCGACGCCGCGCTGGTAAAACACCGCCCCGGCTTCGGTGAGCGTTAACCGGCGCGTCGAACGTAGAAGCAACGTCACTCCCAGTTCACTCTCTAGCTGACGAACGTTAAAACTGACCACCGCTTTGGTTTGCCCAAGCGCCGCCGCCGCCGCGGTAAAGCTCCCGGCATCAACAACGGCGACAAACATGGTAACGCGCTGCAGGTTTAGCATTTGAATGACGCTTATTGTCAAAAAATTTTAGACAGTATATCCCTGAAAAGCGCATTTATCCGCCCCTGACGCGCGGTTTACAGTACTCATTTGCAATCGCCTGCAGCTTAACCCGGAGAAAACATGAACCCATGGATCCAAGAAGTTATCGACGCCCACGTAATCATTGAACAATGGCTGGGCCGGAAAGAAGGTAGCGCGCAAGCGCTGATGAGCCGCTTTGCGCAAGAATTTACAATGGTTCCTATCAGCGGCGCTAAGATGGATTACCCGACGGTAAGCGGTTTTTTCCATAGCGCGGGCGGCAGCCGCCCGGGATTAAGCATCGTGGTTGATAATGCGCAGGTATTGAGCGAATGGCAAGACGGCGGCGCGGTGCTGTACCGCGAAAGCCAGACCCTGCCGGAACAAGGCGAGATCGTGCGCTGGTCGACGGCGATATTTCAGCGCATTGAGGGGAAAATCTTCTGGCGTCACCTGCAGGAAACCCGCATCGGTTAATACAAAGGAAAAGGCCCAATCGCAGGATTGGGCCTTTTTGAGAGAAAACGATTTATTCGCGGAATAGCGCTTCGATGTTTAGCCCCTGTCCCTGCAGGATCTCCCGCAGGCGGCGCAGGCCTTCAACCTGAATCTGACGCACGCGTTCGCGGGTCAGGCCGATTTCACGACCCACATCTTCAAGCGTTGCGGATTCATAACCCAGCAGCCCAAAACGACGAGCCAGTACTTCGCGCTGTTTGGCGTTCAGTTCGAACAACCATTTGACGATGCTTTGTTTCATATCATCGTCCTGCGTGGTGTCTTCCGGGCCGTTGTCTTTTTCATCGGCCAGAATATCCAGCAGCGCTTTTTCTGAGTCACCGCCCAGCGGGGTATCCACTGAGGTAATGCGCTCGTTCAGACGCAGCATACGACTAACGTCATCAACCGGTTTATCCAGCTGTTCGGCTATCTCTTCAGCGCTTGGCTCGTGGTCCAGCTTATGCGACAACTCGCGCGCGGTACGCAGATAAACGTTCAGCTCTTTCACAATATGGATAGGCAAACGAATGGTACGGGTTTGGTTCATAATCGCCCGTTCAATCGTTTGACGGATCCACCAGGTAGCGTAGGTTGAAAAACGGAACCCACGTTCCGGGTCAAACTTCTCAACTGCGCGGATCAGGCCGAGGTTACCTTCTTCAATCAGATCCAGCAGCGCCAGACCACGATTGCTGTAACGACGAGCGATCTTCACCACCAGACGCAGGTTACTTTCAATCATGCGACGGCGTGAAGCAACATCTCCACGTAGTGCGCGACGGGCGAAATAGACTTCTTCTTCGGCCGTCAGCAGCGGGGAATAACCAATCTCACCAAGATACAACTGTGTCGCATCGAGAACGCGCTGGGTGGCGCCTTGCGACAGCAGCTCTTCCTCAGCCAGATCGCTATCACTGGGTTCCTCTTCTACTAAGGCTTTCTCGTCGAAAACCTCCATTCCGTTCTCATCAAATTCCGCGTCTTCATTTAAATCATGAACTTTCAGCGTATTCTGACTCATAAAGGTGGCTCCTACCCGTGATCCCTGAGCAAAGCACCTTCCGCGACCCATCACTAAACGACGCCGGAGTTATCCTCTTTATGCCTCCACTGAAGGGGGCATATCGCGACCGCCCTGGCGCCTTTCATGGTGTTACGCTTATCCGTACTTTGCCAAATTATCGCTGCGGTAAGTACTGCAGCGGGTTGACGGATTTCCCCTTGTAACGAATTTCAAAATGTAATCTTGTTGAGCTGGTTCCGGTGCTACCCATGGTAGCGATTTTCTGCCCCGCTTTGACTTCCTGTTGCTCCCGAACCAGCATGGTATCGTTATGAGCGTAGGCACTCAGGTAATCATCGTTGTGTTTGATGATAATAAGATTACCGTAACCGCGCAGTGCGTTACCGGCATAGACGACGCGCCCATCGGCGGTCGCGACAATAGCCTGTCCTTTACTGCCTGCAATGTCGATACCTTTATTGCCGCCTTCCGCGCCGCTAAAGTTCTCGATAACCTTGCCATCAGTCGGCCAGCGCCATGATGAGATCGGCGAACTGGTAGACGTACTGCTTGCAGTCGGTTGGGTTGTGCTAACGGTTGATGGCGCCGTAACCGGAGCGACCGTCGTCGTGGTCGTTGCTGGTTTATTATTCGGCAACATCTTAGTAGCACTCTGTTCACCTGAAGATTCAGAATACGTAATAGTCGGTTGTGACGCAACCATTGCGGTGGATTTTTGTGCAGAAGTTGTGGTGGCCGTCGCACCGCCGCTTGCCTGCGCGCTAGCCTGAGATACCGGATTTTCGCCGGTGATCGGCTGGCCTGCGGAGTTGCCGACCTGCAGCACCTGACCCACGTTCAGCGCGTACGGCGCCGGGACGTTGTTGCGTTCCGCAAGGTCGCGGAAATCGTTGCCGGTGACCCACGCGATATAGAACAGGGTATCGCCGCGCTTAACGGTATAGGTACTGCCGCCGGTATAGCTGCCTTTCGGAATATCGCCATATTTACGGTTGTAAACAATCTTACCGTTCACCGTCTGCACCGGCTGCTGTGCCATCGGCTGAACCTGGGTCGGCTGAGTCTGAATTGGCTGAGTCTGCATCGGTTGAATCGGCTGAGCCGGAGGAACTTGCTGCCCGCCGGAAGATGGCGGTGTAATCAGCATCCCGGAATTGGTGCTGGAGGACGCAGCGCCGCTTGCCGAATTCACCGGCGCAGGCGGATTATTGGTATTTGTACACCCGGCCAGCCAGAGTGAAACCAGTGACAACGCCGCAATACGGCTTACGGTAAATTTTGGGCTTCCCGCGCTCATTTATCCCCCAGGAATATGTTAACTGCCAATATCTTGCTTACCGGGCAGCGCCCGGCCAGGACACTGAAAAATGTGTCCACCCTACGCCTAAACTTAGGCAAAAAAAACCTGGAATAATCCGGGTTCAGGCCAGCTCCCCTCTGACGAGCGGAACAAAGCGAACGGCTTCGACGGTATCGATGAAAAACTCGCCGCCGCGGCGACGGATCCGCTTCAGATACTGATGTTCTTCACCGACCGGCAAAACCAGCACGCCGCCTTCATCAAGCTGCGCCATCAGCGCGGCCGGAATTTCCGGCGGCGCGGCGGTGACGATAATCGCGTCAAAAGGCGCGCGAGCCTGCCAACCCTGCCATCCATCGCCATGACGGGTTGAAACATTATGTAAATCAAGTTGTTTAAGACGCCGACGCGCCTGCCACTGCAGGCTCTTAATCCGCTCGACCGAGCAGACGTGGTGCACGAGGTGCGCCAGGATCGCCGTCTGATAGCCGGAGCCGGTGCCGATTTCCAGCACCCTTGAGTCCGGCGTCAATTCCAGAAGCTCCGTCATCCGCGCCACCATATAGGGCTGCGAGATAGTTTGCCCCTGGCCAATCGGCAGCGCGGTGTTTTCCCACGCCTTATGTTCAAAAGCTTCATCAACGAATTTTTCGCGCGGAACCTGCGCGATTGCCTCGAGGACTCGCTCATCGACGATGCCCTGAGTGCGTAGCTGATTCAACAAACTTTCAACACGTTTACTTACCATTGCGTATCAACCCCGACGCGTTCTAACCAATCGGTCACCACCTCATGTGCCTGATGAGCGGTTAAATCGACATGCAATGGCGTTACGGAAACATAGCCTTCATCCACCGCCGCAAAATCGGTCCCCGGCCCGGCATCGCGCTTATCACCCGGCGGGCCGATCCAGTACAGCGTATTACCGCGCGGATCTTTTTGCGGAATGACCTGGTCGGCCGGATGGCGGTTGCCGCAACGGGTAACGCGAATACCTTTGATTTGCTCGAGGGGAAGATCCGGCACGTTGATGTTGAGGATCCGCCCGGTACGCAGCGGCTCGCGGCTTAACGCGCGCAGAATGGTGCATGTCACTGCCGCCGCGGTGTCGTAATGTTGATAGCCGTTCAGCGAAACGGCAAGGGCGGGAAAACCAAGATGGCGGCCTTCCATCGCGGCCGCGACGGTACCGGAATAGATAACATCATCGCCAAGATTGGGGCCCGCGTTGATTCCTGAGACCACGATATCCGGGCGCGGGCGCATCAGCGCGTTAACGCCGAGATACACGCAGTCGGTCGGCGTGCCCATCTGGACGGCGATATCGCCATTTTCAAAGGTGAACGTGCGTAGAGAAGATTCCAGCGTGAGCGAGTTTGAGGCGCCGCTGCGATTACGATCGGGTGCAACAACCTGGACCTCGGCAAATTCGCGTAAGGCCTTCGCCAGGGTTTGGATCCCCGGCGCGTGGATACCGTCATCGTTACTCAGCAATATTCGCATAGTCACCCGTTGTATTGATAAGTTCCCTTACCACGCTGGTGGCAAAACTTCCCGCTGGCAGCCAGAAGCGCAGTTCAACAGTGACATCATCCCACCAGTTCCAGCACAATTGCTGCGGATACAGCAGCATCGCCCGGCGCGCGGCTTCAACTTTTTCGCGCGCCAGCAGCGCCTGTAGCGACGTTTCTTCGGCTATCGCGGCTTGCTCGGCGGCCAGCGCGTCGCGTTGGCTGCCCCAGTCGCCGCTGCCCGGCAGCGCAGCGGTAATCATCAGCTCGCGGTTATCGACCCGCGCCTGTAATTCCGCCAACTCTTCGGTGGTTGCCACAAACCAGCTTCCGCGCCCCGCTAATTGTAGCGCATCGCCATCAACAACCTGATTAAATTCCGTTTTTTTTAATCTAATTGCAACTTGCTGATTAAACAACGCGCTGCGTGCCGCCGACAACCAAAAACTGCGTTTATTGCGATCGCGCACCGGCTCGCCGCTCTCGGCCCAGCGCAATGCGCCCTGCAGGTTGCTACCGCCGATACCAAAGCGCTGCGCGCCGAAGTAGTTCGGCACGCCGCCGGCGGCAATCGCCTGCAAACGCTTTTCGACATCGTCGCGATCGCTGATTTCCCGCAGGATCAGCGTGAACTGGTTGCCCTTCAGCGCGCCTAAACGCAGCTTACGCTTATGGCGGGCATACTCCAGCACCTGGCAGCCTTCGAGCTGAAATTTGCTCAGATCCGGCATCTCTTTGCCCGGCACGCGGGCGCACAGCCACTGTTCGGTGACAGCGTGCTTATCCTTTTGCCCGGCAAAGCTCACTTCGCGCGCATGGATTTTAAGGAATTTCGCCAGCGCGTCGGCAACGAAACGGGTGTTGCAGCCATTTTTCAGAATCCGCACCAGCACATGTTCGCCTTCGCCATCGGGGGCGAAACCGAGGTCTTCGACCACCAGAAAGTCTTCCGGATTGGCCTTCAGCCGCCCCTGGCTGAGCGGCTTGCCGTGCAGGTATGTTAAGTCATCAAAGGCGATCATTGCGTAACCTTACGCAGCAGCGCCACCGCTTCACAGGCGATGCCTTCGCCACGGCCGGTGAAGCCAAGCTTCTCGGTGGTGGTCGCTTTCACATTGACGTCGTCCATATGGCAACCGAGATCTTCGGCGATAAATACGCGCATCTGCGGGATATGCGGCAGCATTTTTGGCGCCTGGGCAATGATGGTGACGTCAACGTTGCCAAGGGTATATCCCTTCGCCTGAATCCGCCGCCACGCTTCACGCAGCAGCTCGCGGCTATCCGCGCCTTTAAAGGCCGGATCGGTATCCGGGAACAGTTTGCCGATATCGCCCAGCGCCGCGGCGCCCAGCAGCGCGTCGGTCAGCGCATGCAGCGCGACGTCGCCATCGGAATGGGCAAGCAGCCCTTTCTCATAAGGAATACGTACCCCGCCAATAATAATTGGCCCTTCACCGCCAAAAGCGTGTACGTCAAAACCGTGTCCAATTCGCATTAAGCCTTCTCCTGGTGTCGGGAACGGGTAAGGTAAAATTCGGCCAGCGCCAGATCTTCCGGGCGCGTTACTTTAATATTATCAGCTCGTCCGGCGACCAATTCGGGATGGAAGCCACAGTACTCCAGCGCCGACGCTTCATCGGTGATGGTCGCGCCTTCATCCAGCGCGCGCGTCAGGCAGTCAAATAGCAGTTCTCGAGGGAAAAATTGCGGCGTCAGCGCATGCCATAAATCATTGCGTTCGACGGTATGGGCGATCGCGGTTTTGCCCGGTTCGGCACGCTTCATGGTATCGCGCACCGGCGCCGCCAGTATGCCGCCGACGCGGCTGGTCGCGCTTAGCGCCAGCAGCCGCGAGAGATCATCCTGATGCAGACACGGACGCGCGGCATCATGAACCAGCACCCATTGCGCATCCGCTAAGGCTTTCAGCCCCGCCAGAACCGAATCGGCGCGCTCAGCGCCACCGTCAACGACGGTGACCTGCGGATGGTGGGCTAAGGGAAGTTGACTAAAGCGGATGTCGCCAGGGCTGACGGCGATCACCACCCGCTGAACGCGTTCGTTCGCCAGCAGCGCGGCGACCGAATGTTCGAGAATCGTTTTGTTACCGATTGAGAGATATTGTTTCGGGCACTCCGTTTGCATACGGCGGCCAAAACCGGCTGCCGGCACCACGGCGCAAACGCCCGGAAAAGTGGCTGCCATATTGTCATCCTGGGCTTGTTTATCGATTATTCTGCGCAGAACCCTGATTGCGTTTTGAGGCATCCGGCACCAGACGATAGAACGTTTCGCCCGGGCGGGTCATGCTGAGTTCATTGCGCGCGCGTTCTTCGATCGCTTCCTGACCGCCGTTGAGATCGTCAATTTCGGCGAAAAGCTGATCGTTGCGCGCTTTTAATTTGGCGTTAGTGGCCTGCTGAGCGGAGACATCGTCATTAACCCGGCTATAGTCGTGCAAACCATTTTTGCCAAACCACAGCGAGTACTGTAGCCAGACCAGCAAAGCTAATAATAGCAGCGTTAATTTACCCATCCTGCCCCCTGAAAAACGGCATCATCATCCCATAACTCGCCGGAGTACTCTACCCTGGCGCGCGGACGATGCCGCGTAACGCGGGGACTGTACCACATTTTTGCGATGGATACCCAGGCTTGATTCATCCCAAAAAGGCTATCCCAACAGCCAGAGGAACAGCAGACCAAACATTAGCCCGACGGTTAAAATCGTCGCGCAAACGCTGTAGATCAGTTTGCCGTCCAGTAATGAATGTAGCGCAATACCGACCACCACGGCGACCGGCATAATGGCAAGGAAGAAAGGCCAGGTATAGAGGAAGAAAAAGAGCGTATTACCGCCATACATGAGGAAGGGAATACCCAGCGCCAGCAGCCATGAAATAAAGCCCACGGCGGCGCCTGACAAAGACCAGGTGGTCTCGTCGCCGGCCGCCGGAGGCGGTTCTGAACGAATAATACTGAGGTTCTGGGTATTGCGCATATTGAATCCTGTTGACCGGGCGACCGGCACCCCTCGATGCCGTTGCCTTTTCAGGATCTGATAATATCGCTCTGTCGAAGCAGGTCTAATAGTTGGTGCACCAAATTTGTTACCAATTGTTCACCATCCAGATGAATTTCAGCATTCTCCGGGGATTCATAGACCGAATCGATACCGGTAAAATTACGCAACTCCCCTGCCCGCGCCTTCTTGTATAATCCTTTCGGATCCCGCGTCTCACAAGTGGCCAGCGGGGTATCGACAAACACTTCGATAAAGCGTCCTTCCCCCAAACGCTCGCGCACCATCTGCCGTTCCGCACGATGCGGAGATATAAACGCGGTCAATACAACCAGCCCGGCATCGACCATCAGCTTAGCTACTTCACCAACGCGGCGAATGTTCTCTTTGCGATCGTCGTCACTGAATCCCAGATCGCTACACAGCCCGTGACGCACATTATCGCCGTCAAGCAAGTAGGTGCTAACGCCAAGCTCGTGCAGCGCCTCCTCCAACGCCCCGGCGACGGTGGATTTACCCGACCCCGAGAGGCCGGTAAACCACAGCACCACGCCGCGATGGCCGTGATGCTGCTCGCGCTGCTCGCGGGTCACCGGATGCGCATGCCAGACGACGTTTTCGTCATGCCGGGCCATTACTTGCCTCCCAGCAGATCGCGTGCGTCCCAGTGCGGGAAGTGTTTACGAATCAGCTGATTCAGCTCCAGCTCAAACGCGCTGTACTGCGACGTCGGAGCCTGCGCCTGCAGGTGCGGTTCGTTGACCATTCCCGCGCCAACCGTCACATTGCTCAGGCGGTCGATAAAGATAAGCCCGCCGGTCACCGGGTTGTCCTGATACGGATCGAGCACCAGCGGCTCGTCAAAGGTCAGCTCCACCAGCCCGATGCCGTTCAGCGGCAGCGCTTCGACTTCACGCTGGGTCAGATTATTGATGTCGACCTGATAGCGGATAGCGTCAACGCGGGCGCGGGTTTTCTTGCCAGCCACTTTAATGTCATAGCTCTGACCCGGCGACAGCGCCTGTTCCGCCATCCACACGACGTCGATGCTGGCGCTTTGTACCGCGGGCAGCGAGGCTTCAGCGTCAACCAGCAAATCGCCGCGGCTGATGTCGATTTCATCTTTCAGGACGATAGTGATCGCTTCCCCCGCCCCGGCCTGCGGCAGGTCGCCGTCAAAGGTGACAATACGCGCCACGTTCGACTCCACGCCCGACGGCAGCACCTTCAGACGCTGGCCAACGGTGACCGTACCGGAAGCGACGGTACCGGAGAAGCCGCGGAAATCCAGGTTCGGACGGTTCACGTATTGCACCGGGAAGCGCAGCGGCTGGCTTTCGACATCGCGCTGGATGTCAACGGTTTCCAGCACTTCCAGCAGCGTCGGGCCGCTGTACCACGGCATTTTGTCGCTCTGTGTGGCGACGTTATCCCCTTCCAGCGCCGACAGCGGCACGAAACGGATATCAAGCTTGCCCGGCAGTTGTTCGGCGAAGGTCAGATAATCTTCACGAATTTCATTGAAGCGCGCTTCGCTGAACTCGACGAGATCCATTTTGTTCACCGCGACCACCAGGTGCTTAATCCCTAATAACGTGGAGATAAAGCTGTGGCGGCGAGTCTGGTCGAGCACGCCTTTGCGGGCGTCGATCAGCAGGATCGCCAGATCGCAGGTGGACGCGCCGGTCGCCATATTACGGGTGTACTGCTCGTGGCCCGGGGTGTCGGCAATAATAAATTTGCGTTTTTCGGTCGAGAAGTAGCGATAGGCGACATCAATGGTGATGCCCTGCTCGCGCTCGGCCTGCAGACCATCCACCAGCAGCGCCAGATCCAGTTTCTCGCCCTGAGTACCGTGACGCTTGCTGTCATTGTGCAGAGAAGAGAGCTGATCTTCATAAATCTGGCGCGTATCGTGCAGCAGACGGCCGATCAAGGTGCTTTTGCCGTCATCGACGCTGCCGCAGGTCAGAAAACGCAGCAGGCTTTTGTGCTGTTGCGCGTGCAGGTAAGCTTCTACGCCGCCTTCATTAGCAATTTGTTGTGCAATCGTAGTGTTCATGGCGGCTCCTTAGAAATAACCCTGACGTTTTTTCAGCTCCATGGAGCCTGCCTGGTCGCGGTCAATGACGCGCCCCTGACGTTCGCTGGTGGTGGATACCAGCATCTCTTCAATAATTTCCGGCAGCGTTTGCGCGTTGGACTCTACCGCGCCGGTCAGCGGCCAGCAGCCGAGGGTACGGAAGCGTACCATCTGCTTTTTGATCATCTCGCCCGGCTGCAGATCGATACGGTCGTCATCGATCATCATCAGCATGCCGTCGCGCTCCAGTACCGGGCGTTCTGCCGCCAGGTACAGCGGGACGATTTCAATATTTTCCAGGTAGATGTACTGCCAGATATCCAACTCGGTCCAGTTAGAGAGCGGGAAGACGCGAATGCTTTCGCCTTTGTTAATCTGACCGTTGTAGTTGTGCCACAGCTCCGGACGCTGATTTTTCGGGTCCCAGCGGTGGAAACGATCGCGGAAGGAGTAAATTCGCTCTTTGGCGCGGGATTTCTCTTCATCGCGACGCGCGCCGCCGAATGCGGCATCAAAGCCATATTTGTTCAGCGCCTGCTTCAGGCCTTCGGTTTTCATGATATCGGTGTGCTTGGCGCTGCCGTGAACGAACGGGTTGATGCCCATCGCCACCCCTTCCGGGTTTTTATGCACGAGCAGTTCACAGCCGTAGGCTTTGGCGGTACGGTCACGGAACTCGTACATCTCACGGAATTTCCAGCCGGTATCGACGTGCAGCAGCGGGAACGGCAGGGTTCCCGGATAAAACGCTTTGCGCGCCAGATGCAGCATTACGCTGGAATCTTTACCGATGGAGTACATCATCACCGGGTTAGAGAATTCGGCGGCCACCTCACGAATGATATGGATGCTTTCCGCCTCCAGTTGCCGCAGGTGAGTGAGTCGTTTTTGGTCCATAACCGTTCCTTAAGCCAGATTTACCACCGAAGAGTTAAACCCCTCGCTAGATGTTGTGTGTTGAAACCAGGCGAGCTGCTGATGCAGCTGTACCACTTCGCCCACCACCAGTAGAGCGGGCATTGGGGCATCTTTCGCCAGATGTTCGAGCTGTTGTAACGTGCCGGTCAGCGTCTGCTGATCCTCGCGGGTGCCGCGGGAAATCACCGCCACCGGGGTATTCGCGTCGCGGCCATGGGCGATCAGCTGAGCGCTGATGTCCGCCGCTTTCATGGTGCCCATGTAAATCGCCAGCGTTTGTTGGCTCTTCGCCAGCAGCGCCCAGTCAAACGGCGTGCTGTCAGATTTATAGTGACCGGTGACAAAGACAGCGCTTTGCGCATAATCGCGATGGGTCAGCGGAATGCCGGCATAGGCCGTCGCGCCCGCCGCGGCGGTGACGCCTGGCACCACCTGGAAGGGGATCCCGGCGGCGGCGGCGGCCTGCAGTTCTTCCGCGCCGCGCCCGAAGATAAACGGGTCGCCGCCCTTCAGGCGCACCACCGTTTTCCCGGCTTTGGCGGCATCCACCAGCATTTGATTCGTTTCGTGCTGCGGTACGGAGTGCTCGCCCGCGCGCTTACCTACGCAGATCATTTCGGCATCACGGCGCACCAGCTCGCGCACGCTCTCGGTCACCAGGTGGTCATAAAACACCACGTCCGCCTGTTGAATCGCCTGCAGTCCGCGTAGCGTCAGCAGCCCGGCATCTCCCGGCCCGGCGCCAACCAGAATAATTTCGCCCACGCTGCGTTCCGGTCTGTCGAGTTCATCCTGCAGCGCCCGCTCCGCCGCCGCGTGGTTACCGGCCACCATCAGGCTGGCAAAACGCCCGGTGAAAACGCGCTCCCAGAAGCGACGCCGCGCTTCGGTGGTGGTCAGACGGGTTTTGAGATGATGGCGCCAGTAGCTCGCCGTTTCGGCCAGCCGCCCCAGATTGGTGGGCAGTAGCGCTTCGATTTTTTCTCGCAGAATGCGCGACAGCACCGGCGCCTTGCCGCTGGAGGAGATCGCCACCAGCAATGGCGACCTGTCAACAATAGAAGGAAAGACGAATGAGCACAGCGGCTGGTCATCCACCACGTTCACCAGACGGTAGCGGGCGTTAGCCGCGGCAAACACCCGCTGGTTGAGCTCACGATCGTCGGTTGCGGCAATCACCAGAAATACGTCGTCTACCTGCTGTTCATCAAAGGCGGTCGCTCGCCAGCTAATTTGCTGACGTTCCACCTGTTCAGCGAGCTCCGGCGACAGAACGGCGGCGACCACCTGTACCTTCGCCTGCGCCCGCAGCAAGAATTTAATCTTGCGGACGGCAATTTCACCGCCGCCGATAACCAGCACGGGTCTTTCTTTCAACTCGGCAAACAGGGGCAAGTAATCCACGGCGCAACAACTCTCTTACATTCAGCAATAGAGGGACTATAGGGGGCTGCTTTGAGCAAATGAAATTACGAAATGGAATGAGTTGTGACGCAAAAGAATAACGAGCTGGAAATCTAAATATCAAAAAGTGCTTAACGCGTGCATTTTCCGCTATTTAAGAGCAAATGAAATTGTTTAAGCGGCGTCACAGTTTCATACTAACGCCGTCGAAATGTTTTGCTCGTGTAAGGACCCACTATGTTTTCCGCGATGTGCCGCCGTCTGCTTCCGCTGGCGCTTGGCACAGGTTTTGTCTTCTCCGCCGCTCCGGCATTCAGCGCCCTGGGCGACACCGCAAATACGCAGGCCCGCCATATTGCTACCGTCTTTCCTGGAAGAATGACCGGTACGCCGGCCGAGATGCTGTCAGCCGATTATCTTCGTCAACAATTTGCCCAGATGGGTTATCAGAGCAACGTGCGCAGTTTCAATACCCGCTACATCTATACCGACAGCAACCAACGTAAGAACTGGCACAACGCCACCGGCAGTACGGTAATCGCCGCGCATGAGGGCCAGTCTCGCCAGCAAATTATCATTATGGCGCACCTCGATACCTATGCCCCGCAGAGCGATAAAGACGTAGAGAACAACCTCGGCGGCCTGACCCTGCAGGGGATCGACGACAATGCGATGGGGCTCGGCGTATTGCTGGAGCTCGCGGAACATTTAAAGAACGTCCCCACCCGTTACGGCATTCGCTTTATCGCCACCAGCGGCGAGGAAGAAGGCCGCCTGGGCGCGCAAAATTTGCTGAAACGCATGAGCGAGGCGGAAAAGAAAAACACGCTGCTGGTGATAAATCTCGATAACCTGGTGGTCGGCGATAAGCTCTATTTCAACAGCGGGCGCAGCACGCCGGCATCGGTACGTAAGCTGACCCGCGATCGCGCGTTGGCGATTGCCCGGAGCCACGGCATTGCCGCGTTCACCAATCCAGGGCTGAATCCGGAGTTCCCGAAAGGTACTGGCTGCTGTAACGACGCCAGCGTTTTTGACAGCGCCGGGATCCCGGTACTCTCCGTGGAAGCGACTAACTGGTCATTGGGTAAAAAGGATGGATATCAGCAGCGCAGTAAAACCCGCAGCTTCCCGCAGGGTACCAGCTGGCATGACGTGCAACTGGATAACCAACAGTATATCGACAAAGCGCTGCCGGGAAGGATCGAGCATCGCGGGCGCGATGTAGTCAAAGTGATGCTGCCGCTGGTGAAAGAGCTGGCGAAAGTTGAGAAGAAAAACTGATTTGCGCAAAGCGAACCCGCGGTATAGCCCGCGTGTCCGCTTTGGAATAACACTCTCCGGCATAGCGCATCGCTTAGCCTTCGTGCAATCCGCACTCGCGCTTGAGGCCAAAGAAGCGGGTCTCTTCTTCCGCCATACCGGGTTCCCATTTACGGGTGGTGTGAGTGTCGCCGACGGACAAATACCCCTGCTCCCATAGCGGGTGGTATTTCAGGCCGTGCTTTTGCAGATACTGATAAACCGTCCGGTTATCCCAGTCGATAATCGGCAGCAGCTTAAAGACGCCGCGCTGGATAGCCAGCACCGGCAAATGCGCCCGGCTGCCGGACTGCTCGCGGCGCAGGCCAGCGAACCAGGTGCGGGTATTAAGCTCCTTCAGCGCCCGGTTCATCGGCTCAACTTTGTTGATTTCATTGTACTTCTCAATGCCTTCAACGCCCTGCTCCCACAGTTTGCCGTAGCGCGCTTCCTGCCAGGCGGCGCTTTCCGTCGCCCGGTAGACTTTAAGGTTCAGGTTGAGCTTCTCGGTTAATTCATCAATGAACTGATAGGTTTCCGGGAACAGATAGCCGGTATCGGTCAGGATCACCGGAATGCCCGGGCGCAGCTGATTCACCAGATGCAGGCTGACCGCTGCCTGAATACCAAAGCTTGAAGAGAGCGCATAGTCGCCGGGCAGGTTTTCCAGCGCCCATGCCACGCGTTCTTCGGCACTGAGTTTTTCCAGCTGAGTGTTAACTTCCGCCAGCGCCATTACGCGTTCTACTTTAGGCAGATCGTTCAGCGCGTTTAGATCGAGTTTGGACATAGATTCCTCACTGTGTGCCTTGCCTGATGGCGCTTCGCTTATCAGGCCTACGCGAATGGTAGGCCGGATAAGGCATTCATGCCGCTATCCGGCAATTCAGGTTATTCCCAGAAATCACGCGCTGGATCGAGCACCGGGCGAATGATGCCCGCACGCACCGTAAAGTCGCCGAAGCCTTCACCCGCTTCGCGCTCTTTCGCCCAGCGCCCTACCAGCTCGTCGAGCGAAGCAAGGATCTCCGGCTCGGTGATATTTTCACGATACATCCGTGGGATGCGCGTCCCGCTACGGTTGCCGCCGATATGCAGGTTATAGCGACCAGGCGCTTTCCCTACCAGGCCAACTTCCGCCAGCATCGCGCGGCCGCAGCCGTTCGGGCAACCCGTGACGCGGGTTACGATATGCTCATCGCCGACGCCGTGCTTGCTCATCACCTCTTCCACTTTGTCGATAAACGATGGCAGGAAACGCTCGGCTTCAGCCATCGCTAACGGACAGGTCGGGAACGACACGCAGGCCATCGAGTTCTCACGCTGCGCCGTGACGGCATTCATCAGGCCATGATCGCGCGCCAGTTTCTCGATCCGCGCTTTCTGATCTTCCGGTACGCTGGCGATGATCAGGTTCTGGTTAGCGGTGATGCGGAATTCACCTTTGTGAATCTTCGCGATCTCCAGCAGGCCAGTTTTCAGCGGGCGGCCCGGATAATCCAGAATACGGCCGTTCTCAATAAACAGCGTCAGGTGCCAGTTATTATCGATGCCTTTAACCCAGCCGATGCGATCGCCGCGGCCGGTAAACTCGTAAGGGCGAATCGGCTCGAATTTGATCCCGGCACGGCGCTCAACTTCCGCCTTGAAGGTCTCCACGCCGACCCGCTCGAGGGTATATTTGGTTTTCGCGTTTTTACGATCGGTACGATTACCCCAGTCACGCTGGGTGGTCACGACCGCTTCCGCCACCGCCAGAGTGTGCTCCAGCGGCAGATAGCCAAATTCGCTAGCGGTTCGCGCATAGGTTTTCTTATTCCCATGCTCGATAGACAAACCGCCGCCCACCAGCAGGTTAAAACCAACCAGCTTGCCGTTTTCCGCAATCGCCACGAAGTTCATATCATTGGCGTGCAGATCGATATCGTTCTGCGGCGGGATCACCACCGTCGTTTTGAATTTACGCGGCAGATAGGTCTGGCCGAGGATCGGTTCCTCATCGGTGGTGGCGACCTTTTCCTGATCCAGCCAGATCTCAGCATAGGCGCGAGTACGCGGTAACAGATGCTCGGAGATCTTCTTCGCCCACTCGTAGGCTTCGGCATGCAGCTGCGACTCAAACGGGTTCGAGGTGCACAGCACGTTGCGGTTCATGTCGTTGGCGGTCGCCAGCGCGTCCAGCCCAACGGAGTGCAGCATCTGATGCACCGGCTTCACGTTCTTCTTCAGAATACCGTGGAACTGGAAAGTCTGACGGTTGGTCAGACGAATACTGCCGTAGATGGTGTTATCCGCGGCGAACTTATCGATCGCCTGCCACTGTTTGGTGGTGATAACGCCGCCCGGCAGACGGCAGCGCAGCAGCATCGCGTGGCGCGGCTCCAGTTTCTGCGCCGCGCGTTCCGCGCGAATATCGCGGTCGTCCTGCTGGTACATGCCGTGGAAGCGGATGAGCAGGAAGTTGTCGCCTTTAAAACCGCCGGTCAGGCCGTCATTTAAATCTTCCGCAATGGTGCCGCGCAGGTAGTTGCTCTCGATCTTCATACGCTCGGCGTCGGAGAGTTTACCTTCGACCACCAGCGGGCCAGGATGTTTTTCGCTCATTAGTAGACATCTCGCTGATAACGGCGCTCAACGCGCAGCTCACTTAAAAATTCGTCCGCCGCTTCGGCGTCCATCGCGCCGTATTCGGCAATCACTTCCAGTAACGCCTGCTCGACGTCTTTCGCCATACGATTGGCATCGCCGCAGACATAAATATGGGCGCCGTCGTTAATCCAACGCCACACTTCAGCCCCCTGCTCGCGCAGTTTGTCCTGTACATAGACTTTTTGTTGTTGATCGCGGGACCAGGCCAGGTCGATACGGCTCAGCACGCCCTCTTTGACGTAGCTCAGCCATTCCACCTGATAGAGGAAATCTTCCGTGAAGTGCGGATTGCCGAAGAACAACCAGTTCTTCCCTTCCGCCCCTTCCGCCGCGCGCTGCTGCATAAAGGCGCGGAACGGCGCGATCCCGGTTCCAGGGCCAATCATGATAACCGGGGTTTGCGGGTTAGCAGGCAGACGGAAATTGTCATTGTGTTCGATAAAGATGCGCACTTCACCATCTTCTTCCACGCGGTCGGCGAGGAAGCTGGACGCGCCGCCGGCGCGGGCGCGGCCTTCGATGTCATAACGCACGACGCCAACGGTAACGTGAACTTCGTTTTCCGCTTCTGCCTGCGAGGAAGCAATAGAGTAGAGGCGCGGCGTCAACGGGCGAAGCAGGCCGATTAAGGCTTCTGCGTCCAGCTGTGCTGGCGAGAAGCGCACCATGTCGACGATAGGCGTCGTGGCAGCGTAGTGCTGCAACTGCGCTTTATCGCCGACCAGCGGCAGCAGCGTTTCACTGCGGGTCAGGGTGGCATAGTTCTCAACAATATTGGCGGTATTGACCGTCAGCTCAAAATGCCACTCAAGCGCTTGCGCCAGCGGCAGCGTTTTGCCTTCTACCGTGACCGGTTCATCACCCTTCAGCCACAGCAGCTCCACCAGCTCTTTGACCAGCGCCGGATCGTTCTGGTACCAGACGCCAAGAGCATCTCCCGGCTGATAACGCAGGCCGGAATCACCCAGATCGATCTCGATATGACGGACGTCTTTTTCCGAGTCGCGACCGGTTATTTTCTGATTCACTGCAAGCGTCGCCGTCAACGGCGCTTCTTTAGTATATGGGCTGGTGTGAATTTCATTGACCGCGCCGCTGGTAGCAAGCTGGGCCGGCGCAGCCGTCGGCGCGCGCGCCTTCAGCACATCCACTACGCGAGCGCGCCATTCCGCCGCCGCGGCTTGATATTCAACGTCGGCATCAACGCGATCGAGCAGGCGTTCGCCGCCCAGCTCGGCCAGTTTGCTGTCGAAATCTTTGCCGGACTGGCAGAAAAACTCATAGGAGGTATCGCCGAGACCAAACACCGCGAAGGCGGTGCCATCAAGCTTCGGCGCTTTCTTTGAAAACAGGAATTTATGCAATGCGACGGCTTCTTCCGGCGGCTCACCTTCGCCCTGGGTCGACGTCACCACGACCAGCAGTTTTTCACCGGCGATTTGTTTGAATTTATAGTCGCCAGCGTTCACCAGTTTCACATTCAGCTGCGCGGCCTGCAGATCGTCGCGCAGCGCTTCAGCAACCCGACGCGCGTTGCCGGTTTGCGAAGCGGAAATCAGGGTGATGGCCGGCGCTTCTACCGCCTGAGCGGGCGCGCTTACCGCGGCGCCGGGCTGCTGGTTCAGCATGCCCCAGAAGTAGCCGGATACCCAAGCCAGTTGGGTTGGCGTAAAGTCGGTCGTGGCCGCCTGTAGGCGCGCCAGTTGCTCCGGGTTAAGCGGCAGCAGATTGGAAGGTGGGGCCTGTGTCGTCATGCGTCGTTATGTTCCAGTAAGCAAAGCTGTTATTCACGCCCTGTCAGCGCGACAAAAACAGAAGAGATTGTAAGGTTAACGGCGGGCATACTAACAATTAAAGAAGGGATGGAAATAACAAATAACCAAATGGACTAACCTGTTTTAGTTATAGTTATTAACAACAAAACCGATTAGTTAATCCATTGAAAAGAAAGAAATTGAATCAACAAAAAAGCGCAAAAACGGTGATTTTGCGTTCAGGGCCGTTTTAGTTAATGCTAAAAAATGTACTTTCCGGTACCCTACGGCGGTTTTTTTCGTCCTGTTGAGAGTTAATGATGTCCACCACGCTGTTTAAAGATTTCACCTTCGAAGCCGCCCACCACCTGCCGCACGTACCGAAAGGCCACAAATGCGGTCGCCTGCATGGTCACTCTTTTATGGTGCGTCTGGAGATTACCGGTGAAGTCGATCCCCATACCGGGTGGATCATGGATTTCGCCGAGCTGAAAGCCGCGTTTAAACCGACTTACGATCGTTTAGACCACTATTACCTGAACGATATTCCAGGACTGGAGAATCCCACCAGCGAAGTGCTGGCCAAATGGATTTGGGATCAAATGAAACCGCTGGTTCCTCTGCTGAGCGCAGTAATGGTGAAAGAGACCTGCACCGCAGGCTGCGTCTATCGCGGCGAGTAATTCCCTGCCTATCCGCCATCGGGCTGCTGCCCTGGCGGTTTTCTATTTCATCCAACGCCATGTGAATCAGCGCACCAGATAGCCGCCATCCACCGCCAGAATATGACCGTTGACGTAGTCCGAGGCCCGGCTGGAGAGGAAAACAACGGCACCCATTAAATCCTCTGCTTCTCCCCAACGGCCCGCGGGTATATGCGCCAGCACGCGTCGGTTCTCTTTTGGGATGCTGCGGGTAATAGCGGTCATTTCGGTTTCGTAATAGCCGGGCGCGATGCCGTTGACCTGGATATTATATGGGCCCAGCTCATCGCAGTAGGCTTTGGTTAATCCAGCCAGCGCATGTTTGGTGGCGGCATAGGCCGGCGACCAGCTGCCGCCGAGATAAGAAAACACCGAGCAGATGTTAATAATCTTACCGCTTCGCCGCGGGACCATAATTTTAGCGGCTTCGTGGCTGAGCTCAAATGCCGCCGTCAGGTTAGTTTCGATCATCGGATCCCAGTCTGTGCGACCAAAGCGCAGCACCTTATTCAACTGACAAACACCAGCATTGTTCACCAGAATATCAACGGTACCAAAACGCTCGCAGCAGGTGGCGATAATCCGCTGCGGCATGCCGACATCGGTGATATCCGCCAGCATGAATTCCATCTCAACGCCCTGCTGTTCGATAAGTTCGCGGGTTTGAGTATGTTCTTCGCGCAGGGCGGGAATAAACAGATTCGCGCCGGCTGTCGCCAGGGCGACGGCAAAAGCCTGACCAAGGCCGCTATTGCCGCCGGTAACGATAGCGGTTTTCCCCTTGAGCGAGAAGAAGTCCATAGAGAAGGCAGTAGGTCGATCAATTGGCTGCATGGTTAACTCATTCCTTAAGTCAACGTATCAATAGCCCGCCTGAGCGGCTGAATTAACGCGCCAATGATAGCATTGCTGTCATGATGGCGTATCTCAACCCCAGCGCTGGAGCCAAATGCGAAGATGAATTCATATATGAAGAAGAGAGCTGCCGGGCGGTGAGCCACCTACCCGGCAAATAGAGTGGGGATCAGGCGATGTTAAGGTATTTATGCGTCTGCATGGATAACCGCCAGTTCCGGGCGATACAGGTCTCGATGCACAGACGCGTCGCGTCTTCTTTTTGGCTAATCGGCTGTAATGCAATAATCCGCGGCTTTTCATCTGCCAGCGTTTCCAGCAGTTCATCCAGCGCTTCGATATCACGCACGCGGCCAACCGGATGCTTGATTTCATCTGCACGTTGCAACGCCTGAGAGAGCACATCGTAGCCGCCGCGCATGTTCACCTTCGGCGAGACCGTAACCCAGGTATTGTGGCTGCAGCGCACTTCATGGGTGCCGCTGGTTTCAATCTGGCAGCTGAAACCGTTTTGCTCAAGCAGGTCGGTCAACGGCGTAAGATCGTGAATACAAGGTTCGCCGCCGGTAATCACTACGTGACGGGCGCTCCACCCCTGACGGCCAATGATTGCCAGCAGATCGTCGCTGGTCGCCGGGCCCCACTTATCGCTCTCTTTGGTTTTAGCGAGGATACTAAATAGAGACACTTCCCGATCGGCCAGCTTATCCCAGGTATGTTTGGTATCGCACCAGGCGCAACCAACCGGGCATCCCTGCAAACGAATAAAAATGGCAGGCACGCCGGTAAAGTAACCCTCGCCTTGCAAGGTCTGGAACATCTCGTTAATCGGGTACTGCATAGTCATCTCTGTTCAGGTGGTAAAAAGGTATTATCGCAGATTCAGGCGCTCAGGTCTTGTCCTCAGCTGCGCTTACCTGAGCCCATGGTCAGCGGGGCGTAAACCCTCTTTTTATATTAGTTAGCGAACTATGAAATAAGCACAAAATGTATTTACGATATATTAAGTATTATTTTAGCATGTGCCACATTCACTCATTAACCCGTTCATTGATTACTCTCTCAGAAGTATCTGCGTGCGGATAAAGATGTAACAAAGAATGTTTTTCATGATCGTAATAGCATTATTTATGATTGTCTAAATCGATAAAAAATCACAATTAATCAAAGATGTACAAACCGATACATGAAACAATGAATCTTTTATCTATGCATACTGTCCAATTCAATTCACTTAATTTCCATAGCTTAAAATAAGCTTAAGAAACTGACGGTTACAGCATTTTTTATTTAATCTCCGTTTAATTTTCCGCGCCTAGAATCCAGTCGACCAACCATGAGAGACTGCATTCATGAATACATTATTAATTACAGGCGTTACCGGATTTCTGGGCGGAGCGGTATTAGAGAATATCCTTAATAACGAAAATGGGATTAATCTATTGCTCCTGGTGCGAGCCAATAACGATGAAGCGGCTCTGGCCCGGGTGAAGGAAAACCTGCGTAAATTCAATATTGCAGAGGAGAAGCTGGCCGCATTAACTACCCGGCAGATCCTGCTCGGCGATTTGTCATCCCCGGAGGCGTTCCTGAGCGACCCGCGTCTGGAGCAGGTCACTCACGTTATCAACAGCGCCGCCGTCGCCTCATTTGGCAATAACCCGCTCATCTGGAAAGTGAACGTCGAAGGGACGTTCAAATTTGCCCAACGGATGTCCCGCGTAGCTGGACTACAACGTTTTCTCCACGTCGGGACCGCGATGTCCTGTACCCCGGAGCCCGATTCGCTGGTCGCTGAAAGCGCTGAATTCCGCGAGCACGCCGAGCATCTGGTGGAGTATACCCATTCCAAATCGACGATTGAGCGCCTGATGCAGGAGCAGTGCCCGACGTTACCGTTAGCCATCGCCCGCCCTTCTATCGTCGTTGGTCATACTCATCACGGTTGCCAACCCTCCAGCAGCATTTTTTGGGTGTTCAGTATGGGGCTGATGTTGCAAAAATTCCTCTGCTCCCTGGAAGACCGCGTTGATGTTATCCCGGTCGACTACTGCGCCGACGCGCTGCTGATGTTATTACAGCGCCCGCTGGCGCGCGGCGAAGTGGTGCATATCTCCGCCGGAGAAGAAAACAGCGTGAAATTTGCGGAAATCGATCGCGCGATGGCCTCAGCGCTGGAGCAGGCTCCGGTAGGCGATCGATACGCGCAGGTCAGCTATGAGACGCTGGTTAAAATGCGCCGTGAGTTGAAGGATATTTTTGGCCCGTGCAACGAGCGCCTGATGCTCAAAGCGATGCGCCTGTATGGCGCCTTCGCGACGCTGAACGTCCGCTTCAGCAATGATAAGCTGCTGAGCATGGGCATGCCCAAACCGCCGCGTTTCACCGATTATATCGACCGCTGCGTACAAACCACCCGCGGGCTTTCTATTCCGCAGCAAATGGCCGTCGATTTCAAGTAAGTGCAAATAGCGGATAAAAAAAATGCCAGTCCGCAGACTGGCATTTTATTTCACAAAAAGTCAGGATTACGCCTGGCCTTTGATCTCTTTACGACCGTTGTACGGCGCTTTTTCACCCAGCGCTTCTTCGATACGAATCAGCTGGTTGTATTTAGCAACGCGGTCAGAACGGCTCATAGAACCAGTTTTGATCTGGCCTGCAGCGGTACCAACAGCCAGGTCAGCGATGGTAGCGTCTTCAGTTTCGCCAGAACGGTGAGAGATGACAGCGGTGTAGCCAGCGTCTTTCGCCATCTTGATTGCAGCCAGAGTTTCGGTCAGAGAACCGATCTGGTTGAATTTGATCAGGATGGAGTTAGCGATGCCTTTCTCGATGCCTTCTTTCAGGATCTTGGTGTTGGTTACGAACAGATCGTCACCAACCAGCTGGATTTTGTCGCCCAGTACTTTGGTCTGGTATGCGAAACCGTCCCAGTCAGACTCGTCCAGGCCATCTTCGATGGACACGATCGGGTACTGTTTGGTCAGTTCTTCCAGGAAGTGGGTGAATTCTTCAGAGGTGAACGCTTTGTTGCCTTCGCCAGCCAGAACGTATTTACCGTCTTTGTAGAATTCAGAAGCTGCGCAGTCCATCGCCAGAGTGATGTCTTTGCCCAGTTCGTAGCCTGCTGCTTTAACCGCTTCAGCGATAACAGCCAGCGCTTCAGCGTTGGAACCCAGGTTCGGCGCGTAGCCGCCTTCGTCACCAACTGCAGTGTTCATGCCTTTGGATTTCAGAACTTTCGCCAGGTGATGGAACACTTCAGAACCCATACGTACGGCTTCTTTCAGAGTCGGCGCGCCAACCGGCTGAATCATGAATTCCTGGATGTCGACGTTGTTGTCAGCGTGCTCACCGCCGTTGATGATGTTCATCATCGGAACCGGCATAGAGTATTTGCCCGGAGTGCCGTTCAGTTCAGCAATGTGTTCGAACAGCGGCTGGCCTTTAGAAGCAGCTGCTGCTTTGGCGTTCGCCAGGGATACCGCCAGGATTGCGTTCGCACCGAAGTTGGATTTGTTTTCAGTACCGTCCAGGTCGATCATGATCTTATCGATGCCAGCTTGATCTTTAGCATCTTTACCCAGGACTGCCTGAGCGATCGGGCCGTTTACCGCAGCAACAGCTTTGGTTACGCCTTTACCCAGGAAACGGGATTTGTCGCCATCGCGCAGTTCCAGCGCTTCGCGGGAACCAGTAGAAGCACCTGACGGAGCAGCTGCCATACCGACGAAACCACCTTCCAGGTGTACTTCGGCTTCAACAGTCGGGTTACCACGGGAGTCGATGATTTCACGACCGATGACTTTAACGATTTTGGACATTAGGTTTTCCTCAGTACAAGTTAAACTAAAACTCCAGACAAACAATGCACCCAATTGGGTGCATTGCCGTTCTAACTCTTTTACTTCGCCTGACGTTTCTGGTACTCGCTCGCGGCTTTCACAAAGCCGGCAAACAGCGGGTGGCCGTCACGCGGCGTCGAAGTAAACTCCGGGTGGAACTGGCAGGCCACAAACCACGGATGGTTCGGCACTTCGATGATCTCGACCAACTGATCATCCCCGGAACGGCCCGCAACGCGCAGGCCGGCAGCTTCAATCGGTTTCAACAACATGTTGTTGACTTCGTAGCGGTGACGATGGCGCTCGGTGATTGTCGGCTCGCCGTATAGCTGACGAACCAGAGAATCATCACCCAGCTGGCACTGCTGCGCGCCAAGGCGCATGGTGCCGCCGAGGTCGCTCTTCTCGGAACGAACCTCAACGTTGCCTTCTTCGTCACGCCATTCGGTAATCAGCGCCACCACCGGGTACTTACAGTCTGGCACAAATTCCGTAGAGTTGGCGTTTTCCATGCCCGCTACGTTGCGCGCGAACTCAATCAGCGCAACCTGCATACCCAGGCAGATGCCCAGATATGGAATATTGTTCTCACGCGCATAGCGCGCGGTGGCGATCTTGCCTTCAACGCCGCGGTAGCCGAAGCCGCCCGGGATGAGGATCGCGTCCAAATCTTTGAGGATTTCGACGCCGCGCGTTTCAACATCCTGCGAATCGATAAGCTTGATGTTGACGGTCACGCGGTTTTTCAGACCACCGTGTTTCAGCGCTTCAATCACCGATTTGTAGGCATCCGGCAGTTCAATGTACTTACCGACCATACCAATGGTGACTTCGCCTGCCGGATTAGCTTCTTCATAGATTACCTGTTCCCATTCGGCCAGGTTTGCTTCCGGACAAGTTAAGCTGAATCGTTTACAAATATAATCGTCCAGCCCCTGAGATTTCAACAGGCCTGGAATTTTATAAATGGAATCGACGTCTTTCAGAGAAATCACAGCCTTTTCCGGGACGTTACAGAACAATGCAATTTTTGCACGCTCGTTGGCCGGAACCGCGCGATCGGAGCGGCAAATCAGAATATCAGGCTGGATACCGATGGAGAGCAGCTCTTTCACAGAGTGCTGAGTCGGTTTAGTTTTGACTTCACCCGCCGCCGCCATGTATGGCACCAGGGTCAAGTGCATGAACAGGGTATGCTCACGGCCGATTTCTACCGCCATCTGGCGAATAGCTTCGAGGAACGGCAGGGATTCGATATCGCCTACGGTACCGCCGATTTCAACCAGCACCACGTCATGGCCTTCGCCGCCAGCCAATACACGCTCTTTGATGGCGTTGGTGATGTGCGGGATAACCTGTACGGTTGCGCCCAGATAGTCGCCACGGCGCTCTTTACGCAGAACGTCGGAGTAGATACGACCAGTGGTGAAGTTGTTGCGGCGAGTCATCTTGGTGCGGATGAAACGCTCGTAGTGGCCCAGGTCCAGATCGGTTTCAGCGCCGTCTTCAGTAACGAACACTTCCCCGTGCTGGATTGGGCTCATGGTGCCCGGATCGACGTTGATGTACGGATCCAGTTTCATGATAGTTACATTGAGCCCACGGGCTTCAAGAATGGCTGCCAGGGAAGCTGCGGCAATGCCTTTACCCAGAGAGGATACGACCCCGCCGGTCACAAAAATATAGTTCGTTGTCATGCTGAACCTGAGAAGTTAGGGTAAAACGATGGAAT
This sequence comes from Klebsiella sp. 141251, assembly GCF_050600725.1. NCBI lineage: Bacteria > Pseudomonadati > Pseudomonadota > Gammaproteobacteria > Enterobacterales > Enterobacteriaceae > Klebsiella > Klebsiella sp. 141251. The sequence goes on from NZ_JAQIRG010000004.1 coordinate 218,170, forward strand.
AACCAGGACGGGAAAGTAGTATACCCGAACATGCGTGACGCCACAAACTTTCATTCTCCCCTCCTCTTCTTTCTACCAGCCGCACCTGCGTTGCGACTCGAACAACTCGAAGAGGCAGGCTACATGGTGTTTCAACAACATAACGGAATGAGAAAATAGCCGCTTTTGGCGAAATGTTTTTGACGTAAATCAAGCGCTTGTTATTTATAAAATCACACAAATAGCGCTTGATCACGAAAACTCGTTAGAGATCAGTTTCCTGGCGTTTTACTTCCTGCCACACTTCTTCCATGGTTTCGAGGTCAACGCCGGTCATTTCCAGACCTCTGGCGGCAACAATACGCTCAACTTCGCGGAAGCGGCGCTCAAATTTGAGGTTCGCTTTCTGCAACGCGACCTCGGCTTTGACTCCTAAATGGCGGGATAAATTCACCGTGGCGAACAGCAGATCGCCCACTTCCTCTTCCAGTTTAGCTTCATCAACCACCGCCTGCTGCGCTTCATGCATGACTTCATCTATCTCTTCATGCACCTTATCGAGCACCGGCCCAAGCGAGGTCCAGTCGAAGCCCACCGCCGAGCAGCGACGCTGAATTTTATGCGCGCGCATCAGCGCCGGCAGGCTATGCGGAATATCATCCAGCGCCGAGTGTTGCGCCTTTTCCGCTCGCTCCGCGCTCTTGATCTGCTCCCAGCGCGCCAGCACTTCCGCACTGTTCCCGGCTGAAGCATCGCCGAAAATATGCGGATGGCGACGTTCCAGTTTGTCGCTGATGGCGGCGCAGATATCGTTGAAATCAAAACGCCCCTCTTCTTGCGCCATCTGCGCATAGAACACCACCTGGAATAGCAGGTCGCCAAGCTCGCCGCGCAGATCGTCAAAATCTTCGCGCGCAATGGCGTCCAGCACTTCATAGGTCTCTTCAAGGGTGTAAGGGGCGATAGTGGCAAAGGTCTGTTCTTTATCCCACGGGCAGCCGTTTTCCGGGTCGCGCAGGCGGCGCATGATGCCGAGCAGGCGGTCAATTTGAGTCATGTGACAATCCTGGAAATTTAAAAAATAGTCGGCCGGATAAGGCATTTATGCCGCCATCCGGCGCGACGAAATTAACCGCCGTGCAGACGACGCGCGTCGATCACATCCGGCACCTGGTTCAGCTTGCCGAGCACCCGGCCCAACACCTGCAGGTTGTAGATTTCAATGGTCATATCGATGGTCGCCAACTGCTGTTTGGTATCGCTGCGGCTGGCTACGCCCAACACGTTCACCTTCTCGTTGGCAAGAATAGTGGTAATGTCGCGCAGCAGGCCGCTGCGGTCGTTGGCAACCACGCGCACCACCAGCGAATATCCCGCCGAATAGCTCTCGCCCCATACCGCATCAACGATGCGTTCCGGCGCGTGAGACTGCAGCTCAGCCAGCTGATCGCAGTCGGCGCGGTGCACCGAGATCCCGCGCCCCTGGGTGATGAAGCCGACGATTTCGTCACCGGGAATCGGCTGGCAGCAGCGGGCGATGTGATGCATCAGGTTGCCGACGCCCTCAACCACCACCCGGCCATTGTCTTTACTGCGGTTCTGCGGAGTATAGGTTTTCTGCTGCAGCTGCTTCAGCGCGGCGGCATCCTGTTCCGCAGCGCTCGGTTTGTTGAACTGAGCCTGTAGGAAGTTGACCATCTGGTTAAGGCGAATATCGCCGCCGCCGATAGCCGCCAGCAGTTCATCCAGTTCATTAAAGTTGTAGCGCGGCAGCAGATGTTTCTCGGCATCCTTCAGGCTGATCCCCAGATGCTCAAGCTCATCGTCAAGGATCTGCCGCCCGGCGAGAATGTTCTTGTCGCGATCCTGTTTACGGAACCAGGCGTGAATTTTGGAGCGCCCGCGGCTGGTGGTCACGTAGCCGAGGTTCGGGTTCAGCCAGTCGCGGCTTGGGTTGGGCTGCTTCTGAGTAATTATCTCAATCTGATCGCCCATCTGCAGCTGATAGGTGAACGGCACAATGCGCCCGCCAATTTTCGCGCCGATGCAGCGGTGCCCGACATCGCTATGGATATGGTAGGCAAAGTCGAGCGGAGTGGAGCCCGCCGGCAGGTCAACCACGTCGCCCTTCGGCGTAAACACGTAGACCCGGTCGTCAAAGACCTGGCTGCGCACTTCATCGAGCATTTCGCCGGAGTCGGCCATCTCTTCCTGCCAGGCGATCAGCTTACGCAGCCAGGCGATACGGTCTTCATGACCGCGGCCGCCGCTCGCCCCGGCGCTGGCGCCCTCTTTATACTTCCAGTGCGCCGCCACGCCGAGCTCGGCGTCTTCATGCATCTGTTTGGTGCGAATTTGGATTTCGACCGTTTTCCCGCCCGGCCCAAGCACTACGGTATGAATAGACTGGTAGCCGTTCGGTTTCGGGTTAGCGACGTAATCATCAAATTCGTCAGGCAGATGACGATAGTGGGTATGCACGATCCCCAGCGCCGCGTAGCAATCCTGTAAACGTTCGGCGACGATACGAACCGCGCGCACGTCAAACAGCTCATCAAAAGCGAGATGCTTCTTCTGCATTTTGCGCCAGATGCTATAGATATGCTTTGGACGCCCGTACACCTCAGCCTTCACGCCTTCGGTTTTCATTTCTGAGCGCAGATGGCCGACAAACTCATCGATGTAATGTTCGCGGTCGATACGGCGTTCATGCAGCAACTTTGCAATGCGCTTATATTCGGCTGGATGCAGGTAACGGAAGCAGTAGTCTTCCAGCTCCCACTTCAGTTGACCGATCCCTAAGCGGTTCGCCAGCGGCGCATAGATATTGGTACACTCTTTTGCGGCCAGTACGCGCTCATCTTCGGGTTCATCTTTTACCTCGCGCAGGTGAGCGATACGTTCCGCAAGCTTGATAACCACGCAGCGGAAATCATCGACCATCGCCAGCAGCATGCGGCGAATATTGTCGACCTGTTCTGAGGAGACGGTATCGGTGTGCGTGGCTTTGAGCTGGCGAATCGCCGCCATATCACGCACGCCGTGAATCAGGGTAACGACGGATTTGCCGACGCTCTCTTGCAGGACTTCTTCGCTGACGACGTTGCCGTCCGCCAGCGGAAACAGCAAAGCGGCCCGCAAGGTATCGATATCCATATTCAGCATGGAGAGAATTTCAACCATCTCCACGCCGCGCCATAACAGGAGATCTGCCTGCGGGTGCCCCTGCGTTGTTGCGCGACAATAATCCCAGGTCTCGGCTAAGCGCTCACACGACTGCTGGCTGGAAATCCCCAGACTCGCGATCCATTTCTTCGGGTCAAACTCACCAGCTTTATTTAGATGTGCACTTCTTACCGCAACCATTGTCCTCTCCTTAAGGGACTCAGCCTACCGAAGTCAGCAAGCCATATTTATACCCGTCATTCTTCAAGTTGCATGTGCGTTAGCTTTCCTGCAACTCGAGTTATTGAGGGTATCTACTTCATCCTTCAGTCCACACCGCCACCAGGCATCTTCACTGTCGCCTCGATGCGGGCTGAACAATTTTATGTAAGCTCGCGCTCAAACAATACTATCGATTCCAGGTGCCCGGTGTGCGGGAACATGTCCAGCATCGCCAGACGTTGAATGCGATATCCCGCCTGAAGCAACGCCTCGCTATCGCGCGCCAGCGTCGCCGGGTTACATGAAACATAGACCACTCGCCGCGGAGCCAGCTTGATAATATGCGCCATCACGCCCGGCGCCCCGGCCCTAGCCGGATCGAGTAGAATTTTATCAAATCCGTGCTTCGCCCAGGCTTGCCGGGTGACATCTTCCTCCAGGTTTTCATGAAAGAAAGTCACGTTTTGCAACCCATTGAGAGCGGCATTTTCCCGCCCCTTTGCCACCAGCGAGGGCACGCCTTCGACGCCCACCACGCTCGCCGCCGCTTTGGCCAGCGGCAGGGTGAAATTACCCATACCGCAAAACAGATCCAGAACGCGGTCCTGCGGCTGAATATCTAACCAGGCCAGCGCCGTACTTACCATCTTCTGGTTTACGCCATCGTTGACCTGGATAAAATCGCGCGGACTGAACACTAAGCGTAGTCCGTCTGACGTGTACCATGGCTCATCGCCGCGAATATGTTCAAGTATCTCGCTTTGCGGCGCGAGGTACAGGGATAGACCGTGAGTTTGCGAAAAACGTTCCAGTTTTTCTTTATCCACCGCCGTCAGCGCGGCGGTATGGCGTAAAACCATCAGCGGGCCGTCGTCCGCCTGCACCAATTCAACGTGGCCAAGATGACGCTGTGACTGCAGGCTGGTTAAACACTCGCGCACCGCAGGCAACAACGCCTCAAGTTGGGGCACCAAAACAGGGCACTGCACCACATCGATGATTTCGCTGGAGTTGGCCTTACGGAAACCCATCTGCAGTTGTTGGGTCTTCGGCTGATAATTCAAGCTCAAACGCGCCCGACGACGATAGCCCCAGGGTTCAGCGGCTATAATGTCGTCAACGTCACGTTTCATCAGGCGGGAGAGCGCGGCGCGCTTGCTTTGCTGCTGTAGTTCAATGCTAGCATGCTGCTGCTGGCATCCGCCGCAGACGCCGAAATGCGCACAGCGCGGCGCGACGCGCTGTGGGCTGTCGTTGAGGCGGCGTTTAACCTGAGCGCGGGCATACTGTTTTTTATCCTCTACCAGCACGACTTCCGCCTGCTCTTGCGGCAACAGGCCGGGGACAAACAGCGCCTTACCCTGATGACGGGCTACGCCCTGGCCAAAGGGATCAAGGTCATTTACCGTCACGGTTATGATCTGGCGCGTCGTCACACGCCGTTTTGCAGAGTAGAATTGCGCCATTGTAGAGGATTATCTCAAAAATATACTGACTCTATACATGAAATCATTCGGGCTATCGATTCAGAAGCCGTCTGAAGGTTGATATGTATATTCTCCCATAATGGAACCGCATGACCAACTACAGCCTACGTGCTCGCATGATGATTCTTATTCTGGCGCCGACCGTTTTGATTGGTTTGCTGCTCAGTATTTTCTTCGTCGCCCACCGCTATAACGACCTGCAGAGGCAGTTGGAGGATGCCGGCGCCAGTATTATCGAACCGCTGGCGGTATCCAGTGAATACGGCATGAATTTGCAAAATCGCGAGGCGATCGGCCAACTTATCAGCGTGCTTCACCGCCGCCATTCCGATATCGTGCGGGCCATTTCAATCTATGATGCAAAAAACCGGCTTTTCGTTACCTCTAACTTTCAGCTCGATCCGCGAGAAATACAGCTCCCGCGCGGCGCCCCCTTCCCTCGCCGTCTAAGCGTCACCCGCCACGGCGATATCATGGTGCTGCGCACGCCTATTGTGTCAGAAAGCTATCTGCCCGATGAGTCGCCGGAAAGCGATGCTAAAATGCCGGGCAACATGCTTGGCTATGTGGCGCTGGAGCTCGACCTCAAATCCGTTCGCTTACAGCAGTACAAAGAGATATTTATCTCAAGCGTCATGATGCTGTTTTGTATCGGCATTGCGCTGATTTTCGGCTGGCGATTGATGCGCGACGTGACCGGGCCGATTCGCAATATGGTCAACACCGTTGACCGCATCCGTCGCGGCCAGTTGGATAGCCGCGTTGAAGGTTTTATGCTCGGCGAGCTGGATATGCTGAAAAACGGCATTAACTCGATGGCGATGTCGCTTGCGGCATACCACGAGGAGATGCAGCACAATGTCGATCAGGCCACCTCGGATCTGCGCGAAACGCTGGAGCAGATGGAGATTCAGAACGTCGAGCTGGATCTGGCGAAAAAGCGCGCCCAGGAGGCCGCGCGCATCAAATCCGAGTTCCTGGCCAATATGTCGCATGAGCTACGAACCCCGCTTAACGGCGTGATTGGCTTTACCCGCCTGACGCTAAAAACCGATCTGAACGCCACTCAGCGCGACCACCTCACCACCATTGAGCGTTCTGCCAACAATCTGTTGGCCATCATTAATGACGTGCTGGATTTCTCCAAGCTGGAAGCGGGCAAGCTGATACTGGAAAGCATTCCTTTCCTGCTGCGCAATACCCTGGATGAAGTGGTGACCCTGCTGGCCCATTCGGCGCACGATAAAGGGCTCGAACTCACCCTCAACATTAAAAGCGATGTCCCGGATAATGTGATTGGCGATCCGCTACGTCTGCAGCAGGTCATCACCAACCTGGTGGGTAACGCCATAAAATTCACCGAGCACGGCAACATTGATGTGCTGGTGGAACAGCGGGCGATGAGCAATTCCCGCGTGCAAATTGAAGTACAGATCCACGATACCGGCATCGGTATTCCGGAGCGCGATCAGTCACGGCTGTTCCAGGCATTCCGCCAGGCCGACGCCAGTATCTCGCGCCGCCACGGCGGCACCGGCCTGGGTCTGGTCATCACCCAGCGCCTGGTCAAAGAGATGGGCGGTGATATCTCATTCCATAGTCAACCGAACCGTGGCTCCACCTTCTGGTTCCATATCAGCCTTGACCTGAACCCGAACGCCGTTACGGACGGTTTCGATACCCATTGCCTGGCGGGCAAGAAGCTGGCCTACATTGAAGCCAATGCCACCGCTGCGCAAAGCACGATGGAACTGCTGGCAACCACGCCATTGGAGGTGGTCTACAGCCCGACGCTGTCAGCGCTGCCGGATGCCCACTACGATATTTTACTGGCCGGTATTCCGGTGTCGATGCGCGATCTCAGCAATCAGCGGGAGAAGCTGGTCCGCGCCTGCTCGCTATCCGATACCCTGGTACTGGGGTTGCCTTGTCACGCGCAGGTCAGCGCCGAAGAGCTGAAAAGAAATGGCGTCGCCGCCTGCCTGCTCAAACCGTTGACCTCCACGCGGCTTTTCCCGGTGCTGATGGCCTCTTGCCGCGCGCAGCCGCCGGTGCCGCAGCCCTATATCGATAGCGATAAACTGGCGATGACGGTCATGGCGGTAGACGACAACCCGGCCAACCTCAAGCTTATCGGCGCATTGCTGGACGATCTGGTGCAGCATGTCATTCTGTGCGATAGCGGCCAGGATGCCGTAGAGCAGGCAAAACAATCGCAGTTGGATCTCATTCTGATGGATATTCAAATGCCGGATATGGACGGTATTCGCGCCTGTGAATTGATCCGCCAACTCCCTCATCAGCAGCAGACACCGGTGATCGCCGTGACCGCTCACGCCCTTGAGGGTCAGCGCGAGAAACTGCTGGCTGCCGGGATGAACGATTATCTGGCGAAGCCAATTGAAGAAGATAAACTCAGCACCCTGCTGTTGCGTTATCAGCCCGGCATGCACGTCGTCACGCCGCAAATCGCCGAACCGGTTGAGCCGGTTATCGACCATAACGTCACGCTCAACTGGCAGCTGGCGCTGCGTCAGGCAGCCATGAAGCCAGACCTCGCGCGGGAAATGCTGCAAATGTTGCTCGCCTTTATGCCGGAGGTGCGCAATAAAGTTGAAGAGCAGCTGGTCGGCGAAACACCGGAAGGATTGCTGGATTTAATCCACAAGCTGCACGGTAGCTGCAGCTATAGCGGCGTACCGCGGCTGAAAAAACTGTGCCATACCCTTGAAAGCCAGTTGCGCGCCGGTATCGCGCCGGAAGAGCTGGAGCCGGAACTGCTGGAACTGCTAGACGAGATGGATAACGTCGCCCGCGAAGCGTGCAAGATGGGAGTGTAAACCCCGGATAGCGGCGCTACGCGCCTTATCCGGGCTACGCCCTACGGTCCGGTACTCGGTTGGTAGCCCCGGTAAGCGTAAGCGCCACCGGGGACGGTTCCCGGATCGCGGTGTTACGCGCCTTGTCCGGGCTACAAATCCCACTGCGCTGCCCGGGTTACCGCTTACCGCCCATCTGCAATACCGCGGCCACGTTACGCGCCGTCATTCTCACGTTGGCGGCGGCGTTCGCCAGCGCTTCGTCCAGGGTACAGACGGTATACAGCACGCTAAAGACCGCATCCAAACCATGCTGATGCACGACGCCCACATCGGCGGTCAGGCTACCGGCAATCCCAATCACCGGCACGTTGAAGCGTTTCGCGACCTTCGCCACCCCCACCGGTACCTTACCGTGAATGGTCTGGCTGTCGATGCGCCCTTCACCGGTAATCACCAAATCAGCATCAGCCACTAAATCCGCCAGCCGCAGCGCATCGGTCACTATCTCGATCCCCGGTCGCAATTTGGCGCCGCAAAACGCATACAACGCAGCCCCCATACCGCCCGCCGCGCCGCCCCCTTCCAGGCTCAGCACGTCGATATCCAAATCGCGGTCGATAATCTGCGCAAAGTGTTGCAGGCCGCGATCAAGACGTTCAATCATCGCCGTCGTCGCCCCTTTTTGCGGGCCGAACACCGCGCTTGCCCCCTGCGGGCCGGTTAACGGGTTGGTGACGTCGCAGGCGACATCAATCCGGCAATCCGCCAATCTTGGATCCAGCTCGCTGAGATCGATTCGCCCCAGCGTCTCCAGCGCGCCGCCGCCCGGCGCAATTTGCTGTTGCTCCGCGGTCAACAATTTCGCCCCCAACGCCTGCGCCATGCCGGCGCCGCCGTCATTGGTCGCGCTGCCGCCGATCCCAATAATAATCTGCGAGACTCCCGCATCTAACGCGTAACGAATCAGCTCGCCGGTTCCCCAGGAGGTGGTCAGTAGCGGATTACGTCGCGTCGGCGGCACGCTTTCCAGTCCGCTGGCTGCCGCCATTTCAATATAGGCGCAGCGCATATCGCCGGACAGACCGTAAAAGGCTTCGACCGGTTCGCCTAACGGCCCGGTAACGCTGACCTGTACGATATGTCCCTGCGTCGCGGCCACCATCGCCTCAACGGTACCCTCTCCGCCGTCGGCAACCGGGACTTTAACGTACTCCGCATGGGGATAAATCTCGCGGAACCCCGTTTCTATCGCGGTAGCGACATCCAGCGCACTCAGGCTCTCTTTGTAAGAATCCGGCGCGATCACTATCTTCATAAGTGTCCTTAATATGAATAACCCCGGCGACCGGCAGTTGCCGACCCCAACAGGGTCGGCGTTATCTTAGCGAACCATGCAAGGACGTTTGTTATCAAAGGTCCAGTTCGGGATTAAATATTGCATCGCCATGGCGTCATCACGAGCGCCCAGGCCATGTTTCTTATATAGCTCATTAGCCTGCATCACGCGGTCCATATCCAGCTCAACCCCCAAACCTGGCGTCGTCGGTACCTGCACCATACCGCCTTTGATTTCAAACGGCTGTTTGGTCAAACGCTGGTTGCCCTCCTGCCAGATCCAGTGGGTATCGATAGCGGTAATTTTACCCGGCGCCGCCGCGGCCACATGGGTAAACATCGCCAACGACACATCGAAGTGGTTATTAGAGTGCGACCCCCAGGTCAGGCCAAATTCATGACACATTTGCGCCACGCGCACCGATCCCTGCATGGTCCAGAAGTGCGGGTCAGCCAGCGGAATATCCACCGATTGTAACGACAGCGTATGGCCCATCTGCCGCCAGTCGGTGGCAATCATGTTGGTTGCGGTCGGCAGCCCGGTCGCCCGACGGAATTCGGCCATCACTTCGCGGCCGGAGAAACCTTGCTCAGCGCCGCATGGGTCTTCCGCATAGGCCAGTACGCCTTTCAGCTGCTTGCCTATCTGGATGGCTTCATCCAGCAGCCAGGCGCCGTTCGGGTCGAGGGTCACGCGCGCGCCAGGGAAACGCTTCGCCAGCGCGCTAATAGCTTCGGCTTCTTCAAAACCGGCCAGTACCCCGCCCTTCAGTTTAAAGTCATTGAAGCCATATTTTTCGTAAGCGGCCTCCGCCAGGCGAACTACCGCCTCCGGCGTCATCGCCTCTTCATGACGAATACGGTACCAGTCGCACTGCTCATCCGGTTGGCTTTGATAAGCCAGCGGCGTCGCGTGGCGGTTGCCGACGAAGAACAGATAGCCCAGCATTTCGACTTCACTCCGCTGTTGGCCGTCGCCAAGCAGAGAAGCAACGTTCACGCCCAGATGCTGGCCCAGCAGATCCAGCAGCGCCGCTTCAATCCCGGTCACCACGTGAATAGTGGTGCGCAGATCGAAGGTTTGCAGGCCGCGGCCGCCGGCATCGCGGTCGGCAAACTGGTTACGCACGGCATTCAGCACATTTTTGTACTCGCCCAGCGTTTTCCCCACTACCAGCGGCGCGGCGTCTTCCAGCGTCTGGCGGATCTTTTCGCCGCCGGGAATTTCGCCGACGCCGGTATGCCCGGAGTTATCTTTGATGATAACGATATTACGGGTGAAGTACGGCGCGTGCGCGCCGCTCAGGTTCATCAGCATGCTGTCATGCCCGGCGACCGGGATAACCTGCATAGCGGTCACAATTGGCGTTGAAGATGATGTAGTCATGACGTAATCCTTTTTAATTAATGACGGCCGAAAACGGGGCGTTTACGGTCGAATGTCCAACCGGGAATCAGGTACTGCATCGGGCCCGCATCATTACGCGCGCCGCCAGGCAGCGCCTTATAGGCCTCATGAGCTTTATGCACCTGTTCCCAGTCCAGCTCCACGCCGAGTCCCGGCGCGTCTGGCACGGCGATTTTGCCGTTGATAATTTGCAGCGGATTTTGCGTCAGGCGCGAATCGCCCTCCTGCCAAATCCAATGGGTATCGATAGCGGTCGGCTTGCCCGGCGCCGCGGCGCCGACGTGGGTAAACATCGCCAGCGAGATATCAAAATGGTTGTTCGAGTGGCAGCCCCAGGTCAGCCCCCAGTCATCGCACAGCTGCGCCACCCGCACCGCGCCAGAGAGCGTCCAGAAGTGCGGGTCAGCCAGCGGAATATCGACGGCGTTGAGCATCACCGCATGCCCCATCTCGCGCCAGTTGGTGGCTATCATGTTGGTCGCCACCGGTAACCCGGTTGCGCGACGGAACTCGGCCATCACTTCCCGGCCGGAAAAGCCCTGTTCCGCGCCGCACGGATCTTCGGCATAGGTCAGGACATCCTGCAGCCCTTTGCACAGCATAATAGCTTCATCCAACAGCCAGGCGCCGTTCGGATCGACGGTAATGCGCGCGTCAGGGAAGCGTTTTTTCAGCGCGCGAGCGGTGTCGATCTCCTGCTCGCCAGGTAATACGCCGCCTTTTAGCTTAAAGTCTTTAAAACCGTAGCGATCCTGAGCCGCCTCCGCCAGTCGCACCACCGCGTCGCTATTCAACGCCTGCTGATGACGCAGGCGATACCATTCGTGGTTGCCTGGCGTCCGCTCAAGGTATCCGAGATCGGTTTTTTCGCGGTCGCCGATATAGAACAGGTAGCCCAGCACGGTCACCGCATCACGCTGTTTGCCCGGCCCCAATAGTTCGCAGACCGGGACATTCAACACCTTGCCAAGCAGGTCGAGCAGCGCGGCTTCCAGCGCCGCCACCGCATTGACTTTCAATTCGAAGGTCCATGCGCCTTTGCCGAAAGTGTCGAAATCCGCCGCCTGGTTGCCTTTATGTACCTGCTGCACCACGCGGTTGAGGCGAGCGACTTCCTGCCCAACTACCTGCGGAATCGCCTCCACCAGCGTCTGATAGATGACTTCGCCGCCGGGCGCTTCGCCGACGCCGGTATGGCCAGCGTTATCGGTTAACACCACGATGTTGCGGGTAAACCAGGCGTTATGCGCGCCGCCGATATTCATCAGCATGCTGTCGTGCCCGGCGACCGGAATCACCTTCATTTCGGTAACGATTGGGCTGGATTGGGTATTCATGATTAACGCCCCGCAACCGGTTTAAGTTCGATACGTTTGATATCGCCCACCAGCACCAGGTAGCTGAGAACCGCCACCAGCGCATGGATACCGACGTAAATCAGCGCGCCGTTGAAAGAGCCGGTGGTGCCGACGATATAGCCGATAGCGATAGGGGTTACGATGCCGGAAATATTGCCGAACATGTTGAACAGACCGCCGGACAGGCCGCTAATCTCTTTCGGCGCGGTGTCCGCCATTACCGCCCAGCCCAGCGCGCCGATGCCTTTACCAAAGAAGGCCATCGCCATAAAGCCGATGATCATCCATTCCACATTCACGTAATTACACATCAGCATGGTCATGGACAACAGCATGCCCAGCACGATCGGCGTTTTGCGCGCAATATTCAGCGAGCCGGTACGGCGCATCAACCAGTCGGAAATAATCCCGCCCAACACCCCGCCGACAAAGCCGCACACCGCCGGAATCGAGGCGACAAAGCCCGCTTTAAGGATCGACATGCCGCGCGCCTGCACCAGATAAACCGGGAACCAGGTGATAAAGAAGTAGGTTAAGGCGTTGATGCAGTACTGACCGATATAGATCCCGACCATCATTCGCGAGCCAATCAGCTGCTTGATTTGGCCCATTTTTACGCTAAAAGGCACCTTCTGCGCACTGCTCTTTTGATCCATGTTGATCAACGCGCCGCCTTCGGCGATGTAGTCCAGTTCTTTCTGGTTCACGCCTGGATGGTTATTCGGATCGTGGATCACTTTCAGCCACACGAAGCTGATGACAATACCCAGTCCGCCCATAAAGAAGAATACGTGCGACCAGCCCACTTCATGGGTCAACCACCCCATAATCGGCGCGAAAATAACGGTAGCAAAATACTGCGCGGAGTTAAAAATCGATACCGCCGTCCCTCTCTCCTGCGCCGGGAACCAGGCGGCCACAATACGGCTATTGCCCGGGAACGAGGGCGATTCGGCAAGGCCGACGAGGAAGCGCAGGGTAAACAGCGCGATGATAATGCCAAAACCGCTAAAGATATCCACGAAGCCCTGCAGCAGGGTAAACACGGACCAGATAAAGATGGACCAGAAATAGACGCGTTTAGAACCAAAGCGGTCAAGCAGCCAGCCACCGGGGATCTGTCCGATCACATAGGCCCATGAAAACGCGGAGAAAACGTAACCCATGCCAACAGGATCGAGGCCGATATCCCTGGCCATTTCAGAACCGGCGATCGACAGCGTCGCACGGTCGCCATAGTTAAAGGATGTGACGATAAACAGCATCACCACTATCCAATAGCGAGCATTGGTGCGCTTTTCAGCGGCGCTCGCAGCCTGACTTAATGAACTCATTGTTGTACTCCTGAATCATAGCGTTTAGCTACGTTCATTCTGAACAGCACAACCTGTAGGGTAATCAGAATGACGTGTTAGTGTTTTTTTTCGTTATATCTGGCGTACTGCTTTTGTCACTGGCAGGAAAAGTATAAAAAGAGGCCTCGACGGGCTCACCGTGCATATACACAGCTTTAGCGGGCGGAACTGCGTTAGTTTGTGGCGCATGCCTAAGGTTGTGGGGAGTAGTTCACGGAAATGGAAAACCGTCGCCTGCTTAGAGGAAGATGGGCAATATAACCTTCAGAGTGTGAATCGCCTCTCTTGACGCCGGGGAAACGCAAAGAAAAAAGCCATAGCGATGGCATGGTTATCAGGCACATGCCCGAAGCCGGGAGGAATGGAGAACGTTAAGATAAGCCTGACCGTTTATCCGGCCACTGGCAGCTTAAGCGCGCCCTCTACGTAGGGAGAGGGCGTTCTTAATAGGATTAGTCGAGCAGTTTCGCCCACGCTTCTACCCAAGGATTGGAAACGCTTTCCGGTTCCGGGTCTTCGCTGGCGTCGATGGTGAGCATCTCGCCGATACGTCGCGCGCCCTGTTCCTGCAGCAGCGCATCAAAGGTTTTACCGCCGCCGCAGAAATTAGCGTAGGTGCTATCGCCAAGCGCGATAATGCCGTAGCGCAGATGCGGCTGATACATATCTTTAATGCCTTCATACAGCGGAACGATACTGTCCGGCAGATCGCCCTGCCCGGTGGTCGACGTCACGACCAGCACGTACTTGCCGGTATAGGATTCCCAGTCTTTCACTTCCGGGTCCTCAAATACCGTCGCTTTATGCCCCAGCCCGCTCAGAATGGCTTCCGCCTCCTCGGCGACCAACAGCGAGTTTCCGTACATTGTGCCGACAAAAATTCCGACTTCTGCCATAGTGATTATCTCCCTGGATTATCCGCGATACTCTCATCCTGACCGCTGTCGTCGGCAAACTCAACCCTTTCATTTAACGGGAGAAGCCCGCGCCAGCCAAACTGCGACAGCGCGCGCATCCAGACGTCATCCAGACCCGCGCGAATCGTTAGCGGCTCGCCGGTAAAGGGATGCGTTAATGACAGCTGGCTGGCGTGCAGCATCAGACGATTGCAGCCGAAATGTTCAGCGGCGCTGCGGTTTTGCCGTAGATCGCCATGTTTGCTGTCGCCGAGGATCGGATGGCGCAGATGGGCCAAATGACGACGCAGCTGATGTTTACGTCCGGTTTTCGGCTCCAGCTCCACCAACCCGTAGCGGGTGGTCGGGTAACGGCCGGTGGCGACCGGCATTTCTACCGTTGCCAGGCCGCGATAGTGGGTCACCGCCGGCTGCGGGCCTTTATCCTCACGAGCGAACTTATCGGCGATTTTGTCCAGCTCTTCCACCAGCGGGTAATCCAGCACATCCTCTTCAGTCAGCCAACCGCGAACGATGGCGTGATAACGTTTTTGCATCTGGTGTTGCTCAAACTGCTGCGCCAGCAGCCTGCCCGCCTCGCTCGATAATCCCATCAGCAGCACGCCGGAAGTCGGCCGGTCCAGACGATGAGCGGTGAAGACGTGCTGGCCGATTTGATCGCGCACGGTCTGCATCACCACCACTTTCTCATCGCGGTCCAGCCAGCTGCGGTGCACCAGCCAGCCGGAAGGCTTATTCACCGCCACCAGCCACTCGTCCTGATAAATGATCTCCAGCATCAGGCGTCGTCGTCCGCGAATAACGCATCCAGCAGCAGTAGCTCGGCTACGATAGGTTCGCGCGCCGGATGAGCTTTATCCAGCGCCATCTCGTAATAAGGCGCGACGGCAAAGTTCTGCGGCAGCGGCATACCGCTGGCGATCAGTTGATGCAGACGCGGGATCAGCACCCACTGCAGCCATTCCAGCGGTTCGAGCGTGTCCAGGCAAAACGGCTGTTCGCTGGCGAAAGCGCTGCTATCCGGCGCCTGTTCCTGCCAGTGGTTTGTTTCGCGCAGCAGCGCTTCAATGGCGTGCAGGCGATCGCGCACGCTAGCGTGAAGGGTCATGGGGAAACCTCGATGAATTGTAAACCGGGCGCAGGATAGCAAATCCGCGAGAGAAATAAAAAAAGGGAGCACTGTATAAACAGTGCTCCCGGTTCGTTTTGCAGCATTCCAGCTACATTGGTGCTCCCTGCTCGTCCTTGAAAACTTTTCCTGAGGTCTCCTGACCAAGTTCATCCTTAAACTAGCGCATCCTGCTTTCACACCACCCCGATGTGAAATAACTTATCCCTAAGTGTGTCCAGATCTTCCTGATCCACCGTTCATCCTGAGCGGCTCTCGTTCTCCATCCTGGAGGTGTCCATTACGCAATCCTGCGTTATCCTTGCTTCATCCTGAAGCCTGTCCTTGCAACGCCATCCCGGCGGGTCCTGCAGAAGAGCCATCATCCTGATGTTCTCTTCATTTCGCGACTCCCTGTCGACGTACATAGGATCACTGATTCCGCCTCTTCTTACAAGACTTACTACGACAATCTCTTAAGATTAGTGGCCAGACTAAAAGACCATATAATTATCAAATCATTTTATAACAATAAGTTAGATGTAATCCTTACGTTTAAAATTGCTGAAAATGATGACGATCTCTTACAGGTCTTGTAAGAGATCTCTCACAAACAACCAGGGTAAATGGATTACAGAAGGGGCTCAAGCTGATTCAGGAAACTCGCAAGTGAGTGAGAAAGGGTCTCTCTTTTTCGGGTTCCGAGCGTCTCTTTAATGACTTCGCCGCTCAGATTGCAGACCGAAATAACCTCCAGTTCGCTATCCTGCGTGGCGATAAACAGCGTCGGCGATAGCTTGAGGCGTTTTTGCACCACCAGGTGACCAATAAGGTTTTCCTGCACTCGCTGGAAGTCATCCGGGCTCCAGGCCTGCAATAAAGTAAGGTCCTGCGCCGCAAAGCGGGCGTGCATATCGCCAGCGAACTGAGTGGTATAATAACTATGAATTGGCTGTTGTACCACAATCTCCAGCGCTCGTTCAACTCCATCGAGATGGCGTGCTAACGTAAACGGCTGCGGCTGCCAGAAAACGGCATCGTCTTCACTGGCGCTGATACAGGGAGATGGGATGCCATAAAGGTCTTCGCTACGCGGCAGGCTGGCATAACGCTGCTGCCACGCATCGCAGTAACGTTGGGTAAATGATTGCAGCGCTTCTATGGTCTGATGATCCACCGGTTTCTCTCTTCACGTTAGACAGGATACACTTGGCATATAGTGTACCCGCTTTACTATGGTGAAACATGTCTTCTTACGATAATCATCAGGCGCTGGCCGGCCTGACGCTCGGTAAATCAACGGATTACCGTGATACCTATGACGCTTCGTTGCTGCAGGGCGTGCCGCGTAGCCTGAACCGCGACCCGCTTGGCCTGCACGCCGATAATCTGCCATTCCACGGCGCCGATATCTGGACGCTGTATGAGCTGTCGTGGCTGAATGGCAAAGGCCTGCCGCAGGTCGCCGTCGGCTACGTGGAGCTGAGCGACACCACCGTCAATCTGGTGGAATCGAAAAGCTTCAAACTGTACCTGAACAGCTTCAACCAGACCCGCTTCGCCGACTGGCAGGAAGTCCAGGCGACGCTGACCCGCGATCTCAGCGCCTGCGCCCAGGGCGAGGTCAAGGTTTCGCTGTACCGCCTGGATGAGCTGGAAGGGCAACCGATCGCTCATCTGCACGGCGCCTGCATCGACGATCAGGATATCGAGATTGATAACTATCAGTTCAACGCCGACTACCTGCAGGACGCTGCCAGCGGCAAAGTCGTCGAAGAGACGCTGGTCAGCCATCTGCTGAAATCAAATTGTCTGATCACCCACCAGCCGGACTGGGGCTCGGTACAGATTCAGTATCGCGGGCCGAAAATCGATCGCGAAAAACTGCTGCGCTATCTGGTGTCGTTCCGCCATCACAATGAATTCCACGAACAGTGTGTCGAACGCATCTTTAATGATGTGCTGCGTTTCTGCCGGCCGGAATCGCTTTCTGTGTACGCTCGCTACACCCGCCGCGGCGGCCTGGATATCAATCCGTGGCGCAGCAACGGTGAATTCGTGCCGGCAACCGGCCGTCTGGCGCGGCAATAAGCGAAATTTTTCACACTTTGCGTGCGTTAACGCGTACGCAAGGTTGTGGAAAGACTACGGCCAGGGCTATTGTAATCACAGGAAGACGATAATCGTCCTGTAAGGAGTTCACTTGATTACACACGTTAGCCCGCTTGGTTCAATGGATATGCTGTCACAGCTGGAAGTGGATATGCTTAAACGCACCGCCAGTAGTGACCTGTATCAACTCTTTCGCAACTGCTCGCTTGCTGTGCTCAACTCGGGGAGCCTGACCGATAACAGCAAGGAGTTACTGTCTCGTTTTGAAAACTTCGATATTAACGTGCTGCGCCGCGAACGCGGCGTGAAGCTGGAACTGATCAACCCGCCGGAAGACGCTTTCGTCGATGGCCGTATTATCCGTTCCCTGCAGGCCAACCTGTTTGCCGTGCTGCGCGATATCCTGTTCGTCTACGGGCAGATCCACAACACCGTCCGCTTCCCGAACCTCGATCTCGAAAGCTCAATTCACATCACCAACCTGGTGTTCTCGATTCTGCGTAACGCCCGCGCGCTTCACGTCGGCGAAGCGCCGAATATGATTGTCTGCTGGGGCGGCCACTCTATTAATGAAAATGAGTACCTGTACGCGCGCCGCGTCGGAACCCAGCTTGGCCTGCGCGAACTGAATATCTGCACCGGCTGCGGGCCAGGCGCCATGGAAGCGCCAATGAAAGGCGCCGCCGTCGGCCACGCCCAGCAGCGCTATAAAGACAGCCGCTTTATCGGCATGACCGAACCTTCCATTATCGCCGCTGAGCCGCCAAACCCGCTGGTCAACGAACTGATCATCATGCCGGATATCGAAAAGCGTCTCGAAGCGTTCGTACGCATCGCCCACGGTATTATCATCTTCCCGGGCGGCGTGGGTACTGCGGAAGAGCTGCTTTATCTGCTGGGCATCCTGATGCATCCGGATAACAAGTCGCAGGTGCTGCCGCTTATCCTCACCGGGCCGAAAGAGAGCGCCGACTACTTCCGCGTGCTGGACGAGTTCATCGTTCATACCCTCGGCGAATCGGCTCGCCGCCACTACCGCATTATTATCGACGATGCCGCTGAAGTGGCGCGCCAGATGAAAAAAGCGATGCCATTGGTCAAAGAGAGCCGCCGCGAAACCGACGACGCCTATAGCTTCAACTGGTCGATTCGTATCTCGCCGGACCTGCAGATGCCGTTTGAGCCAACGCACGACAATATGGCCAATCTCAAACTTTATCCGGACCAACCGGTGGAAGTACTGGCCGCCGACCTGCGCCGCGCCTTCTCCGGTATTGTCGCCGGCAACGTGAAAGAAGTCGGTATTCAGGCTATCGAGAAATATGGCCCTTACAAGCTGCATGGCGATCCGGAAATGATGCGCCGCATGGACGATCTGCTGCAGGGCTTCGTTGCCCAGCACCGCATGAAGCTTCCGGGCGGCAGCGCCTACATTCCGTGCTACGAAATCTGCTCCTGATAATGTAATACCTCTCCCGGGCGGCGGTCGATCCCCTGCCCGGGCACTCCCGCCCGTAATTTCCAGTTAATTAATTTTTCTAATTAATGATTCGTAGAGTTTCCACATAGCCAATCGTTTGCGTTTCCAAAAAGAGCAATAAAATTCACCATAAAAATAACATTATGGCGAAAAAACGTCGTTTACATCACTTTTTTGCAGCAAAAACCTCGTTATTTGGTAACAGAGCTTTTATCTCATGTGCTGCAAATGATAGCCTTCGCGCCACATTTATCTGGCTGATCACCATAAACAGACTGTTGGGCTAAAAACGTTCAGGTTTAAAGTGGATTATTGCATTTGGGATCCCGATCACTGATGTATTTTCCATATAAATGTATCTTGCCGCCCAATTGTTACGGAGAAAATTTCTAAAAAACCGTAAAGCAGCGAATTTCATATTATTTAATCGTTTTTATTTACTAGATTTTGTTGATTCCTCCAGGAGATACAGATGGAAACCACACAAACCAGCACTATCGTTTCGGGTGAAACCCGCAGCGGATGGCGCAAAACGGATACCATGTGGATGCTGGGCCTGTACGGCACGGCGATCGGCGCGGGCGTTTTGTTCCTGCCAATCAACGCCGGCGTCGGCGGTATGATCCCACTGATTATCATGGCGATTCTGGCCTTCCCGATGACCTTCTTCGCACACCGCGGTATGACCCGCTTCGTGCTTTCCGGTAAAAACCCGGGCGAAGACATCACTGAAGTCGTTGAAGAACACTTTGGCGTGGGCGCAGGTAAACTGATTACTCTGCTCTACTTCTTCGCAATCTACCCGATCCTGCTGGTTTATAGCGTGGCGATCACCAACACCGTCGAAAGCTTCATGGCGCACCAGCTGCACATAACGCCGCCGCCGCGCGCCATTCTGTCGCTGATCCTGATTGTCGGCATGATGACCATCGTTCGTTTCGGCGAGCAGATGATCGTTAAGGCAATGAGCATCCTGGTGTTCCCGTTCGTTATCGCGCTGATGATCCTGGCTCTGTACCTGATCCCGCAGTGGAACGGCGCGGCGCTGGAAACCCTGTCGCTGAGCAGCGCGTCAACAACCGGTAACGGTCTGCTGATGACCCTGTGGCTGGCGATCCCGGTGATGGTCTTCTCCTTTAACCACTCGCCGATCATCTCCTCCTTCGCGGTAGCGAAGCGTGAAGAATACGGCGAAGGCGCAGAGAAGAAATGCTCCAGCATCCTGGCGCGCGCTCACATCATGATGGTGCTGACCGTTATGTTCTTCGTCTTCAGCTGCGTACTGAGCCTGTCTCCGGCAGACCTGGCGGCGGCGAAAGAGCAGAACATCTCGATTCTGTCTTACCTGGCGAACCACTTTAACGCACCGGTTATCGCCTGGATGGCGCCGATCATCGCGATGATCGCTATCACCAAATCCTTCCTCGGCCACTACCTGGGCGCTCGTGAAGGTTTCAACGGCATGGTGATTAAGTCTCTGCGCGGCAAAGGCAAAACCATCGAAATCAACAAACTGAACAAGCTGACCGCGCTGTTTATGCTGGTCACCACCTGGATTGTGGCAACGCTGAACCCGAGCATCCTCGGCATGATTGAGACCCTGGGCGGTCCGATTATCGCGATGATCCTGTTCCTGATGCCGATGTACGCAATCCAGAAAGTTCCGGCCATGCGCAAATACAGCGGCCACATCAGCAACGTCTTCGTTGTGATTATGGGCCTGATTGCCATCTCCGCGATTTTCTACTCTCTGTTCAGCTAATTCTTTTAAGACCTCCCCTCGCGCCGCTTAACGGCGGCGCGCTTTCCGACAGTACTGGAATACATCATGATCAGCGTATTCGATATTTTCAAAATCGGCATTGGCCCATCCAGCTCCCATACCGTTGGACCGATGAAAGCGGGCAAACAATTCACTGACGACCTGATTGCGCGCGGCCTGCTGGCTGACGTCAGCAAAGTCGTCGTTGACGTTTACGGCTCTCTCTCCCTGACCGGTAAAGGCCACCATACCGATATCGCCATTATCATGGGGCTGGCCGGCAATCTGCCGGATACCGTCGACATCGACGCGATCCCGGGCTTTATCCAGGACGTTAATACCCACGGCCGCCTGCTGCTGGCGAACGGCCAGCACGAAGTCGAGTTCCCTGTCGACCAGTGCATGAATTTCCATGCCGACAACCTGTCTCTGCATGAGAACGGCATGCGCATTACCGCGCTGGGCGGCGACAAGGTGCTCTACAGCCAGACCTACTACTCCATCGGCGGCGGCTTTATCGTCGATGAAGAGCACTTCGGCCTGACCACCGAAGCGCCGGTTGCTGTACCTTATCCGTACAAAAACGCCGCCGATCTGCAGAAACACTGCAATGAAACCGGCCTGTCGCTCTCCGGGCTGATGATGCAGAACGAGCTGGCGCTGCACAGCAAAGAAGAGCTGGAACAGCACTTCGCCGCGGTATGGGAAGTGATGAGCGCCGGTATTGAGCGCGGTATCACCACTGAAGGCGTGCTCCCGGGCAAACTGCGCGTTCCGCGCCGCGCCGCCGCCCTGCGCCGTATGCTGGTGAGCCAGGACAATACCAACAGCGACCCAATGGCGGTAGTGGACTGGATCAACATGTTCGCGCTGGCGGTAAACGAAGAGAACGCCGCCGGCGGGCGTGTCGTCACCGCGCCAACTAACGGCGCCTGCGGTATCGTTCCGGCGGTACTGGCCTACTACGACAAGTTTATCCGCAAGGTGAACGCTAACTCTCTGGCCCGCTATATGCTGGTCGCCAGCGCCATTGGTTCGCTGTATAAGATGAACGCCTCTATCTCCGGCGCCGAAGTTGGCTGCCAGGGCGAAGTCGGCGTGGCCTGCTCGATGGCGGCGGCCGGTCTGGCGGAGCTGCTGGGCGCTAGCCCGGCCCAGGTGTGCATCGCCGCGGAAATCGGTATGGAACATAACCTCGGCCTGACCTGCGACCCGGTTGCCGGCCAGGTGCAGGTACCGTGCATCGAGCGTAACGCTATCGCGGCGGTCAAAGCGGTTAACGCCGCGCGTATGGCCCTGCGCCGTACCAGCGAACCGCGCGTGTGCCTCGATAAGGTTATCGAGACCATGTATGAAACGGGCAAAGATATGAACGCCAAGTACCGCGAAACCTCTCGCGGCGGCCTGGCGATGAAAATCGTCGCCTGCGATTAACGCCTCTGGCCCGGCACGCTTCGGCATGTCGGGCCAACTCTCCTCCAGCCCTGGCTCATTCTGCGAGCCTGCTTCCCGAACTTCGCTCTACCAATAGCCTCGTATTGCCACCGATGTTACCCTTATAGCCTGAGAACAAAGGGAGATATCTTGTGGCTGTTCATCTGTTAATTGTCGACGCGCTCAACCTGATCCGCCGTATTCATGCGGTGCAGGGTTCCCCCTGCGCGGATACCTGCCTGCACGCCCTTGAACAGCTTATCGTCCACAGCCTGCCGACGCATGCCGTGGCGGTGTTCGACGATGAAGACCGCGCTCACGGCTGGCGCCACCAGCGGCTGCCGGAATATAAAGCCGGGCGCGCGCCGATGCCGGAAACGCTGGAAGCGGAAATGCCGGCGCTGCGGGCGGCTTTTGAACAGCGCGGAATACGCTGCTGGGCGCTGCCCGGCAGCGAAGCGGACGATCTGGCGGCCACGCTCGCCGTTAAAGTTGCCCAGGCCGGGCATCAGGCTACCATTGTCTCGACCGATAAAGGCTACTGTCAGCTGCTGTCGCCGACCATTCGCATCCGCGATTATTTCCAGAAACGCTGGCTGGATGCGCCGTTTATCGCCAATGAATTCGGCGTGACGCCGGAGCAACTGCCGGACTACTGGGGTCTGGCGGGGATTAGCAGTTCGAAAGTACCGGGCGTTGCCGGAATTGGGCCGAAAAGCGCGGCGCAGCTGTTAACGGATTATCAGGATTTAGAAGGCATCTACGCGCGGCTTGCGGATGTGCCGGAGAAGTGGCGTAAGAAGCTTGAAGAGCATAAAGAGATGGCGTTTACCTGCCGGGAAATCGCCCGCCTGCAAACGGACTTACAGCTCGATGGCAACCTGCAACAGCTTAGGTTGCCATCCGCGTGATCCCGGCCGTGCTGATGCGTGACCGGGGCTGCTGAGCGCTGATTAGCGCTCGTCGCGGCGGCCGCCGACCGCCGCCCACAGGCGACGCACGTGCACGGTCACTTCTTCACGATCGTGATACAGCTGACGGGCCTGAATCTGCGCGTTAATACCGTGCTCATCAAGCTGCGCCTGGATATAGGCCAGGTTTTGCGACACCTCTTCATAGCGCTTTTTCATCGGCAGCTTGAGGTTAAAAATGGTCTCACGGCACCAGCCGTTCACCAGCCACTGGGCCATTAACGCCGCCACTTTCGCCGGTTTCTCAACCATGTCGCACACCATCCACGAGATGTTGTTGCGGTTCGGACGATAGCGGAAGCCATCTTCACGTAGCCAGGTCACCTGTCCGGTATCCATCAGGCTCTGCGCCATCGGGCCGTTATCGACCGAAGAGACCCACATGTTGCGCTTCACCAGCTGATAGGTCCAGCCGCCCGGGCAGGCGCCGAGATCCACCGCGTACATGCCATTCGCCAGACGCTCGTCCCACTCATCCGCCGGAATGAAGACGTGAAATGCCTCTTCCAGCTTCAGCGTCGAACGGCTCGGCGCATCGGAAGGGAACTTCAGGCGCGGGATCCCCATATAAAACGGCGAGTTGTTATTGCTAAAGGAGTAGCCGGTATAGCAACAGCCGGGTGCGATAAAGAACACGTGCACCACCGGACGCTTAGGCGTTTCATAGTTAGTCAGCACGCCAGCTTCACGCAGCGCCGCGCGCAGCGGCACCGTGAACTTGCGGCAGAACTTCATCAGCTCTTTGCTTTCGTTGGTATCCGCGACCTCAACGCGCAGATCGCCGCCCTTTTCCACCACGCCCTGCAGCATGCCGACGATCGGCGTGATGCGGTCTTCCGGCGGCAGGTCGCGCAGCAGTTCGCCAACGACGAACATCTGGCGCGCGAAAATCAGCGAGCTAAACGGCAGATCGCGCACCAGCTTCTCGCCGTCGCCCTGTTGATAGCACTCAAAAATCACATAGCCGGAGTCGTCTTTGACCCGGGCAAAACCGAATACCTCAAGGCGGGCTGCCTTATCGGTAATTTCTGCTGCGCACTCTTTCTCAAACCCGGGGCGACAATAGAGGACAACCTTATTCATGAACAACGCCCTTACGTTTCAGACGAATTGCACCAATTAACATTAATACCCAACCGGCAAGGAAGCAGACGCCGCCTACCGGGGTAACGAACGCCCACAGGCGTAAATGCGACAGCGCCAGGCAATATAAGCTGCCGCTGAACAACACGGTTCCCAGCGCCAAAAACACGCTGCTCCAGTAAAACCAGATGCTTATCCGCCGCTGCATGGCGACAGACAGGCCTAAAATCGCCAGCGTATGAAACGCCTGATACTCAAGGCCGGTGTGGATCCAGGCCATTTCGGCCGCACCCAGCGATTTACTTAATACGTGTGCGCCAAAGGCGCCCAGAGCCACAAAGATAAAGCCGCTGATGGCGGCAAAAATCAGCATAAAACGGCTGGTCATGTTGATACCCTACAAAGTCAGTTAACGCCTGGTCATCAGGCCGTTATTGTTCGTAACGAAAGCGGAATTTTTCTTGTTCGCTCGCCGCCTTCGCTAAAATCCACTGGCGGAAAGCGGCTATTTTACCCAGTTCAGCCTGACTGTCATGACAAACAAGGTAAAACGCGTTCTTACTGACCAGAACATCATTAAACGGGCAGACCAAACGGCCTGCTTCAATTTCGGACTGGGCCATAACGTTATTGGCCAGTGCGACGCCTTGTCCATGGATTGCCGCCTGCAGCACCATCGCGCTGTGGCTGAATATCGGTCCCTGTTGCACATTGATATGATTTAGACCCAGTTGCCGGGTATAAGTTTGCCAGTCGCGGCGAGAGGCATCATGTAACAGCGTATGTTGCGCCAGATCTGCAGGCGTTTTCAACGCTTTGTCGCCGGTTAACAGCAATGGCGAACAAACCGGCAGTAAATATTCGGCGTACAGTTTTTCAACACGCAACCCCGGCCAATTGCCGCGGCCATAGAAAATCGCCACGTCGACGTCGTCGGCCAGTTTATCTTCCTGACGGTCCACCGCCTGGATCCGCACGTCGATCCCCGGATAAGCTGAGTTAAAGCTTGAGAGTCGCGGCACCAGCCACTGAATGGCGAAACTGGGCAATAAACTAACAGTTAGCGCCCCTTTCGCGCTGCGCGCCTGCAGTTTACGCGTCGCTTCGGTGAGCTGCGAAAAAATCTCTTTAATATCCTGAAAATAGCTTTGCCCCTCTTCCGTTAACAGCAGCGAGCGATTGCGTCGACGAAACAGCTTCAGGCCCAGAAAGTCCTCTAGTGACTTGATTTGGTGACTTACTGCGGCCTGCGTCACAAAAAGCTCATCGGCTGCGCGAGTGAAGCTCAGATGACGTGCGGCTGCATCAAAAACACGTAATGCATTCAGAGGTGGTAATCGCTTCGACATGGTTATTCTGACTGAGATGTTAACGAGTTTTAACAAATAGGAAACAACAGTTAACCTATTAGTTTTTTTTATCTGAGCCATTATAAATTGTCCGTTGAGGTTCTACCAGCAAATACCTATAGTGGCGGCACTTCCTGAGCCGGAACGAAAAGCTTTTTTTGGAATGCGTGTTCCAACAAGCTTTTGGCTTACGGTTGTGATGTTGTGTTGTTGTGTTTGCAATTGGTCTGGGTTTGCAGACCATGGTAGCAAGGCTACCTTTTCACTTCCTGTACATTTACCCTGTCTGTCCATAGTGATTTAATGTAGCACCGCAATGCGCGGTGCTTTTTTTTGCCGAAAAATCACCGTTCTCCCCGCCTCCTCGCTATCACCAGCCTTGCCCTAATGGGGAATTTGCGCGACGATCGTGATATCGATATGAGGAATTCCATGAACGCATTCAATCCCGCCCACTTCCGCGCCCAGTTTCCAGCCCTGGCGGATGCCGGCGTCTATCTGGATAGCGCGGCGACGGCGCTAAAACCGCTGGCCGTAATCGATGCCAGCGACCAGTTTTATCGCCTGAGCGCCGGCAACGTCCACCGCAGCCAGTTTGCCGCCGCCCAGCGTCTTACCGAGCGCTACGAGGCGGCGCGCGAACGCGTCGCAGGCTGGCTTAACGCCCCTTCCGGCAAAGATATCGTCTGGACCCGCGGCACCACCGAAGCTATCAATATGGTCGCGCAGAGCTACGTGCGCCCGCGCCTGCATCCTGGTGATGAAATAATCGTCAGCGAAGCCGAACACCACGCCAACCTGGTACCGTGGCTGATGGTTGCCGAACAAACCGGCGCGCGGGTGGTCAAGCTGCCGCTGGGCGCCGATCGTCTGCCGGATATCGCGCAACTCCCTTCGCTTATCTCTTCACGCAGCCGGGTGCTGGCGATTGGCCAGATGTCTAACGTCACCGGCGGCTGCCCCGACCTGCAGCGTGCCATTGCTCTCGCCCATCAGGCGGGAATGATAGTGATGGTTGACGGCGCGCAGGGCGCGGTGCACTTCCCGGCCGACGTGCAGGCGCTGGATATCGATTTTTATGCCTTCTCCGCCCACAAGCTGTATGGACCAACGGGTATTGGCGCGCTATACGGCAAAAGCGACCTGCTGGCGGAGATGTCGCCATGGCTCGGCGGCGGCAAAATGATTACTGAAGTCTCATTCGATGGTTTTAAAACCCAGCCCGCCCCCTGGAGGCTTGAAGCCGGGACGCCCAACGTCGCCGGCGTTATCGGCCTCAGCGCCGCGCTGGAATGGCTGCAGGAAATCGATCTTGCACAGGCGGAAAACTGGAGCCGTAGCCTGGCGACGCTTGCGGAAGACGAGCTGGCAAAGCGGCCCGGTTTTCGTTCGTTCCGCTGTCAAGATTCGAGCCTGCTGGCCTTTGATTTCAAGGGCGTACACCATAGCGATATGGTTACGCTGCTGGCGGAGTCCGGCATTGCGCTGCGCGCCGGGCAGCATTGCGCGCAACCGCTACTGGCGGCATTAGGCGTCAGCGGTACGCTGCGCGCCTCATTCGCGCCGTACAATACGCAAGATGATGTTTATGCGCTGGTGCACGCTATCGACCGCGCGCTGGAAATACTGGTGGATTAATGATGACCTCGCAACCTTTAAGCGCCGCGCTCAGCGAAGCGACGCTGCGCCAGACCTTCGCCCCGCTGACTCAGTGGGAAGATAAGTACCGCCAGTTGATTTTAGTGGGTAAGAAACTGCCGCCATTAACGGACGCCCAGCGGACGCAGGCGAAAGAGATCGCCGGCTGCGAAAACCGCGTCTGGCTCGGGTATCAGGTTGATGCCGAGGGCAAGATGCACTTCTTTGGCGATAGCGAAGGGCGTATCGTGCGCGGCCTGCTGGCGGTGCTGTTAGCCGCCTGCGAAGGAAAAAGCGCCGCTGAGATTTTAGCGAAAGATCCGTTGGCGCTATTCGATGAGCTGGGTTTGCGCGGGCAGCTTAGCGCCTCGCGCACCCAGGGGCTGCAGGCGCTAAGCGACGCGGTGCTCTCCGCCGCCCGCGAGGGCTAATTCAAACGCCGTCTTCCCGGCTTGCGCTACGCTGAGCCGGGCTACGTTTCTGCGCCGTCCGGAAAAAGTCCCTCAGGCTATCCCCCTTGACGCTGCGCTTTCGCCAACATCTTCTTCAACGCATGGGATACGGCGACAAAACCAAAAGTCGCCGTCACCATGGTCGCCGCGCCAAAACCGGAGGCGCAATCCATCCGCTTCGGCCCTTCCGCCGTGCTTTTCATTGCGCAGACGCTGCCATCCGCCTGCGGGTAGACCAACGCTTCGGTCGAGAAGACGCAATCGATGCCCAGCTTTCCTTTACTATTCTTCACTACGCCGAACTGGCTTTTCAGCCGTTCACGCAGTTTCGCCGCCAGCGGATCCTGAATAGTTTTCGCCAAATCAGCCACCTGGATCTGCGTCGGATCGATTTGACCGCCGGCTCCGCCGGTCGTCACCAACGGCACTTTATAACGACGGCACCAGGCGATCAGCGCCGCTTTTGGCCTGACGCTATCGATAGCGTCGATAACATAGCTAAAGCCCGCTCCCAGGTATTCCGCCACGTTCTCCGGCGTGATGAAATCATCGATCACCGTAACCCGGCACTCCGGGTTAATCAGACGTATACGCTCGGCCATCACTTCCGCTTTCGCCAGCCCAACGTTACCGCCAAGGGCGTGGATTTGGCGATTGGTATTGGTGACGCAAACATCATCCATATCAATCAGCGTAATCGCGCCAATCCCGGTTCGCGCCAGCGCTTCCGCCGCCCATGAACCGACGCCGCCGATGCCGACCACGCAGACATGCGCATCGGCAAAACACTGCAGCGCCTTTTCGCCATATAAACGCGCCGTGCCGCCAAACCGCTGGCGCCAGGCATCGCTGATTACTACAGACATAAAACCTCAGAATAAAGTAGAGACCCCGGATCCGGCGCGTTACGCGGATCCGGGTTAGAAACATACGGACGTTTAAACGTTAACCGCTAAAGACGCTACCGGCGCCTGGCGCGTTTTTCAGCACCCACACGCGGCCATAGTGGTTATACCAACCGGCGCGATGACCGGCATCCGGGCCAATGCCCTGGTAGATATCGAAGTGCTGGCCTTTAATCGCCCCGCCGACATCCAGCGCCACCATCAGGCGTAGCTCGTACTGACCGTTAAACTTACCGTTATTATCCAGCAGAGGCACCTCGGCCAGCAAGGTGGTTCCCGGCGGAATAATCGAACGGTCAGAGGCGACCGACGCGCGGCCAATCAACGGTACCGCGCTGGCCCCTTTCACCGGCGCGTAGGACTGCGGTTTAAAGAAGACGAAAGATGGGTTCTGTTCCAGCAGCTCGCGGACTTCCGCTTCGCTATGCTTTTCGCCCCATTCCCGGATCGCCTGCATCGACATATCTTCCCGCTTCACTTCGCCGCGGTCGATAAGCACTTTACCGATACTACGGTAGGGCCAGCCGTTTTTCCCGGCGTAGCTGAAGAAGTTAAGCGGCGAACCGTCGCCGAAATCGATATAGCCGCTGCCCTGAACGTCCATGATGAAGTTATCCATCAGCGAGTTGCTGTAGGCCAGCACGTAGTTATCGCTGAGCGCTCCGGCATAGATGCTGGCGCGGGAAGGCAGCTTGCCGTTTTTCGGCGGCATACGGTAAATAGGATACTGGAACTCGCCCTGGCGAGTGTGGCGGGCCTGTACGACCGGGGTGTAGTAGCCGGTAAACTGCACGTTGCCGTAGTTATCAGCCCCCTGCATCTGCCAGGCATCAATACCAAACTGGCGTAACGTGCGGGTATCGCCGCCGGAACGCAGCCACTCCTGAATCGCGTTATAAACGCTGCTCTGGCTGTTATAGAGACGCGGAGAGGCGCTACGAATCTGACCAACCTGCTGGGAGAAGTCGCCGGCGTTAATCGGCGCGCCTACCGCATCAGGTTGGTTTACCAATGAAAACGGCTGGGTAAACTTGCCATCACTATATTGCTGACCGCGATCGGTCGGTTTCGAGGAACAGGCGGCGAGCATCGCCAACATCGCCCCCGTCGCTACATATTTTGCCCAACGTCCTTTCATGGTATCTCTTCTTTATTGCTGCTAAGCCTTAGTGCGTGATGAAGATAACAAACCCATGCGGCTAATGAAATGCGCGAAAGCGAGCTGCAGCCCAAATTGTGTAAAAATCCGCCCATCACTGTCTACTTAGTCGCCATTTTTTACAAAATTGACGATTTCTACGAAAAAAGGTTGCATCAGAACGCTAGCGGAGTATAGTGCGCTTCCACGGACGCGGGGTGGAGCAGCCTGGTAGCTCGTCGGGCTCATAACCCGAAGGTCGTCGGTTCAAATCCGGCCCCCGCAACCAATTAAAATCTGAAGTAAATCTACTTGATGGAAGAGTAGACGCGGACGCGGGGTGGAGCAGCCTGGTAGCTCGTCGGGCTCATAACCCGAAGGTCGTCGGTTCAAATCCGGCCCCCGCAACCAATTACAATCAGAAGCAAATTTACTCGATGGAAGAGTAAACACGGACGCGGGGTGGAGCAGCCTGGTAGCTCGTCGGGCTCATAACCCGAAGGTCGTCGGTTCAAATCCGGCCCCCGCAACCAATACAATGAACACCCTCAAGGGTGTTTTTTTGTTTCTGTCGTCCGTAGATACCGCTACAAAAAAAGCGCCCGAAGGCGCTATTTTTTTATCCGCGTCTGGCCAACGTCGCCCCATCGGCAAAGTAGGCTTTGATCCCCGCCAGAATCGACTCCGCCACTTCCTGCTGGAATTTCGCGGTCTTCAGTTTACGCTCTTCTTCAACGTTACTGATAAAGGCCGTTTCGACCAGAATCGAAGGAATATCCGGCGCTTTCAGTACCGCAAAGCCCGCCTGCTCCACCTGATTTTTATGCAGCTTATTAATATTGCCCATTTTTTGCAGCACCGCTTTACCAAATTTCAGGCTGTCGGCGATGGTCAGGGACTGCACCATATCGAACATGGTGTGGTCAACGTAACGATCGCCGCTCTTGCTGACCCCGCCGATTAAGTCCGAGGCGTTCTGCGTTTGCGCGAGGTATTTTGCGGCGGTACTGGTAGCGCCCTTGGTCGAGAGCGCGAACACCGAAGAGCCGCTCGGCTGACGGCTGGTAAAGGCGTCGGCGTGAATCGAAACGAACAGGTCGGCACGCTGCTTCTGCGCCTTGGCGACGCGCACCTTCAAGGGAATAAACACGTCTTCGTTACGGGTCATAAAGACCTTCATATTGCCTTCACGCTCAATGAGCGCGCGCAATCGACGGGCAATCTGCAGCACCACGTCTTTCTCACGAGTACGGTATTTACCAATCGCGCCGGAGTCTTCACCGCCATGGCCGGGATCGAGCATGATAACGATAGGACGATCGCGCCCGGCTTTCCCCGGCTGCGGCCCGCTCTCTGCCGGCGGTACCTGACGTTCCAGATCGCCTTTGTTGTAATCTTCCAGCAGCGCCAGCAGCGGATCCTGCACATCGGTGGCCGTAGAGGGATAAAGATCCATCACCAGACGCTCTTTAAAACCGGCGACCGGCGCCAGCGCAAACAGCTGCGGCTTGACGTTTTGTTTCAGTTCAAACACCATCCGCACGGTTTGCGGGTCGAACTGGCCCACGCGCGCGGATTTAATATACGGGTCGTCGTCGCGAATCTGCCCGCCCATCCCTTTCAGGACCGAGTTCAGGTTAACGCCTTCAATATCAACCACCACTCGCTCAGGATTGCTTAACGCAAACTGCCGATATTTCAGTACATGATTGGATTCCACCGTGACGCGGGTGTAGGTCGACGACGGCCAGATACGCACCGCGACAACCTGCGCGGCGGCGGCCAAACCGACCGGACTCACACTCATTAACCACATGGCGCCCGCCCCTTGTAAAAAACGACGGCGGCTTAATCCCGACTTGTATCCCGACATGCCACTCCCAAGCAAAAAAACGCGTTTGAAGCCAAAATGAACAGATTGACCGGAAACTTTAACCAAAGCCGCATAACCTGTCATCTATAAAAGGGTAAACAAACTTTGACACCCAAGGTTTTGTCACAATGTTTTCGCAAATTAGTGACAAATTAGGGGTTGCGCCACGAAGCAAAACAGAATAAAAATACACTTATTACGAATAATCATGCATTGAGGGTTTGTCATGGTGAAGGAGCGTCGCACTGAACTGGTCGAGGGATTCCGCCATTCTGTTCCCTATATAAACGCGCACCGGGGAAAAACGTTTGTCATCATGCTGGGCGGAGAAGCCATCGAGCACGATAACTTTTCCAGCATAGTCAATGACATTGGCTTATTGCATAGCCTCGGTATTCGCCTGGTGGTGGTCTATGGCGCGCGTCCGCAAATTGACGCTAATCTCGCGGAACACCACCACGAGCCGGTTTACCACAAGCAAACCCGCGTCACCGACGCCAAAACCCTTGAGCTGGTTAAGCAGGCCGCCGGTATGCTGCAGTTAGAAATTACCGCCCGCCTGTCGATGAGCCTCGGCAATACGCCCCTGCAGGGGGCGCATATCAACGTGGTGAGCGGCAATTTTATTATCGCTCAACCTCTTGGGGTCGATGATGGCGTGGATTACTGCCACAGCGGCCGTATTCGCCGCATCGACGAAGAAGCCATTCATCGCCAACTGGACAGCGGCGCAATCGTGCTCATGGGCCCGGTCGCGGTATCCGTCACCGGCGAGAGCTTCAACCTCACTTCTGAAGAGATAGCCACCCAGCTGGCGGTAAAGCTGAAAGCTGAAAAGATGATCGGCTTCTGCTCGTCGCAGGGGGTCTACGACCAGCATGGCGAGATCGTTTCCGAACTGTTCCCTAACGAGGCGCAGGCGCGGGTAGAGGAGCTGGAAGCGGAAGAAGATTATAATTCCGGCACCGTACGCTTCCTGCGCGGGGCGGTGAAAGCCTGCCGCAGCGGGGTGCGTCGCTGCCATTTAATTAGCTATCAGGAAGATGGCGCGCTGCTGCAGGAGCTGTTCTCACGTGACGGTATCGGTACGCAGATCGTCATGGAAAGCGCCGAGCAGATCCGCCGGGCAACCATTAACGATATCGGCGGCATCCTCGATCTTATCAGCCCGCTGGAGCAGCAAGGCATTCTGGTGCGCCGCTCGCGCGAACAGCTGGAAATGGAGATAGATAAATTCACCATCATCCAGCGCGATAACACCACCATCGCCTGCGCCGCGCTCTATCCATTCCCGGAAGAGAAAATCGGCGAAATGGCCTGCGTAGCGGTGCATCCGGATTACCGTAGTTCGTCACGCGGCGAGGTACTGCTGAGCCGGATCGCCGCCCAGGCGAAGCAGATGGGGCTCAGCAAGCTATTTGTATTGACCACCCGTAGTATTCACTGGTTCCAGGAACGCGGCTTCACCCCGGTGGATATTGATTTGCTGCCGGAGAGTAAAAAACAGTTGTACAACTATCAGCGCCGTTCGAAGGTATTGATGGCAGACCTGGGCTGACGGATCCCCCCGGATAGCGGCTTGCGCCTTATCCGGGCTACGGTTCGGTAGTCGGTTGGTAGCCCCGGTAAGCGTAAGCGCCACCGGGGGAGGATTCCCGGATTGCGGCTTGCACCTTATCCGGGCTACGGTTCGGTAGTCGGTTGGTAGCCCCGGTAAGCGTAAGCGCCACCGGGGGAGGATTCCCGGATTGCGGCTTGCGCCTTATCCGGGCTACCCGATTGCAAATAGGCATATCCCACGCCTTCAGGATAGTCATTTTGTTCTATCACCGCCGCAGCAGTGACAAATCTTCAGCATCCGGGCTTTATTCCTGGTTTAATGCCGAGGTATATCTTTATCACTGCATCAACGCTATGCTCCTTCCTAAAGAATAAAAAAACAACACATTATTGATAAACATGATGAATGATGCATAACTCTGATAGTTGGATTATTAATAGATCTCAGACGGTTGTTTCCATCATTGCTATATACCCATGGTTAATAATATTGATTACACATATTAAATACAGCCTCGCGCCCTACAATTTTACGGAAGATGGATTACATCTACTGGTTCCCATCACTGTATTATCTATTATTAACCTGGCGCTTTCGCTTATCACTATTGGATGCATGAGCGTTTTTACATTGCTAAAACCAAGAAAGCTAAAAATCTATTTCTGCGCAATGAATACCATGTCGCCACTCTGGCTATACCTTTATATTTAACAGCAAATTACGACATATATTTATTTTGCATAAATTCAATAGCACATTAAATAAACCCGGGTAGAACGCCATAGTCAATTCTATTAGAGAGCCGTCCCCAAAATAAAGGTTAACAATGAAAAAGAAAACCAACGCAATTACTAAAAACATCAAGAAAATTACTACCGTGATTTCGATTTACCCTTGGGTCTTACTGCTTTTAACCATGATGAGCAGTGGACCAGCCTATGCTGCCTTTGCCGCAGGCCTTATGACGGTCTTTTTATTTGTTATTTTATCTATCGTCAACCTTATTATTTCAGTAGTAATTATTGTTATTGCTGATATATCAACCTCACAGACTCCAAAAAGCTATGTAACCTATTTTTTGGCCATGAACTCTATTTCTCTGCTCTGGCTGCTACTTTTATTTGCTTATTAATCAGAGGTAAAGAGCGTATTCAGCCCAGCCCGAGTCCGGCGAAGATTTCCGCCAGACAGCTCTCAGGCGTAGCATATGGGACTCAATAAGCCGTTTGTGCTGACCACCCGCTGCATTCACTGGAGCCAGGAGCACGATTTTACGCCTGTAGGTATTGATTGGCGACCGAAGCGCACACTTTCCAGGATGGATACGATGCTCCCATTCGATATACTTAGATTCTTTCCCGCACGGTCAATTTAATGGGCAATTCAGCCTGACCACAAAAGGAAATAGACTATTTATGGATAATTCTGTCAACTGGTTTACCCGTAATACCAGCATCATTGTTATTACGCTCTCTATATATCCCTGGCTGCTGCTATTCATTCTGCACCTGAATGGTACGTACAAAGGAACCGTGTTTGTACCAGCTTTCGAGGTGGCTATTTTTGCTTTCATACTCTCTGTGTTTAACCTTATCATTTCAATTATTTTCAAAACCTTCACATATATATTTTCACCCTCAGTTGCACAAAACGCCGTGGGACGTTTCTTTGCCATCAATTCCGTTTCTGTCGTTTGGATAGGTTTACTTTTATATTTCATTTAATGAGGATAACCATCCCCCTTTCTTTGCGCGAATCAAAACATCTTTGCCACCTGTTCCATACTACCGCGGTGGATTATGCCTTTAATTACCGCCTATCAGCTGCCGGGTACTGAACCCGGCAGATTCAGGTTTCACTGAGCAGCGAAAATCTCCGCCAGGCCGCTGCGCCGCTCGGTCCGCGTCACGATGGCCTGCGCCAGTACCTGCTCGTCGGCATAAAGCGACAGGCGCCGTTTGGCGCGGGTTATCGCAGTATAAACCAGCTCGCGGGTTACTAGCGGTACGCTACGAGAAGGTAAGATCAGCGCCGCATGATCGAACTCCGACCCTTGCGACTTATGCACCGTCATTGCCCATGCGGTATCGTGTTCCGGCAGGCGGCTTGGCTGCACCGATTTAATGCTGCCATCGGGCATCGGGAACCATACGCGTAGGTCGCCGTCCCGTTCCAGCGCAATGCCGATATCGCCGTTAAACAGCCCCAGCGCGCTATCGTTCCGGGAAATCATCACCGGACGGCCATCGTACCAGCGTGAATGGCGCGGTAGCGTTATCGCTCGCTTACGGTGGAGCATCTGCTCCAGCTGTTCATTCACGCCGCTTACCCCGTAAGGCCCTTCACGCAGCGCGCACAGCAGCTGAAACTCGCCGAAGGCGGCAATCATCTGTTCCGGCGCGGCCTGCTCGCGGCGCAGTTGCAGATAACGGCCGTAGCCCTCCTGTGCCGCCATCAGCATCGCTTCATACTCCTCGGTAGTGCTGAGCGGCCGCAGAACGATATCGTCAAACGGCTGGCGTAACGTCGCTTTCACGTCCGCACGCGCACCGGCGTTGACCGCCCGCGCCAGGCTGCCAATGCCGGAGTGACTGCCAAAGCGGTAGCTTTTTTGCAGCAGACATAGACTATCGCGCAGCGCTCCGGCCATCTGCCCCTCGCCCGCCGGCACCGTTGCGCCAGTCAGCCGCGACAGCTCTTGCGCTCGCGCCGCGGTATAGCCGGATGTCGCCCAGGCACAGATATCGCCAAGCACCGCCCCGGCTTCCACGGAGGCAAGCTGATCGCGATCGCCAAGAAAGATCACTCGCCCGTGCTCCGGCAAAGCATCAATCAGGCGCGACATCATCGGTAGGTCGATCATGGACGCTTCATCGACCACCAGCACATCCAGATGCAGCGGATTACCAGCGTGGTAGCGCATGCGCTGACTACCGGGCTGCGCCCCCAGCAGGCGATGCAGGGTACTGGCATCGGCGGGAATCAGCGCTTTTTGCTCCTCGC
Source organism: Klebsiella sp. 141251 (assembly GCF_050600725.1). Classification (NCBI taxonomy): domain Bacteria; kingdom Pseudomonadati; phylum Pseudomonadota; class Gammaproteobacteria; order Enterobacterales; family Enterobacteriaceae; genus Klebsiella; species Klebsiella sp. 141251. Next base: position 254,087 of record NZ_JAQIRG010000004.1, read on the forward strand.
TAAGCGGAAGTTTTCTTAACGCCGATCCCAGAGATTCTGTCAGGCGCGCTGCCGCTTTACCGGTCGGTGCCGCCAACCGAATTCGACAGCGCGGCGTGTCGTTAATCTGAATCAGCGCCGCCAGCAGCTTCGCGACGGTGGTGGTCTTGCCGGTGCCGGGGCCGCCGGAAATCACCGAAATGCGCCGGGTCAGCGCCACCGCCGCGGCAACTTTTTGCCAGTCGATATCGTCGGTTGCCGGAAAGAGTTCATTCAGGGTTGCCGTTAGCCGCCCTTCATCGACCTCCAGCACCCGGTTCGTCTCATTAAAGAAGCGGGCGACGGTGAGTTCATTACGCCACATGCGGTTCAGGTACAACCTGTCGCCGCATAAAATCATCGGCGTCGGTTCGTCGCCGCGGCTCACCGCTGACGAAGAAAGCAACAATTGAGGCCAGTCCTGGGGCGCGCCGGCCATCGCCAGCAACTGGTCGCGGATCTCGCCGGCCTTGCCGCTTAGCGCTTCTTCAGCGTTGAGGCGCGACAGCGGCAGACAGACATGCCCCTCGCCGGCATCCCGGCTCAGCAGCGCGGCGGCCAGCTTCACTGCCGGAGGGGCATCCTGCGCCACCATCAGCGCAAACTGTACGTCCAGCGGCCGCAGCAGACGCTGCTCGGCGGCGGCCAGCAGCAGTTCATCCATGGTCATGAGCCCACCTCCTGAGTAACACCGGCAAATAACGCATCGAGGCCGTCAATCAGCGGCTGCGCCGGGCGGGTGGTGAAGATCCCCTGCCCGCCTTCCTGCCCGTCCATACCGCGTAAAAAGAGATAAATGACGCCGCCAAAGTGCCGTTCGTAGTGATAATCGGCAATACGGTGACGCAGATAGCGATGCAGCGCCAGGCTATACAGCTGGTACTGCAGGTCATAACGATGCAGGCGCATCGCCTGGGTCATCGCCTGTTGGGTGTAAGCTTCGCGGTCTTCTCCCAGCCAGTTAGATTTGTAATCCAGCAGGTAATAGCGGCCATCGTGACGAAATACCAGATCGATAAACCCTTTCAACATGCCGCGGACCTGGCGGAAATCGAGCGCCGGGGTATCAGCCGAGAGCGGATCATAGCGGCGGATCAGCGCGTCCAACTGCAGCGGATCCAGCGGTTGTTCAATCGGTAGATAGAAGGCCATTTCCACCTGTTTATCCCGGGCGCCCAGCTGATTCAGGGCGATTTCTGCCCCCGGCAGGCGTGTTCGCAGCACGCCGTCCAGCCATTCGCTCAACACCGGCGCCCACTCTTCGCCAAAACCGTGCAACTGTAGTTTTTGCGCCATCCAGTCAACCGGTACCGGCTGACTGAAATCGAGATCCTCAAATAGGCTATGCAGAAATGTCCCCGGCGACGCGCCGCGCGGGAACTGATGAGGCGTGAGCTGCGGCTCTTCCGCCACCTCGCCCACGCCCGCGGCATCGATATCAAGACGCGGCAGCAGGTCCTGACCTGCGCTGGAACCATGCTGCTGCAAACCGGAATAACTGGTCACCCGCCAGTCGTCCATAACCTGGCGTTCAAGGGTCCGCGCCGAAAGCGGCGGCAGCGCGTTTTCCGGCGCCTGCCACGGCGTCTGGTCCATGCTATCGGGAAGACATAGCGCAATATCATCGCTGCACAATGCCTGTAGCCGCGCGGTTAATCCCGCCGCGTCCATCGGCTCGCCGTCCTGCAGCAGACGGCCGAGGGCGCTGTGATGAAAATCGCTGTTGCCAGGTTTATCGCTACGGCGGGTACTTAACGGCGCAACCCCGAGGCTGCAGTGCCACACCGCGCGGGTCAGGGCGACGTACAACAGGCGTAAATCCTCCGCCAGGCGCTCGGCTTCCGCCAGCTCAAGGCTATTCTCCCCTTCTCCAAGGTCGAGGACCGCGGCAAAGGAATCGCGGTCGTGATAAAACGCCTGATCCTGTTTACGAAAGCGCGCGATAAATGGCAGCCAGACCAGCGAATATTCCAGTCCTTTTGATTTGTGGATAGTGACGATTTGCACCAGATGCTTATCGCTCTCCAGACGCATCTGCTGGCTGGAAGCATTGCTGTCCGGTTCGGCGATATGTTGCGTCAGCCAGCGCACCAGCGCGTGCTCGCTTTCGAGCTGATTCGCTGCTTCTTGCAATAATTCGCTGATATGCAAAATATCGGTCAAACGGCGTTCGCCGCCGTGGGTCGCCAGCAGGTTTTCGGCTATATGACGCGCCCCCATCAGCGCGCGCAGCATCGGCATTACGCCGCGCTGGCGCCAGATCTGCCGGTATTCACTGAACTCCTCTACCAGCGCATCCCAGGCTCGTTCATCCTGATTGAGGTTTTCGATATCCTGCGCGTTAAGGCCAAACATCGACGTTGCCAGCGCGCTGCGTAGCGTGTTTTCACGCTCTGGCGCCAGTACCGCCTGTAGAACCCACAGTAATTCCTGCGCTTCCGGGGTTTCAAAAACGCTGTCGCGGTTTGAGAGATAGACCGACGGGATTGACAAGAGCTGCAGCGCATCGCGAATAAGCGCCGCTTCGAGACGGTTACGCACCAGCACGGTGATATCGGAGGCGCGCACCGGCTCAGCGTTTTCGCCACGCCACAGCAGCGCGCGTCCCTGCTGGCCGGCGCTGAGCCAGTCGCGGATCTGCGTCGCGCATAATTGCGCCATAAAGGACTGATAATCGCCAGAACCGACGGCTTCGCCAAGCATTAACCACATGTTCATCGCCGGGATCGGCTTCTCATCAATGGTAAAGCGCAACGTCTGATTTTTAGCGGCTGGCTTCACCGGCAAGAATGGGATCTCGCGGAACATGAATGGATTATCACTCAGGCCGAACAGACGATTAACACTCTGTACCATGCCCGGCGCCGAACGCCAGTTGGTATCCAGCGTATAGTGGGCGGCAACGTCACCGCGCGCTTTCATATAGGTAAAAATATCGGCGCCGCGGAAGGCGTAAATCGCCTGTTTCGGGTCGCCAATTAACAGCAAAGCCGTATCCGGCTGGCGACGCCAGATGCGGCGGAAGATACGATACTGCTGCGGATCGGTATCCTGGAACTCATCGATCATCGCCACCGGGAAACGCTGGCGGATGGCGCTGGCCAACGCTTCGCCGCTGTCGCCGCGTAGCGCGTCGTCAAGACGGCTTAGCATGTCGTCAAAGCCCAGTTCGCCTCGACGCCGCTTTTCGCGGGCGACCGCTTCGCGGATCTCGACCATCGCCCTGGCGATAACCAGATCGTTTAAGGTCAGCGGTGAGGCAAGCAGCGCCTCTACCGCGCTGAATAGCGGATGCAGAGGCGGTTCGCCGCCGTCTTTGGTGCGCTCAATGAGGAACGGTTGCGAGAATTTTTCCAGCGCATCAGGCAGCTGATAACTTAGCGTTTCTTCCTGCGCCCAGGCGCTTACCTTTTCGATCCACTTGCCCTGGTTACCGCGGTTGAACTTGCGGCGATCGAGCCCTGAGCTTTCCAGCACGTTTTCAATTTCACCCACCTGCTCCCGCCACTGCTGCTTCAGCGCATTGATACGTTCCAGGATTTGCTGATGGCGGCTTGCCAGCGTCTCTTCCGCGGGCGGCGGCGATTTTAGCTGCGGCGCTTCGCCCTGCAGCCAGCGGTCTATAGCCTTGAGCAGATCGCGCGGCCCTTTCCATTGTTCATGGATCACGGCGGCGATATCGCGCGGCAGCGGATAGCAGTGGCGACGCCAGAAGTCGGCGCAGGCCTGATAACGCAGGCGGGATTCGTCTTCGATCAGTTGCTGTTCAAACAGCATGCCGGACTCGAAGGCGTTGAGGCTCAGCATTCGCTGACAGAAACCATGGATGGTAAAGACCGCGGCCTCGTCCATTTGCCGTTCCGCCAGCAACAACGTTTGCGCCGCCTGGTTTTTATCGGCAATTTCCGCAAGCAGAGAAACGTAGAGCGGATCGCTGGCGCTTTCGCGCAGGCAGGCAATCCGCAGCTCGTGGATATTACTACGGATACGCCCGCGCAGCTCTTCCGTCGCTGCTTCGGTAAAGGTCACCACCAGCAGCTCTTCCACGCTGACCGGCCGGGGGAAAGCGGATTCGCCCCCCAGCCCCAGCAGCAGCCGGAGATATAGCGCGGCGATGGTAAAAGTTTTTCCGGTGCCCGCGGAGGCTTCTATCAGCCGCTCGCCCGTCAGGGGCAAGCGGAGTGGGTCAAGAGACTCAGCGGTTTCGGTCATTCATTCTCTCGCATCAGGGGTAAGGATTTCTGCAATGCGCTGACGCTTTCCCATACCTTGCCGCCTTCAGGGGCGGCGTATTCCGCCTTGCCGTTCTGGCTGCCGGAAACCTGGGATAACAGTGCCATGCCTTGCGGATCCACCACCGTCTGATGGAAGAAGTCGGCAAGTTTTTGCGGCGTCAGCAGTTTAATCTGAGCCACTACTTTATCACGTGAATCGAAGCGCATATTACCGCGATCGAAATCTTTGCTCAGCTTTGACGCTTCTTCGCTCAACGTTTGCGGCGCCTGCAGCATCTGGCTAATCGCCGCCTGCTGGATCTGGGCAAACTCTTCCGGCTTCATCGCCCGCAGTTTGGCTTCCGCCGTCGGGAAGAAAGCCTGGAAGCGCTGCCAGAGGAAAGCAGGCTGTTTATCGCTACTCTGTAGCAGGAAGCCCATCCCCCACTGGCGGCCAACATTCATTGAGAAGGCAAATACCGCATAGCCGAGTTGTTCTTCAGTACGTAACTGGTTGTAGAACCAGGGCTGAATGATCTGCCCCAACAGTGAACTGGCGGCCATGCTGCTGTATTCATCGACGTTTGGCGGCGCGAAAACCGCCGCCAGCGCGGAGTCGGTGCTGCTGCCTGCTTTTTCAAACATCGCCAGCTGTTTGCTGTCGATCAGCACGTCTTTGTTGCGACACCACTCGTTACCATCGGCGCCAAGCTGTTTTTGGATCTGGCGGGCCAGATCGGTGGACTGCCGGGCGCTCATGTTACCGACGACCAGCAGCTCCGGGCGCCCCCTGGCTTTCAGGTTATCGCGATAGTTAATCACCTCTTTCAGAGTGATTGACGGCAGCAGCGCGCGGCGCGTTTTGCGCTCAAAATAGGGTACCTGCGACAGCATCTGAATCGGCATAATCGCCTGATCATAGGCTTTGCCTTTGTCCGCCGAATCCATCATCTGGGCATACCAGGACTTCGCCTGCTCAAGCTGCTCTTCGGTCGGCGTATAGCTAAAGTAGCCGTCCAGCAGCGCGGTAAAGAGCTGCGGCAGGCGCTGGGTATAGCCGTTGGCGTTAACCATCAGACCGTTGTTGGCGCCGGTCGAGAAGCTGATTCCACCTACCGCGGCCTGGTTGCTGAGCTGGTCAAGCGCAATGCCGGCCAGATAATCATTCAGCGCGAACATCACCTGCCGGCGCGCGCTGTCCATCGCCTGCGGGTTACGCAGCACCAGAGAGACGTCGGCCTTCGGTTCGCTGGCAAAGTACTGGCTTGGGGCATACACCACGCGCAGCGTCGGCTCATCGACGATAAGCTCCGGATGCGGGTACGCCTTATCGCTCTTAATCAGCGTGAAATCATCCGGAATATACGGGTTCAGCGCCGGCAGCTGCAGCTTGATGGCCGCAGATTTTTGCTGCCAGTCGGCGAAGGTCTGGGGGCTAATTTTATCAACCTGGTAAGGCGCATTGACGAAATAAGCGGTTTTGTTGTGCGGCTCATTCGGGCTGATGTACCAGATACGCGCATTTTGCGGGGTCATCATCGCCAGACGGTCTTTAATCGCCTGGGCATCATAGCGGTCGGCGATATTAACCACGTCCAGTACGTGCTCTACCGGCACGCGAATCATGGTATCGGCCAGCCACTCCACATAATCCATATCGCGGTTAATCGACGGATAGCGGAAATCGAGCTCCAGCACGTGGGCTAACTCATCAAAGTAGCGCTTATCAATACCCTGAGTACGCAACAAATTCAGGTAGCTGAAGATTGCTGCGGTAACTTCATCGCGGTGCGCCAGACCTTTATCGGTGAGGGTAGCGGAGATGGCCAGCACGCCGCTATTGCCGTTGACGGCCGGATCGGAATCCGCGCGAATCCCTTCCGCTAGCCCCTGCTTCTGCAGCCAGTCGGATAAAGTGCCGGGGCTGCGGTTGCCGATCATATAGGTCACCAGCTCATCGGTCTTGCTGCGGAACTGAGCGCTGTTGTTATCAATGCGGAACTCAACGCGCAGAACTTTGCGCGGCATCGCCGGCACGTAGTGAATCACAATGCCCTTCTGCGCATCGGTCACAACCGGTACGGTAATTTCCGGCTTGCTGATGTCGTGGTTTGGCACCCGCCCGTAGGTCGCGGCGGCAATGCTTGCCAACTCAGGCAGTGGCTTATTACTGTAGATGACCGCCTTCATCAGGTTTGCCGAGTACCAGCGGTCGCGGAAAGCGTGCAGCGCATCAAGCACCGGGCTACCAGGCTTATCGCTTAGCGTATCGAGGTTACCGCCGGAAAATTGTGAAGCCGGGTGCGCAGGGTTGATGGTTTCAGCGCTCACCTGCGCCATGCGCATCCCGTCCCGGGTGCGCGCCATGGTCAATTCGGCGTTGACCGCGTTACGTTCGCGTTCGGCATATTTTTTATCCAGCAGCGGCGCGGCAATGGCATCAGCCAGCCGATCGACGGCGCCGTTGAGCGCGTCATTTTCCACTTCAAGATAGAACGCGGTGCGATACGGCGCGGTGCTGGCATTATGGCTGCCGCCGTGCATTTTGAGAAATTCAGCAAGGCTGTCAGGCTGCGGGTACTTCTGCGAGCCCATTAAGGTCATATGCTCGAGATAGTGCGCCAGCCCTTGATGATCGGCCGGATCCTGTAATGAACCCACCGGCACCACCAGCGCCGACAGCGATTTCACCGCCTGCGGATCGGATACCAGCAGCACGACCATGCCGTTTTGCAGGCGAATGGCCTGATATTGACGGGGATCTTTTTCGCTTTTACGAATGGTTTCCTGAATCGGTTGCCATCCGGTGTCTGCCTGACTTAACGGCGCCCAAAGGGCGACCACTACAACAAGAACTTTGAACCATAAACTGCGGGGCATTCACGGACCTCATCATTAACAAACTTCGCGCTGCATAGCATCAGCGTGGATACCCATCATCAGGCAAAACGCCATCTTCAAGGTATTTACAACATCAGTCCGTGATTCGATGCGCATAATAAATGAACAACCTTCTTCTGCGCAATTTTTATACTATTACAATTTTATTCGGACTGATGGAAACGAAATATCGGCAACAGATAACGCTGCGCCTGCGCGATAATCTCTTCATAGTACGCAGGCTCCAGAGTGCGCCACAGGCGCTGGTACCAGATATCGGCACCTTCGCCGCTCACCACCATATTACCTTCGTAGGCCTGAAGGAACTTACTGCGGGCTTTTTGTTGCGTTTCGTCATCCATTAACATGACATCCTTTTCCGCGTCGTAACAGGCTTTTAGCCACGCGCCGCCGCTTTCCGGCAACAGCAGTAGCGGTTTTGACATCCCCTGCAGGTAGCCTTCTACTAGCTCATTCAGGTACGCCTGCGCCTGCTCCGCCGCCAGCGGCGGGAAACGCCACTCGCCTTCTTTGCGCACGAACAACCGACTTTCGCCGAGACCGCCGCTAGCACAATAGACAAGATGTTCCAGCCAAAGTTGCACGCCCTGAGAGACGCTCAGCAGCGACGGACGCCAGCGCAATAGCCCATCCGGCTGTACCTGCTGTAGCCAGCCGGTGAGATTGATACCGTTGCACTGTAGGTCGATCTCCATACTTTGCGCGGGCTGACGACTGGCGATAACCCGCTCAGCCAGGTTCTGCATTTCCTGACGCTGCGCCTCCCATGCCAGTTCGCCAAACGCGCCAAAAGGCAGCTCACCCGCCGCACGAAAACGACGATACATCGCTGACGCATCCTGTTGTTCAATCAGCGTATTCAGCAACTGTTGGTTCAACTGGTAACGGCTTAGCCCTTCAAGCACGAAAGGCTCATCTTCGGGGATCTCGCTCTCTTCAGAGCGGAAATTCACCCGCAGACGCTGCTGGAAGAAAGCACGCACCGGATGCTGCCAAAAGCGTAACAGCTGTTCGAACGGCAGCGTGTCGATAGCAAGCGGCGCAAGCGGCTGGATAAATTCGCTGTGTGCCTCCCCCTGCTGGCTGGCGGCGGCCAGCCACTCTTTTGCATAGCTCTGATCTTCATCCGGCAGATAATTGGCGGCATCGAATGGCATACGCGTATGCAGATGGGTAATGTGCTCCTTAACGCGGCGTTCGCTGGCATCGCAGTCCAGCGCTTCATCGCCTTCAAGGCAGTGGCTCTGACCGATATAGTCCGCCAGTTCCTGTACCAGCACCGAAGGATAGCGCTCGCTGTTATCCTGGATTGAGCGCCCGATGTAGCTGATGTATAGCTTCTGTTCGGCCGACATCAGCGCTTCCAGGAACAGATAACGGTCATCATCGCGACGGCTGCGGTCGCCGCGCTGCGGTTTTTGGCTCATTAAATCGAAGCCCAGCGGCGCGAGTGTACGCGGGTAGACGCCATCGTTCATCCCCAACAGGCAGACGACCTTGAAAGGGATAGAGCGCATCGGCATCAGGGTGCAGATATTCACCGGCCCGGCCAGGAAACGCTGGCTGATCCGCTGCTGATCGAGGCGCTGCGCCAGCTCATCGCGCAGCAGCGATAGCGGCACGGCAGCCCCGTACTGCGCATCCAGACCGCCATCGATGATGGCTTGCCATTGCTGTTCAATCAGCGCCAGCGCCGCTTCAGTGTCGCTATCCGGCAGGAAGAAATCCGTGAGCAGATCGCGGCACACCGGCAGCCACTCTGCCAGCGGGCGATCCTGCGCCAGACCGCGGCGCCACAGATTAAGCTGCATCAGTAACGACGCGAGATTCCCTACCAATTCGGCAATCAGCCCGCTGGATTCATCATAGGGCAGCACCGACTGCCACTCGCCCTGACTGCTGTCCATCGCATATCCCAACAGCATACGCGTTAACCCAAAACGCCAGGTGTGCTGCCCGGTCGCCGGGAGATCCATTTCGCGCACGTTGTCGTCATCCATACCCCAACGTACGCCGGATTCATTGACCCACTGGCGCAGGTAGCGCAGCCCCTCTTCATTGATATTGAAGCGCGCCGCCAGCACCGGCACATCCAACAGCGCCAGCACATCTTCGCTGGCGAAGCGGCTGTCCGGCAGAGAAAGCAACGTGATAAACGCCTGTAGCGCCGGGTGCGATTCTCGCGCCCGACGGTCGGAAATCGCCCACGGCAGCCAGCGTTCGCCGCGCGCTGCGCCGAAGACCGCCTGAACATAGGGACTGTAGCTGTCGATATCGGCGACCATCACGATAATATCGCGCGGCGTCAGCGCCGGGTCTTCTTCCAGCATCGCCAGCAGTCGGTCGTGCAGCACTTCCACTTCACGTTGCGGGCTATGGCAGACGTGGATAGCCAGGCTGCGGTCTTCAATCGCCAGCGGGCGCTTGCTCTTACTGCTGGCGAACTCTTGCGCGGAACGCCCCGCCACCGCGGCGTTGCGCAGCTCAAGAATATCGGCCTGGAGGTTATGCAGCAGGTTATCGGGGGCGATATCGACAAAGGCGTCCAGCTCTTCGTAACGCTCCAGCCCGGCTAGCAGATAGATATAATCGCGCCCGAGCTTGCCCCACGAGGCCAGCAGCGGATTGCCGACATCCTGCTCGCCATCATCATTAAACAATCCCGGCGCCTGTTCGGTGTCACGGAACAGCGGCAGCTCGCGCGCCCCGCGGTGGTGGCGGCGCTGGCGCGACATCAGTTTGGCAAGAAACGCCGGATCTTTAATATCACCCCAGTAGTAGCGACAGGGGTTAGTGAAGAGTACATAGACATCGACATGCTTGCCCAGCGCCTGCAGGGCCTGCAAATACACCGGCGGCAGCGCCGAAATGCCGCAGATAAAGACCCGCGACGGCAGCCCGGCTGGCGGTTGGTCAGCGTTTTCCAGCGCGCTGATAAAGCGCTGGTACAGATTGGCGCGGTGCCACAGCGGTTGCCCCAGCTCCGCGGTGTATTCGACTAACGCTTTCCACAGCGGCGCCTGCCACTGCTGGGCGTCGCCCAGCCCCTCAACCCGTTCATCGGCCTCCCAGCGCATCAGCCACTCCGGGCGATAGACCAGATACTGGTCATACAGATCGGCTACCCGCGCGGCCAGCTGGAACAGCTTACGTTTGTCGCTATCATCGCTCAGATAGTGGCGCAACAGCGCGAAGGCTTCATCGTCGAGATACTGCGGCAGCAGGGTCATCAGCTTCCAGCTCATGCTCTGTTTACTGAAGGCGCTCTCGCCGGGAATATCGTCAAGCACGCGAACGAACATGTCCCAGATAAAGCTGGCAGGCAGCGGAAACTCGATATTCGCCGCAATGCCGAAGCGCTTCGCCAGCGTCATCTGCAACCATTGCGCCATACCGGTACTTTGCACCAGCACCATTTCCGGCATGAAAGGGTCATCCAGCCGCTGGCGCTCGACGATAAACTCCATCAGCGCTTCAAGCACATCCAGACGGTTTGAGTGGTACACCCTTAACATATTCGCTCCTGACTACTGATTTACCGGGCAATGTAGCCGGGTCATCTGCACCCGCTTAGCGGCGGGCATGGTGATCGTTACCGTGATGCTGACACAACTTTGCCTCGATGTCTGCACGCGGCTTATTTGTCCTTTATAGGGCTGCGCCGAAGGAACAAGCAGGCTCAAGCGCCACGCGTCGCGCCACTGCTGGCGATAGGCGTTCAATTGAGCGGCGCCGCTGGCCAGCCCGCGATGATAGCCGCCAAGCGCCGTGATGGTCATGATTAACAGCGCCATCGCTAATAATGTCTCCGCCAGACTAAAACCGCGCTGGCGCGCTACGGCATCAGGCATAACGCACTCTCCTTCAACGGGCAAAAGTCGCTCCAGCCATGCGCTAAATACCGCAGCTTGCCCTGCTCAATCGACGCTGACTGCCACAGCTGTATCGTGCCGCTGCCGGCGATAAGCAGCGCGCGGCCATCATTAAAAAGCCGCAGACACGCGCGCCAGCGTTGGCTGTTTTCCTGTTGACACGCAACTGCGCTCTGCAGCGGCCAGTTCACCACTTTGCCCCATTGCAGCGCCGACTGCGCGGCGGCCGTATCGCGAATTGCCTGGGTTTCGGCGCTCACCTGCGCCAGCAGCGATCGCTGCTGCTGATTCATCCCCTGCAATAACAGGCTGCCCAGCGCCAGTAGCAGCAGCACTATCAGCAGTGATGAAACTCCGCGCTGGCGTTTCACAGGTTGAACCCCGTTACCTGATATTGCGCCTCGGCGGAAATACGCGAGTCCGATTGCGCCTGCGCCCCCAGGGTAACGATAAGTTCAGGAGAAAACCCGCTTATCGCCTGCCGCTCAACGTGAAAGCGCGTGACCGTGATAGCGGCGGGATTAGTCATTTTCTCCCAATTTTTTCCGCCGCAGTCAGTAACGCCGCGCCGCGTTTCCAGCGCTCCGTCGCGCAGGCGAAAACCGGTAGAATCGGCATCGGCCTCCGGCGCCAAATCCCAAGTGCCGTTACTGTTGCCATCCCAGCGAACGATAACGCACTGTCCGCCGTCGGCTATAGCCAGCGCCTGACCATTACAGTGACCCGCGCAATATCCGGCGCGCTGCAGGTGTTTGGCTAACGCATAGACCCGCTGCCATAGTTCGTTTTCCAGCGCCTGCTGCTGCGTTTGGCGAAGAATCTGGCGCTGTAGCGCCGGAAGGAAACGAGCGGCCCCCAGCAGTAACACAGAGCCTATCGCCATAGCGATTAGCGTTTCAATGAGCGAAAAGCCGCGCGCTGCTACTGGCATAATTCCTCTCCTTCCCGGCACAGGCGTATGCGCCCCCAGTTAGAGACAACGATCCGCCACGACCCGACCTCGCTTTGCAGCAGGATATGCCCGGCCCAGGCGCTGTTGCGCAGGCCGTAAAAACCGATGCCCGCCGTCAAATGTTGCAGCGTAATCCCCGGCCACAGCGGCTGCAGGGTTAAAGGCGTTTTCGCGTGACAGTCAGCTTCCACGCCGCTTACGCCCAGACACCAGCCTGCGGGCGAATGTCCGACGTTAATGACGCGATCGCGGTTGTGCCAGTTAGCGTCATCGCGCAGCAGCACGAGATAATCGCGCACCTGGCAGGCGACCTGCCACAGGCGCTGTTGCTGTTGCCAGCGCTGCCAGCCGTACATACCGCTGGCGCTGAGGATGACCACCAGCATCATGGTGACCAGCATTTCAATTAGGGTGTAGCCATGCTGTCTGTTCATGGCGCCGAGTATGCGTTGCTCTGATTATCAATTCGAATGGTAAATCTACGGTTCGCGTCGCGGCTCGGGAAAATATTGGGCGGTTGCAGGATGTTGAACGACGACAGGAATCAGGCTCGCAAAATTTTGCGGAGGGCAAAAAAAACCGGCGCTGGTGGCGCCGGTTTGTCATCACTACAGAGAGGTTAAATCGCCACAGGCGCTTTAATTCCCGGATGCGGGTCATAGCCTTCGATTTCGAAGTCTTCAAAACGGTAGTCGAAAATCGACGCCGGTTTGCGTTTTATGACCAGCTTCGGCAGCGGACGCGGTTCGCGGCTCAGCTGCAGATTAGTCTGCTCCAGGTGATTGCTGTACAGGTGAGTGTCGCCGCCGGTCCAGACAAAGTCGCCCACTTGCAGATCGCACTGCTGCGCCACCATATGCACCAGCAGCGCATAGCTGGCGATGTTGAACGGCAGGCCGAGGAACACGTCGCAGGAGCGCTGATACAGCTGGCAAGAGAGCTTGCCGTCGGCGACGTAGAACTGGAAGAACGCATGGCACGGCGCCAGCGCCATTTTATCCAGCTCGCCGACGTTCCATGCCGACACGATGATGCGGCGAGAGTCCGGGTCATTTTTCAGCTGTTCCATGACCGTGCCGATCTGGTCGATATGGCGGCCGTCCGGCGCAGGCCAGGAACGCCACTGTTTGCCGTAGACCGGCCCCAGATCGCCATTCTCATCCGCCCACTCGTCCCAGATGGTGACGTTATTTTCGTGCAGATAGGCAATGTTGGTGTCGCCCTGCAGGAACCACAGCAGTTCATGGATGATGGAGCGTAAATGACAGCGCTTGGTGGTCACCAGCGGGAAGCCTTCCTGCAGGTTAAAACGCATCTGATGGCCGAAGATAGAGATCGTGCCAGTACCGGTGCGGTCATTTTTTGGCGTGCCCTCGGCGAGCACTTTCTGCATCAAATCAAGATACTGTTTCATGGTTCCTCAAGAGTTTTGTTGCTGCGGACGGTGACGATAAGCCCAAACCATCATAATGATACCCGCAAGCACCATCGGGATCGAAAGAATCTGCCCCATGCTGATGTACTGCACCCAGCCGCCGGTAAACTGCGCGTCCGGCTGGCGGAAGAATTCCACAATAATGCGGAACAGGCCGTAGCCAATCAGGAACAGGCCGGAAACGGAACCGGTCGGGCGCGGTTTACGGATAAACAGATTCAGGATCAGGAATAGCACCACGCCTTCCAGCGCCAGCTCATAAAGCTGCGAGGCATGACGCGGCAGCGCGCCGTAGGTATCGAATAATGATTGCCATTCCGGATGCGACGGCAGCAGCGCCAGGTCCTCAGCGCGCGAGCCCGGGAAAATCATCGCGTAGTGGAAGTTCGGGTCAACGCGGCCCCACAGCTCGCCGTTGATAAAGTTGCCCAGACGCCCGGCGCCGAGGCCAAACGGGATCAGCGGCGCGATGAAGTCGGAAACCTGGAAGAAGGTGCGCTTGGTGCGTTTGGCGAAGATAATCATCACCAGAATCACGCCGATCAGGCCGCCGTGGAACGACATGCCGCCATCCCAGACGCGGAACAGATATAGCGGGTCGCTAAGGAAGACCGGCAGGTTGTAGAACATCACATAGCCGATACGGCCGCCGAGGAATACGCCGAGGAAGCCCGCGTAGAGCAGGTTTTCCACTTCATTTTTCGTCCAGCCGCTGCCCGGACGATTAGCCCGACGGGTGGCCAGCCACATCGCAAAGACGAAACCAACCAGGTACATTAAGCCGTACCAGTGGAGAGAGACCGGTCCAATGGAAAATATTACCGGATCGAACTCCGGAAAATGCAGGTAGCCACTATTCATCTGTCACCATAAAGACTTGTTATTCCGCCGAAAGTGGACAGCGGTGATGATCCGTGCCCGCATAAAACGGGCACTCCGAAGGAGGCGAATGATAGCATAAGCATGTAGTGCGATCCGCGCCGAACGTGTAAAAGATATGTATACGGATGCTAACAGAGTGCGGTTTTTCCCGGGCTCGCTACTCGCGGTGCCGTTTTTTTTGTCGGGTGGCGGCTAACGCCTTACCCGACCTACGGTCCGTGCCATTGCGAGCTTAAGATCTCTACCTTGTCCCCATGGCTACTGAAACTGCAGGTGTTGGTGGCCTCAAAATCCCCCGGTGGCGATGCCGCTTACCGGGGCTACAACACGATGCGATTTGGTAGCCCGGAGAAGGCGCAACGTGCGGCGTCCGGGAAAAACCCTTAAAAAGTTGCAAACCGATAACAGTATGTAAGTTACCGTCCGCCGCGGATCAGGCCGCCGAGACCGCGGCGCTCCATAAACGCCGCCACCTGGTGGCGCACTTCGGTGGTCATCTGCGCTTCCAGACTGCGCCGTGACAGCTCCTGCGCTTCTTCGATATCGATACGGCGCAGCAGATATTTCACGCGCGCGACCGAACGGCCGTTCATCGACAAATGGCGATAGCCGAGGCCCACCAGGATGGTGACGCACATCGGGTCGCCGGCCATTTCGCCGCACAGGCGCAGATCGATACCAAAACGCTCGGCATCATGGGCGATCATCGCCAGCGCCCGCAATACAGCAGGATGCAGGCAGTCGTACATATTGGCGACGCGGGTATTGTTGCGGTCGACCGCGAGGATGTATTGCGTCAGGTCGTTGGTGCCGACCGAGATGAAGTCGATGCGGTTCGCCAACTGCGGCAGCATAAAGACCATAGACGGCACTTCCAGCATCACCCCAAGGCGCGGGCGGGGAATCGCATAGCCAATCATCTCTTCGACTTCACGGCTGGCGCGCTCAATCAGGCGGCGGGCTTCATCAACTTCTTCGAGGCTGGTGACCATCGGCAGCAGTATACTGAGGTTGCCGGTGGCGGCATTGGCACGCAGCATGGCGCGCACCTGGATCAAGAAGATCTCCGGCTGATCGAGCGTAATACGGATCCCGCGCCAGCCAAGGCACGGGTTCTCTTCGCTAATCGGCATATACGGCAGTTGCTTATCGGCGCCGATATCCAGCGTACGCAGGGTCACGGGCTTGCTGTTAAACATCTGCAGCATGCCCTGATACTGGGCGACCTGCTCCTCTTCGGAGGGGAAGCCGCTCTGTAACATAAACGGAATTTCGGTGCGGTAAAGCCCGATACCATCGATAAAGCTGCCAAGCTTCTCTTCATGCTCCGGGCTCAGACCGGCGTTGAGCATCACTTTTACCCGCTCGCCGCTTTTCAGCTCGGAAGCGCGTTCGAGATCGTCTTCCGCCAGCCGGCTCAGCTCGTTCTCTTCGCTGATTAACCGCTGATACTCCTGTAGCAGCACCGGTTCGGGATCGACCAATAGATCGCCGCGGTAACCATCAACGATCAGCATATGGCCATGCAGCAGTGACGGCTGAATGTCGGCGCCCATTACCGTCGGGATGCCCAACGCACGCACCATGATCGCCGCGTGGGAGTTGGCCGCGCCGTCGCGCACCACCACCCCGACTAAGCGGTCCTGCGGCACTTCCGCAAGCGTGGTAGCCGACAGTTCGTCAGCCACCAGGATAATGCGCTCAGGCCAGGTATTCGGCCCCTGGGTGGTGTCGTCGAGATGGAACAACAGCCGCTGCCCGAGAGTACGTAAATCCCCCGCCCGCTCTTTCAGATAGCCATCGCTGAGCGCGGCAAACTGCTCGGCAAATTTTTCAATGACCTTTTTCACCGCCCATTCGGCGACGGAGCCTTTGTCGACTTCATCGAATAGCTCACGGCGCAGGCGCGCATCGGATAGCAGGTGCGAATAGAGGTCAAAAATAGCCGCCGTCTCTTTTTGCGCCCCGGCGGCGTAGCGTTTGCTGTAGCGACGAAACTCATTCGCCGCTTCTTCCAGCGCGCCGGTGAGACGTTCGCGCTCGGAAGCGGTATCCAGCGTCGAGGCCTCGTAGACCTGCTCCATCAATGGCAGGCTGGCATCCATCCAGCCTTCGGCAATCGCTACCCCGGATGATGCCGGCAGCGCGCGGATGCGTGTCTGTCGATACTGCCCAAATAGCGCATTCAGCTGCGATTGGGAGAGAATCGCCGCCATCTGGGTGGCGAGGGTGACAAGGAAGGACTCTTCGCTTTCATCGAACTGGCGCAGCTCACGCTGCTGGACTACCAGCACACCCAGCAGCTGACGCCGCTGGATGATCGGCACGCCAAGGAAGGCGCGGAAACGCTCCTCCTTAACAGCCGGGATGTATTTAAAGCTGGGATGCTTTTGCGCATCGGCCAGGTTGATCGGCTCGGCCAGTCGCCCCACCAGGCCCACGAGACCTTCATCAAATGCGAGTGCGACCGTACGTCCGCGAGGTTTTTTCAGCCCGCGCGTGGCCATCAGGTAATAGCAGCGTCGATCGTTGTCAGCCAGATAAACCGAACAAACTTCCGTTTCCATCGCTTTACAGACATCCGTCACCAGGATATCCAGCGCCTCGTTTAAACGCGGCGCGCTGGCGACCTTCTCGACTATTTCTCGCAACCGAGTGAGCATAATGTGCGTGGCTTAACCTCTTTTACGTCGATAAGCAGGCGCGCTTTGCGGCTTTGGTGTGGTTTCAGCAAGCGACATGGTGACGCCCGCGAACTCTTTCATCACCCGGCGGTAAACGTCGCGCTTAAACGACACCACCTGACGAACCGGGTACCAGTAACTTACCCATCGCCAGCCATCAAACTCAGGTGTACTGCTGGTTTGCATATTAATAGCCGTATCGCTGCCGACCAGTTGTAGAAGAAACCACTTCTGCTTCTGACCGATACAAACCGGCTTTGTGTCCCAACGCACCAAACGTTTAGGCAGCTTGTAACGCAGCCAGTTACGGGTTGAGGCCAGGATCCGCACATCTTTGCGGCTTAACCCAACCTCTTCGAACAATTCCCGATACATTGCCTGCTCGGCGGACTCGCCTGGATTAATGCCCCCTTGCGGGAACTGCCACGAGTGCTGACCATAGCGCCGGGCCCACATCACCTGGCCCTGGCGGTTACAGATTACAATGCCGACATTTGGGCGGTAGCCATCGTCATCAATCACCGGACTACCTCAAAATAAGCTTCAA
This sequence comes from Klebsiella sp. 141251, assembly GCF_050600725.1. Lineage (NCBI taxonomy): Bacteria > Pseudomonadati > Pseudomonadota > Gammaproteobacteria > Enterobacterales > Enterobacteriaceae > Klebsiella > Klebsiella sp. 141251. The sequence continues at coordinate 271,592 of NZ_JAQIRG010000004.1, forward strand.
TGTGAATGATTGTTTCACACTCGTTGGAAACGGTAAACCACTCTCTGTGTGGCGTGATAACGAATAACATTTGAATAACTCACAGTAATCACCCGAGTTATAAACAGTGAACACCATCCCCGGGCCATTTTATTCACTTTTTCTGTGGATAGAGTTGTGAAGAAGTACGGAATTAACCAGGGAAAACCCAGAGTAGTCCGAACGACGTAGAGATAGGGCTTTTTAATAATGACATATTATTCATTAAGTTATCATAGTTCACGCCAACAAATTACAGCATAACGTGATGATCATCACATATGCGATCCGGCAACTGATGAAAGATCGAACAATGCCGCTTTTATCCACAGATAAAGCACACTCGTCGGGCACATTTTGTCTAAAAATTCGATTTTCGTCGCACGTCAAGGCTGTAAATCGAACCAGTAGTGAGGCTTTTCCCCAGTTATCCCATTTTTCTGTGGATAACATGGTGTAAGATCCTGTTCATTGTCAGTGACCAGTTCTGGAAAACCCGTTTTCACTGTTTTCACAAGCGGAAAAATGGGACAAAAAACATATATAAATCATCACATTGGTATAGTTACCCATAAAAAGGTAAACTCTATCCACAACGCACAAAAATAGCGCTCACTTTTTAACCAGAGGTTTTCCATCATGTCAGCCATCGCTCCGCTTACCGCTCCGCCGCAAAGTCAGGAGCAACTTCTTGCTCAGGCCCAGCGGCTGGCGGGTTATTCACTGGGTGAACTGGCGGCGCTGGCGGGGATCCCCATTCCCCGCGATTTGAAACGCGACAAAGGCTGGATTGGCATCCTGCTGGAGATTTGGCTGGGCGCCAGCGCCGGAAGCAAACCCGAGCAGGATTTCGCCGCCTTAGGCGTGGAGCTGAAAACTATCCCCATCGACCGCCAGGGGCGTCCGCTGGAGACCACGTTTGTTTGCGTGGCGCCGCTAACCGGCAATAGCGGCGTGACCTGGGAAAGCAGCCACGTGCGGCATAAGCTACAGCGCGTGCTGTGGATCCCGGTAGAAGGCGAACGCGAGATCCCGCTAGCGGAACGCCGCGTCGGCGCGCCTCTATTATGGACGCCAGACGAGGAAGAAGATCGCCAGTTGCGCATGGACTGGGAAGAGTTGATGGATCTTATCGTGCTTGGCCAGGTTGAACGAATCACCGCCCGCCACGGCGAGGTGCTGCAACTACGCCCAAAGGCAGCCAACAGCAAGGCGCTAACGGAAGCGATCGGCGCCCACGGCGAGCCGATCCTCACCCTGCCGCGCGGCTTTTATCTGAAAAAGAACTTCACCGCCGCCCTGCTGGCGCGTCATTTTCTATTAGGTCATGAATAATTTTTTGTTCTGCCATAACGCCTGCATATAATTACCACTTTATTTTTTGCAGGACTTTGAACAATGTTATTTGCATGGATAACCGATCCTAACGCCTGGCTGGCGCTCGGCACGCTGACGCTGCTGGAGATCGTTCTCGGGATCGATAATATTATTTTTCTCTCTCTGGTTGTTGCTAAGCTTCCCACCGCCCAACGCGCCCATGCGCGGCGCATCGGGTTAATGGGAGCCATGCTGATGCGTCTCGGCCTGCTGGCGTCTATCGCCTGGGTCGTTAAGCTCACCAACCCGCTCTTCACCGTATTTGGTCAGGAGATCTCGTTTCGCGACCTGATTCTGTTACTCGGCGGCCTGTTCCTGATCTGGAAAGCGAGTAAAGAGATCCACGAATCGATTGAAGGCGAGGAAGAAGGTCTTAAAACCAACGTCCACTCCTTCTTTGGCGCCATTGTGCAGATCATGCTGCTGGATATCATCTTCAGCCTTGATTCAGTCATTACCGCCGTCGGCCTCTCCGATCATCTGTTTATTATGATGGCCGCGGTGGTGATTGCGGTTGGAGTGATGATGTTTGCCGCGCGTCCGATCGGCGACTTCGTTGACCGTCATCCGTCGGTCAAAATGTTGGCGTTGTCGTTTCTGATCCTCGTCGGCTTCACGCTGATGCTGGAGAGCTTCGATGTGCATGTACCGAAAGGCTACATCTACTTCGCGATGTTCTTCTCTATTGCGGTCGAAACCCTCAACCTGATGCGCAATAAGAAAAACCCGCTGTAAGCCACAAAATTGCAGTCCGGAAGCGGGCTGCAATTCTTTTTAAGACTTTACTGCTTTTTATGTCTCACAAATCAGGCTATTAATATACTGGTACGAGGTGCGGCCATAAGAGAGGTAATGACGATGAAAAAATGGGCAGTATTGATTTCCGCCGTAGGACTGGCGTTCTCGGTTTCCGGTTGCAGCAGCGATTATGTCATGGCGACAAAAGACGGACGTATGATTCTTACCGACGGTAAACCGGCGGTTGACGATGACACCGGTTTGATAAGCTACGAAGATCAGCAAGGCAATAAAATGCAGATCAACCGCGACGACGTGTCACAAATTATTAAGCGTTAAGCTTTTTCGTCGGTTAACAGCATAATTACCGACAACCACAGCCACAGAAAAGAGTCGGGATCCCCCTGCTATATCCCCAGGGCAGCCCCCTTCAGGATCTCCAGACCCGGCTTTTTTGATATTTTCCCTTTCTCTTTTTCTCTCCCTCTGCCATGTTGTTATTCCCATCAGCCTGCAAGCGCTTTGAAGTTTGTGGGGAGATAGTTTTGTCGGGAAACTCCTGACCTTGTTGATAAAAATAAGGAAGCCGGCTATGCAGTATCACCGTATCCCACACAGTTCTCTTGAAATCAGCACGCTGGGGCTGGGCACAATGACCTTTGGTGAGCAAAATAGCGAGGCCGACGCTCATGAACAGCTCGACTACGCCGTAAGTCAGGGAATCAACCTGATTGATGTCGCCGAAATGTATCCTGTCCCGCCGCGCCCGGAAACCCAGGGGCTGACCGAAACCTACGTCGGCAACTGGCTGGCGAAACGCGGCAACCGCGAAAAGCTGGTTATCGCCTCTAAAGTCAGCGGCCCGGCGCGCAATAACGACAGCAGCATTCGCCCGAACCACGCGCTGGATCGCAAAAATATTCGCGACGCGCTGCACGACAGCCTCAAGCGTCTGCAAACCGATTATCTCGACCTCTATCAGGTCCACTGGCCGCAGCGCCAGACCAACTGTTTCGGCAAGCTGGGCTATACCTGGAGCGACTCCGCGCCGGTGGTCACCCTTCTCGATACGCTGGAAGCGCTCACCGAATTCCAGCGCGCCGGTAAAATTCGCTATATCGGCGTCTCTAACGAAACCGCCTTTGGCGTCATGCGCTATCTGCATCTGGCCGATAAGCACGACCTGCCACGCATCGTCACGATTCAAAACCCGTACAGCCTGCTTAACCGCAGCTACGAAGTGGGGCTGGCGGAAGTGAGCCAGTATGAGGGCGTTGAGCTGCTGGCGTATTCATGCCTGGCGTTCGGTACGCTCACCGGTAAGTACCTCAACGGCGCGCAGCCGGCCGGCGCACGCAATACGCTATTTAGCCGCTTTACCCGCTACAGCGGCGAGCAGGCGCAGAAAGCGGTGGCCGCTTATGTGGACATTGCCAAACGCCACAATCTCGATCCGGCGCAAATGGCGCTGGCCTTTGTGCGTCGTCAGCCGTTTGTCGCCAGCACCCTGCTCGGAGCCACGACCATGGAGCAGCTCAAGACCAACGTCGAGAGTTTGCATCTTGAGCTGAGCGAAGAGGTGTTAGCGGAGATTGAAGCGGCGCATAAGGTGTATACCTACCCGGCGCCGTAAGGGAGTAAAGCCCCGGATAGCGGCTGGCGCCTTATCCGGGCTACACAACCCGCGACATTCGGTAGTGCAGTAGCCCGGCTAAGCGTAGCGCAAGCCGGGGGGTGTCCCGGGTAGCGGCTGGCGCCTTATCCGGGCTACACAACCCGCGACCTTCGGTAGTTCGGTAGCCCGGCTAAGCGTAGCGCAAGCCGGGGGGTGTCCCGGATAGCGGCTGGCGCCTTATCCGGGCTACACAACCCGCGACATTCGGTAGTTCGGTAGCCCGGCTAAGCGTAGCGCAAGCCGGGGGGGTGTCCCGGATAGCGGCTGGCGCCTTATCCGGGCTACACAACCCGCGACCTTCGGTAGTTCGGCAGCCCGGCTAAGCGTAGCGCAAGCCGGGGATTATTTACGCCGTCCCCACCACCACAACGCGGCGATGGCTAGCGCAAAGACCGCGCCAAACCCTATCCCCACGCCAACCGGCGGGATCCCAACGCTGACCGCCAGCGAGTACAGCCCCAGCATTAGCAGCATCGCCACGTTTTCACCGAGGTTCTGCACCGCAATGGCGTTGCCTGCGCCAACGGTATGTTTCCCGCGCTCCTGCAGCAGCGCATTCAGCGGCACGATAAAGAAGCCGCCGCATACACCGAGCAGCAGCAGTAGGCCAAATGCTGGCAGTAGCGACTGCTGCACCGCGAAGACTATCACCGCGACGCCAATCAATATCCCGGCAGGCATACAGCGCGAGACGGTTTCCAGCGTTACCAGCTTCGCCGCTGCGCCTGCGCCAACTACAATCCCGACGGCGACCATCGCATTGAGGTAGGTCGGCATTGCGTTGCTGGTGATCCCAAGCGCCACCGGCACCCAAATCACCAGCAGGAAGCGCAGCGTCACCCCCGCCCCCCAGAACAAGCTGGTGCCCATCAACGAGAAACGCGTTTCGCTATTACGCCACAGCGTTTTACAGGCGCTGAAAAAGCTTTGGGTCATCGGCCGGAAACGCCACGACTGTCCAGGACGGGCGGCCGGTAGCTTCGGGATCCACAGGTTAGCGACCACTGCGCCGCCATAAACCAGCGCACAAACGATAAGCGCCGCCAGCACGTGCCAGTCCGCAAGAATGCCGCCCGCCATCGACCCCAGCAGGATCGCCGCAATGGTCGACGACTCCATCAGCCCGTTAGCCTTCACTAACTTATCGCCGGTGGTCAGTTCGCCGAGAATACCGTATTTCGCCGGCGAATAGGCCGCCGCGCCGATCCCCACCAGCGTATAGCCGATAAACGGATTGACGCCAAAGCAAATGCACCCGGCGCCGAGCAGCTTCAGTCCGTTAGCGACCATCATTACCCGGCCTTTGGCGAAGCTGTCGGCAAACTGCCCGACAAACGGCGCAAAGAGAATGTAAGCGCCCACAAACAGCATCTGCAATACCGGCTGGCTCCACTCCGGATAGTAGAGCTGCTTCATCAGCGCCAGGGTGGCGAACAGCAGCGCGTTATCGCCGAAGGCCGACAGGAACTGGGCGCAGATCACCGCCATCATCCCTTTCGAGTACAGTGAAGCGTTAGTGTGCACTGACTCACTCATTTGAATGTTCCGCCTCTTCTACCATACCTTTCAGGGTGACAAAGTCTGGCTTGCCGCTGCCCAGCACCGGCAGCTGTTTCAGCCAACGAATATCGCGCGGCACCGCCAGTTCCGGTACGCCATGTTCACGTGCGTAGCGCAGCAGCTTTTCGCGATTGAGTTCATTATCGGTGGTAAACAGCACCAGCGCCTCGCCTTTGCTGGCGTCCTGCTTAATGGCCGTGGCGTGCATTTTGTCCGGCGAGACCGCCAAAGCGACCTGCTCGACCATCTCCAGCGAGACCATTTCGCCGGCGATTTTGGCGAAGCGTTTGGCGCGGCCCTGGATACGCACGTATCCCTGCTCGTCAAAGACGACGATATCGCCGGTGTCGTACCAGCCGCTCTCCACTTCACCGTACTGGTTTTCCGCCGTCGGCGCTTCCAGCACGCCGGGGTTTTCTACCCGCAAATAGCCTTTCATGATGTTAGGCCCTTTTAACTGCAGTCGGCCTCCCTGTTCGATGCCGGGCATCGCCAGCAATCGGGCATCCATCCCCGGAAGAATGCGTCCGACGGTGCCGACTTTCGCCGCCATCGGAACGTTGATGGAGACCACCGGCGCGCATTCGGTCACGCCGTAGCCTTCAAGGATGCGCAGGCCGAATTTGTCCTGCCACAGCTGTTTGGTACTGTCCTGCAGTTTTTCCGCCCCTGCCACCACATAGCGCAGACGATAAAAATCATACGGGTTGGCAAAGCGGGCATAGTTGGCGAGGAATGTTGAGGTGCCGAACAACACGGTACAGTTACGATCGTAGACCAGCTCCGGCACCACCCGATAGTGCAGCGGGCTTGGATAGAGAAACACTTCCGCGCCGGTAAACAGCGGCGTCAGCAGGCCGACCGTCAGGCCGAAGGAGTGGAACAGCGGCAGTGCCGACATAAAGCGATCGTTGGCGGTAAAGTCGGCGATGGTTTTAATCTGTTCCACGTTAGCCAGCAGGCTTTTATGGCTATGCACCACCCCTTTTGGATTCCCCTCCGAGCCGGAGGTAAAGAGGATCATCGCCGCATCTTCCGGCTGCTGCTTGACCTGCGCCAGACGCGGCGCCAGCAGATGGCTAAATATCCACAGCTTGTCGGCGGTAGTGACATCGCCTTTCAGATCTTCCAGAAACACCCAGCGCACCTGGGTCAGCTGCTCCGGCAGGTGCCAGAGCTTGCCCTTATCGAGGAAGGTACGGGAAGTAAAAATGGTTTTGATTTCCGCGGCGGTAATCGCGCTGCTGAGCCCTTTGACGCCGGCGGTATAGTTCATCATTGCCGGGATACGCCCGCGGGCAATCGCGCCGAAAATCACCGCCGCGCTAATACCGGCGTTAGGCAGCATCAGGCCGATTTTCTCGCCCTGCGCGCTGTATTTTTCCAGAATACGCGCGACGAACAGCGTTTTGGTCAACAGTTTACGGTAGGTATCCGGCTGGAAATTAATATCTTCCACGCAGTTTTTGCGCGCGCCAAAGCGGTCCTGCGCCGCCAGTAGCGACTCATACAACGTTTCACGCGGACGCACGGCCATACGCGCTTCCATCATAATCTGGTGCAGCATTTCGCCGGCGATTTTTCGCCGATCGCGGGCGCGCGGCGCTTCCGGCATCGGCAGATGCGTCGGCGGCAGTAAATGGAGCTGAATACGCGGGAACAGGCGGCGTTTTACCAGCCCCTTCAGGCGGCTGAACGGCGTAAGTTCGGCGCCTTCAATTCGCAGCGGCACAATAGTCGCTTTCGACTTCGCCGCCACAAACGCCGCGCCGTCATAGATTTTCATCAGCGAACCGCTCACCGAAATACGCCCTTCCGGGAAGATAACGACCGGACGCCCCTGCTCAATCAGGCGCACCAGATGCTTAATTGACATCGGTTTGGTGGGGTCCAGCGGCACAAAGTCGATAAGCGGCGTCAGCGCCCGCATAAACCAGCGCTGGCTAATCGAGGTATAGACCGCAAACACCGGCCGAACGGGCAGAAAGAGCGCCAGTAAAATACCGTCGAGAAATGAGACATGATTTGGCGTAATTAATACTTTTTCCTGATAAAGCGCCTGAGTGTCTCCGGTCAATCGTACCCGGTACAATCCTTTGAACAGTAATCGAAAAAATCCCAACAGCATAACGACTCCGCGTGGCTGATTTAGTATTCCGAGCAGGTTACATGAGAAGGCGGGGAAAAGCAGTGTGGGGGAAGAAAATTCAGAATAAAAAAAACCTGCGCATCCGCGCAGGTCGGTGCAAGATAATCAGTACGAAGTGCGTACTTAAGAAACTCACCAATCAATACCTCTGGGACCCTGATTGTCGCGTTTTTACCCACGACCGCGCCAGCGCGAAAACGCAAGGGAATGAGCCTAAGTGCAACCAGGTATTGCGATTTTCGCTGTCTGTAACAGGCTGAATGACAGGCAAAAAAAAACCTGCGCATCTGCGCAGGTTGGTGTAATTAAGTGGTCAACGTGACGTTGACTCCACCTATCAATACCTCTGGGATAGCCAGAGTATCAATGCATCACTCAACGAAACCAGCGAACATTCGCAACAGCTAATCGCAAAGTGTAAGCAAAGATGAGAATTCTCTTTTCACCGTTGCATCCCACGCATTGTGCTGTGTAACTTTGTCACCGCTAATCTCTGTCTGCGTCACATTTGTATCAACCAGAATAGCTGTAGCCTTGAATCTGCTGCGCTTTCCCGTAACATAACTATTATGTAAACGCTTACCCTAAAAAAGGTCCGGTATGGCGACAATTAAGGATGTAGCCCGACTCGCTGGAGTGTCCGTCGCTACCGTCTCACGCGTTATCAACAACTCGCCAAAAGCGAGTGAAGCCTCTCGTCAGTCGGTAACGGCGGCGATGGAAACGCTGAACTACCACCCCAACGCCAACGCCCGCGCGCTGGCGCAGCAGTCGACGGAAACCATCGGCCTGGTGGTGGGCGACGTTTCCGATCCCTTCTTCGGCGCGATGGTCAAAGCCGTCGAACAGGTGGCCTACGGCACCGGTAATTTTCTGCTTATCGGCAACGGCTACCACAACGTGCAAAAGGAACGTCAGGCGATTGAACAACTCATTCGCCACCGCTGCGCGGCGCTGGTGGTACACGCTAAAATGATCCCCGACGACGAGCTGGCAGGGCTGATGAAACAGATCCCCGGCATGGTGTTGATCAACCGCATCGTTCCCGGTTTCGAGCAGCGCAGCGTGGCGCTTGACGACCGCTACGGCGCCTGGCTGGCGACCCGCCATCTGATTCAGCAGGGCCACAGCCGCATTGGCTATATTTGCTCCAACCACGCGATTTCCGATGCCGAAGACCGGCTGCAAGGTTATTACGATGCCCTGAAAGAGAGCGGCCTGCCCGTCAATGACCGGCTGGTCACCTTCGCCGAGCCTGACGAAAGCGGCGGCGAGCTGGCGATGACCGAGCTATTAGGCCGCGGCAGAAACTTTACCGCCGTCGCCTGTTACAACGATTCAATGGCCGCCGGCGCAATGGGGGTGCTCAACGACAATGGTATCGAGGTGCCGCAGGAAATTTCGCTGATTGGCTTCGATGACGTACTGATCTCGCGCTACGTGCGCCCCCGCCTGACCACCGTGCGTTATCCGATCGTCACCATGGCGACCCAGGCGGCGGAGCTGGCCCTGGCATTGGCGGAACAGCGCCCGGCGCCGGAAATCACCCACCTCTTCAGCCCGACGCTGGTGCGCCGTCACTCGGTGATAACGCCCGCGGAAGGCGATAAATCGTAGCGGTAGAGGTTCACGGCGGTGGCCGGGTAATCCAGCCCCTCGCCGATATAGCGCCAGCCAAAGCGTTCGTAAAAGTCGCGGCAGGCGGAATAGAGATAAAGCTGCGGATAACCGCACTGGCGGGCATAGTCGATAACGTGCTGCTGCAGCTTACCGGCCACCCCCTGCCCGCGCGCCGTTTTGGCGACAAACAGCGCCGCCATCCAGGGGAACAGATCCTGACGGCTTATCAAATCGCAACGCCACAGCCCTACGGTCCCCAATAGCGCCTCGCCATCGGTGGCAATAAAGGTCAGCGGCAGCGCCCCTGGCGTTTGGCTATGTTCAACAATACTGCTAAAAAACGCCTGCGGTAAGGCATCGTCGGCAAAAGCCTGCCATAGCCACTCCGCCACCAGCGGCGCATGCTGCGGCGCGGCGTACAACGGTTGAATCTGCATTTTTACCCCCTGTGAATCGATGAATTCTAGCGCGCCGCGCCCGCCCGCGCATCATGGGTCGGAAAATGCCTTCACCAGGATTTCCGCAAAAAGCGTGATCGCGATAGTCTTTGCCGTCGTCAGGCTCATATCCCTCTGAATGACTGTGGTAAACTGCGCCCTATCACGGGTTATCAGGAATCGACGAATGGCAACAATGCTGGATGTCTCAATACGCGCAGGCGTCTCGAAAGCGACGGTTTCCCGCGTGTTGAACGGCACAGGTCAGGTAAAAGAGAGTACCCGCCAACAGGTCTTCAAAGCGATGGAAGAGTTGGGCTACCGGCCCAATTTTCTTGCCCGCTCGCTGGCGAATCGCACCAGCAATAGCATTGGCCTGGTGGTATCGACATTCGACGGTTTCTATTTTGGCCGCTTGCTGCAACAGGCGTCGCGTCAAACGGAAGCCTGGGGTAAGCAGCTTATCGTCACCGATGGCCACGATGCGCCCGAGCGGGAAGAAGAAGCGGTGCAAATGTTGGCCGACCGCCAGTGCGACGCCATCGTGCTCTACACCCGCCATATGAGCGAACAAAAAATCATGTCGCTTATCGAGTCCATCGAAACGCCGCTGGTGGTGATTAACCGCGATGTCAGCCAGGCGCGGGAACGCTGCGTGTTCTTCGAACAGCAGGAAGCGGCGTTTCAGGCCGTCGACTATCTGATCTCCCAGGGGCACCGCGATATTGCCTGCCTGACCGTGCCGATGCACACCCCAACGGGTAAAGCGCGCCTGGCGGGCTACCGCAGCGCGCTGGAAAAGCACGGAATTGCGTGGGAACCGGCGCGGGTCAAGTACGGCGATTCGACGATGACCCGCGGTTATGAGCTATGTCGGGAATTATTAGAAGAGAAAACGCCGTTTAGCGCGCTGTTCTCCTGTAACGATGATATGGCGTTGGGGGCCTCGAAAGCGCTGCATCAGGCGGGGTTACGCATTCCGCAGGACGTGTCGCTCTTCGGCTTTGACGACGCACCCAGCGCAAAATGGCTGGAGCCGGGATTATCGACGGTCTACCTGCCGATCGACAATATGATCACCACCGCCATCGACCAGGCGATTAAGCTTGCCAACGAACAGCCGATCGAAACCATCCCGCCGTTCACCGGCACGCTGGTGCTGCGTGAATCGGTGACGACGGGGCCGTTCTTTAAATAAGCTCCAGCGCCAGCAGTTCTTCAATGGTCTGGCGGCGGCGAATCAGGCGCGCGTAGCCGTTATCAAACAGCACTTCCGGCAGCAACGGGCGGCTGTTGTAGTTTGAAGACATCGATGCGCCGTAGGCGCCGGTATCGTGCAGTACCAGGTAATCCCCTGGCGCGACCGCCGGCAGCAGGCGAGTTTCCACTTTACCGCCCTCCTGCTGGGTAAAGACGTCGCCGGATTCGCACAGCGGCCCAGCGACGACGGTTTCCAGCTGTGGTTCGCCGCTCAGGTCGCGCCCGTCCGCCGCCAGCGCGGTAATATGATGATAGCTGCCGTACATGGCCGGGCGCATCAGATCGTTAAAGCCGGCATCGATCAGCACGAAGTGGCGGCTACCCATCTCTTTCACGCTACGCACCTGCGATACCAGCACGCCGGACTCCGCCACCAGGAAACGCCCCGGTTCGATCTCCAGCTTTATCGGATGCCCCAGATGTTTGGCGATCTGCTCGCGCGCGGCATTCCACAGGCCAAAGTAGTGATCGGTATCGATCGCCTCTTCGCCTTCGTGATAGGGGATCGATAAACCGCCGCCGGCGGAGATCGCCTGTAGATCCTGGCCAAACTCCACCACCTGGCGCACCATCGCGCCGCATACTTGCTCAAGATGGCCGTAATCAACGCCGGAGCCAATATGCATATGGATGCCGACCAGCTGCAGCGAATGGCGGCGAATCACCTCCAGCGCCTGCGGCAGTTGGCTGTACCAGATACCGTGTTTGCTGTTTTCGCCGCCGGTGTTGGTTTTTTGGCTGTGGCCATGACCAAATCCTGGGTTGACGCGCAGCCAGACGCGGTGGCCCGGCGAGACTTCGCCCAGCTGGCTAAGCATATCCACGGATCCGGCATTTACCGGGATCTGTAACGCTTTCACTCGCTCAAGGGTCGCGCGATCGATCAGATCGGCGGTAAAGACGATATCGTCCGGATGCCGCACGGGATCGTAACCTGCCGCCAGCGCGCGTTCGATCTCGCCAAGCGACACCGAATCCACCTTCACGCCCTGCTCGCGCATCAGACGCAAAATATGAATATTGGAGCAGGCCTTCTGCGCAAAACGCACCACGTCAAACTGGCTAAGTTGGGCAATCTGGCGGCGGATAATCTGCGCGTCATAGACCCATACCGGGCAGTCAAACTCAGCGGGCAGGCGCAGTAGATTGTCGGCGGTTAGATCGGTATCGGTGGCGTTCAGCGAGCGTGGCATAAGGACTCCGGTGCATGCGTGTGTTTGTCGATGTTTTTTTCGATTACGCCACAGCGTGAAGAGAATAAAAAATATCGTTTTGTCGCGAGTCTATGCAAAAATGATATGGCTATCTGATGCTAACCGGGAGCCGCCCATGCCAGCCGTCAACTTACGCCATATCGAGATTTTCCACGCGGTGATGACCACCGGCAACCTGACCGAAGCGGCGCGGATGCTGCACACCTCGCAGCCGACGGTCAGCCGTGAACTGGCGCGTTTTGAGAAAGTACTCGGCTTAAAGCTGTTTGAGCGTGCCCGCGGCCGTCTGCAGCCGACGGTGCAAGGGCTGCGACTGTTTGAAGAAGTACAGCGTTCATGGTACGGGCTGGATCGCATCGTTAGCGCCGCGGAAAGCCTGCGCGAATTCCGCCAGGGGGAGCTGTCGGTAGCCTGTCTGCCGGTCTTTTCGCAGTCATTTCTGCCGCTGTTGCTGCAGCCGTTCCTCGCGCGCTATCCGGACGTCAGCCTGCAGATCGTGCCGCAGGAGTCGCCGCTGCTGGAGGAGTGGCTGTCCGCCCAGCGCCACGATTTAGGGTTAACGGAAACGCTGCATACGCCGGCCGGCACCGAGCGCACGCCGCTGCTGACCTTAAATGAGGTCTGCGTCCTGCCGCTGGATCACCCGCTGGCCGCGAAAACCGAACTCACCCCCGCCGATTTCCACGGCGAAAACTATATCAGCCTGTCGCGCACCGACAGCTATCGTCAGCTGCTTGATGCGCTGTTTATGGAGCACCAGGTGAAACGACGGATGGTGGTTGAAACCCACAGCGCGGCGTCGATCTGCGCGCTGGTGCGCGCCGGAGCGGGCATTTCGGTGGTCAACCCGCTCACCGCCCTCGACTACGCTGAGAGCGGCGTGGTGGTGCGGCGCTTCAGCGTCGACGTGCCCTTTACCGTCAGCCTAATCCGCCCGCTACATCGCCCCGGTTCCGCGCTGGTCGACGCCTTTGTCCAGCATCTGCAAACCAGCCTGCTGCGTATCGAACAGCCGCTGGCGGCGGTACTTAAGAGAGCATAAATTCCACCGCGTCGGCGGCATGGATCGCCGCGGTATCAAATACCGGCAGCGGGCTGCTTTCTTGCGGAACCAGCAGGCCGATTTCGGTGCAGCCGAAGATAACGCCTTCCGCCCCCTGCGCCGCCAGCGCCTCGATGACCTGCAGATAATAGTCGCGCGAGGCGTCGCTAAAGGTGCCGAGGCACAGCTCATCAAAGATAATCTGATTGATGCGCGCCCGATCGTCGGCCTGCGGGATCAGCGTCTCAATGGCAAACCGCTGCTGCAGACGGCCGCGATAAAAATCCTGCTCCATGGTGTAGCGGGTGCCCAATAACGCGACCCGACGCTGGCCTTTAGCGCTGATCGCCCGCCCGGTGGCGTCGGCGATATGCAGGAACGGCACTTCGCAGCGGGCTTCAATCGCCTCAGCCACTTTATGCATGGTGTTGGTGCACAGCACGATGCCCTCGGCGCCGGCCTGCTGTAGCCCCAGCGCCGCCGCGGCGAGGATCTCGCCGGCGCGCTCCCACTCCCCTGCCGACTGGCAGGCTTCAATCTCATGAAAATCAACGCTATGAAGCAACAGGCTGGCGGAATGCAGGCCGCCGAGCCGCGCTTTAATGCCTTCATTAATTAACCGGTAATAAGGAATGGTGGATTCCCAGCTCATGCCGCCCAGCAGGCCGATGGTTTTCATTATCTGCTCCTTTATGGTTTGCTCCAGTGAAGCAAACCTGCCGATAACTTTCCACTGTTGCTGTTGGGCGGCGCCCACATCAGAAGAAATATTTAAAGCGCACGCGCGCGCCGTAGCGTTCGTCGTCGTTCCCGCTCTGCTGGGCCGACGAATCCAGCCATGAGGCATAGGCGCCGAGATAAATATTAAAGTTCGGCATATCCATGATATTCGGCAGTTGCCAGGAGGCATGGATCGTGTGGATGTCATAGCGGCCCGGCGTCAGAATCGCGCAGTCGCCATCGCACTCGCCGCTGACGCCCGCCATATTAAACTGGTCGATTTTGTTGTGCGCGTAGATATATCCCAACTCGACGCGATGCCACAGCGCGTTGATACCGGCGCTGAAATCCTCTTCATCCGCCGCATCCAGATAAGCGGTGCTGAGGTTCACCACCATGCCATCCTCGGCATCGGTTTTCAGCGTATTCCAGCTCATGGTCAGTCCGTAGCCGGTACGGTTGGACTGATCGACCCAGCGTCCATGCTGGTTTTGATAGCCATAGGCATTGTTCACCAGGTTGCTCTCAACCGCCGCCGCCACTGACCACGGGCCGGATTGCCAGGCCGCCACCGGCCGCACATAGACCACGTTTTTATGATTTTCGAGCGCGTTGCCGTGATAGTTTTGATCGACGAATAACGAGCTGCCGTCTTCCACCAGCGTGTTGAGCTCAAAGTACCAGTTATCGAGATATTTGCTCAGCAGGAAATTACCGCCGCTGCTGCTACGCCCGCGCCCCTCTTTCATCATGTAGATATAACCGTAACCGTCGCTATAGAGATCGTTGGCGGTATTACCAGAATATTCAATAAACGTATCCTGATTCAGCGGGAACATATCGTAGGCTTCAAAGCGCCCCACTTTTATTTTCCAGTCATTTTCCTGACCAAAGAAAAATACGGCATCATCAAGATTCATTTTCCCGGTCATATCCGCCAGCGGCTGTACGCTAAAGCCGGAATATTTACCATTCGCGCCTTTACGTAAGCCATCGAACCCTAACAAAATACGCCCATTGATATCCCAGCGTTCTTTATCCCCCGGCGCCCAGTTCTTATTCGCGCTGGTTTTTACCGAGGTCAGGCTGCCGGTTCGGCTGGCGCCATCCATATTAAATTCAACATCACCGTAAAATTTTAAATCGACATCTTTATTCACCGCCAGCGCGGGCGCGGCAACCGTCGCGGGCGCTGGCGCGCTGCTTTTAGCCGTCGTGCGCTCCTGCTGCTTCAGTTCGCGGATTTCCGCCTCGGCGTTTTGCGCCCGCTGCTCGGTGGCTTTTAAGCGCTGCTCCATCTGCGCCAGGCGCTCCTCAAGCGAAAGCGTTGGTTGCGCGCCGGCGGCGGGAATAAATAAAGACGAGATAAGACATCCAACCCAGATTTTATTCATCGTTAGACCCTGCTTATTATATATTAAAGGTATTGTTTTATTTTTTCGGTAAATATTGAAAACCCGCCGGCGATTGCTAACGGGTTATTCTGGTTAATTACTATTTAATTAGAGCTCCCATGCTCCGCCATCAATTAATGCCGCGCTACCGCTCCAGGAAAATAAAACTAATTCTCTGTGCTGCGCGTCAGGATAAATACGGCTGCTGAGGCAGGCTTCGCCGTCATTGACGAAAACCTCAACGGATGAGCTATCGAAAAATAACCGCAGCTTCAGCGCCGAACCGGTGGGTAACGGAACGCTGCGGGTGCCGCATAAACCATATTGCGGATAGCGACGCTCCAGTACCAGCCGCTGCATCTGATTGTCGACATATACCTTCAACCCTTCGCCAAAGCTCAAACCGTACTGCTCGGCGCAGCTATTGGCCGTATCCCAATGCAGGTTGACCTCCATGGTTTCGCAGCGCTCTACCATCGTCAGCTGCTGATTCTTCAACGAACTGACCGGCCACGGGAACCAGTCGCGGCGCAGGCCTTCCACCTCTTTTGCCGGACGCATCAGTAACCGATTATTCGCGCCGAGGCTTAACTCGCGCGGCAGCGAGAGCATACCGGCCCAACCGTCCTGCTGCTCCGGCAGCGGCGACTCCCACATGTCCAGCCAGCCGATAACAATCCGTCGGCCATCAGGGGTGAGGAAGCTTTGCGGCGCATAGAAATCGTGGCCGCTGTCGAGTTCGACAAACGCCTCTTCGCGGACGAAAGGTTGCCCCGGCTGCCAGTCCCCCAGCAGATAGCCGCTCTGGAATAAATTGCGCCGGGCAAAGCCGTCCGCGGCCATCCCCTGCGGCGAGAACATCAGAACCCGCTTGCCATCGAGTTCAAAGAAATCCGGGCACTCCCACATGTAGCCCATCCCCGTTTCGGCCTGGGCAAGAATACCGGCATCCTGCCAGTGGCGCAGGTCGTCAGAACGGTACAACCGCACCTGACCGACGTCGTCTACCCGCGCGCCGACCACCATGTACCAGCTTTCACCTTCACGCCATACTTTCGGGTCGCGAAAATGGTGCATCCCCGGCGGGGTATCAATGACCATCCCCTGGCGCTCAAAATGGATGCCGTCGCGGCTGGTCGCCAGACACTGGACCTGGTACAGATTATTTTCATCAGCGGGATCGCCATGAAATTTATGGCCGGTGTAGATAAGCGCCAGCGTATCGCCATCAACCACCGCCGAGCCGGAGAAACAGCCGTCTTTATCTTCCGGCCCTTCCGGCGCCAGCGCCACCGGCAGGTGTTCCCAATGCACAAGGTCCTTGCTGCGCGCGTGGCCCCAGTGCATCGGCCCCCACTGGTTTGAATACGGGTGGTGCTGATAAAACGCGTGGTACCAGCCGTCGAACCATACCAGCCCGTTGGGGTCGTTGATCCAGCCGGCACGGGCAGCCAGGTGATAACGCGGATACCAGCGCGGGTTGAGATCCACGCTTTTCGCCTGCAGTTCCCGCTCCGCGTTACTAATGGAATACATCATATTCATTTCTCTTTTCAGTCAGATAGTGGATGGCTGCGACATGAGCGAATCCGAAGAGGCCTTATTGGATCGCAGCAGGAAGATGGAGATGAAGGTGGTGCAGAACACCAGCAGTCCCATGATCAGATAGGAGTCGGCGAAGCCGTATTTTTCATAGCTATAGCCCGCCAGCGGCGACAGGACGGTGGCGATAACCGAACTGGTGCAGGCGAAACCCACCAGATACAGGGTGGATGAAAGGCGTTTATCAAAGTTCAGGCTGTTGTATTTGAAGATAGAAACCAGCAGCACCGGCAATTCCACGGCGTGCAGCAGTTTCGTAATCGAGATCAGAACCGGACCTTCCACCAGTCCGGAGGCCACCATGCGCATCGCCATCACCATGCCGGCGAAGATCAGGCCGTTTTTCGCGCCGATGCGGTTGACCAGCCACGGGGCGCAGAACATCCCCGCCGCTTCGAGGAACACCTGGAAGGAGTTGAGATAGCCATACATGGCGTTCCCTTCATGCAGCGTGGCGAACTGCGAAGAGAAGTAGACCGGGAACTGCTGGTCGTAAACGCCGTAAATACAGGTGCCGACGACGAAAAATACCAGCGCCCAGAAACGCGGCAGCGTCAGCAGGCGCAGCGCGTCTTCCAGCGTGACTTTACCGCCACTGACCGCCTCCTGCATGGCATGCGGCGCTGAAGAGACCTTAAGCCGCGCCAGCAGCATGAAGAAAACCAGACCGGAACAGCTGGCGACGGCGAAGTTCAGCTGTGGGTTTATGTTAAACAGCAGCCCGGCGAAAAAGGTCGCCACCGCCCAGCCCAGCGATCCCCACATCCGCGCTTTGCCGAATTCAAACTGGCTTTGCCGCGCCACGCGCTCGGTATAGGACTCCAGCACGCCAATGCCGCCGTTAAAGGTCAGGCCGATGTAGATGCCGCCAAAAATACTGCCGAGTAGCACGTTGATTTTGAGCAGATAGCCAAACAGCAGATAGGCCGGCCCGGAAAGGATCAGTAAGACCGTGATATACCAGAGTAAATTTTTGCGCAGCCCCAGTTTATCCTGGATAAAACCGTAGCAAATCTGGGCGAATAGCGCCGAGACCGACAGCACCGCGTAGATAATGCCGGTATCCCCGGCTTTCAGCCCCACTTCCTGATGTAGCCAGATGGAAAGCAGCGAGCCGGAAGAAGACCAGGTAACAAAAAAGAAAAACAGTAAGGCACTGAGTAAGGGGTAGCTGTGAGAGTGATGCGTCTTCATCATGACATTCTCGTGTTGGAGTAATGCGCGAATGGTAACGTTAACAAAAAACAACTCTCATCTGGTTTTGTGACGATTCATGATGTTAATCACAAAAGTTAACGTTAACATAATGGAGATGCGATCGCGATCAACTATTCATCGCCATGCTTCACCATCGGGCTGGGATAGACTATCGTATGATCCTTTTACATCAGCGACTTAGTTGTATACCGGAGTAATCACCATGGCATCTCTGAAAGATGTAGCGAAGCTAGCCAATGTCTCACTGATGACGGTATCCCGCGCGCTGAACAGCCCGGAGCGCCTGAAGGCGGATACGCTCGCCCGCGTACAGGCGGCGATTGAACAGACCAATTACGTGCCCGATCTGTCGGCAAAGAAAATTCGCGGCGCCCGGGCAACCCCAAGCACCATCGGCGTGCTGGCGCTGGACACGGTGACCACCCCATTCTCGGTAGAGATAACGCTCTCTATCGAAGAGACGGCGCGGGCCCACGGCTGGAACAGCTTTGTGGTCAACATGTTCTCGGACGACAACCCTGATGCCATACTCGACCTGCTGCTTTCCCATCGCCCGGACGGCATTATCTACACCACCATGGGGCTGCGCCAGGTCCCGCTGCCGAGCAAATTGTTGACGCTGCCCTGCGTGCTGGCCAACTGCGAAAGCCTGAACGAGAACGTCGCCAGCTATATTCCGGATGATGAGCAGGGCCAGTACGACGCGGTGAAAGCGCTACTGGCCGCCGGCTATCGCCGCCCGCTCTGTTTGCATCTTCCGGCAAGGCATCTGGCGACGATACGCCGCCGACAGGGGCTGGAACGCGCCTGCCGTGAGGCGCAGGTTGATCCGGATACGCTCGATCACGGCTATATGACCTACGGTGACGAACACTATCGCGATATTCCCGGCCAGCTGCTGGCCCATATTGAGCAAGGTAAACCGCGGTTTGATTCCGTGGTGTGCGGCAACGATCGCATCGCTTTTATGGTCTACCAGACGCTGCTGGCGCAGGGCCTGCGAATTCCTGAAGATGTGGCGGTGGTGGGTTATGACAACATGGTGGGGATTGGCGATCTGTTCCTGCCGCCGCTGTCGACGGTGCAGTTACCGCATTATGAAATTGGCCGCCTGAGCGCCCTGCATATCATTAACGGCGACAGCCATCGGGATACCGTTAAGGTTCCCAGCCCGTGGCTGCCGCGCGAATCAATGTGATCAGTTGCCGATGTTACGCAGCTTTTCGCCGGACATCAGCTTGCGTTCGATGTGCTCCAGCGTCACGTTTTTAGTTTCCGGGATCAGCCAGAAGGTCACGCCGATAAAGGCCACGTTCAGCGCGGTATAGAGCCAGAACGTGCCTGCCGCGCCAATCGCGTCCAGCAGCGTCAGGAAGGTCGCGCCAATAATCATGTTCGATACCCAGTTGGTGGTGGTCGAACAGGTGATCCCGAAGTCGCGGCATTTCAGCGGCTGGATCTCGGAGCAGAGGATCCACACCACCGGCGCGGCGCTCATTGCGTACCCGGCTATGCACATCATGGTCATCCCCACCGACAGCCAGGAGAGGCCGCTACCGGCGGTACCATTATCAAACTGCATCAGACAATAGCCCAGCACCAGGGTGCCCAACGCCATCACGCTAAAGCCGATTTTCAACGCCGGTTTACGTCCGGCCTTGTCGACGGTAAACACCGCGATAAAGGTCGCGAACATAAAGGTCAGGCCGACCACCAGCGTGGCGATCATCTGCTGCTCGGTGGTGGTAAAACCGGCCATTTTGAAGATCCGCGGCGCGTAATACATGATGATATTCATGCCGGTAAACTGCTGCATCGCCTGCAATAACATGCCGAGGAACACCGCCCGACGCACGTTGCGGTTCACTTTGAACAGCGCCCAACCGCCCTGCTTCAACTTCAGGCTTTCGCGGATTTCATTCAGCTCATCGCGCGCCTTTTCCGAGGTATCGCGCAGCATGCGCAGCACTTCTTCGGCCTCAATATGGCGGCCTTTTTCCGCCAGCCAGCGCGGGCTGTTAGGCAGGAACACCACCAAGATAATCAGCAATACCGCCGGCAGCGCCAGCACGCCAAGCATCGCTCGCCAGTTGCCGCTGTAGCTGAAAGCGGTATCGGATAAGAACGCCAGCACGATGCCAAGCGTGACCATCAACTGATACATGCTGATCATCTTGCCGCGAACGTTTTCACTCGCCATTTCAGAAAGATAGAGCGGCGCGGTATAGGAGGCGATACCGACGGCGACGCCAAGGACAATGCGCGCCGCCAGCAGCATCTCGACGCTGGTGGCGAATGCCGAGCCGATAGAGCCCGCAACAAATAGCACTGCGCCGACCATCAGGCTGTATTTACGGCCAAGACGGAATGAGAGCCAGCCGTTGAACAGCGCGCCAATCGCCGCGCCCAGCATCATACTGCTGACTACCCACTCCTGCAGACGGCTGGATAACACGAAATGATCGGTAATGAAGGGGAGCGCCCCGGCAATCACGCCAATATCAAGGCCGAATAACAAACCCGCCACCGCGGCGGCAATGGAGACAAACTGGTTCATGCGCCGGGTGTTGCGCTGCGCATTGGGGAGTAAACCCGGATCGGTGGTCAATGAAGTCATTTTTTTCCTGCCTCAACAGAGTATGCGTGCAGTGAAAGTACGGGATCGCAGGGCTAAGGTGTCAGGCGGGAGATGGCGAAGATATGGATAAAACGGCTGGTAGCATTGTTTTTGTGATGGACATTAAACTTTATCTTATGCAAAAAATGCTGTCCGATCGTCAAAACAACCCTGATGTATGGCGAGTATTTTATTTTCCATTACTAACGAGTATGGATTATTTAAACCTCATGATATGGACGATTATTGTTCAGAAAACAACCCGCCGGTTGGCGGGTTGTTCGACTATGTCTGTTAGCGCGCCAGCCAACCGCCATCTACCGCCACGGTGTAGCCGTTGATGTAATCGGATGCGCGGGAGGCGAGAAACACCACCGGCCCCATTAAATCGCTCGGCAGGCCCCAGCGGCCGGCCGGGATACGGTCGAGAATTTCCGCGCTGCGCTGTTCATCGGCGCGCAGCTGCTGGGTATTGTTGGTTGCCATGTAGCCGGGGGCAATGGCGTTAACATTGATATTATGCTTCGCCCATTCGTTGGCCAGCAGGCGAGTTACGCCCATGACGCCGCTTTTCGAGGCGGTGTAGGACGGTACGCGGATCCCGCCCTGGAACGACAGCATGGAGGCAATATTGATGATCTTGCCGCCGTTACCCTGGGCGATGAAGTGCTTCGCCGCGGCCTGGGACATGAAAAAGACGCTTTTGATGTTCAGATTCATGACGTCATCCCAGTCTTTCTCGCTGAATTCGATAGCATCCTGACGGCGGATAAGCCCCGCGTTATTGACCAGAATATCGATGTGGCCAAATTCCGCCACCGCACGCTCAAGCAACTGCGGAATACCATCTATCAGCCGCAGGTCGGCGGTGAGGCTCAAAAAACGACGCCCCAGCGCGCTAACGCGCTCAATGGTTTCCGTCGGTTCAACGATGTTAATACCGACGATATCGCAGCCCGCTTCCGCCAGCCCAACCGCCATGCCCTGGCCTAAACCGGTGTCGCAGCCGGTCACTACCGCGACTTTCCCCTGAAGAGAGAATGCATCAAGAATCATATCTGGTTCCTTTCTTTCACGGCCTGCTCACCACAGGCAAGGTTCTGAGGCTAAGAAGAACTCCTGGGGCGTCCCCATCATAAAAATAAAACAGAGTTCCGTTTTGCTAATGGTCACATAGTAGACCGCTGAAAAATCATTTTCAACGACAATTAAAACAACGTTTCATTTTTTGTGATTAAAAATGATAAAAACGCAAAACGGATCACATAGCCAGAAGCTGGTGACCTATACAAAAGCTATAAATACAGTGAGTTAGGTTATCTTTAAAAAATAACCGCGAAGAAAGAAAATCAGGTAAAAAAATGAAGAATGGAAGATCGACGGGGATGATGGGCCTCGCACCGGAGACGGCGCGAAACCCTATTATGCGCGCTCCACCGCCAGCGCAACGCCCTGACCGCCGCCGATACACAACGTCGCGAGCCCTTTACGCGCATCGCGCTTAATCATTTCATGTACCAGCGACACCAGAATCCGGCAGCCGGACGCGCCAATCGGATGGCCCAGGGCGATAGCCCCACCGTTGACGTTAACCCGGCGTTCATCCCATTCCAGCACTCTGCCAACGGAAATCGCCTGGGCGGCAAAAGCTTCATTGGCTTCGATTAAGTCAACCTCATCCAGCCGCCAGCCCGCGCGCTCAAGGCAGCGCCGGGTGGCATGTACCGGCGCGATACCCATTAGCGCCGGATCGACGCCGACGCTGGCGAAGGCGCGAATGCGCGCCAGAATCGGCAGCCCCAGCTCCTGGGCCTTTGACTCGCTCATCATCATCACCGCCGCCGCGCCATCGTTAATACTCGATGCATTACCCGCGGTCACCGACCCTAACTGGTCGAAGGTGGGCATCAGGCTGGCTAATCCCTCAGCGCTGGCGTCCATCCGCGGCTGCTCGTCGGTATCCACCAGCCGTTTACTGCCGTTATGCTCGGTGGCGACCGGCACGATCTCATCGCGGAACCGCCCGGAGTCTATTGCCCGCCGCGCTTTTTGCTGCGAGCTAAGCGCCCAGGCGTCCTGTAGTTCGCGGCTGATCCCATACTCCCGCGCCAGATTTTCCGCCGTTACGCCCATATGGTAATCATTGAAAGCGTCCCACAGACCATCATGCACCAGGCTGTCGATAAGCTGGCTATTGCCCAGCTGCGCGCCGGTTCGGCTGTCGGTAAGCACATGCGGCGCACGGCTCATGTTTTCCTGGCCGCCGGCGATCACTACATCCGCTTCGCCGCACTGGATGGCCTGGGTCGCCAGGTGCAGCGCTTTCAGCCCGGAACCGCAAACGTCGTTGATGGTGATCGCCGAGACGGTATTCGGCAGCCCGCCGCGGATCGCCGACTGGCGCGCCGGATTCTGCCCGGTACCCGCGGTCAGCACCTGACCGAGGATCACTTCATCAATGCACTGCGGATCGATTCCGCTCCGCTCGACTAACGCCTTCACCACCACGCTGCCCAATTCCACCGCCGAGTGACGCGCCAGCGTTCCCTGAAAACAGCCGATGGGCGTACGCAACGCGCCGACGATCACGACATCTTTCATCCTTTACCTTCTGCGCAAAGAACCATCAATAGATGCCGTTATAGTAGAGAATTGTTATCAAAAAATTTCGCAATTGTTTAAAAAAAGTGAGGCGGTTCACAAAGTTCGCCGTCACGACTCGCGGCCTTGCCCTTCAAGATGTTGGCGCAGCCAGCTGCCCGCTTCCCCCAGCGGCGTACGCTTGTTCCATAACAGATCCACCGAGATCGACCGCGGCCAGCCGGCGATATTCAACGCTTTAAGCTTGCCGCTACCGGCGAACTCTTCCACCAGCGCGCAGGGCAAAATACACCAGCCAAAGCCCTGCACCGCCATACTCAGCAGCAGCAAATAGTTGGGCGCCGACCATACCTGGCCGCGCGAGGGATCCGGCGCGCTCTCAAGATAAGTGCTAAGCCGCAGTTCACGCCAGCCGTGCAGATCATCCCAGAAAACCCGCCCCTGACCGGCCAGCGGATGCCCCGGCGCAACATAAATCCCCATCGCCGTTTGCAACGGTAAGCGCATGCTGCCGATCTCCATCGGATAACTGTCCCTGGCTTCGATAAGCCCCACCTGCGCACGCTCCTTTTGCAGTAGATCCACCACATCTTCGTCTTCGCCAATCAGGCATTCAAACTCGGTATGCGGAAAACGCCGATCGAACTGTTCCAGCAAATCCTCCAGTACATCCGGGTGCAGGGTATCCGACAAGACGAAGGTCAACCGCGGTTCGGTATTACCCGATAACGAACTGGCGAGCTCATCCAGCCGCGAACTGGCGGCCAGTATTGCTTTCACATAGCCCAGCACCTGCTCGCCCTGCGCGGTTAGCGTCGGCTGGCGAGTGGAACGATCGAACAGAGTTAACCCCAGGTCGGTTTCAAGATTCGAAATCGCGGTACTGACGGTGGATTGGCTTTTACGCATCCTCCGGGCGGCGGCGGAGAACGAACCGCTGGCGGCGGCTTCTACAAAGGCGGTGAGAGCTTCGGGAGAATAGTGCATAACCTATCTACTTTATCGATGGAATCTATCTTTTGTTTATCACATTTTTCCATAAAATGCCGGGTAAATCTGGATGACAGAACTAACAAGAGGTATCCCAAAATGAAAACCAATAACCTGCAACATAAGACGCTACTGGAACGCGTACTCCACGCGGTGAGCTTTGAAGGCCTCGCCACGTTAATTCTGGCCCCGACCGCGGCCTGGTTAATGCAGCGATCGGTGGTCGAAATGGGAGGCTTGGCCATTTTGCTCGCCACCATGGCGATGGTCTGGAACCTGATCTATAACGCCGCCTTCGACCGTCTGTGGCCGGTTTCAAGCCTGGCGCGTACGTTGCGGGTGCGCGCGCTGCACGCCATCGGCTTTGAGTGCGGCTTTATCATCATCGGCGTCACCGTTGTCGCGCTGGTACTCGGCGTGTCGCTGGTGCAGGCATTTATGCTGGAAATCGGCTTTATGCTGTTCTTCCTGCCCTACACCATGTTCTTTAACTGGGCGTGGGATACGCTGCGCGTGCGCGTCCTGAAGTATCGCCAGCCGCAGAGTCTGCCGAATAATTAACGTTCTCGATCGCGCGGATCGTCTAACCCTTTGGCGATCCGCGGGTTTATTTATCACCGAAAACTATCACCGCAAACGATTCATAAATGTGGTAAATTGCACTCCTTTTTTTGGGTTATACGGTTGATAAATTCGCATAATGTCTAAAATTTGGTCTAAAGAAGAAACTCTATGGAGTTTTGCTCTATATGGCACTGCCGTAGGCGCCGGCACCCTATTCCTGCCGATTCAACTCGGTTCGGCCGGCGCCATCGTGCTGTTCCTCACCGCTCTGGTTGCCTGGCCGTTAACCTACTGGCCGCACAAAGCACTGTGTCAATTCATTCTGTCGGCCAAAGTAGCTGCCGGTGAAGGGATCACCGGCGCGGTCAATCATTACTACGGCAAAAAAGTCGGCAATCTGATCACCAGCCTGTACTTTCTCGCCTTCTTCGTGGTGATCCTGATCTACGCCGTGGCGATCACTAATTCGCTGGCGGAACAACTGGCGAGACACGTGGCGATGACCCCTGGGGTACGCGCCCTGCTGAGCCTTGCCGTGGTGCTGGTACTGAATCTGATCTTCCTGATGGGGCGCCATATGACCATCAAAGTGATGGGATTCCTCGTCTTCCCGCTGATTGGCTGTTTCCTGTTCCTCTCCATCTACCTGATTGGCAGTTGGCAACCGGAACATCTCACCAGCCAGATGCAGCTGAACGCAAAGACCTGGCACCAAATCTGGATCTCAATTCCCGTGATGGTTTTCGCTTTTAGCCATACGCCGATTATTTCGACCTTCGCTATCGATCAGCAGGAGAAATATGGTGAGCTGGCCATGGGTAAATGCAAAAAAATCATGAAGGTGGCCTACACCATCATCTGCGCCAGCGTGCTGTTTTTTGTTTTCAGTTGCCTGCTGTCCATTCCGCTGCCGTACATCGAAGCCGCGCGTAATGAAGGGGTGACGATTCTCTCTGCGCTCTCCATGGCGCCGGGCGCGCCGGGCTGGCTGGCGGTGACCGGCATTATCGTCGCGGTGGTCGCGATGTCGAAATCGTTCCTCGGCACCTATTTTGGGGTGATCGAAGGCGCCAGCGAGATCGTTAAAACGTCTCTCGGCCAGCTCGGTATTCGCAAGAGCCGCGCCTTTAACCGCGCCATGTCGATTATGCTGGTCTCGGCGCTGACTTTCATCGTCTGCTTTATCAATCCGAACGCCATCTCGATGATTTACGCCATCAGCGGCCCGCTTATCGCCATGATTCTGTTCATCATGCCGACGCTGTCGACCTACATTATCCCGGCGCTCAAGCCCTATCGTTCACTGGGTAATCTCATTACCTTGATCGTCGGCCTGCTCTGCGTCTCGGTGATGTTCTTCAGTTAAATCTCTCCTGCGGCGACGCCCTCAGCGTCGCCGCACGTTCTGCCAACATTCTCGCCCATTACCTCTCCCTGACGGGATTACACTTACTCCTTGCCTATCATCGGAGGGAGTCATTATGTCCAACGTAACATTATCCGGGGTCGCGACCTTAGGCGACCGTCAGGTTTACCGGCTTGGATACGGCGCCATGCAGCTCGCCGGCCCCGGCGTATTTGGCCCGCCAAAAGATCCTGACGCCGCCATTCGCGTTCTGCAAGAAGCCGTCGCCGCCGGGGTGAATCATATCGATACCTCCGATTTCTACGGCCCGCACATCACCAATCAGCTGATTCGTCAGGCGCTGCATCCCTATGGCGATGATTTGTGTATCGTTACCAAAGTCAGCGCCCGCCGCGATGAGAAAGGCAACTGGCTACCTGCGATGTCGCCGGCGGAACTCACCCAGGCCGTCGAAGATAACCTGCGTAACCTCGGCCTGGAGAGGCTGGAGGTAGTGAATTTGCGCAGTATGCTCGGCACCCACGGCCCGGTGGAAGGCTCGCTGGAAGAACCGCTAACGACCTTACTGGAACTAAAAGCCCGCGGTCTGATTCGCCACATCGGTCTGAGTAACGTCACCGCCAGACAGGTCGCCGATGCGCAGAAGCTGACCCCCATCGTCTGCGTGCAAAACCAATACAACATCGCTAACCGCGGTGACGACGCGTTAATCGACGCGCTGGCGCAGCAAAACATCGCCTACGTGCCGTTCTTCCCGCTGGGTGGTTTTACGCCGCTACAGGCGCGGGAACTTAACGAGGTTGCCGCCGGGCTCAACGCCACGCCGATGCAGGTGGCGCTGGCGTGGCTACTACAGCGCTCGCCGAATATTTTGCTGATTCCGGGCACCTCATCGGTGGCGCATTTACGGGAAAATCTCGCCGCCGCGACGCTTTCTCTGCCCGCCGAGGCGCTGGCGACGCTGGATAACATCACCGGCTGATGGCGTCAACTCCCCCCTTTACGGCGTTTGTCGTAAAGGGTTATCCCCTTAATATTAAGCTGGAATTAGGCCATCTCTGCTGGCACTATATATCCTACAAATCGGGTTTTGCTGATTCCTTATCCGGGCAATAACCTTATAAATTGCATTGAGTTACGTTATTTCTTAGGCCTCCTAATTGGGAGGCTGTTGTCGTTTGTATTGTTCTATGGTTTTTGTTAACACTCTTGATTACAGGAAAAAACAATATCGGCTTCGACGTTTATACAAATCAATTTGGCCACAAAGATAGTCAATATCATCGAACGTTCACAAAAACATCTGGTTAACATAATCAGTATGTCGCTATTGCTGTAAAAAAAATTAACTATGCACAGTAACGATTCAACAAGGATTACCCATGATAGAGGGAACGATAAAAACCAGTAAGTATGAAATCATTGCTATTTTCAGAGAGGAACAGAGAAAGCAAACAGAGATAGAAATTTTCTTTAATAACAAAAGCATCAGTACTCAGATTGCGCGTGTCGATTTTGCTGAATTCCATATCCGCAGCGAGAGCAAAATCCCGGCGGGGAATAAATTCAAATTTATTCTGCATAGCGATTCAGGAAAGATCGAGTTCACCTCCCAGCGGCAGAAGAATTCCGCTGGCGGCGCGGAGAATAGCAATAAGGTGGCATTTGCGTTACCAGAATGCATCCAGGTTGTACAAAGACGACGAGATCCCAGATTTCGTTTGCGCGATGAGAATGATTTCTTTTGTCATGGCCGCCATAAAAATGGCGAAAACTATGCTTTTGATATCAAAGATATTTCTGATGGCGGCTGCGCGCTGATTGCGCAAAGTCCAAACCTGAAATTCCTGGCCAACAACTCAACGTTGAAAAACGCCATTCTGTCTCTGGCGGAATATGGCGAAATCACCGTTGATCTGGTTATCAAGAACGTGGCGATGGTCACGCTGGATAGCGAAGAGAAGAATCAGGAAAACTACTATCAGATTTCCTGTCAGTTTAAGTTCCGCCGCAGCGACGACAGGAAGAAAATAGAAAAAACGCTGATCGATTTGATTCTGGAAGCCAAGCGGAAGAAGAGAGTTTAATGCCCTTGAACAATATCTTGCTGTACACCGACGACAATATCATTGGCCAATCTATTCACGATTATCTGAGCGATATTCACCAGGATATCACCCAGGCCAGTTATCAGGACATCGTACAAGGGGGCGTCGCGCCCCTGGCTGAGACGGTGATCCTCAATATGATCCACAAGGATATATCCGCTGCCGATACGGTCGTATTACTCAACAAACTGCGCTTTCATTTCTCGCGCTGTACATTGTTGGTATTGATGGTAAAAAGCGATATCGCCAATCTGTGCCGGGAATTAATAGATCTGGAAAACCTGTTAATCCTGACGGAAAAATCTTCCTTAGACGCATTTTCGGCAATTACCAGAACGCAGGATGAAAACCCGCAGTCCCGGTATTTGCGCACGCAGCGAAAGCTGACGGCCAGAGAGCTGCAGGTACTGGAACTTATTATCGCCTGCAATAACAATAAGCGAATTGCCTCGCTGCTCAATATCGACCATAAGACGGTGCACAGCCATCGCATTCACATCATGAAAAAGTTGGGAATGAATAGCTCGCAGGTGATGCATAAGCAAATCGTCAATATGAATCACTGCTGAACGGGCATACCGTCGCCGGGCCTACAACGCCAGAGCAAAATGTTGACGCAGCGCTCGCTTACCGGGTTCGCTAATTGTCACTTCGCGGTAGCCGGGCACCAGCGTGAACCAACCTTTTTGCACGCCCCACTGCAACAAGGCAGCGCCCGCGGCACCACCCAGATGAAAACGGCGCTCGCTCCAGTCGAGGCAGGCGCAGCAGGCTTTGCGGCGGGATCCGTTATCACACGCTATGCCTAAGCGGGCGAAATTCGCCTTCCCCGCCGCAGTAAGCGCTGCGCCATTTGCCGTAAGCCAGGCTTGCTGTTGCAGAAAATCATAGATGGCGACGGCTACCTCGCCCGCCAGATGATCGTAGCAGGTACGCGCCATACGCAGCGTTCCCGGCGTACGCGTAGTCAACGGCACAGCGCTTTTTCCGGCCATGGTCATCATATTTTCCAGCAATCCGGCGACATCGCCGCCCGCCAGGCGATAGTAGCGATGCCGCCCTTGCGCCAGGCAGATCAGTAAGCGACTGCTGACTAACCGGCTAAGATGCGCGCTGGCAGTCGACGGCGAAATATCCGCCGCGACGGAGAGCTCAGTCGCCGTCCATGCCCGGCCATCCATTAGCGCGCAGAGTATTTTCACTCGTGAAGGATCAGCCATCGCCGAGGCAACCGCCGCCATCGCGACGGCCAGCGCTTCGTCATCATCAATGACAACCGCAGGGTGCAACATAGTGCCTCCGCTTAATATTGGTTACGCAGAACGTGAACTCTGCATCTGGTATTCACGCAGTACCTGCGCCACGCGAATCTGATAATCAGCAAAGATAGACTCCCGCCCTTCCCGCTGCACCGCCTGATGACAAATATTGCGCTTCCAGGCCGTCACCGCCTGTTCGTCCCGCCACCACGACAGCGACAATATCTTTCCCGGCGCACTGAGGCTTTGAAAACGCTCGATGGCGATAAAGCCGTCGATGGTCTCCAGCAGCGGTTTCAATTGCGCCGCCAGCGCGAGATATCGTTCCTGCTGCGCTGGCGTGACCTGTGCTTCAAAGAGTACCGCAATCATGGTTTTTTCCTCCAGTAACGAATAAAGCCGCACTGTAGCGCGTCGTTCGCAATCAATGCTTCGCCAGCGGGCGAAGTATCGCCGGCGTGACAGGCCAGAAAACGACCAAACCATTCACGCAATCAATATCAAACCCAAATTTGGCGAGGATAAAACGCGAAGCGAAGGAAACCATTAGTATCAGCAATGAATTATAACTAATTGTTTTTAATTATATTTTTAATAAAACGTCAATCATTGGTCATCCAGCCGTCATAAAAATGTGATCTAAATCGCACTTTTTGCAACGTACGTTATAGTTAGCAGACTTATTATAAACCCATCGAAAGCACAACGCTTTCCACCATAAAAGTTAAAAGGATAAACACCATGAAAAACGTAAAATTACTTGCTGCTGCTGGTATGCTGTCTCTGGTTTCTTTCGCAAGCTTCGCGGCTCACCCGGTGAGCGTGACCTCTGATACCCTGGACAACGCAGAAGCAAAAATCGCTGCTATCGCTAAAGATCAGGGCGCCTCTTACCACATTACCGAAGCCTATACCGGTAATCAGGTACACATGACGGCGGAACTGTCTAAATAACCGAATGGTCGCAGAGGGAGCTGCCGGACAGGTCGTCTCAGGACGGCTGGTCTGGCTCCCGCCACGTAACAAAACACGGCAATGTCGAGCCCCTTTATGGGGCTTTTTTACGTCAACGTTTCGCCAGCGCGCGCTGAATAGAGAGCACACTCGCCAGCACCACAATCAGCCCCGCCAGCGCCATCCCCTCAATTTTCTGCCCGAGAAATATCCACCCCAACAGCACCGCCGTCACCGGGCTAAGCAGGCTCATTGCCGATACCGCCACCGGCGACAATCGGCTGATACCGCGAAACCATAAACCATACGCCAGCATCGCCCCGGCCACACACAGCCAGACATAACCTGCCGCCTGTAATAGAGTGATGTTGTACAACGGCGGATCCACCAGCAGCGCGATGGGCAGTAACACGATCCCGCCAATCAACAATTGCCAGCCGGTCATCGCCACGACCGGCAGCGATAACGCCCAGCGCCGCGACAGCCAGGTGCCCAGCGCCATACTGACGGCGCCAAGAAAAGCGGCGCCAATACCTAACGAATCCAGCACCGTGCGCGGAGAAAGCAGCAACATCGCCATACCGATGATCCCGGCGCAGGCGGATACCACCGCCAGCCACGGCGAACGCTGACGATCCACGCACCAGGCAAGCAGCATCACCAGCAGCGGCTGAATCGCGCCGATCACCGCCGCCAGCCCGCCGGGCAGCCGGTAAGCGGCGATAAACAGCAGCGCCTGAAAGGCGCCGATATTTAATATTCCGGTAATGACCAGCTTCCACCACTCACCGCGCTGCGGAAACTGACGGCTCCACAGTAACAACGCAATCCCGGCGGGCAACACCCGCAGCAGCGCGGCGATAAAAGGACGGTCCGGCGGTAGGAACTGCGAAGTAACGATATAGGTGGTCCCCCAGATAGCGGGAGCCAGTGCGGTCAGCAGCAGATCGACCGCCAGATGACGAGTAAAAAAGGCCATGATTTTATCTTCATATCAAGTTAAATTGTGTAGCAAGTATGTATCGATAAATATCTTGATATCAAGATAAGTGAGCACACATGGACAAATTACCGCCAACGGATGCCGTTGACCGCATTCTCGCCCAATGGCAGCGCGAGCGCCCGGATCTGGATTGCAGCCCAATGGGGCCAATTGGCCGCCTCAAGCGCTGCGCCATGCTGCTGGAGCCGCAGGTGGAGGCGGCGTTTGTTAAACATGGGCTGGTACGTTGGGAGTTCGACATGCTGGCGACGCTGCGCCGCGCCGGCGAGCCATTCGTGCTGTCGCCGACCCAGCTCTTTTCGACGCTGATGATTACTTCCGGCACGATGACCCATCGCCTTAAGGCGCTGGAAAAACGGGGGTTGATCGCTCGTTTAGCGAATCCTCAGGATGCCCGCAGCATGCTGGTGGCGTTGACGCCAGCGGGACGAGCGCTGATCGATGAGGCGGTTGCCACCCACGTGGCGAATGAGCGACAACTGCTGGCAGGGCTTTCAGAGACCCAACTTCAGCAGTTAGACGAAGCGCTGCGGGTGTTTATGCGCCTGCTTGAGGATGAGCACTAGCCGACGATTAGGTCTTATTACGATGACTTACCTGCGACTCGCTGAGAGTCGTCGCCACTGAATCGCAAGGCTATGTTGCTGGCGTATTGCGTTTTGCAATAACCGGCAAATACGCATACCATCTGCACATTCTATCGTCGTCAGGCAAGGAGATGCTTGTGGATAAGACTCACTCTTCGACCCCGCCAGAGAGCCACGAAAGCCGCTTTCATAAAGAAGAGTTCCCCTTTTTTTGGGTGGTTAACGTTTACGCCCGTTATACCCAATTAATGGAAATCGAGCTCAAAAAAATCGACATCGACCTTTCCCGTTTCCGCGTACTGATGCTGGTGCACCAATACCACCGCGCCAGTATTTCGCGGATCACCGAATATGCCGTTAGCAAGATGCCGACGGTGACCAAAATTGTTGGCCGCCTGCGCGATGACGGCCTGCTGACGACCCACGTTAGCGTCAGCGATGGCCGGGTCACCGAAGCGGAACTCACCGCCGCCGGTGAAGCCAAGGTAGCCGAAGCCCGGGCGTTAGCGGAAACCGTGTTTACTAAAGCCTTCAAGGGCATCACCCCGGCGCAAGAAAAAAAGATGAACCAGGTGCTGGCGCTCATTCTGCACAACCTCGATGACTAATCCCCTGCACCAATAACCATTTTCCATAAATGGTTATTGCTTTTGTTTTGCCCTCCCTGCGTTTTTCGCACACTTTTTTATCATTTTTTTAACTTATATTTTTCATTTATTTTTGTGACGCCCTTCAAGAGATTAAAATTTATACATCACATTTTAATGATTTAAATCAATCAGTTAAAAAACACCCCCTCCTTCATAGCATCATCTTATCCTCAATTACGATGTAAAAAACGGGCAACAACTTACTTGAAATTTCAAGTTTTACTGACAAGATTACCTCAAACGCCAGCGGGTCGTTTTTTAGTCATTTCGCGCGGTAATTATCACCCTCACGGAGATGTGAAACATGGTTACTGAACATCGTACAGAGACAGAAAACGCACAATCCGGGTTTATCTCGCGCTTTACCCTTGGCGACGGCGAGCTGACGTTCGCAGTTAAAGACAGTCTCGATATTGCCGGTTTTCCGACCCGCGTCGGCAGCCCGGTATTGCAGGATGCGCCGCCCGCCGTCCGCCATGCCGCCGTAGTCGAGGCGCTGCTGGATAACGGCTGTCAGCTGCGCGGAAAAACCACCCTGCACGAGCTGGCCTTTGGCGTCACCGGCATCAACCCGCATAGCGGTACGCCACGCAATCCGCATTATCCGCAGTTAATCCCCGGCGGTTCGTCCAGCGGCTCTGCCGCCGTGGTCGCGGCCGGTGAAGTCGACTTCGCCGTCGGCACCGATACCGGCGGCTCGGTGCGGATGCCCGCGGCCTGCTGCGGCGTGGCTGGCCTGAAGCCGAGCTTTGGCCGTCTGAGCCGCGCAGGCGTCATGCCGACGGAAAGTTCACTAGACTGCGTCGGCCTGTTCGCCCGCGATATCGCCACATTGCGTCAGGCGCTGGCAAAAGCGCTGAGGGAACCGGCTCCTCCTGCGCGCCGGGAAGCGCCCGCGATAAGCTATCTGGCGGGCACGGCAACGCCGGAAATTGAGCAACTGATCGTCTCACGTCTGCAGCAAGCGGGCCTGGCATGGACTCGCGCTGAACTGCCGGGATTCAACGAAGCGCATCAGGCCGGGCTTACGGTGATAAGCCAGGAAAACTGGCTGGCGTTTCACAGCATCATCAACGCGCCGAATCTGGCGCCGGACGTCGCCCAGCGGATCCGCGCCGGCGCGGAAATCGGCCCTCAGCAGCGGCAGGCTGCGGAAAGCGTGCGTCAACAATTTAGCGCCGCGGTGGACGCCCAACTGGCGAAAACACCGCTGATTCTGCTGCCGACCCTGCCGGAATGTCCGCCAACGCTGGAAGAAGCGACGGATCCGCTCAAGGTAGTCAACCTGACTCGCCTGGTGCGCCCATTTAATTTAAGCGGCCATCCGGCCCTGAGCCTGCCGCTTGGCGAAATTAATCATCGCCCGGTGGCGCTGCAATTAATCGCCAATAAAAATAAAGAGTTCGATTTACTTAATTACGCTGAGTATTTGCTGGAAAAATTAAAATAATAAAACCGTACTTTCATTAACTGGAAGAGGCTAAATCGCATGTTAAACCCCTCTGCAACTTCGCGTGCGGAAAAGACCCTGCACGCCACGACAATAGAGTTTGCCGAATTACTCGCGGATATTAAAAAGCGCAGCGAGGAATTCGAGCAGCAGAAATATATCCCGGCGGATATTATTTCCCGCTTTAAAAAGATTGGTGTTTATCGCGCGCTGGTGCCAAAACGCTACGGCGGCGATGAAATCTCGCCGGCGGAATTTTGCCAGTTAATTGAAACGCTCTCAACGGCGGACGGATCCGCCGGCTGGGTGGCGAGTTTCGGCATGAATCCATTTTATCTTGGCGGCCTGCCGCCGAGCAGTCTCGATGAGCTTTACCGCCACGGACCGGATATCGTCTTTGCCGGTGGGATCTTCCCACCGCAAAAGGCGACGACTCAGGATGGCGGCTACCGCGTCAGCGGACGCTGGAGCTTCGCCAGCGGCTGCAGCGGCGCCGAACTTATCGGCGTGGGCATTCTGACCGATGACGGCAGCGATCGTCCGCTGCCGCGCATCGCGGTGCTACCCGCCGGGGAGTTCACCATCGATCCGGTCTGGAATACGGTCGGCCTCTCCGGTACCGGCAGCCATGACGTAGTGCTGAATAATGCCTTCGTGCCGCAGGAGTGGACCTTTATTCGCGGCGGCGAACTTAACCTCGAAGGCCCTTTGTATCGCTACCCGGTACTGTCGCTGGCCACTCAGGTACTGTCGGTGGTGGCGCTGGGTATCGCCCGCGCGGCGTTATCGGAAATTTACGCCATTGCCGAACGCCAGAGCTCGGTCACCGGCGCGCCGTGCCTGGCGGATCGTCAATTCGCGCAGATGGAAATCGCCCACTGCGAAGCGGAACTGCGTTCGGCGCGCTGCTGGTTCTATGACGCCATCGACGACGTCTGGCAGGCGATTCTGCGCGGCGATGAACCGGGAGAAGAGCGGATTAACGCCATGCGCCTCTCTTCCACCCACATTACCCGAGTTTCTGCGTCGGTTACCACCCGCGCGCTGAAACTGGCCGGGATGCCGGGCATTTCAATGCGTAGCCCGCTGCAGCGCTATGCCCGCGACTCCATGGTCATCACCCAGCACGCCTTTATGGGCGAGCTGACCTACATCAACGCCGGCAATATGTTCTTCGGCCACTCGCCGCAGCCCGGCTATTTATAAGTCAACACGGAGCCGGCAATGAATGAAGAAATGCTGCAACGCCTGGAGAAGCTGGAAGCCGTAGTGCAGATCCGAAACGCCATCAGCCAGTATATGCATCTCTGTGATGACCTGACGCATCCGGATACCGCCCGGCAAATTGGCGCGCTATTTAGCGAAACGGCTATTTGGGAAGGTATCGGCGAATTATATCAACAAAAGCTCGGGCGCCATTGCGGCAGAGCGGCGATCGTCGGGATGATGAACGCTTATATTAGCGAACCGTCACACTTCGCCATTAACGTACATTATTTAACGGCCGAGCATATTTGCGTTGGCGAAAATAACCGCGCGGTTGGCCGCTGGAAAATGCTGCAGGCTTCGACGTTTCGCCGCGGCGGCTCGCATTTAAATAGCGCGGAGCTCGTCATTGAATTTATTAAACAAGATCAACAGTGGTTAATTCATCATTTTACCACCCGTAATTTATTTAGCCGCCCGGTAGCTGACTGGCATTCGCTCGCCGATTTACCGGTGCCTGATGGTCATTAAAAGAGATATGTGGAGAGTGACAATGTCTGAATGTATTCCGGTAAAAAATATCGATACCCGCCATACCGCCGAAACGCTGGCGGCACTGGTGCAAAGCGACCGGGTCCATACCTGTCTCTATACTTCCGAGGAAATTTTCGACCTCGAGATCGACAACATTTTTAACCGTACCTGGGTGTGGGTCGCCCACGAGAGCGAAATCCCTGACGCCGGCAGCTATAAATCCTCGATGGTGGGTACCCAGCCGGTAATCGTCGTACGCGATCGCAAAGGCAATATCAACGTGCTGCTCAACCGCTGCCGCCACCGCGCCGCCACCGTTTGCGAACATCGCAGCGGGAAAACGAACGGGTTTACCTGCCCGTATCACGGCTGGGGCTATGGCCTCGACGGCGCGCTGCGCGGGGTACCGCATCCAGAGAGCTACGGCGATACGCTGAACAAATCTGAGCTCGGCATGGTGCGCCTGCGCGTTGAAAGCTACGCCGGAATGATTTTCGCCAGCTTCAACCACGACATTGAACCGCTGACCGACTTCCTCGGCCCGGCGATGAAATGGATGGATTTGTTCATGAAACAGGGGGCTGGCTACGCGCTGCAGGCTACCACCGCGCACCGTTTTCGCTTTCCCGGCAACTGGAAAATCCAGCTGGAAAATACCACCGACGGCTATCACTTCCCTATCGTCCATAAGTCGTTTTTAAGCTCGGTCGATAAACAGACCGAAGAGATGCTCAACTTCGTCGACGGCAAAGGCTTCGTGGAAGATCTCGGCAACGGCCACAGCGTGATGGTGATGATCCCCGAGCTTATCGATCTGGAAGCCAATCTCGATGCGCCAATCCCGGAGCGCTTTAGCGAGCTGGCCCAGGCCCTGCGCGAGGAAGGCCACGACGAGCAGCAGGTGCGGCGCATCGTACGCGCGGTCGGCGGCAGCGGTTTTAACCTTAACCTGTTTCCCAATGTCGCCTGTTCAATGGCCTTCTTCCGCGTGCTGCAGCCGATATCGGTAAAAGAGACGGAAATTCATCACATGGTGCTGACCATGAAAGATGGCCCAGCGATCGCCAACCAGGCGCGCCTGCGGCTGCACGAACACTTCCAGGGGCCGATGGGCTTCGGCACCCCCGATGATTCAGAGGCCTGGGAGCGGGTGCAGCGCGGCGGCGGCGCGGGCGACGATCTGTGGATCATGCTCAATCGCGGCCTGCCCGGCGAAGTCCGCACCGCCGACGGCCTGCGCAGCGACGTCAGCGCCGAAACCGGCATGCGCGCCGCTTACCAACAATGGAAAAAGTACATGACCGCTGACAATCGGGGGCAATAATGAACACATCACCTATCCTCAACGCCGCCATTCAGTTTATTAACCTGGAAGCGGACCTGCTCGATCAAGGCGAATTTCGTGAATGGCTGGCGCTGTGGCGCACCGAGGGAATGTACATCATTCCCATCGACCAGCAGACCACCGATTTCGCCAACGTGCTCAACTACGCCTACGACAACCACGAGATGCGGGAAAAACGCGTGCAGCGTTTATACAGCGGCGAATCAATCTCCACCACCCCGCGCGCGCGCACTATCCGCATGAGCGGCCGTTATCGCCTGCTCAGCGCCAGCGATGAGGTCGTCGAAGTACGCTGCGCCCAATTCCTTTACGAGTACCGCAAGGGCAATGAACAGCACTACGCCGCTGACGTCACCTGGACGCTGGCGCCGGAGGGCGACAGTTTCCGTATTCTGCAAAAGGTCGTGCGCCTGATTAACGGCGACGATTACCTGCATAGCATTGGCTACATCCTGTGAGGACTTTATGACACGTAGCGTACTTATTACCGGCGCGGCCAACGGCCTCGGGCTGGTTATTAGCCGCCATCTCTGGCAACAGGGCTATCAGGTGGCGATGGCGGATCTCAACCTCGATGCGGTCACCCGTAGCGCTCAGGAGATCGATCCCAGCCAGCAGCGGCTGCTGCCGCTGGCGCTGGATATTCGCCAGCCGCAACAGTTCAGCGACGCGCTGGCGCAGATCCGCGCGCGCTTCGGCGAACTCGACGTGCTGGTCAACAACGCCGCCTTAACCCTGACCACACCGATCATGGAGATCGACGTGGAGGAGTTCGATCGCGTCACCAGCACCAATCTGCGCGGTACCTTTGTCGGCTGCCAGACCATCGGCCGCTATTTCAGCCAGCGCCAGCGGGGCAGCATTATTAACCTCGCGTCGCTGGCCGGGCAAAACGGCGGCACCGCCTCCGGCGCCCACTATGCAGCCTCCAAGGGCGGCATTATTACGCTGACCAAAGTCTTCGCCCGCGCCCTGAGCAACGACGGGGTGAGCGTCAACGCGATTGCGCCGGGGCCGCTGGATCTTCCTTCCGTTCGCGCCGCGGTGCCGGAAGAGAAAATGCCGGCGCTGCTGGAGATGATCCCGATGAAGCGGCTTGGCGATCCGCTGCTGGTCGCCCGCGCGGTAGAACTGCTGGCGGCGCCCTCCGCCACCTTTATCACCGGCGCGACCTGGGACATCAACGGCGGCATTTATATGCGTTAAGCCCTTCGCGGGTGGAGAAAAACTATGGCTGAAACATTGACTGTACGCGTCACAGAACGCGAAATTCAGGGAGCCGAGGTGGTAGTCCTGACGCTGGCCTCGCCGGACGGCGCTCCCCTGCCCTCGTTTAGCGCCGGGGCGCATATCGATCTGCATCTTGGCGATGGCATCGTGCGCCAGTATTCGCTGTGCGGCAGCGCCCATCACCCGCAGCGCTATCGGTTGGGGATCCTCAAAGATCGCGCCTCGCGCGGCGGTTCGCTGGCGGCGCACGCTTTACAGCCCGGCGACGAGGTGCAAATTAGCCCCCCGCGCAACCTGTTCGCGCTGGAGATGTCGGCGCCTCATACCATTCTGATCGGCGGCGGCATTGGCATCACGCCGATGCTGGCGATGGCCGATACGCTATTTCGCGCCGGGAAATCCTTCGAAGTGCATTACTGCGGCCACAGCCGTGAGGGAATGGCGTTTCTGGCCGAGCTGGCGGATTGCCACTTTAGCGCCCAGGTTCAGCTACATATCAGCGATGAAAACGGCAGGATCCGCCCTCAGGAACTCCTGACGCCTCACGCCGCCGCCGGCCACCTGTACGTTTGCGGTCCGGAGGGTTTTATGGCGTGGATTAATGAAACGGCTCAGGGGTGCGGTTTCAGCGCGGAGCGGCTGCATCAGGAGTATTTCAACCGCGAGGTAGAAACCAGCGGCGGCAGTTTTGAGGTTGAGGTTCCGGAACTCAACCTTAGCGTTACCGTCGGCGAAAACGAGACCATCGTCGCCGCGCTGCAAAAAGCCGGCATCAAAGTGAAAGTCTCCTGCCAACAGGGCGTCTGCGGCACCTGCCTCGCCAACGTTTGTAGCGGCGTACCTGACCACCGCGACGAGTATTTAACCGAAGAAGAACGCGAAGATAACGACCAGATCCTGCTGTGCTGTTCACGGGCTAAAACCCCGCGGCTGGTTATTGAAGGCTTCGAATACGTCAAACTGAAATAACGGGTATTACTATGAACCTGACATCTGATTTTCGTAATGCCATGGCGCAGCTGGGCAGCGCGATCACCATCATTACCACCGATGGCCCGGCGGGCCGCTTCGGCTTTACCGCTTCGGCGGTGTGTAGCGTGACGGATTCGCCGCCGACGCTGCTGGTATGTATGAACCGCTCGTCCTTCGCGCACGGCAAATTCCAGCACAACGGCGTGCTGTGCGTTAACGTGCTCTCCGGTCAGCATCAACAATTGTCCGGGATTTTCGCCAATGGCCAAATCCGCTCTGAAGAACGCTTCCTGCACGACGAATGGCTGGCGCTGGAGACCGGTTCACCGGCGCTGGCTTCCGCCGTGGCGAACTGCGACTGCGTCATTGCCGACAGCCACGAAGTGGGCAGCCACAGCGTATTTTACTGCGAGGTCAAACAGATCCGCTTCGGCAACCCCAGCGACGGGCTGGTCTGGTTTAATCGCCAGTTCCACACCCTTAGCATGGCGTCGTGCCGTTAAGTTTCATCATAACCATAAAAACCCTGCCGACCCATCGCCCGGCGCCAGCAGGCGCCGCCTGATTCACCTGCACTGGAGTTAACCTTATGTCTGGAGCTGTGAGCGGAACAACGGTCCCCCCGGCGCAACCTATGCGCAAATTAATCATCGGTTCTTTTCTCGGCAACTCGCTGGAATGGTACGATTTTTTCCTGTATGGCACCGCGGCGGCGCTGGTCTTCGGGCCGCTGTTTTTCCCCGCCAGTAATGACCCGCTGCTCGGATCATTTTTAGCCTTTTCCGGTTTCGCCATCGGCTTTATCGCCCGTCCGCTCGGCGGCGTGATATTCGGCCATCTCGGCGATAGCTACAGCCGTAAAATGACGCTGATCATCACCCTGACGCTGATGGGCGCCAGTACGTTCTTAATTGGCCTGCTGCCAACCTACGCTCACATCGGCGTGCTGGCGCCAATCGCCTTGATTACGCTGCGCTTTGTACAGGGCGTGGCTTCCGGCGGTGAATGGGGCGGCGGCGTATTAATGCTGAGCGAAAACGCGCCGGAAAGCCAAAAAGGGTACTACACCGCCTGGAGCCAGGTGGGCGTCTGCGGCGGGTTTGTTCTTTCTTCGCTGGCATTCTATCTGGTGCAGCTGCTACCGCAGGAAGAGGTGATGTCCTGGGCGTGGCGTATTCCGTTTTTGCTCAGCCTGTTTATCTTTCTGGTGGGCGTCTATATCCGCCGTAATATCCAGGAGAACGCGGAATTCGTGGCGCGCAAAGCAGAAAACGACAGCAAAAATGAGGCCCATCATTTACCGGTGCTCAGCGCCTTTAAAAATCATCCACGAGCGATATTACAGGCTATCGGCCTGCGGCTGGCGGAAAACGGCGCGGTGTATATCTTCTTCACGTTTTCAGTGGTCTATTGCAAACATATTGGCATCGACACCCGCGACCTGATCGCGGCGGTCACCATCGCCATGACGGTGGAGATCGCCACGATTCTCGGCTGGGGATGGCTTTCCGATCGCATTGGCCGTAAGCGGCTTTACTATATCGGTGTGATAGGTATGGCGCTGGTCGCCTTCCCCTTCTTCTGGCTGCTGAATATGCACACCTTCCCGGCGATGCTGCTCGCCATGCTGTTGGCGTTGCCATTGTGCCATGGCGCGATGATTGCCGCGCAGCCGTGTCTGATGGTGGATCTGTTTCCGGTGGAGGTACGCTACACCGGGCTAGCGCTGGGACATGAGATTGGGGCGGTGATTTCCGGCGGTATTAGTCCGATGCTGGCGGTGGCTTTTCTGATGATGTGGGATAGCTATATCCCCATTGCGCTGATGCTGCTGGCCTTCGCGCTACTGGCGCTGGTGGCGCTAATGAGTATTCGCCAGCAGCAGTTGCGACCTGAACCGGTCGCGACCACGTAAACCGCGTACACCGCGCGCAAAGGAAGGCGCGCGGTACAGAGGGCTAGTTATTGTTCACCACGATAATGACCCGGCTTTTAATCGTACCGCCGCGGATATTCTCGCCATATTTCATCGGCTTGATTTGCAGATAGATCGGGTTGTTGCTGCCATGCCGGGCCTCCTCGTCGGAGTGATAAAGGAAACCGCTGCCGTACTGGAGTTCCCCGCCCTGGCTATCGCGCAGATGAAAACCGACTTCGCCGGCGCCGGTGGCGGCATCCTGATCGTCATTCTTCAATATTTTGCTGGTGCCGGCAAAGCCGGAGGCGGCGACAAAGTAATAATCAATTTTGCCCGGCGTCAGTTCGAATACCGCCGACTCGTCCTGGCTACAGTCGATATCGACGCTTTCCATGCGATATTGCGCTTTGTCTTCTTTAATGTCGAAGTAGCTGTAATCGCCCATATTGATGAGACGGTTCGGGACATTAAAACCGCAGGTCATAATATTAATCTGCAGGGTGACGTTAAAGGTGTAATTGATGGTTATCACATGGCATTCTTTATCGCCTTTACAGTATTCAAAACGCATCGAGTAAAGCAGCGGAAATGATTCTCCTGGCCTGACCTGCGTCCCGGTAGGGGTACCTTCTTTAATCGCATAGCGAATGCCGATCACGCTGTTGAAGATATCCGCTAAGTTATAACTCTGATTTTTGCGGATGTTGCCACTCGCAAGCGCGTTGAGTTTTGCAGGATCGAGAGAAAACTCCATCACATAGGTTTTACTGCCAACCACCACGTAGAAGTCTTTATTTTCAGGGGGCGTCGAGGTTACCGAGACGCTGACGTTTTGCGGACTTTGGCAGATAAAGTGAAATCCGTCGGCCTGAATATCACTGTTTTGGACATTCAATTCGCCGCTGGCCGCCAGCGGTTTAAATGTGTAATTACCGCTAGCATCCACCGTCAGCGATTTAACATCCGGGGTGACATCGCAGTTCCCCGCCCGCGCTAAAAAAGAGCATAAGCTTAATACCAGCAAAATTATCCATTTCATGAAAATCGTCCTTTTAGCGGCAGACATAGGTCTTACCTTCATCAATGGTATGTTTAAATGTAATGGTGCAGTAATGGCCCTGCTGCTTATCGACCGCGATGGTAATCGACGGCGGAACGTTATCAGTGCGGATATACAGCATGCTGCCCTGGCCGACGACGCCGACATTCTGTCCATCGTTATCTTCAATTTCATATCCAAATTTCAGCGGCGTACCGTCCGGGCGTTCGGCGTGAATAAGCCAGGGTTGACGCTGATCGGTATCAAACCGCGCCAGCACCACCGCCCCGCGGTACGGAGCGACCGCTTTACGGTTGCCAATCAACTCGGTTTTGCTCTGCGTATTGGCGGTATTCAGCAGCAGCGAACTTTCACGGAAAGGCAATACGTGATCGAAAATGACCGTTCCCTGACCGTTGGTAGTGCGATATTTCTGACCATTGACGTAAGCATTTTCCAGGCCCGGCGCCTGAATGATGGCGAAGGTTTCCGAAAGCTGGTTAGCGAAATTGACGCCGCCGGACCAGGCCACCACCCCGCCTGACAGGCTGCCGCTGGCCTGGGTATATTTCGACGACTGACTGTAGCTGCCGCTCAGCGTCGCCAGCGGCGCGTTCCAGGTAAGGTTGCCGCCGGCGGTGGTTTCATGGTTTTGCTGCTGCCGGCTAAAGTTCACGCCATAGTCAAACTGGTCGCGCTGGCCGCCTGTGCCGCTGATGCCGGTGTTATTGGAGGCAAAACCGTCATTATCGAAGGTCGTCGAATTCGACAGCGTCAAACGACGCGCCAGTACGCTGTCGCTCTCTCCCCAGATAAGCGGAATCGAAATGAAGAGGTTAAAGCGCTTATCTTCATGATGATCTTCATCATAGGTCTGGCTGGCCGAAATGGTCCAGGAAACCCGCTGCCAGTTATTAGAGTAGCTCAGCTGAT
Organism: Klebsiella sp. 141251; assembly: GCF_050600725.1. Lineage (NCBI taxonomy): Bacteria > Pseudomonadati > Pseudomonadota > Gammaproteobacteria > Enterobacterales > Enterobacteriaceae > Klebsiella > Klebsiella sp. 141251. Next base: position 314,942 of record NZ_JAQIRG010000004.1, read on the forward strand.
AATCTTTATTGCTGCCGCTTTTTCCCCAGTAGTCACGCCATAAGGCACTCAGTGAAAAAGACCCCAACCCTTCCGGCAACGACTGGCTGATGTTGGCGGAGAAACTATTTTTACGTCCAAAATCATAGCGATAATAGTCATCAATGTTGTAAACATCATTATCATCATGGTGATAACTATTACGGTTCTTCGCCCAAACATGATCGTTAAAAGTACGATAGTCGCTGGTTGAATAGCGATAAGCCGCCATTCCGAAACGCGTTTTAGTCTGGGTGAGGTATTTGTTGTAGGCAATCTGATAGCTTTGTCCTTCAAAAGTACCGTTATCCTGATCGCTACGCGCCCAGGTGCCGTCAACGGATATCGCGCCGAGATGGGTATTCCATCCGGTTCCCATAGTGAAAGCCTGATAATCGGTGCCTAGCATGGTACCGCCATACAGGGTCAGCAGGTTGTTCAGGCCATATTGATAGCTGGCCTGCATAAAGTCTTCCTGATTGCTGGCGCCTTCGATATGGCTGCGCCCGGCGGCAATGTCATATTTAGATACCCCCTGCTGCAACATATTGGGTACCGAGGAATAAGGCACCAGGTAGGTGGTTACCGAGCCGTCGGCTTCACGGATAGTGACATCAAGATCCGCCCCGCCGCCGGCGAGTTGTAAATCAGCAATCGCGAAAGGCCCTGGCGGGACCTCTTTCTGATAGACGGTGAAGCCGTTCTGCTCAATGGTTACCAGCGCGTTGCTCTGGGCAATCCCCTGCACGATCGGCGTGAAGTTCTGTTTTGAGTTTGGCAACATTTGCATGTCGCGGAACAGACGAACCCCACGAAAGCGTACCGCATCGAACATATCCGCAGAGGTATACATGTCGCCTGCGCGTAAGGTCCCTAAAATCGACGCAAAGCCGCGTTCCAGATACAGGGTATTGCTTTTCCAGTCGCCGCTGCCGCTATCGGCTTTGCTGTAAGTGGCATCAGAGTGCAACTGCCAGCTCAACAGGTTCAGCCCGCTATTGAAGCGGGCGTAGGTGCTTTTGTTATTGCCGTTATTTTTATAGTCACTGTAATACTGGCTCAAATAATAAGAGGTATACAGCGCGTTAACGCCGCGGTCCCAACTTTCCGGCGCGACGTAGCCGCGCTCAAGATCCTCCACGTAGGCCTGCGGAATTTCTAAATCAAGCTGAAAAATATTGATATTAAAGGTATAACTACCGCTGCGCACCGCGGATTTTAGCGTCATGCACTGGTTATCCTTTGCCATCTGCGCGCTATCCGCTTTGATTCCCAACTGATTTAATAATGCTGATGACAGGCAGGTATCATCCGGATTACTGGCGACTACGATTGGATATTTACCACGCCATTGCTTATTGACGTAAATATCCAATTCATATTCACCGGGAAGTGGTTGATTATCCGCAAAGCGAAAGCTTGATGATTTTTCACCTTTCATTCCGCCGATCATGAAATTGGTATCAAAAGTCTCTTCAGCGGCCTGCAACTGACCGGATAATAAAACCAACAATATCATTGAGGAAAGCGGCGTCATCCTTAACATGGCCAACTCCATTATTTATTATTTTACATTGAGCCTGTCGCTAATAAAGTTTCCATTATCATCAATCATCGTTAGCGAATACTGGCGGGCGAGATTATTTTTTAAAATGACATCCTGACTGGATAACGGCGCAATCATCACGCTGCGCTCATTAACTTTAACATTACTGACTTTAACTTCAGTAATCGTCAGCCAATTTGCGGTACCATTGGCGATATGCAGAGCGTTTTTTCGGGAAGACAGCGAAATATTTTTAAACGTATCTTTATTTACCGCCGCAATGCCTTTAGGACGATAAAAAAGCTTAATACGGTTTTGCATGGCAAACCGTAGCGTATTCGCCCCCTCACTTCCTGGCGTATTCGGAGGAATATCGAGTACGTTGAGATAAAACAGCGACTCCTTGTTTGGCGGAAGTTTGTTGGCTAATTTTTTTATTCGCAGCTGCTGTCCGGAGTTACCCGCTATGCGCGCCACCGGCGGCGACAGCAGGAACGGCACGTTGATTTTTTCCGGCGGCAACGAGGTATTGCCATCGTCAATCCACGACTGCACCAGTGAAGAGCGGGCGCCATGATTCATCAACTGTACGACCACTTCTTGTTTCTCAGCCGGATAAACCACCCGGGTACCGAAAATCACCACTCCGGCATGCGCGGGCTGCATAGCGATAAATAAACCTGCTAATAAAATCCGTTTCATAGCACCACACCCTTAGCACAATAATTGCCGGCGAAGCGCCGGCACAGGTCCTTACTCCGCAGAGACGGCAATCGTTAACACCGAGCGGACTTCACCGGCGGTCACCGGAGTGGCGGCATTAATTCGGGCGTATTGCGCAGAGAAGTTCATTTGATAGACGCCATTGCCTATAGAAGTCACCGCCCCCGGCAAATTATTGACGTCATACATGGTATTTTCATTAATCTCCGATTCACCCAGTTTTAATTTAAAACCGACCCCGTTAGCAGAAGTTGTAGTCGCGATAGGATTAAGTACGCCGCCGGCAGTATAGGTCCCGCCGCTAATATCAATCGATTTCAATACTGTGCCTTCCGGGCAAACAATAGTTAATGGATCGCTACTGGTGGCGAAATTACCGGATAAGACTTCACCGGCCGACATGCCGGCAAAACGGGTGGCATCAACATCAGCCAATTGAATTGTACTGCTATAATCGGTTTCAAAACGACAAGAAGAATTAATAACATTACCAATAATAACTAACTCACCCTGCTCTTCATTTGGCGCCGCGGCAAAAGCATTAACACTCATCAGCACGGTTGAAAATACTGCAGCAGCAATAACTGAACGTTTCATATAATATTCCTTTTATTAACAATTCCATTTAACTTTGCGGGGACTGAGAAAAATCTCATGCCGCGAGCATCGCATGGCTAAATATCCGCCACAATAGGATGAATAAGGATCGTTGATAAAAATCAATGCAAATACTTAAAGCGAATGAGCCCTGATGCCATATTCGTAATCTCTTTAGCGTAATAAGCCAAAATACGTAGCAACGAGAATAATAAAATGAGAATTTACCAAGCTTGTTTAATAATAAACTAAAAAAAGGAGAGTTCAGCACATTTTGTGTCGATTTACATAAGATTACGAACCACAATTATAACCTTCCGTGATTTATTTTTATATTTAAGGTTCCGACAATGAAAAAAATGATCCTGCCTCTGCTTACCGCCGCCCTGCTGCTGCCGACGCTCACCGCGCACGCCACCTACCGCGCGGAAAAACGCCAGGATGCCCGTGATATCCGTCAGGATGCGCGCCAGAGTGGACGCGAAGAAAAACACGACTGTGTGAGAAACGATCAACAGAGCAACATGAGCTGTCGCGTAGATAAACGCGACAACCGCCGTGAGGGTCGCCAGAACGCGCGTGATGAGAAATGGTGATTCGCCATACGAGCGCTAATGCCCTGCCACAGGGCATTAGCGGGAAGCGTTTAACGTCTCCAGTGGGAAAGGACGATCCTGCACCACCGTCTTCATCACCAACGTTGAGCGTAAATGCTGCACGCCCGGCATCGCCGATAGTTTGTCATCATAGAGTTTCTGAAAGGCAGGAAGATCCCGTGTGACGACGTGCATCAGGTAGTCCGGATCGCCAAACAAGCGTTGCGCCAGCACAACCTGCGGGATCTCCGCCACCGCCTCCTCAAAAGCGCTGACCGCTTTCTTATCGCCCTCTTTTAACGTGGCGAACACGATAGCCAGAAAATTGAACCCCATTTTTCCCGGATCGAGATTGGCGCGATAGCCGGTGATTACCCCCTCTTGCTCCAGCGCGCGTAGACGTCGGTGGCAAGGAGAAAGACTCAAATTCACCCGCTCCGCCAGTTCGGTTATCGACAGACGCCCATCCGCCTGCAGCTCAGCAAGAATTTTTCGATCTATGCTATCCATTTGGAAGATTTTCTCTTTAATCGTCGGTTTTCAACATAACATTGAAAGCTCATTTCGCTTCTATGTCGATATTCTTTCTCACACGATAACCTAATTTTGCGAGTGTGTGATGTCTAATATCGTTGCGGAGCGTTGCTGATGGAAATGAGCCTGATCGCCAGCTTCTGGATAGTTTCGTTTCTATTGATTATTACCCCTGGCGCCGACTGGGCCTATGCCATTAGCGCTGGTATCAACGGTCGTCGCGTCGTTCCGGCGGTGATGGGACTGATGTCAGGCCATTTACTGGCGACCATTATCGTCGTCGCTGGCGTCGGGGTGTTAATCGCCGGTCATCCGCTAGCGCTATCGGCGATCACGCTGGCGGGCGCGGCCTATTTACTGTGGCTCGGGGTTACGATATTACGCCATCCGGCGGCGCCAGGCGCGGCGCAACAATCGGCTGGCAGCTGGAATGCGTGGGCGATGAAAGGATTATGTATTAGCGGCCTTAATCCAAAAGTCTTTCTGTTGTTCCTCGCCCTGCTACCGCAGTTTACCGATCCGCACGGCAGTTGGCCGCTGGCGCTGCAGATGTCGGCGCTGGGCGCGATGCACCTGATGACCTGTACGCTAATTTATCTGTTGGTCGGCTACGGTTCGCGCGCGGTACTGGCAGCCCGCCCGCAGGCGGCTAAGGGAGTAAGCATGGTTTCTGGGGTGATTATGATTGCCATCGCTATTATCCTGTTCTACCAGCAGTTAAGATAATTCGTAAGCAGCGGCGCTCATAGGGTAACTTCTTTAGCGCCGCATGGCCTTACCAACAAATATAATCGTGGGTCACAGGTAGCTATTAAGTTGCTAAACCACGGAAGCTGGCTCATCTATTTCCCTGAGCTCCTGAAGATGAATTATCTATGTATCATAAGTGGTTACGGCTGAATGGCCAACATCGATAACTTCCTAAAACTGCTGAAAAACTCCGATTTAGTCATCCATTAACTGATTACTCGAGCGGAAAATTCCGACTGCTCGATAATAAGTAAAATCTCTCTTTGAAACGTCTGCACATTTATTAACGCTATTCTCTCTACGATTTTTGCAGTATGGTTTAATCGCTGTTGTCGTGTTGCAGTGAATGCTAGCAAGCGCCTGACGCTGTTTGCCTACGGTAAAACATTTACGCAATACCAACCTGTTTATTGAGGCAATTATCCTCATGGATAACGGTCACAACGTTATCCAGCCAGGACTCAGTTTATCAGCTGGTAGTCAATGACCTTGCTGTAAGCGCGCATACTCAAGAGGAGAAAGGATGAACAGGACGTATAAACCCCCAGGAAAAGCGATATACATCAAATGCCTGAGCGCATCGCATCAAAAATTCGCCAGCGCACTTCCCCCCGGCGGCGGGGAGACTTCATTATACCCACTGGATTTCGCGCAGCGTTGCCGCGATACAGTCCTTGTAACTTGAGGGATATTAAAAACGATCCGCATCATGCTTACTCATAAAATGCGAAACCTATCTTCGGATCCTGTAATAGGCCAACCAGAGCCTATGGGATAGTAATGTACGCCTGCAATAGAAAGGGAACATAATGAAGAATAATAGCGAAATAAAAAAAAGGAACTTCCTGACTCAGAATGAAATCGAGTCACTACTTAACGCTGCCAATAGTGGACCACATGCTGCTCGTAATTATTGCCTGACATTGCTTTGTTTTATTCATGGATTTCGTGCCAGTGAAATTTGCCGACTGCGAATTTCAGATATTGATTTACGCTCAAAATGTATTTATATCCACCGTTTAAAAAAAGGGTTCTCAACCACTCATCCGTTGCTTAATAAAGAGATCCAGGCGCTAAAGCGCTGGCTGGATATTCGTGATGAATATCCGCAATCCACCAGCGAGTGGTTATTTTTATCACGCAAAGGTAATCCACTTTCACGCCAACAGTTTTACCAGATTATTTCCGCCTCCGGCGATCAGGCAGGATTACCGCTGGAAATTCATCCGCACATGTTGCGTCACTCCTGCGGCTTTGCGCTGGCCAATATGGGTATCGATACGCGCCTTATCCAGGATTACCTCGGTCACCGTAACATTCGCCATACCGTCTGGTACACGGCCAGCAACGCCGGACGCTTTTACGGGATTTGGGATAAATCCCGTGAGAAGCAGAGAACGTCGCTTTTCCAGTAAGGTAACCTTACGCCACGGATGGCGTTTCGTTATCGGTTCCCCCTACTACTGCCAGCCCCTGCCCGCTATCCCCGGCAAGACTGTTGCAAATTTGCTCTGTTTAGGCTGCGATAAAAAGCAGCTTACCTCATATATAGATTTTTTCTTGCAAAACATTAATAAAAATTAACCATACGTTAAATATGTTTATTGTTCTTAAAAGTTCTTATTTAGAACATGAAAAAAAACGTTTCTATGCACCTGTAATTTATCAGGATATAAGTTCGTTATTTATTGTTAAATTAATCCTTTCAGCACATGTTTTCCGTTCAATAAATAGCTGGCATTAACTTTTTTCCTTGCTATTTTATGCACCTGCCAGCGACCTGGCGCGGCTCTATTGTGGTAAAGAATAAAATAGATAAAAATAAGAATTATCGCGTGGCGATAATTTATGCATGTGTAAATGTAATGTGATACCTGTTTTGTCATTAGCCCCTTCAAATAATACGGCCTTTGCATTCAGATTATTTTTTATCCATCCTGGGATCTTTTTCTCAGGATATCCCTTATAAGTTAACGTAAATTCAGGAGCTCAAAATTGTGAACCGACGTCGTTTTCTCACCGCCAAAGAAGTACAGGCAATGATGCAGGCGGCCCAGCACGGTCCAACCGGTGAACGGGATTACTGTCTGATCCTGTTGGCGTTTCGCCACGGGATGCGTATCAGTGAACTACTCGATCTGCACTATCGCGATCTCGATCTCAACGAAGGGCGCATCAATGTACGGCGTTTAAAGAACGGTTTCTCTACCGTGCACCCGCTGCGTTTTGATGAGCGCGAAGCGATAGAGCGCTGGACGCAACAACGGGCCAGTTGGAAGGCCGCAGGCAAAAGCGACGCGCTATTTATCTCGCGCCGCGGTACGCCGCTTTCTCGGCAACAGGCCTATCGCATTATCCGCGCTGCCGGAGAAGAAGCCGGTACCGTCACTCATACGCATCCGCATATGCTGCGTCACGCCTGCGGCTATGAGCTAGCTGAAAGAGGGGCTGATACCCGTTTGATACAAGATTATCTCGGACATCGTAATATTCGCCACACTGTCCGTTACACCGCAAGTAATGCAGCACGTTTTGCCGGGATTTGGGAAAGAAACAACCTTTTGGAGGAAAATTTACAAGCGCGGAAGAAATAAGATAACCAATTGATAAAAAGGAAAATTTTTAATATTGAACAAGTCAATTGGGGCCAAACTGTCTATATCATAAAAATGTTTTGTAATCTTTTGCAACTGACAAGTGCATATTTCATCAAAAAAAATTTTATCTAATTGATTTTCATTAAATTCTCCAACGACCTTTCTTTACTTATCCTCGTCAGACTCTCTCCCATACGCCCGCTTCTCAACATTGAACTCAAACAAGCCGTTTTTCCATGCCCGGCAGGTAAGCAGTTATTAAATCCACAAAACAAATAATTATCAGTATATAAATCCAAAAATATATCAGCATTAACAAAATAAAAGCCATAAATTCCGACGAGTCAAAATGGCCCCAATTGACTCATCAGTGGGGCGAAAACTGTGCAGAACCGGCAGTCGCACCATTCGGCTGATTTATGGAATGCCTGGAAGGCAAAACGGCTGCCAATTTTGGTTCGTAATATCGATTTTGTTTAAAGGAAAACAGCATGAAAATCAAAACACTGGCAATCGTTTTTCTGTCAGCTCTGTCCCTGAGCTCCGCGGCGGCCTTGGCCGATACCACCACGGTAAATGGCGGTACAGTGCATTTTAAAGGAGAAATCGTCAACGCAGCCTGTGCAGTCGATGCCGGTTCTATCGATCAGACCGTTCAGTTAGGTCAGGTTCGTTCAGCAAAACTGGCTACCGCGGGCAGCACCAGCTCCGCTGTAGGCTTCAACATTCAGTTAGACGACTGTGATACCACTGTTGCCACTAAAGCCTCTGTGGCTTTCTCTGGTACCGCGGTTGATAGCACCAACACCAGCGTTCTGGCTCTGCAGAGCTCCGCTGCTGGCGGCGCGACCAACGTCGGCGTACAGATCCTCGACAAAACCGGCACTCCGCTGGGTCTGGATGGCGCAACCTTCAGCGCGGCCACCACGCTGAACGACGGCACCAACATCATTCCTTTCCAGGCGCGTTACTACGCCACTGGCGCGGCTACTGCCGGTACTGCTAACGCAGACGCCACCTTCAAAGTGCAATACGAGTAATTCAAACATCAGACAGGGAAGCATTCCGGGCCAGGATGGCCCGTTATCCACTACGGGATTGGGGTGATAACGATGCAAGGAGTGAAGACAGGTCTGCTGATGTTTCTGCTTTCGCCGCTGGCGCTGGCCGGTAACCACTGGAACGTCACGGTCGCCGGGGGAAACATGCGTTTTCAGGGCGTCATCATCGCCGAGTCCTGCCGCGTTGAAGCCGGCGACCAGCAGATGACCGTCAATATGGGGCAGATCAGCAGTAATCGCTTTCATTCAGCCGGGGAAGATGCCAACCCCGTGCCATTCGATATTCACCTTCAGGATTGCAGCACCGCGGTCAGCCAGCATGTCGGCGTGTCGTTTCGCGGCGTGGCTGATGGCAAAAATCCAGATGTGCTCTCGGTTGGCGAAGGACCGGGTATCGCCACCGGCGTAGGCATCGCGTTATTTGATAAAGAAGATCAATTGATTCCGCTGAATAGCCCGCCGGGCGCCTGGCGGCGGCTGTATACCGGCCCCACCACGCTACATTTCGTAGCCAAATATCGGGCGACCGGCAATCAGGTCACCGGGGGAGCGGCAAACGCGCAAGTTTGGTTCTCTCTGACCTATCAGTAATTAACCAGCAGACATCCGGAAACAGGAAACAACGGTGAGTACAAAAGGGGTAAACGTGAAAAAGAGACTGGGGATGACGCGCGGACTACTGGCGGGATTATTGATGATAGCCGTAAGCGGTTACTCCGCCTGGGCTCAGGCCGGCGTTGCGCTCGGCGCCACGCGGGTTATCTATCCGGCCGGGCAAAAACAGGTTCAGTTAGGGGTGACCAATAATGACGACAGCAGCACCTATCTGATTCAGTCGTGGGTGGAAAACGCCGACGGCGGCAAAGACGGCCGTTTCGTGATTACGCCGCCGCTGTTCGCCATGCAGGGTAAAAAAGAGAATACCCTACGCATCATTGACGCCACTAATAAACAACTGCCGCAGGATCGCGAAAGTCTGTTCTGGATTAACGTGAAAGCCATCCCGTCGATGGATAAATCCAAACTGAGCGAAAATACCCTGCAACTGGCGATTATCAGCCGCATCAAGCTCTACTATCGCCCGGCGAAACTGGCGCTGCCGCCGGATCAAGCGGCGGAAAAGCTGAGCTTTAGCCGCAGCGGTTCGTCGTTAACACTGACTAACCCCACTCCTTATTACCTGACCGTCACCGAACTTAACGCCGGCACCCGGGTGCTGGAAAACGCGCTGGTGCCGCCAATGGGCAAAACCTCCGTCAAGCTGCCGCCGGATGCCGGTAGCAACATTACTTATCGCACGATTAATGATTACGGCGCGCTGACCCCAAAAATGAACGGCGTGCTGCGCTAATACAGGTTTGGCCCGCCGGGCGGGCCATGCCGCGCATAACAATAAGAACTGACAGCCGGGCGAATTCAGACCGGAGGGACTATGTCACATCTCAAATATGGACAGGACCGTTTTGGTTCCCGCAGCGCCTGGCTCCGCCCGCGCGCTATTTTGACCATGGCGAAATTTCCCGTGGCGCTCTGTTTTGTCCTGCAGGCGGGTCACGCGCAGGCTGAACTCTATTTTAACCCGCGTTTTTTGGCTGACGATCCTGCGGCGGTGGCCGATCTTTCCGGTTTTGAAAACGGGCAAGAGGTGCCGCCCGGCACCTACCGCGTCGATATTTACCTTAATGACGGCTTTATGACCACTCGCGATGTCACATTTAACCGCGGCGAAAAAGGCCATGGGTTAAGCCCGTGCCTGACCCGCGGCCAGCTGGCGGGCATGGGGGTCAACACCGCGGCGGTGACCGGGATGAACGCCCTCGCCGCCGACGCCTGCGTGCCGCTGACCGAACTTATCACCGATGCCACGACGCGCTTCGATGTCGGCCAGCAGCGCCTGTACCTCACCGTGCCGCAGGCCTTTATGGGCAACCGCGCGCGCGGCTACATTCCGCCTGAAATGTGGGATGACGGCATCAACGCCGGGCTGCTGAACTATAACTTCACCGGCAACAACGTCCATAACGATACCGGCGGCAGCAGCAATTACGCCTATTTAAACCTACAAAGCGGCCTTAATCTCGGCGCCTGGCGACTACGTGATAACACCACGTGGAGCTACAGCAGCGGCGGCAGCAGTTCCAGCAATGAGAATAAATGGCAGCATGTTAATACCTGGCTTGAGCGCGACATCACGCCGCTGCGCTCGCGCCTGACCCTCGGCGACAGCTACACCAACGGCGATGTTTTCGACGGCATTAACTTCCGCGGCGCCCAGTTGGCGAGCGATGACAACATGCTGCCGGATAGCCAGAAGGGCTTTGCGCCGGTGATCCACGGTATCGCCCGCGGCACCGCGCAGGTGTCGATCAAACAAAACGGTTATGAGATTTACCAGAGCACGGTACCGCCGGGCCCGTTCACCATTAACGATCTGTATGCCGCAGGCAACGGCGGCGATCTGCAGGTGACGATTAAAGAAAACGACGGCACCAGCCAGGTCTTTAGCGTGCCGTGGTCAACGGTGCCGGTACTGCAGCGCGAAGGGCATACCCGGTACGCGCTGACCGCCGGCGAATACCGCAGCGGCAACGATCAGCAGGAAGAGCCGAAGTTCTTTCAGAGCACCGTGTTACACGGCCTGCCTGCGGGCTGGACCCTATATGGCGGCACTCAGCTCGCCGACCGCTACCGCGCCTTTAATCTCGGCGTGGGGAAAAACATGGGCGATTTCGGCGCCGTCTCGCTGGATGTCACCCAGGCTAACGCCACCCTACCCGACGACAGCGATCACCAGGGGCAGTCGATTCGCTTCCTCTATAACAAGTCGCTGAGCGATGTCGGCACCAATATCCAGCTGGTGGGCTATCGCTACTCCACTAAAGGTTATTACAGCTTTGCCGATACTACCTACCGCCGGATGAGCGGTTACGACGTACAGACCCAGGATGGCGTGATCCAGGTGAAGCCGAAATTCACCGATTACTACAACCTCGCCTATAACAAGCGCGGCAAAGTGCAACTGAGCGTGACCCAACAGTTGGGGCGTACCGCCACGCTCTATCTGAGCGGCAGTCATCAGACCTACTGGTCGACCGGCAAGGCGGACCAGCAGCTGCAGGCCGGGCTCAACGCGGCGGTGGACGACATCAACTGGACGCTGAGCTACAGCCTGACCAAAAACGCCTGGCAGCAGGGCCGCGACCAGATGCTGGCGGTCAACGTCAATATTCCGTTCAGCCACTGGCTGCGTTCCGACAGCAAATCGGTATGGCGGCACGCCAGCGCCAGCTACAGCATGTCGCACGATCTTAATGGCCGGATGACCAATCTGGCGGGACTTTACGGCACCCTGCTGGAAGACAATAACCTGAGCTATAGCGTGCAGACCGGCTATGCCAGCGGCGGCGAAGGCGATAGCAGCGGCACCGGCTACGCGGCGCTGAACTACCGCGGCGGCTACGGCAACGCCAACGTCGGCTACAGCCGCAGCGACGGCTTTAAACAGCTGTACTACGGCGTCAGCGGCGGCGTATTGGCCCATGCCAACGGCGTGACCCTGAGCCAGCCGCTGAATGACACGGTGGTGCTGGTGAAAGCGCCGGGCGCCGACAACGTAAAAGTGGAAAACCAGACCGGGGTGCGTACCGACTGGCGCGGCTATGCGGTACTGCCTTACGCCACCGAATATCGCGAAAATCGTGTCGCGCTGGATACCAATACGCTTGCCGATAACGTCGATCTCGATGACGCGGTGGTCAGCGTCGTCCCTACTCACGGCGCTATCGTGCGGGCGGACTTCAAAGCCCACGTCGGGGTCAAGTTACTGATGACGCTGACCCATAACGGCAAACCGGTGCCGTTTGGCGCGATGGTCACCTCGGGCAGCAATCAGAGCGGCAGTATCGTGGCCGATAACGGCCAGGTCTACCTGAGCGGGATGCCGCTCGCCGGCAGCGTGCAGGTGAAATGGGGCGAAGGCGCGAACGCCAGCTGCGTGGCCAACTATCGCCTGCCGGAAGAGAGTCAGCGGCAGGCGCTGAGCCAGCTATCGGCAGAGTGCCGTTAAGGAACGCATGATGATGAAAAAACCACTTAACCTGTTCGGCGCCGTCCTGACGCTGGTCTGCGCCAACGCCTTTGCGGCCGATAGCACCATCACCATCAGCGGCTACGTGCGCGACAACGCCTGCGCGGTCGCCACCGAATCGAAAGAGTTTACCGTCGATCTGATGGATAACGCCGCGAAGCAGTTTAACGCCGTCGGCGCAACCACGCCGCTGGTGCCGTTTCGCATCGTGCTGTCGCCCTGCGGCAGTTCGGTGACGGCGGTAAAAGTCGGCTTTAACGGCACCCCGGATAGCGACAATAACGACCTGTTAAAAATCGACGGCGGCGCCTCCGCGGCGGCGGGCATGGCGGTGCAGATCCTCAACGGCCAGCAGACGATGCTGCCGGTCAACGCGCCCTCTTCGTCGCTCGCCTGGACCACCTTAACGCCGGGGCAGACCAACACCCTCGGTTTTTACGCCCGGCTGATGGCAACCCGCGTACCGGTGACCGCCGGCCACGTCTATGCCACCGCCACCTTTACCCTTGAATTCCAGTAACCGGAGGCTGAGATGAAAGCACACTACGCAGGATGGCTTCTGGCAGGCGCGCTGGCGTTAAACATTACCCCGCTACAGGCCGCCGACATCACCATCACGGTGAACGGCAAAGTGGTGGCCAAGCCGTGTACGGTCTCCACCACCAACGCCAATGTTGACCTCGGCGATCTATATACCTTCAGCCTGGTGTCGGCAGGTTCCGCTTCAGCGTGGCACAGCACCGCGCTGGATTTAAGCAATTGTCCGGTCGGTACATCGCGCGTCGTCGCCACCTTTAGCGGCACCGCGGACAGCACCGGTTATTACAAGAATCAGGGTACCGCGGGCAACATCCAGCTCGAACTACAGGACGACAGCGGCACCACGCTCAATAACGGGGCGCAAAAGTCGGTTCAGGTCGACGATAGCTCGCAGTCGGCGCGTTTTCCGCTGCAGGTCCGGGCCCTGTCGGTTAACGGCGGCGCCACCCAGGGAACCATTCAGGCGGTGATTAGCGTCACCTATACCTACGCCTGAGTCAGGAGAGTTTGTTCATGAAAAAAGTCATCGCTCTGTTTACCACCCTGCTGCTGATGGGCTGGTCGATTAACGCCTGGTCCTTCGCCTGTAAAACCGCCACCGGCGCAACTATCCCCATCGGCGGCGGCTCGGCCAACGTATACGTCAATCTGACCCCGGCCGTTAACGTAGGGCAAAACCTGGTGGTCGACCTGTCGACGCAGATTTTCTGCCATAACGACTATCCGCAAACCATTACCGACTATGTGACGCTACAGCGCGGATCCGCCTACGGCGGCGTGCTGTCGAGCTTTTCCGGTACCGTAAAATATAACGGTACCTCTTATCCGTTCCCGACCACCACGGAAACTTCGCGGGTGATCTACGATTCGACTACCGATAAACCCTGGCCGACCGTACTCTATCTGACTCCGGTCAGCACTGCGGGCGGGGTGGCGATTACCGCCGGATCGCTGATTGCCGTGTTGATCCTGCATCAAACCAACAACTACAACAGCGACTCCTTCCAGTTCGTGTGGAATATTTACGCCAATAACGACGTCGTTGTGCCGACCGGCGGTTGCGATGTCTCCGCCCGCGATGTGACCGTGACGTTACCCGATTATCCGGGCTCGATGGCGGTGCCGGTCACCGTCCACTGCGCGCAGAACCAGAATCTTGGCTATTACCTTTCCGGCACCACCGCCGATAGCGCCAACTCCATTTTCACCAATACCGCTTCCGCTTCGCCGGCGCAGGGTATTGGCGTCCAGATGACGCGCAACGGTAGCGTCGTTCCGGCCAACAGCAATGTTTCATTGGGAACGGTCGGCACTTCACCGGTTAATCTCGGTCTGACCGCTACCTATGCGCGCACCAGCGGTCAGGTGACGGCGGGTAACGTCCAGTCGATTATTGGGGTGACGTTTGTCTACCAGTAAAGCCGATACCCCGCAGGCGACAACGGATTACATCCTGTCGCCCTGCGCCATGGCGGCGGCGGGATTAGCCCGAATGGTCGACGACGGTTGCCGCCATCCGGTGTGGCTACAGCCGCGGGTGCAGAGCATGCTGTCGATATCTGCGCCAGCCGACGTCCGGCAAATTGTGGTTTTTCTGCCCGACGATCCCTGGTGGCTACTGTTCGTCCTGCGCGAAGCCGCCTGGTTACTCACCCAGGCCAAACGACCTTTGCCCATGGTGATCTTAAGCCGCAGTCCGGCGCCGTGGCTGTGGCAAACCTTACTGCACCAGGTTGGCGACCGCCGCCTGCTGGCCGCCGTGCAGGCAATCTCCTCCGATCTACCGTGCCGCCGTCTGGCGGCATTGTTGAAAGGCGGCCTGGTCGGCTACCCCGGCCTGCAACAGCTTTCGGCCATCGAGGCGCTGGCGCGCGGCAAACCGCCGTCGGGCTTAAGCAAAATCGAACTTAACGCCACCCTCGCCCTGCTGTATGGCCACAGCATCACCAGTCAGGCGCAGATCCGCGGCGTCAGTCAGAAAACGCTCTACAACCAAAGAACCTCAGGACTAAACAAGATGGTGGAGTATCATCCGCATCTGGCGAGCCGGTTTCCGGGCAGCCGAAGCAAACGCGTAGCTGGTCAGGGCATGACCGCGCTGACCCCCTTCGAACGTGAGTTTATCCACGCCATTCACAGCCGGCAGATCTTTCCGGTCTTTCAGCCGATTGTTGATGACCGCTTACGCCTGCAGGGCATCGAGATATTATCGCGCTGGCGCAAAGATGGCGTGGTATTGCCGCCGGGCGAGTTTCTCCCGCATATCCGCTCCGAATACGCCTGGCTATTACTGACCGCCTTTGTCCTGCAGGAAGCGGTGCAGAATATCAATCGCTATCAGGGCGAGTTCTATTTTTCGGTCAATATCCCTCCCTGCATTGCCCATCACGATAATCTTGCCCGCATGATGGAAACCGCCTGGCAACAGCTACAGAACCCACTGTGGGCCGACCGACTGGTGCTGGAATTTGCTGAAACCGTTGATTTACAGCAGCAAGGAAAAGCGGTGGCGAATATGAGCAATATTCAGCAGCAGGGCTTTCGCATCTTTCTCGACGACTGCTTCTCGCACAGCAGCGTCATGTTCCCTGTGCGCACGGCGCGTTTTAGCGGCTATAAGCTGGATATGAGTATCGTCAATGATTTTCAGCGCGACCCGCACGCGCTGGTGCTGATTAAAAGCCTGGTCTACTACTGCCAGCTGACGCAGAGCCGCTGTATCGCCGAGGGAGTGGATAGTCTGGAGAAATTTAATCAGCTAAAAGCGCTGGGGGTCGATCGTTTCCAGGGGTATCTGTTCTCACCGCCGGTCACTCGCGAACATCTGGGAGAGATCATTCAGCGATTTTTACCGGATCATGCCACCTGCCGGTTAGCCGGGTAAATCGCGGAGCAGCGCCAGCCACAGCTGGCGCCGTATTTCAGGCGCGAATATCGTCGTACTCGCGGGTGTTATCGAATTCGTGTTTGGCAAACGGGCACAGCGGAATGATTTTGCGCTGTTCCTGGCGCATTTTCTCGACCACTTTCGCGACCAGCTGTTTACCGACGCCCTGGCCTTTCAGGCTGGGATCGACATCAGTATGCTCAATAATGCTCAGATGTTCACCGGTTGGAACAAAGACAATTTCCGCCACCTGGTTTCCCTCGGCGTCATTAACGTAGAACTTGTTGTGACCTTCCAGAATTTCCATCATTTCCTCGCTTATTTGTGGCGATACTTCAATGCGCCGCTGGGACAGGTATCGATCACTTTTACCACCGTCGCCACATCCACCTGATCGGGGATGATCCACGGTTTACGTTTCAGATTGAACAGCTTCGCGCTGCCGCGCACGCAGTTACCCGAGTGCTGACAGATATCGGTATTGAAATAGACATCTATCTTCTCGCCGGTATAGGCCCGGTAGCCCGCTTCCAGTAGTTCCTTATCCATGACATTGCCTCAGTATTTTTATTGTACTTACCTAAGAATAGCTCGCGGCATAGCCGCTGACTATGGAGAAATGAGAAACGCCCTATTTCAATTATTTCGCTAATGATAAAGCGACTTTTTAATACCTACGCGAAATTAAACTATTATCAGAGGATAACCATAACTCGGCTAAGCAAACTATCAGCGCTATAATTTAGGCGGTGTATTGAGGGTTTATTTGATTTGCAACGAATAAACTCAATTGTTCAATGGCATGAACATTCAGGTATCTTCCTTTGAAGCAAATTGTAAAACGGGCGCGCCCGGCATTGTTATTACTTCTTTTGGCGGTCTCCGGTTGCTCTTTATCCCCCGCCATACCGGTATTAGGCGCAGCATTTCCCGGCTGGTTCTTCTGCTTTTTAGGCGGCGCATTACTGCTGATCCCTTGCCATATCCTGATTGCCCGTAAAGGCTGGCAGGCGCGCTTTTCCCCGCTGGTATTAAGTTACCTGGCGTTAATGTTTCTATTTGCCACTATTCTGTGGTTTCTTCTTTTCGCACATTAAATACCTATGACTCAATCCAGCCCAAGCGTTTTACGGAAAAAATGGCCCTTGTTGGCTCTCGTCCTCGCCGCCATTGTGGCGCTGATCGTAGTTATCTGGCAGTTACAGACTTCGCCGGAAACCAACGACGCCTACGTCTACGCCGACACCATCGACGTGGTGCCGGAAGTCAGCGGGCGAATCGTTGAGATGCCGATCCGTGATAATCAGCGGGTGCAGAAAGGCGATCTGCTGTTCCGCATCGATCCGCGCCCCTATCAGGCGATGCTGGAGGATGCCAAATCACGGCTGGCGGCGCTTGATGCGCAGATTATGCTGACCCAGCGCACCATTAAAGCCCAGCAGTATAACGCTCAGTCGGTGAGCGCCGCGGTAGAGCGGGCGAAGGCGCTGGTGAAACAGACCACCTCGACCCGTATCCGCCTGGAACCGCTGGTGCCGCAGGGATTCGCCGCGCAGGAGGATCTCGATCAGGCGCGCACAGCGGAAAAAGCCGCCCGCGCCGAACTGGAAGCCACGCTGCTGCAGGCCAAACAGGCTGATGCCGCGGTCACCGGCGTCGATGCGATGGTCGCGCAGCGCGCCGGGATCGTCGCGCAAATCGCCCTGGCGGAACTGCACCTGGAGTTCACCGAAGTCCGTGCGCCGTTTAACGGCGTAGTCATCGCCCTGAAAACCACCGTCGGACAATATGCTTCCGCTCTGAAACCGGTCTTCACGCTGCTGGATAACGACCACTGGTATGTGATTGCGAACTTCCGCGAAACCGATCTGCAAAACGTTCGGCCGGGCGTGCCGGCAACCGTGACGGTGATGACTAACCACAGCCGCCCCTTTGACGGCGTCGTCGATTCCGTTGGTTCAGGCGTACTGCCGGAGGGCGGTAGCGTCATTGGCGGGCTGCCGGTAATTCAGAAGAGCATCAACTGGGTACATGTGTCGCAGCGCTTCCCGGTCAAAATCGCGGTGAAAAATCCCGACCCGGAACTGTTCCGGATGGGCGCCTCCGCCAGCGCCGTGCTGCAGGCGAAATAAGGGTCCGGCATGCATAATTTCTGGTTGTTTCTGCAACGGGAGCTCGCCGACGCGCCGGGGCGGGCCAACTATACCCTGCGCCTGACGCTGAGCTGCGCGGTGCTGATCACCCTGTTTATGACCCTGCAGATCCCGTTTCTCGCCGTGGCGCTGATCGTGGTGTTTTACGTCAGTCAGCCGAACATCCTGATGATTAAGCTGGGCAGCGTCCTGTTTTTTGTCACCATCAGCGTGGCGCTGGGTCTGGTGCTGCTGATCATCAAGTGGACCTATGATTTCCCGCTGATTCGCCTGGTCGCTTCGGTATGCCTGTTCTTTGGCGCGATGTATCTGATGCGCGTGCTGGGCAAACTCGGGCTGGCGTTTTTCGTGGTGGCGCTGGCGGTGATTTATGCCCAGACCTTCCCGTCGATGACCAGCCAAAGTGAAGTTCTGGTGCGCCTGCTGCTGTGGCTTTGGGTGGCGATCAATACCGCAACGCTGGTCACGCTCCTGGTCAACGCCTGCTTTCGCCAGGCCTTTCCCGGCTATCAATTCCGCGCTCAGCTGGTGGTGATGCAGCGGCAGGTCGCCGACGTACTGACGCAGAACGCCGCGCCGCCGACCTTCAAAGAGATCGCCGGGCGTTTTAATCAGTTGCAAGGATTGTTTAAGCAGGCGCGCTTTGCGGCGCCGGAAATTGCCGCCGATCCGCCGCGCTGGCAGGCGCTGATGGCGGCCACCCTGCGCTGCTATCACCTCGCGGCGCTGCTGCAACCGGGCGATGACCACGCCGCGGCGCGCCAGCAGATCGCCGCCGCGCTACAGGCGCTGGCGCCGTCGATGAACGAGGGTACGCCGTTTTCATTCTCCGCGCCGGTCATTGATGATCGCGGCGCCAATACGCTGATTTTACAAGAGATGGCCGATGTGCTGGCGAAGCTGGCGCGCGGTGAAAGCATCGACCTGCCGCAGGGCGAAGCCGAGAAGTCGCCGCTGCTGCTGCCGGATGCCTGGCGCAATCCCGCTTATTTGCATTTCGCCCTGAAAACCCTGCTGGCGACGCTGCTGTGCTACGTCTTCTATACCGCCGCCGACTGGCAGGGCATCCACACCATTATGCTGAGCTGCGTGATTGTCGCCCAGCCGGGGCTGGGAGCGACGATGCAAAAAACCTGGCTGCGTATCGGCGGCGCGCTGCTCGCTACGCTGCTGGCGCTATTGTTGATCGTCTTTGTACAACCGTGGACCGAGTCTATCGTCGGCCTGCTGGCGATGGTTCTGCCGGTAATGGCGCTCTCGGCGTGGATTGCCGCCGGGTCAGAGCGTATTGCCTACGCCGGGATCCAAATCGGCTTTACCTTCTCGCTGGCATTCCTCAGCTGGTTTGGTCCACTGACCAACCTGACCGAACTGCGCGACCGGGTCATCGGTATTTTGCTCGGCGTACTGGTCTCATCGATCGTCCATCTTTACCTGTGGCCGGATAGCGAAGCGCCGCAGCTGAAATCGCGGCTGGCGCAACTTTATCGCCAGATAGCCGATTTCCTGCGCGCGAAAGATGATAAGCCGCAGATGGTGCCGCTGTTCCAGGCGCTGACCACCAGCGAAACGCTGATGCATCGGGTCGCCGCCGAGCCGCTGGGCACTTTTGCGCATCCGTGGCCGCAGGCGAAATCCTGGCCGAGCAAAGCCACCTGGCAGCAGGCGCAGGAGATAGTACGCCTGAGCGAGGGCTACCGGCTGTATGCCGCGCCGGGAGACCCCTTCTTAAGCCGCTGCGCCGAACAGTTACAGACGTATGCCGATGATATTGAACGTCAACAGCCGACGACACCCGTTGCGCCGCTGGTTGTCGATCCGGCTAATCCGTTCGGCGAACCGCTGGCGGCTTTACTGACCACCCTGCCGGACTGGTCAGACAAACCTTCTGAATTTACGCGACAGGCAGAACCGTCATGATAAAAATGGACGCCGCAGCACGTTTTCTGCGCTACTCACCGCTGGCCTTCGCCATCAGCCTGTTAACGGGATGCGCGCTGATTCAGGACGATCCTGGCGAAGTGCCGATCGTTAATCCGCAACAGGCGCAGCTGGCACAGGTGATCCACCTGGCGAATAGCGGCTGGCCGGCGGCCCGCTGGTGGGAGGGGTATCACGATCCCCAGCTCAACATGCTGGTAAACCGCGCGCTGCAAAATTCGCCGACCATGCAGGCGGCGCGGCTGCGCATCTCACAGTCACAATCCACCGTCGAGCTGGCGCAGTCGGCAATGGGCGTGCAGGCGACCGCCGTGGCGGCGCAGAACCGGATGCGTATAACCGATAAATCCTTTAGCTGGCCCTACTCCTATTCTCTGCCGGTGGATAAAAACGGCCCGTGGTACACGCTCAATACCGTGGGCGTCGGCGCGACGCTGAATATCGATTTATGGGGCGCCGACCGGGCCCGCGTCGCGGCAGCTATTGGCGAAAAGAACGCTCGCCAGGCGGAAACCGCCGGTATCGAACTGGATCTCGCCAGCAGCGTGGCGCAGCTGTACTTCGCCATGCAGGCCACCTTCCAGAAGATAGTTCTGCTGCAGCAGCTAGAAGAAATTGCCCGGTTGTCGGTGCAGGCGCATGAACACCGCACCCAGCGCGGCGTGGAGGATAGCGTCGATATCGCCAATGCGCAGGCGGAACTGCTGGGCGCGCAGCAGCAGGTGATTACCGCCCGCGGCACGCTAACCCAGTACCGCGAAACGTTGCGGGCGCTGATTGGCGCCGACGCGCAGAGTATGCCGGAGATCCACCCGGTCGCCCTGCCGGCGTTGCAGGAAACGCTGCCGGATTCACTCTCCTTCGAATTGCTGGCGCGTCGCCCGGATCTGCAGGCCCTGCGCGGTTATGTAACCGCCTCAATGAGCCAGGTAGATGCGGCGAAAGCGGCCTTTTATCCGCATTTTGATATTAAAGCCTTCTGGGGATATAACGCGCTGAGCGTCGGCGATCTGTTTAAGTCGTCCTTCCAGCAGATTAACCTGCTGCCGGGGCTGTATCTGCCGATATTCGATGGCGGACGCCTGAACGCCAATCTGAAGTCGGTACGTACGGCGAGCAATATCCTGATTAAGCAGTACAACCAGGCGGTGCTGGATGCGGTGCGGGATGTGGCGATAAGCTCCAGTCAGCTTAACGATCTCAACCAGCAGGTGGCGCTGCAGGAGCTGAAGGTGACGGCGGCGATGGCCACCACCCGCAGCGCCAGCGCCCATCACCAGCGCGGCCTGTTAAGCCGCTATGCCGCGCAAGAAGCGCGGCGACCGGCCATCGCCCAGCAGCTGTTATTGCTGGATATCCAGGCCCAGCGTCTTAGCACCGATATCACGTTGATTAAAGCCCTCGGCGGCGATTACCGCGGCCCGGCGGTGGATTCCGCAGAACCGTAGCCCTGCTAAGCGCAGCGCGAGCAGGGAAATCCCCGGTGGCGCTACCGCTTACCGGGGCTACATGCGACAATAAATTTGCCAACGGACCCGGTCCATAGGCCCACGCAAGCGCAGCGCCGCCGGGCAATATCCACGGATTAGGTGCCGCTTTTGCGCCGGATGGCGGCTGCGCCTTATCCGGCCTACGGTCTGTGCGGTCTGCCTTTAATTTATTCACCACGCTGGCTGAAACTGCCGGTGTTGGTGGCCTCAAAATCGCTGAGACGTTCCCGGAAGGCCGGGGCAGCCCGCATGGATGCGGGCTGAGGGCCGTGATTTGCAGGGACGCTGCCTCGGCCCGACCCGAAGCCTGCCGGGATAAGTCGAAGGAACCACGAAGTGGCGATTTTGGCGGCCAAAGCCCGGGAGTACAGAGGGCGGCGGCGACTGGCCGCCCTTTGTGCGCTCCCTGCGCCACGGAAAACATATTACATAAAGAATCAACCGGGAGCGCAATGTCCTCTGAAGCGACACGCGATAAACATTTTTCTCAAGCGAAAAAGTTGTAAACCGATAACATTATCTACCGTTTTCATCCTCGGCTTACCTGGGGATTGGCCAATAAAAAAGCCGGCGCTCAGCGCCGGCTTTTCATTGACCGCTTGCGCAATCAGGCATTGGTCGCCGGTTTTTGCTCTGCGGATTTGCTGTTCTCCAGCATACGGCGCACCGGCACAATCAGCACGCACAATACCGCGGCGCAGATCAGCAGCGCCGTCGAGCAGCGGGCAAACAGATCCGGCAGCATATCCAGCTGGTCGGCCTTCACGTGGCCACCAATCAGGCCCGCCGCCAGGTTACCCAGCGCGCTGGCGCAGAACCACAGCCCCATCATCTGGCCGCGCATTCTTTCCGGCGCCAGCAGAGTCATGGTCGCCAGGCCGATTGGGCTCAGACACAGTTCGCCCAGCGTCAGCATCAGAATGCTGCCCACCAGCCACAGCGGCGATACGCCGGCGCCGCCGTTGCTCAGCACGTTCTGCGCCGCCAGCATCATCAGGCCGAAGCCCGCCGCCGCGCACAGAATCCCGATAACAAACTTGGTGATGCTGCTCGGACGCACGTTTTTACGCGCCATTGCCGGCCACGCCCAGCTAAATACCGGCGCCAGCAGGATGATAAACAGGGCGTTAATCGACTGGAACCACACCGCCGGGATTTCGAAATCACCGATCATGCGGTTAGTGTAGTCGTTAGCAAACAGGTTAAACGAAGTCGGTTTCTGCTCGAAGGCTGACCAGAAGAAGGCGGCGGAAACCAGCAGAATAAAGCAGACCAGCAGACGCGCGCGCTCTTTACGGTTGAGACCCGCAAAAACAAACAGGTAGATGAAATAGAGCACCACCGACGCGGCAATCACGTACACCAGCATGCTAGCCACCGCCACCGGGTTAATGACTATCACCCCTTGAGCAATCAGCGTAATCACCACCGCCACGCCGACCGCCAGCGCCAGCAGCCAGGCGCCAACGCCGTTTTTCTTCGCGACAGGACTATTCCAGGTAGAGTCGAGACCCACTTCGCTGTCGTAGCGTTTCATCGCCGGGACCGCGAAAAGGCGGAAAATCACCAGCGCCACCAGCATACCGATACCACCGATGCCGAAGCCCCAGTGCCAGCCGTGGGATTTAATCAGCCAGCCGGAAATCAGCGGCGCAATAAACGATCCCATATTGATACCCATATAGAACAGCGAGAAACCGCCATCGCGACGGCTATCGCCTTTCTTATACAGCGTACCGACCATCACCGAGATGCAGGTTTTAAACAGGCCGGAACCGAGCACGATAAACATCAGCCCGATAAAGAACAGGTTGTTGCCCATAAACGCTGACAGCGCAATCGACAGATGGCCCAGCGCGATCAGAATCGAGCCGTACCACACCGCTTTCTGCTGGCCGAGCCAGTTGTCCGCCAACCAGCCGCCCGGCAGCGCCGCCAGGTACATGGCGCCCGCGAAGATGCCGACGATGGCCGACGCGTTCTCACGGGCTAAGCCCATACCGCCGTCATAGACGGTGGCCGCCATGAACAGGATCAGTAACGGACGAATGCCATAAAACGAGAATCGCTCCCACATTTCGGTGAAGAACAATGAACCCAGAGGGTAAGGGTGACCAAAGAAGGTCCGGCTTTCATTTTTGTTAACAGAGGAATGCATAACTTCTCCCAATAAGGCGATCTTAGCGCTTAGTCATGCCGAAAAGCGTATTGACCATTTTTTCTACCTGCCTATAGTTCACACAGGCGTTAATTTTATTTAACCATTTGATAACCAGATGGTGGTTTTGTCTAGCCCCTGGGCGATATCTTTTAGATGAAAACTCGACCAGGCTCTCTTTTCCCAGATTTTATGTTGGCAACAAAGGGATAATGATTGACAGCATTTTTTCGTACTACAGGAACCTCTTAATCCTTAATAAACATAATGTTAAGAGGATAGAAGTCAGAAAGTCCCGAGTATACGACATAATTCCGTCATATGGCTGAAATAACGCAATGATTAACCGGTCATTATTCTTTTTAACCACATTGCAACACAATATATTTACACAAAAGCAACAAACCAGTGAATAATGTTGGATAAGATCAAAATACCAGCCATTGATATCATAATGAGAGGCTATTAGTGATCGGCGTCACAGATTAAGTCTAAGCCGGATATAGAATATGCCATACCTTCAGTCAATCATTTGAAAGGTGTATATCATGGAAAACAATAACAGGATGATGCCACACATAAGGCGGACAACGCATATTATGATGTTTGCTCACCGTAACAGCTTCGATTTTCATTTCTTTAATGCCCGGTAGTCTTCCGACTACGGGCGCTTCAGCATACAGGTCTTCCTGCATCTTTTGTTGTTAATACAGGCACTCGCCTGTAGCTAACCGCGCTCGCCCTAATAAATCCTGCTATTTACCAGCCACCGGACTGGTAGGGTTTATTGCATCTCAAAAGGTACTCTACTGATATTTATTATATCAGCGGCAGACTATTACCTTTTGTCCGGCGTAATCAATTTCTCATTTGAGAAATTGAGGGCCTGCTATTATCTGAAAATAAAGAGATAACAATGACTGATTTAAAAATTGCCGTTAGCCGTACATGTCCAAACTGTTTTTCTACCCAGCGTAATATTGTCAATACTAGCGAAACCAACTTTATTGATGTGGCCGCGGTAGTATTAACCCTGGAAGATATCGAATGCGGTAAACTCGATGAGTTAAAGGCCACTGGCTATAACATCCCGGTATTTATCGCTATTAATAAAGAAGAGGTTGTCCCGGCCGAATATATGGCTTCGGTGCAGGGGGTATTTGAACACGACGAAACCCGCAACGACTTCTACGGCCGCCAGCTGGAAGCCGCTGCGCATAAATATGAAACCGAGCTGCGTCCGCCATTTTTTAGCGCGCTGGTCGATTACGTCAAACAGGGCAACAGCGCTTTTGACTGCCCGGGGCATCAGGGCGGCGAATTCTTCCGTCGTCACCCGGCCGGTAATCAGTTCGTCGAGTATTTTGGCGAGACGCTGTTCCGCTCCGACCTGTGCAACGCCGACGTCGCCATGGGCGACCTGCTGATCCACGAAGGGGCGCCATGCATTGCCCAGCAGCATGCGGCAAAAGTCTTTAATGCCGATAAGACCTACTTCGTGCTCAACGGCACCTCCTCTTCTAACAAAGTGGTGCTCAACGCGCTGCTGACCCCGGGCGACCTGGTACTGTTCGACCGTAACAACCATAAATCCAACCACCACGGCGCGCTGCTGCAGGCCGGGGCGACACCGGTCTATCTGGAAACCGCGCGTAACCCGTACGGTTTTATCGGCGGTATCGACGCCCACTGTTTCGAAGAACGCTATCTGCGCGAGCTGGTTGGGGAAGTGGCGCCGAATCGGAAACAGGATGCCCGTCCGTTCCGCCTGGCGGTGATCCAGTTAGGTACCTACGACGGCACCATTTATAACGCTCGTCAGGTAGTCGATAAAATTGGTCATCTGTGCGATTACATCCTGTTTGACTCCGCGTGGGTCGGCTATGAACAGTTCATTCCGATGATGGCTGATTGTTCGCCGCTGCTGCTGGAGCTGAATGAAAATGATCCGGGCATTCTGGTGACCCAGTCGGTGCACAAACAGCAGGCCGGTTTCTCCCAGACCTCGCAAATCCATAAAAAAGACAGCCATATCAAAGGTCAACAGCGCTATGTTCCGCACAAGCGTCTGAATAACGCCTTTATGATGCACGCCTCCACCAGCCCGTTCTATCCGCTGTTTGCCGCGCTGGATATCAACGCCAAAATGCATGAAGGCGAGAGCGGCCGCAACATGTGGATGGACTGCGTCATGAACGGTATCAAGGCGCGTAAGCTGATCCTTGAAAGCTGCAAACACATCCGTCCGTTCGTACCCAAAATGGTCGATGGCAAACCGTGGCAGTCATATGAAACCGCGCAAATCGCCGTTGACCTGCGCTTCTTCGAGTTTGGTCCAGGCGAACGCTGGCATGCCTTTGACGGTTATGCCGAGCATCAGTACTTCGTCGATCCGTGCAAACTCCTGCTGACCACGCCGGGTATCAATACCGCCAGCGGCGAATATGACGCCTTCGGCGTACCGGCCACCATTCTCGCCAACTTCCTGCGTGAAAACGGCGTGGTCCCGGAAAAATGCGACCTTAACTCCATTCTGTTCCTGCTGACCCCGGCGGAAGATATGGCCAAACTGCAGCAGCTGGTCGCCCTGCTGGCGCGCTTCGATAAGCTGCTCGACGCCGATGCGCCGCTACAGGAGGTTCTGCCGTCTATCTACAGCCAACACAAAGAGCGTTATGCCGGTTATACCCTGCGCCAGCTGTGCCAGGAAATGCATGACCTGTATGCCCGCCACAACGTCAAACAGCTGCAAAAAGAGATGTTCCGTAAAGATCACTTCCCGCGCGTGGTGATGAACCCGCAAGAGGCTAACTACGCCTATCTGCGCGGCCAGGTCGATCTGGTGCCGTTGCCGCAAGCCGAAGGCCGCGTGGCCGCGGAAGGCGCCCTGCCTTACCCGCCGGGAGTGCTGTGCGTAGTCCCGGGAGAAGTCTGGGGCGGCGCGGTGCTTCAGTACTTCACCGCTCTGGAAGAAGGGATCAACCTGCTGCCGGGCTTCGCGCCGGAACTGCAGGGGGTTTATATCCAGGAGCACGATGGCCGTAAACAGGTCTGGTGCTATGTCATCGCGGAAAGCGAGAAACAAAGCGCGCTGCTGAAAGGGGAAACTGTATGAGCAA
Organism: Klebsiella sp. 141251; assembly: GCF_050600725.1. Taxonomy (NCBI): domain Bacteria; kingdom Pseudomonadati; phylum Pseudomonadota; class Gammaproteobacteria; order Enterobacterales; family Enterobacteriaceae; genus Klebsiella; species Klebsiella sp. 141251. The sequence continues at coordinate 341,739 of NZ_JAQIRG010000004.1, forward strand.
ATCCAGTAACAAGATGGGAGTGGTACAGCTCACCATCTTAACCATGGTCAACATGATGGGCTCCGGTATCATCATGCTGCCCACCAAGCTGGCGGAGGTGGGGACTATCTCCATCATCTCCTGGCTGGTGACGGCGGTAGGATCGATGGCGCTGGCGTGGGCCTTCGCCAAATGCGGGATGTTTAGCCGTAAATCAGGCGGGATGGGCGGTTACGCCGAGTACGCGTTCGGCAAGTCTGGCAACTTTATGGCCAACTATACCTACGGCGTCTCGCTGCTGATCGCCAACGTCGCTATCGCTATCTCCGCGGTGGGTTACGGCACCGAGCTGTTCGGCGCCACCCTGTCGCCGGTGCAGATTGGCCTGGCGACTATCGGGGTGCTGTGGATCTGTACCGTAGCCAACTTCGGCGGCGCACGCATTACCGGCCAGATCAGTAGCATCACCGTATGGGGGGTCATCATTCCGGTTGTCGGCCTGTGCGTTATCGGCTGGTTCTGGTTTAGCCCGACGATGTACGTCGAGTCCTGGAACCCACACCACGTGCCGTTCTTCGGCGCCGTTGGTTCGTCAATCGCCATGACGCTGTGGGCCTTCCTCGGTCTGGAATCCGCTTGCGCCAACACCGATGTGGTCGAAAACCCGGAACGTAACGTGCCGATCGCCGTACTCGGCGGTACCCTCGGCGCGGCGGTTATCTATATCGTTTCGACCAACGTCATCGCCGGGATCGTGCCGAACATGGATCTGGCTAACTCCACGGCGCCGTTTGGCCTGGCGTTTGCCCAGATGTTCACGCCTGGCGTAGGGAAAGTGATTATGGGGCTGATGGTGATGTCCTGCTGCGGTTCGCTGCTCGGCTGGCAGTTCACCATCGCGCAGGTCTTTAAATCATCGTCTGACGAAGGCTACTTCCCGAAAATCTTCTCCCGCGTCTCGGCTTCCGGCGCGCCGATTCAGGGGATGTTAACCATCGTTATCCTGCAAACCGGCTTGTCGCTGATGACCATTAGCCCGTCGTTGAGCAATCAGTTCAACGTGCTGGTTAACCTGGCGGTGGTGACTAACATCATCCCGTACATTCTGTCGATGGCCGCGCTGGCGATTATCCAAAAAATGGCCAAGGTCGATCCCGGCAAAGCGCGTTCCACCAACGTGATAGCCTTTATCGGCGCGGTGTACAGCTTCTATGCCCTGTACTCCTCCGGCGAAGAGGCGATGCTCTACGGCGCGATCGTGACCTTTATGGGCTGGACGCTGTACGGCCTGGTATCACCGCGTTTTGAGATGAAAAACAAACACAGCTAATGCTGAAGCCGGCGGCGCGTCTGTCGCCGCCGGTACTCTTCGTGGCCGCTATTTGATATAGGAATCCAGCACCTTCAGCACCACGTCCAAATCTTCTTCACGTTTCACTTCATCGCCTTCATGAACGATATGTTCCGTCAGATGGCCCTTGATCACTTCACGCATTAGTCCGTTTACCGCTCCGCGAATAGCGGCAATTTGCTGCAGCACGGCGGCGCATTCGTGCGGCTCATCCAGCATCTTTTTCAGCGCGCTCACCTGCCCTTCAATCTTGCTGGCTCTGGCCTGCAGCTTCTTTTTATCCCGAATCGTATGCGACACGTTAACCTCACTAGCGAACTCAATGCCTCAATTATAGGTTTGTAATCTACTGGGGGGTAGTATCTTATACTGGGGGGGAGTAGAATCCCGTTCACCAACGACAACCTACTCTCTTCTTATGAACGAATTCTTACCGTTACTTCAGCAGGGCAATGCCTGGTTTTTCATTCCCAGCGCCATTCTGTTAGGCGCGCTACACGGCCTGGAGCCAGGCCATTCAAAGACCATGATGGCGGCATTCATCATCGCCATTAAAGGCACGGTACGTCAGGCGGTAATGCTGGGCCTCGCCGCGACCCTTTCGCATACCGCCATCGTCTGGCTGATCGCCTTTGGCGGCATGTATTTTAGCCAGAAATTCACCGCCGAAGCGGCTGAACCCTGGCTGCAGCTGGTTTCAGCGTTCATCATTCTCGGTACCGCAATATGGATGTTCTGGCGCACCTGGCGCGGTGAACGTAACTGGCTGCAGGCCATGCAGGATCGGGATACGCATCATCATGATGATGAAACGCAGATCGTCGACACCGGCCACGGTAAAATCGCGCTTTCTATCTTCGAAGAAGAACAACCGCCGCGCTGGCGCATACGCACGCTAAGTGGCAACCGATGGGCGGCTGGCGATGTCTCACTGGCGACACGGCGCAGCGGGAGCAGCTTCGCGCAGATGTTCTCCTTTGTTGATAGAGGGGATTATTTAGAATCCGCGCAGACCATCCCGGAACCGCATGACTTTAACGTCCGCCTGACGCTCGGCCACCAGCGCCATACCCACGATTATGATCTGGCGTTTCATGAACATCATCATCATGAACTGGACGGCCTTGAGGAAGGAAGTCAGGCCTATCAGGACGCCCACGAGCGGGCCCATGCGAACGATATTCAACGTCGTTTCGACGGCCGGGAGGTCACTAACTGGCAGATCTTACTGTTCGGCCTGACCGGCGGATTGATCCCCTGCCCGGCGGCGATCACCGTACTGCTTATCTGCATCCAGCTCAAAGCCCTGACCTTAGGTGCGACGCTGGTCCTCTCTTTCAGCATCGGCCTGGCGCTGACGCTGGTCACCGTCGGCGTTGGCGCGGCGGTAAGCGTTCGCCAGGTGGCCAAACGCTGGAGTGGTTTTAACACGCTCGCCCGCCGGGCCCCCTACTTTTCCAGCGTGCTAATCGGCGCGATGGGGATCTATATGGCGATCCACGGCTATCTCGGCGTGAGAGGTTAATTTGAGATGAATTCAGCGCCGCGTGAGGTTGCGCGGCCTGACATTTCTGGGGAAGGATAGCAGCTATTCAACGTGCTACAGTTGTCGCTGGATGTATTTACTTCAGGAATGACTTGATGTCCGAGTTCCAGCGCCCACAGCTGACGTTGCCCAACGGAGCCGATAAACTGCTGCTCCACTCCTGCTGCGCCCCCTGCTCCGGGGAAGTGATGGAGGCGATTCAGGCCTCCGGTATCGACTACACTATCTTCTTCTATAACCCCAACATTCACCCACAGAAAGAGTATGAAATCCGCAAGGAAGAGAATATTCGTTTTGCACACAAACACGGTGTGCCGTTTATCGATGCCGATTATGACACCGATAACTGGTTCGCGCGGGCCAGGGGGATGGAATGGGAACCCGAGCGCGGCGTGCGCTGCACGATGTGCTTTGATATGCGCTTCGAACGCACCGCGCTTTATGCCTACGAGCACGGCTTTAGCGTTATCAGCAGTTCGCTGGGAATTTCACGCTGGAAGAACATGCAGCAAATCAACGACTGCGGCGAGCGCGCCGCCGGACATTATCCAGACATGGTCTACTGGGATTACAACTGGCGCAAACAGGGCGGATCCTCGCGGATGATCGATATCAGCAAGCGCGAGCGCTTTTACCAGCAGGAGTACTGCGGCTGCGTCTACTCGCTGCGCGACAGTAATCTGCACCGAAAATCCCAGGGCCGTCCGCTAATTAAGATCGGCAAGCTCTATTATGGCGATGAAGGTAAGTAGCTGAAGGAAAGAGAATGATGTAGAGAAATAACGGGCCAGCAAAGGTCCGTTGTTTAATAACTTCACATAAATTTCATACTCTATTTCCTGGCACAATCTTACGGATGAGATAGTTCAACGCCACGGTCACAATCATCATCAACGTCAGCAAAACCCACAAGAAAGAGGGGTCGGCATCCCCATCGGCAAACCCCAAACCGGTGCTGTTCAAGAAATCGTTGCTAGTCCAGGATAAATAATCTAACAGCCCACCCAACGGGAAGAGAACGATGAAAAAAGAAGTTAATAAACAGAAAAATATTATGCGCATTTCATTCCCTGGCGATCAATTAAGGTTAGTCATATAATCACTTTCCGCCCCGAGTTAATCTAATAGCTGTACATAATGACAGCGCGATCTTAAAGTCAATATCCAGACTACGATATCGTCACGCATTGAATACTCAAATAGTAACTAACGCAGAAGTATGAACAATCATTGACACCCAAAATCTTAACCAGACGAGTGTTTCAATTTTATTTGCTGGCGGGAGACCCGATTTAGTAAGTAAAATGCGATTGTTTTAGTGAACATAACCGTATTGAGGCATTTGATGCCGATCGCGATAAAAAACACTCCTAAAATAGCACCGAGGAGATCGCCCGCATCATTACCCCCCCCCATAATGAAAGTAATAACAGCGAATAATAAAAATGCTATTGCAATGATTCCTGTCCCAGCAATGACACATATAAGAGATTTCAGACCTATCAATCGACCTCGTGCAGTAAGAAACGCCGGAATACAAATCAATATGCTATACAAAACTCCCGAGGGAAAAGCCGCAGCCAGTATAGCATAATCAGGCCATCCATTAAGTCTGAAAATAATTTCCCACACGGTAATTTGCGGCATAACAAAGCAAAAAATAGCAAATAGTATTCCGCCCACCATTGGAATACTGAGCGTATGTCCCCCGACTCTTGCTCCTACATATTCGGTCAATCGCTGCTTAACCATCTCAAGTTGTCGGGGACTCATTGACGCAAGATTTTTTTCCACATCAATATTTAACACAAGGCTGTTTTTTATATGCTCAATCATTATGCCAACCAGATTTTATGTTAATGAAAAGGATTGTATTATCCCTATCACATATTGTCCTGTTTTTTTTAGATTGTGTGGATTTCTAACAGTTCCGGAAATGCCGCTCCCTGCAAATGCCGATGAATTAACAATCACTTGCATCAACTCCCTTTGTAGAGTTCGTTGTAATACTTCAGATGGAAATCGTTTAGGATAATGCCCCATTTCTATAGCAGCTTTTATACCAGAGTTAGATATTCCCGGATTTTCATTACGAATGATTTCATAAGTAAGCCGCTTACGCTCAACCCTACTTAGGCCTCTTAGCCATGATAAAGCTTCTGCTGAAGATATTTTTTTCATCGTTTTCCACACTTCGATAGATTTCGCTAAGCCAGCCCCGGCACCTGCAAGAGAAATGATATCAAGGATAGTAGTCGTAGTAAGATACCAATCCTGCGAATCAAGCCATGCTAAACGCTCTTCCCTACCTCTACTTATTGTCCATAATCTTCCCGCACCGATAAAACATTGCCCAACGGTAGCTACGCCGCTGGCAGCAATAACTCCGGCTACCAGCACCGATGCTCCTGCCGTAATGGGAAGTATCGCCGTTCCAGTAAGCACAAGGGCTAATGTGATTGCAGCCGCTCCGCATGAAAGTGCCGTTGATGTAATTTCGGTGGCCAGTGATGGTGCCTGAAGTGTCTTAAGAATAGCTTTTGTGGAACCTTCTTGTGAGATATCACAAACCTTTGTGACAATAACATGACTTGCTATGCTTTGGACCGAATTGGCAATCCGCCGGGAAGGTCTTACCAACCATTGGCTCACACCATTAGAATAAATAATACCAACTCGATTGAAATTCCGCGAACAGTCCAATTGTTTTGCTAGATCATGAAAATTAAAATCAACTGGACCTGGCCCTCCCCATGTTGCTGGTCTATCAAAAGGAGAGATATTGTTGAGGCCATTACGGCCAAAATAATATTCAACCATTGCATAAATCCTTGTTAGCTTAACTCACTCCCAAGAAAATGGTGGCATAAAATCCAACAAAACTAATATCACACCAACCAAATTTAGCCCGCCAATAAATATGACTATTATCAACCTCTTCAATATGTTATTAATTGAAGTGTTAAACCCCCCCACTCTTTAAAGTAAATATCTATACTATTACAGAGCACTACCTTGAGAAGTTAAATGGTAACCAACTCCTGAGTTGTGAACAATCTTAGCGCACCTAAATGTTTTCCTAAAAATTCCAAAAAACAAAGGCATATTACATAAAGACGTAACAAAACTCAGAGAAGGCTTGCTTATTTTTTCTCTCAGTAAATTAGTGCCATGCGTCCATTAAACCAATATCTCTGGAATTATTACTCGAATCACTAACGCTTTTAAGCAATACGCCATACTCCTTCTATTTCCGCTAAGGATTATGGCGTTTGCGCTGATTAAAGAACCATATTCACCGGCGGTACCGCGCTTTTATCGATCTGTTTACCTAAGGCCTCCAGCGCGGATTGATATGGGCATAACGTGCCCACGCTGGTTTGCTGGCAATCAGGCTGACGCCACTCCTGTTGCAGCATCGGGTGCTGACGATCCGGCATCTGCAGGCGTCGCAGGTCGTCCAGGCTTTGCGCCTGGAAATAGACGCGCAGATAACGTTCGCCGTTTTTGCTGTTGCGCCAGCGCTCTATCACCAGACTGCTACCCGGCGGAATATTGCCCCGGCTGTAACCGGGCAGCTGCCAGCTAAAATTCATCAGCGTGCGCACCATCGCGATATTGGTGTCATGAGCCACCAGCAGCAGCCAGCGTACGTTCGGCGTGGCGTCCGCTTTTATGCCGTCCAGCATCGCGTTGAGCAGCACCGAGCCGCGCTTTTGCGCGGTGTACAGCACATCATTACTGAGATCGTAGTTTTCCGTTAACAGCGGCAGAATGGCTGTGATCTGGCTGGCGCGGGTAATCTTCCCCCATGCCAACTGGCTTAAGGGCAGGTTTTCACTCCAGCCCAGACGCAGCGTTTCAACCATATTGGCCATCACGCTCAGCCCGCTAATGGTGGTTTTACCGCTTTGGTTTTGCTCCACCTGCCAGGGCTTATCAAAAATGGGGCACGGTTTATCCTGTTGGCAAACCGCGGCTTTTAATAACTGGATCGTCGGCGCCAGCGCCTGCCGACGCTTCGCCAGATCGCCGGCTTTCGCCTTCACTTCCGCCAGCTGGCGGGCGGGATCGGTTTGCGTAGCCGTAAATTTATCGGTCTGGAACAGTGGGTCGGCATCACCGCTGACATAATGAATCGCCACGCCGCAGCCGGGGAATGCCCCATCTACCAGCGCCTGTGCGGTTGCCCGGGTACGCTGTAGCGGGCTGGCGCGAACATAAATATCCTCCGCGCTCGGACACTGCCCCTGCAGCAGGCCAAGCTGGCGATAATGCTGCCCTTCCGCGCGCCCTTTATTGGCGACCGCCGCATAGCCATGTCCGGTCAGTTCCCCATCGTGGGTGGTCCATTCGGTCCATGGACGCTGGGTCGCGGCTTCAATAGCTTCACGATTGCCGGGCGTTGGCGGACGAATGCCGTGGCGGCTTAACTCCACCACTTTTTCCAGTTGCCAGTTCGCCGCGACGGCGGATTGCATCGCCAACAGCGGCAGCGCACAGGCGATAAACAGGCGTAAAAAGCCCTGATGTCTTGCAGGCATCATAAAATCTTCCTTATCGATTAATAGGTTATGAGGAGAATGAAGTCTGCCGTTCGACGGCATGGCGTCGGGCGACGATGGCGGCGGTGGTAAAACAGAGTAACGCGGAACCCAATCCGGTGCCTATCCAGAACAACGCCAGCGTGCTGAAATCATAAATCGTTTTCCCGTTTTCGAGGATCGCGGTTTTATCGATAATCATCCCGGTCAGAAATTCACCCAACCCCGCCCCGGCATAGCTGGCGATGCCAATGGTTCCCAGCGCCGCCCCCGCCGCTTTGCGTGAAGAGATATCGACGGCGATCAACCCTCCGAGGAAACAGGTTAACGCGCCGATGGTCGCGCCGAAGACGATCATCGCCAGGATGTCGGTGTAGTAATTATGCGGCGACCAGAGCATTAAGGCGAAACCCGCGGTGTTGAGCAGGCTGATAAATCCGGCCATGACGCTGCGATTGCGCGGGAAAAAGCGGTCAGAGAGCATGCCGGCGATGATGGTCCCGGCGATACCGGCGATCGCGTTAACGCCGATGATGCCTGAGGCCTCAAGGGTGGAATAGGCTTTATCCTGCTCCAGAAAGAAGATCCCCCACGAGTTCACCGCATAACGGTCGATATACATAAATGCCGATGCCAGCGCCAGCGTCCACAGCGCCGGGTTACGCAACGCCAGCAGTTGATTTTTGAACACCGATCCCCGCGCTTCAGTCTCTTCCTGCGGTTCATCACGAATCACGTTAATGGAGGGAAAGCCGCAGCTCTGTGGCGAATCGCGCATAAACAGTAGCAACAGCACCACGCCAGCGGCGCCGAGCGCAGCCGTGGAGAGGTAGCCCATTTGCCAGCCAAAACCCGCGATCACCGCGGCGATCACCATGTAGGTCATGGCCTCGCCGATATTATGCGCCGTCGACCAGATGGCGTAAAACGTTCCCCGCTCTTTAAAGCCATACCAGCGCGCCAGCGAAACCGCACAAGGGCCGACGCCCATCGACTGCGCCCAGCCGTTGATCCCCCAAAAGATAGCCAGCAGCATGGCGTTGGTGGTCATGCCCATCAGCAGGTTCATCCCGGCGCTGAGCAATAGCCCAAGGCTCATGTAGCGCACCACGTTGGCATGATCGGCGATAAAACCGTTGACCAGTTTGCCGATGGCGTAGCTAAAGAATAGCGTCGAGCCAATCATCCCCAACTCCGTTGGGGTAATGCCTAATTCCACCAGCGCGCTTTTCGCCACGGTGAACGATAAGCGGCAGACGTAGAACGTCACGTAGGCCAGGGTCATGGCAATAAACGTTTGCCAACGTACCCGGCGAAAACGTTTTTCATCAAACGCGGCGCCCGCTTGCGGCGGCGACGCCCGGAAAAAATGAATAATTCCAGACATATAGTTTCTCCGACGGTCGGAGGCTTGACTGATTGATGTGCTTCGTCCGTGAGGGTCGTTATCGTTACTGTGTAGGGTACATAATCAGAAACAGCCCGAACCTGTAAGGGTTAATGTAATGGTTGAAGGATCATCTTTTGTAGTTGGGGATACAGCGTTTGGCTGGCCAACAGCAGAGGGTTGCCGTGACGAATCCCCTCTTGCGCCAGAAAGTCGTTGGCAACGCCTCCGGCTTCGCGCATCAAAACCAGACCGGGTAAGGCATCCCACGGATTCATGTGCGGTTCATAGTAGCCAATCAGTCGCCCGGCGGCCGCCCATGCGCTCATCAACGCGCCGGAGCCATTGCGGATGAACATGCCGCCATCGCTGAGCAGCGCGTCAAGAAAAGGCAGGAATTCCGCCGGCGTCACCCGATGCGACGTTCCGACGCCCATCACCCCTTCTTTGACCGTTGCTGCGGGATGTGGGCGGATTGGCGTCTCATTGAGCCAGGCGCCATGGCCCCGTAGCGCGTGGAACAGTTCACGATGGTTGGGATCGTAGACGACGCCAACCACCGGCTCGCCGTCAACGACGATCGCCAGCGACAAGCACCAGGTATGCAGCCCATTCAAAAAACAGCTGGTGCCATCAATGGGATCAACCACCCATAGCACCCTGGCGTCCGGCATCTGCGTACCGCTCTCTTCGCCGAGAAAACCATCCTCCGCAAACGCGTCAGTAATGCGCTGTTTAACAAAGGCTTCTACGCGTTTATCGGCCACGCTCACCACGTCCTGTAGATCATTGCCCTTATGCTCTACTGTCAGCGCCTCGCGCTGCTGATAGTATTCGAAAGCCAGCTCGGCACCCGCTTTCGCCAGCTCACAGGCCAGGCGATAGCGGGCCTGTAGCGCAGAGGAATCCAGTGATGTCATCATTTACTCCTTTTGCACACGTGTGCAATTTTATTTAAAAAAGCCCCGAAGAGCGCAGTGAGTGTGGATGGATTTTAGCGATAATTCTGTGATCGATTCATCATAAAATGAATTTTTCATTTAGCGCTATTACGAATTATTAATTTCACAGCAACTTCACGGTGACGTGAAGGTTGATTGAATTTGGCGATCCGGCTGACCAGCATCTCCACCGCGTGATAAGCCAACTGCGTGGTATCCTGCTGGATAGTGGTAAGTTGATAAGGCTGCCACTCCGCCTGGGGAATATCGTCGAAGCCAATAATTGCCGGCAGGACGGCTGCTGGATTATCCGCTCGTAGCCCATCCATCGCCCCAATCGCCAGCATATCCGTGGCGCAAAACAGCGCCTGCAATCCTGGCCTTTCCGCGGCGAGCCGGCGAGCGGCCGCAAAACCGGACTGATAACCGCCCGTTTCGCAGAAATGCGGCGTAACAGCCAGCCCGCTGGCATGGCGGATAAATCCCTCGTAGCGCTGCCGGGTGCTGAAATTGTCGCGATTTTCGCCAATAAAACCGACGTCCCGGCACTGGCCTGCGTGCAACAGCTCAGCGGCCAGTTTCCCGCCGAGCGCGTTATCGCTGCTGACGCGGTCGCAGCCGGGAAGTTCAGCGTGACGGTTGATAAGCGTAACGGGGATTTTTCGCGCAAGATACTCCTCAGCCAGCTCCAGCGGCGGCGCGCCGGAGGTGATAATGACGCCAGCGACGTGATAGCTGAGAAGATGTTTTAGCGAAGGAGCTAACTGCTGCGGATCATCGGCGTTCATCAACAATGGCATAAATCCATGCAGCGCCAGCTGGTGGATCAGCGGCGCCAGCAGCTTACTGCGAAAAGGGTTATCGAACCCTGAAGTGATGATGCCGATAAAGTTGCTGCTGCCGGTGTTCATCGTACGGGCGATGATATTGACCTGGTAGCCCAGAGCTTCCGCGGCGGCCTGCACTTTGGCGCGGGTTTTCGGCGACACCGAGGCCCCGGGCGTGAAAGCGCGGGAGACGGCTGAACGGGAAACGCCGGCAAGCTTCGCCACGTCTTCTGCTTTAATCCATTTTTTATCGTTCATCACTTTGATTTTTCAGTGAAATCCATCAGGCATAGATGTATCGCTCAACACATTACCCTCGTCACGCTGAAGGCTATGTGTCCCGAGAACACTTTGGCTTTCACTATACCCTGAATCGGGTCGGTGATGCCGGTCAACCGGCGCAGATAATGACATTTTTTATTATCACGTTAACTGAACAGAAGTATAAACTTTTCGTGATATTGTTTCTTTCGTTCGCGCACCAATTATAATAATTATCATGATTCTTCATAAAGAAATAAAAGCGCGGTTAAAGAAAAAACGTAACCAACTAAATTATAATAATTTTATTATGAAATTTATTTCATAAACATTATGTTATAAGAACTTAAATATAATAACGTTAACGGTTAGATATTAATAACAACCCTATATCTTCACGATATTAAACGTGTTCCGCGCGATATCTTGCGCGTGACGTGAAATAAAACTTAACGATGGAAACGTCTATGTCAAAACTGGATTTCCGATCCAAAAATACCTGGCGCGCGCTGGCGTCCATCGCGGTCATCGTCGGGGCAACGGCGGCGGCATTCGCCTGGACCTCAGGCTGGCTGGGCTCGCGAACCACCAGCCAGTCATTAGTCCCCGATCCAGACAAGCCGTTTCCTGCCGGGTTCCGCCGGGCGCACGGTAAAGGGATCTGTTTTACCGGGACGTTCGAGCCAGCCGGTCCAGCCGTTGCTTATTCCACCACGCGGCTCTTTTCACAGTCGGAGACCCCCGTTGTCGGGCGATTCTCCATTGGCGCAGGTAATCCGCACGCGGCTGATAATTCAACGAAAACCCTGAGCATGGCGCTGCTACTGAAAACGGACGATCAACAGCAATGGCGTATGGCAATGAACAACGAGCCCTACTTCGCCACGCGAAACCCGGAGGGCTTTCTTGCCATGAAAAAGGCCACCGCCGTCGACCCGACCACCGGTAAGCCCGATCCGCAGCGCCTCGCCGCATTTTTACAGGACTACCCGGAAGCCGGTAAATATTTGCAGTGGGCGGCGCAAAAGCCAGCGCCAGGCGGCTTTGCCGGGGCGACATTTTATAGTATTAACGCTTTCTATCTCGTGAACGCCGACCGTCAGCGCCAGCCCGTACGCTGGATGATGCGGCCGCACGATCCATTTGTCTCTATCCCTGATGAACAACGACAGAGAGCCGACCATAACTTCCTGTTCGAACAATTACAGCAGCGGCTTTCTCAGCATCCCATTTACTGGGATTTGGTATTGCAACTCGCCCAACCTGGCGACGCGGTGGATGACCCTTCTCAGCCATGGTCAAACGATCGTCAGCAGGTCGTCGCCGGTACGCTCAAAGTCACCCAACTCGTCGCCCAAGCCGAAGGGGCCTGCCGTGACGTTAACTTTGATCCCTCCATCGTGCCTGCTGGAGTAGAGGTCTCTAACGACCCCGTCTTAAATGCGCGCTCTGGCGCCTATTCGCATTCCTGGAGCCGTCGCGAACGGGAAATTGGCTACGGCAAAGCAACCGAAGCCGTGCAAAAACAGGAGGTTAAATGATTTCGAATAAACCTGACCAAGAGCGCGCGCCGCAGCATTTCAACCCTCTGGCGAGATATCTACATTGGCTGATGGCAATCATGATCCTGGCCATGCTGTTCATCGGCGCCGCCATGATGACTTCATTACACCACCGCATTTGGTTGGTGGATGTACATCGGCCATTGGGGATCGCTATTTTGCTGCTGGCGCTCATCCGCCTGGCCAACCGGTTTTATAGCCGGCAGCCACCTCTTCCTGCGGAGCTCTCACGCTGGCAGGTACTGGCGGCAAAAGCGTCACACTGGGCGCTGTACGCGCTGATGCTGGCAATGCCTTTACTTGGCTGGGCGCAACTGTCGGCTGCGGGCGTTCCGATTGTTATGTTTGAAGGACTTAACCTTCCGGCCATTACCCCGACCAGCCCGGCGCTTTTTGCCTGGTTTCACGACGCCCATCGCCTGTTAGCTAAACTGCTCTTTGCGGTGGTGTTGCTACATCTCTCGGCGGCATTAGTGCACGCATGGATATTCCGCGACGGCGTGTTTGCCAGCATGGCAAAAAGCGCTAGCCGGTCCAGTGAACCACCTGTAAAGCGGTGAAATTTAATAACAAGGTTCGTTGAAGTAAAAATAAGGGGCTTCGGCCCCTTATTTTTTGCATTCGAAAACTCTGCAGCCACTCACTATAGCGCTCACCTATAAAAATTAGCCCGTCCGTTATTTATTGCGCAATCACCAATAGCGTTGATGATTAAATAAAAAAGGGGACGGAGTGAATTACCCAATCACTGTTTAAAAAACATACAGAAATTAATATATATTCGCGCATATCATTTTCAAAAAATGATGTAGATCATATTCCCGCACCTGCCCTGTGAAAAAATGCGCTTAATAACCAAGTAAGCATTTACTTAATACAGAGGGGATATATATGGGAAGCGTCAGCGCGGGTACTGCGCATAAAATGGGGTTAACGGCACTAACCCTTGTGACAGCATCAAATATGATGGGTTCCGGTGTTTTTATGTTGCCGACCAATCTCGCCGGAGTGGGATATATTTCACTATGGGGATGGTTGTTTACTATTATTGGCGTAATTGCGCTGGCGTTGGTTTTCGCTAAAACCAGTCTTATTACCCCTCGCGCGGGAGGGATCGTGGCCTATGCCAGCGATGCGTTTGGCCCTTTCATCGGTTTTCAGACGACGGTTTGCTACTGGATCAGCGCCTGGATTGGCAACGTCGCGCTCCTCGTCGCCGGGGTCGGCTATCTGAGTTACTTCTTCCCGGCGCTGCATAATCCGGTTTACGGTTGTATCACCGCTATCGCTATTCTGTGGGCATTTATTGCCTTAGGCAGCCTGGGGGCTAAAACGGCTGGGCGCGCGCAGTCCTTCACCGCCAGCTGCATGCTGGTCGTCGTGCTGGGTGTGGGCATTGTCGGCTGGTTCTGGTTTGACCCGAAAATGTTCTCTGAAGTCTACAACGGGACGGGCAACAGCGACAGCTCAGCCATCGTCTCCGCGGCCTCCATTGCGCTGTGGGGTTTCTTAGGGGTGGAATCCGCCGTGGTCTCCAGCGGACAGGTGGAAAACCCTGAACGCACGGTGCCTCGCGCGACCGTATATGGTCTGCTGATTGCCTCCGTATGTTACGTCGGTAGCTGTACCGTTATCATGGGCCTGGTTCCCCACGCTGAACTGGTCAAATCTGCCGCCCCATTCGCCGATGCGGCACGCTATATGTTTGGCGATATGGCCGGCAACATCGCCTCCGCGCTAAGTATTATCGCCTGTTTTGGCTCCATTTCCGGCTGGTTGATCCTGCAGTCAGAAGGCCCGCGCGCAGGGGCGAAACAGGGGTTATTTCCGCAGATTTTCGCCGAGACCAATAAAAATGATGTCCCGATGAAAGGTCTGATTATTTCTGGCGTGCTGATGAGTCTGGTGCTGTTACTGACGGCTTCCCCCGATCTCGCCAAACAGTTCCAGGTGGTGATTCTGATGTCGGTATTTGCCTCCCTGCTGCCTTATATGTATGCCATTATCGCGCTACCTATCATCATGGTTTCTAAAAAGCTCAACCGTGGACGTGGCTTTATGTTTTATTGCGTCCTGACTGTCATCGGTATGATTTACAGTATATTTGCCCTACTCGGTTCGGGTACTGATTCCATTTTCTGGGGCACAATTATGATGATGGTAACCATTCCTCTATTTTCGTTTGTCGCGGCCGGACGTAATAAAAAAGGCCAGGATATCCTTTACCTTCAAAAATAATATTTTATTCACCAACATAAATATGGAGATTCATATGTCTTTATCTATTGCCGATCAAAATAAACTTGATGCATTTTGGTCATACTGTGTAAAAAATCGCTACTTTAATATTGGCTACCCTGAATCTGCTGATTTTGATTACACCATGCTGGAGCGTTTTCTGCGTTTCTCAATTAATAACTGTGGTGACTGGGGGGAGTACTGTAACTATTTACTCAACTCTTTCGACTTTGAAAAAGAAGTCATGGAGTATTTCTCCGGCATATTCAAAATTCCCTTTGCGGAAAGCTGGGGTTATGTCACCAACGGCGGCACAGAAAGTAATATGTTTGGTTGCTATCTGGGAAGAGAGCTGTTCCCGGAAGGCACGCTCTACTATTCAAAAGATACTCACTATTCCGTGGCCAAAATCGTCAAACTGCTGCGTATCAAATCGCAACTGGTGGAATCTCAACCAGACGGAGAAATGGATTATGACGATTTAATCAATAAAATCAGGACCTCAGGCGAACGCCATCCTATCATTTTCGCCAATATTGGCACAACGGTACGCGGGGCTGTTGATAATATCGCTGAGATACAGAAGCGTATCGCTGCGCTGGGGATCCCACGTGAAGATTATTATCTGCACGCGGATGCCGCGCTAAGCGGCATGATCTTGCCCTTCGTGGAGGACCCACAGCCGTTTACCTTCGCCGATGGTATCGATTCGATTGGCGTTTCCGGACACAAAATGATCGGCTCCCCGATTCCATGCGGCATTGTGGTAGCCAAGAAAGCCAACGTCGACCGTATCAGCGTAGAGATCGACTACATCTCCGCCCACGATAAAACGATTTCAGGGTCACGCAACGGTCATACCCCTTTGATGATGTGGGCCGCCGTTCGCAGCCATACCGATGCCGAATGGCATCGCCGCATTGGTCACAGCCTCAACATGGCGAAATATGCCGTGGATCGCTTTAAAGCAGCAGGTATTGACGCGCTGTGCCACAAAAATTCCATCACGGTGGTCTTTCCGAAGCCTTCTGAATGGGTATGGAAGAAACACTGCCTGGCAACGTCCGGCAACGTGGCCCATCTGATCACCACCGCTCACCACCTGGACAGTTCCCGGATTGATGCGCTGATCGATGACGTAATCGCCGACCTGGCGCAACGGGCGGCATAAGAGTGAGCAGCGGCAAACTGCCGCTGCCCGCTGGACAATCTGGTGGGTTGCAGCGCCAACCGGAACCCGCCAGACCTGCACAGTATATGGGAATTTCGCATCAGGAGTCATAAACGATGAGTGCAAAGTTAAAAGCCATACGTGGTATGCGCGACGTACTGCCCGCCGAAACGCCAATCTGGCAATGGCTTGAAAATAAATTCCGCCGTCTGACCTACCGTTATGGCTACCAGGAGATCCGCTTACCCCTGCTGGAACCGGTCGCCTTATTCGAACGTGCTGTTGGCGAAGCCACAGATATCGTTGCCAAAGAAATGTACAACTTTACGGATAAAAGCGGTGAACAGATTACGCTGCGTCCCGAGGGGACCAGCGGCTGTATGCGTGCGGTGCTGGAAAATAATCTGTGTTACAACAAAACCCAGCGCCTGTGGTATCAGGGCCCGATGTTTCGCTATGAACGCCCGCAGAAGGGACGACTGCGTCAGTTCACGCAGTTTGGTGCTGAAGCCTTCGGCATGGCCGGGCCGGACGTCGATGCTGAAATGATTTTTATGGTCCGGGATTTGTTCCAGGAGCTGGGCCTGACCCCGCATGTCAGGCTGGAAATTAACTCCCTGGGCACGCCGGATGAGCGGCGGGCCCATAAGGCCGCCCTTGTTGACTGGTTTAATGCTCATCGTGAGCAACTGGATGAAGATAGCCTGAAACGGCTGGAAACCAATCCATTACGTATTCTCGACAGCAAAAACCCGACCATGCAGCCCATGCTGGAACAGGCGCCGCGATTGCTGGATTACCTGTTCGAAGACTCCCGTCACCATTTTTCGCTGCTCTGCGAACTGCTCGATAAGGCCGACATCCCCTATACCATCAATCCGCGTCTGGTGCGTGGGCTGGATTACTACACCCGCACCGTGTTTGAGTGGGTGACTGATGAACTGGGCTCGCAGGGCACCGTCTGCGGCGGCGGCCGCTACGACGGCCTGGCGGAGTTATTTAATCCGAAGGCGTTGCCAGCCTGCGGTTTTGCCATCGGTATCGAACGCCTGCTGTTACTGATTCAGACCGTCAGCCAGAAAGATAATCCGTTGTGGCATTTTCACCCTGACGTGGTCATTACCAGTGAATGTCAGGATGATGGCCTGCGGGCCCAGATGCTGGCGGAGCTTCTGCGCCAGCGTATTGAAAAGTTAAGCGTGATGGTGGATTGCAGCGGCAACAAACTTAAACGCCAGCATCAGACCGCCCTGCAAAGTCAGTGTCGCGCGATTATCACGCTGAATACCGACAATGAGATACGGCTGTGGGACCTCGCCAGCTCCCGTCAAATGTCGCTCGAAGAGAAAGCGCTCATTGACTGGCTGCAACAGCACTGCCAGTAAACACGTCCAGATTGGGTACCGTGCGGCAGGACGGTACTCGTCGCGGCGCTTATCCCGCCTTCAGCATTTCACCCTGACAAACAAATAGAGCCTTAACCAGAGAATCGTGGACATGCCGAGAAAAAACAGATTATTTATTCCGGGGATGCCGCATCTGGCGCAGCTTCGCGGGCATAATGGCGAAGCGTTATTCCGCCACAAGGAGGATTACTCTGCCTTCGAACGGTGTATGCAAGACGCGGCGCAACGTTACGCCGTGTCTATTCATAGTTGGTCACTTGCCGTCCCACGTATCCTGCTGCTGGTCAGCGCTCCGGATAAACAGGCGCTAAGCCGTTTTATTCAGCATATCGGACGCAGCTATGTGCCTTATTACAATCGTCGTTACCAGCGGCATGGCGCATTGTGGGACAGCCGCTACTTATGCAGCCCCCTGGAACCAGAAACCTATTTCCTGGCCGTGAAACGCTTTATTGAATGTGACGAGGACGGGAGCCCGGGATGCCATAGTCACGGTAATCTGCCTTCAGGTTTGATAGTCCCCCATCCTGCCTGGCTCAAGCTCGGTGAGAATGAGCCACAGCGACAGGCCCACTTCCAGGAGTTCTGCCGGCAACCGGTAAATCGGGCGCTGGTGACCAGGATCCGCCATGCACTGACGCAAAATTGCCTGCTCGCCTCGCAAGCGTTGAGCCAGCAACTTGAAGCCCAGATGGAAAGGCCGCTACGGGCACGACATTGCGGCCGTCCGCGCAAATATGAATCCTCCCCGTCAGAACAGTGGACCTGGCTGGAGCTTCAGGCTGAACAGTTTCTGCGCCAGCATGGCTATCAACAAATCAGGTTACCCTTACTTGAACATACATCGCTATTTGCGCCAGGCGGCCCGGTGATGGCCGACAAGGGAAAATTACGTGGCGATGGGACAACCGGATGTCTACGCCTGATGGCAGACAATCCTCATACCACGGTAATGAGCCGGATTTGGTATTCAGGCGCCATGTTCCGTCAACGCTCCCTGGATGGAGATATCCGGCAAAATCATCAAATTGGCGTCGAAGCATTCGGCATGCCCGGCGTTGATATCGAACTTGAGCATCTGGTCATGCAGGCGGTTTTCTTCAGGCGTATTGGCCTCGGTGAAATGGCGGAACTGCATATTAATATGCTGGGTGACGAGGCCTCGCTGGCGGCTTTCCGCCGGGCATTGCGCGATTACTATCAGCCCATCGCGCGTTTGCTGAACCCGGAGCAGCAGCAGTGGCTGGAGAAACATCCGGAGTGGTTGATCCATCATGAGGATATCCTTCTTCAGCGTCTTGCTCCTGCGGCGCCCTGTCTGGCGGATTTTATTACCGTCGACTCCCGTCATCGGTTCCAGCGCCTTCAGCATGCCCTGACCCAAGCCGGTATTGCCTGGCAGTACGATCCTGCGCTGTTTCCCGCCAATGACTATTGTCAGCTGGTCTTTGAATGGCGCAGCATCGCCATGGAGCGCGAGTTAATCATCAGCCGCGGCGGCCGATACGACGCCTGCGCCAGCCGTATTGCTGAAAAACCGGTTTCCGCCTGCGGTTTTGCATTCATGATGGAGCCGATTGTCACTCTGCTCGGTTATCGTCCCCAACCCGCCAGAGCACATCCGCCGACCGACATTGTGATTATTGCAGGCCAGCCCCGTGTGGCTGCTAAGGCAATGCTGCTCGGACGTAGCCTGCGTCAGCAATTTCCCTATTTAAGCATCATCAACGACTGCTCCCCCCAACGAATCAGCACTCGCTATAAAAATTCCAGACGTCTGGGGGCAAGATTTATCCTTGAAATCGAAGGCGACGGAGAAACGATCATCCTCTCTGATTCACGGGACCATCGTTTTAAGATTTGCACGCTTGATAACATCACCGATCGGCTCGCGCAGGTCGTTCTGTCTCAGTGATGGGCGCTGGTCGATAAGAGGATTTGCTTATCTCACTCCATTATTTGATTAAAAGGACGTCGTGCATCCTGCAGCCATGGAATACGCCTATCGTTCGGGTATAACAGACAAAAGCGCGTCGCCAGACGATGCGCCTCGGCCAGGTCCCTCTGCTGCAACGCCAGCAAGATCTGCGTGAAGGAGACATTCGGGTCCGGTTGAACACGCACATAGTCAGGCGCCCAGCGGCGAACGGCTGCCAGCCAACGCTCATCACGGGTATGTTGATATCGTTGTAGATACCCCATCTGGACATCAAACCGGTAGCGAGTGGCAAGCAGCCAGCCTCCCACAGGGAGAGATTCGGCCAGACGCCACTGCGTCGATTGTCGCTCCGCCAGCGTCAGTTGCTGTTGTGTCTGCAGCGTGAGAAACAACAATGGAGTGATGACAGCAACCGCGATCGATGCCACGGCACGCAACTGCGACGCCAGGGTGAACGGCAGCCGGGCCCCTTTTCGCCGGCAGTCTGCGCAACGAAGCAACAAAATCAGCAGTAACCAGTGTGGCGTTGACTGCCTGACGGGGTATTCCGTCAACATATGGATAACCACGGGTAGCGCCGCCACCAGGCAGGCGCGATGCCAGCGATTGCCGTATAGCCAGAGCCATAAACCACTTGCCATAAAACAAAGCGCTCCTACCAGCCCAACCAGCCCTCCCTCCACCAGCCACAGCGCCAGTTCGTTATGCGGATGCGAGATGCTGCTCAGCCCCAACGGCCCCGCGCGTTCAAGAAACACGGCGGCGAAACTGCCCACGCCCCATCCTGTCCACGGACGTTCGGCAAATAATGCCAGCGATGCTTTCAACACCGTCCAGCGCACCTGAGAGGTCGTCAGGTGATTAACCGTCACCACCGACAAGAAATGGCGGGCAAGCGCGCCCGCAATCATGCCTATCGCCAGCGGCAGCAGGAGTAACAGCAGCGTACGGCGCTGCGCAGGAAAAACAGCCAGCAGCAAGGCCTCGCCTACCGCCACAGACAGGTAACCGGTTTGCGACTGAGACTCATGCAGAACAAATCCCATTATCACCAGAGCAATCGCGATGATAATTCGATATCCGCCACGTAGCCGTAAATAGAGCAATGCTGACAGCAGCACGCCACACGCCGTGAAGCTGGCCATCAGATTAACCTGCTGAAAAATACCGTAGGGGCGCGTACCGCGCCGCCAGGCAAACTCCCAGTAATTCACTCCCGGCCAATGCCAGTATTGATAGGTAAACGCCAGACATTCGAGGACGCACGCGCCCCAGAGCAGAGCCAACAGTAGTGTCAGCGTGTTTGTCGTAAGCGGAATTTGCAACGTCGCCAAATAGACGAGCACGCCTCCTGACAACGCCCCCGCCACCAGCAGCGCCTCGGACCGCCAAATCTCAGGCGTCAATAGACAAAGCAGCGTCAGAATGAGCGCGCCCATCGTAAACCCCGCGGCGGGTATAGTTATCCGCCAGCGTTGACGGGGTACCAGCATTGATGCGCTAGCTGCCAGCACAACGGCATAAATCCAGGCCGTAATATTTAGCGGCAACGACAAACCGCTGCCGCCGTTATTCGGCCAGTAGAGATGCATTGCCCCGCCCCAGAACAGCAGACTGACAACGAGCAATACTCTCTGCGCCGGCAGCGGCGCAATACGATGCAATACGTTCATCATGCTACTGGTAGTTCAGCGTCCAGGTCCCGCTGGCGCTGAAGGGGCCGTATTCGAGAGTCTGATTTTTTATCGCCGACGGTTCCGCCGCGACCCATGCCAAAAAGTTCAGCGTCATCGAGCCTTCAGTAATCTCTTTGACTGACGTGCTTTCATCAAGGCGGATTGCCGTACCATCCTCTTCGCTCATTCCAATGCCGATTCCGGAGGCGCCTTG
Source organism: Klebsiella sp. 141251 (assembly GCF_050600725.1). Taxonomy (NCBI): domain Bacteria; kingdom Pseudomonadati; phylum Pseudomonadota; class Gammaproteobacteria; order Enterobacterales; family Enterobacteriaceae; genus Klebsiella; species Klebsiella sp. 141251. The sequence continues at coordinate 362,781 of NZ_JAQIRG010000004.1, forward strand.
TTCACTGCTATCCAGCGCCAGATGATCCGCCAGCTCCGCATCTTCACTGCCGCTGAAAGTGACCGAGATCCCGCGAAAAACCTCCGGGTTGCAGTCGCGTAACTCAATGCTGAATTTTTTAGGCTTACTGCGCCCCGAGAGATAGAGATCCTGCGTCGCGATTTGCCCGAAATCGACCTCGATTTTATCGCCTCCTGGCGCAAGACTGCAGGCCAGCGCTCGAATGGTGCCGTGAAAGTACATATCGCCGCCGACCAGCTTAGTATCGGCCTGCGCCATGCCGCCAAGCAGTAGCGCGCTTGTCGCGATTAACGCCGTAAATCTCATGGCATCCCCCTACTGAAACTGCGCGACAACGGTGGCAGAGGCTTCAAACTCACCTTCTTTCACGCTGCCCACACCCGGTTTTGCCACCGGCGCGGCGGTAAGATTCCAGTCGCCCTGGTTCTGGTAAAACCCCTTCACGTTGTAGAATTGATTGGGCACGACGGTGCCGCCGCTCGCGTCTTTAATCACGATGCCAAGGTCGTCGCGCTTTTGGCCGCCGCTCAGCGTGCCGAGGAGATGATCGTTAAACCCCGCCGTGCCTGACGCCGTGGTAGTTTGTACGCCAAGATTAATGTTCAACGCGCCCTGATCGAAGCTTCCCCCCTCGCAGACCACATGAATGGGGATCGACTTGCTGTAGTTGGTGCCGTTGAGCCGGGCGGCGGAGCCTGGCAAATCGCCAAATTCAATGCTGATTTTGTCCCCGCGATTGAAGGTGCATTTATCCGGCACGGTAATGAGCCCGGATTTAATGACCACACGGGAAATTGGCGTTGTCGGCGTAGGGCCAGCGCTACCCAGACGTCCAGCAACCTCCACCAGCGACTGAGAGGTGATATTGATGCCGTTAATAATGGGTTTAGTGACAATAAACGTCACTTTTCCTTTAGAGCCACTTTCAATGTTAGTGGCTCGCTCGTAGCCCTTGCGCTTTTTGCAGCTGTGGTCGTTGTAGCGATTCGAAAAGTTGGTGAACGGCGCCTGAACATAGTTGTTATACCGCCCGGCGACCCATACCTGGACTTCCACATCCAGGTACTCATTCAGACGAAAACGGTTCGCTCCCTGATTAGAAGGCGGCATGGTGGTCGTGGTGGTGTAGTAAATCGGCTGTCGCGAGATGTCGGCCTGCTCACAATGAAAATCCACGACATACCAACTGCCCAAATTCCAGGTGAACGGATCCGTTCTGCCGCCCTCGTGGTTTTTGCTGACATCCAGCGAGCTCAGTTCAATATCGTACTGATGCGGCGAACCGCCCTGTGGTTCTCCCTCACCGAGGGTAAATGCCTGCCCGGCCAGCGGACAGCCCGCCAGGGCGACCCACAGCAGTGCTTTGTGCAATACGCTCATAGATACTCCAGCTTAAGTCTGACCAGACCGTTAAATTCGCCAGCGGTCACCTCCTGCCCAAAAGATTCCAGCGCGGCAAGAAAGTGAATCGCGTTATCGCCCGGTTTGAGGATCCACATGCGTTGCGGTTGATTCAGGTGGATCAACTGGTTGCGTTCGGTCAGTAGCCGAATGCCCGCGCCGCGCACATCGCCGCGAATCCGCCCAAGATCGCTGTTTTCCGGCGCGCCTTCGGCCATCAGCGTCATTGAAACGCCACGCTCCACCGTACTGTGTGACAACTCAGGGAGCTCGCTGGTCTGCCCAGGGAAGTCCTTTAACGTGTGCCCGGAGCCTTTTAAGCAGCCATTCAGGTGCAGCGTCACCAATACCGGATCGCTGCGATCGCCGCTCTGGCGAAAGCGGCTGGCGGAAATATCGCCGAGATCGATGGTCTGATCGCGTGAAGCCATATCCAGCACGCACGGCGAAACGAAAACCCGGCCATGAAAGCGGACGTTGCCATACTCGCCGGAAACGTTGCTCATATCATGGCGGCCGCTTGTGGCCTGAACCGTGCAGGCCATGCCTGCCATCAGCAGAGCGCAAAGCATCTTTTTCATTTACGAGTCCTTTACCGGGGCTGTTGCTCCATCGGCAATGCTTTACACACATTGCCTGTGCAGCTGAATTTCAATTCAGGGTGACCGCCAAAATCGTTCACATACATCATGCTGAACTGGCTGACGCTGGCGTCCGAAACCTTGAAATCGAGAGAGGATTTCGGCGAGATCATAATCCCCGGGAAATCAGTCAGTCTGCCGCCGCCCTGGGCTTCAGGTTTGCGGCTTAAACCGATTAAGGTCACGAAGTATGGCGTTGGGTTATCCACGGTCCAGCGCTGACCCTGCTTGTGAAAGATCAGTTGGTTTTGCCACACGGCCCCCGGCGTTTCCGGCACGATAGCTGTCGGCCGATAGAACAATTTGATTCGCGACTGCATCGCCAGCTGCAGCACGTTCGGCTTATCCGGTTTTGGCGGAATTTCACGCACGTTCAGATAGAAGAGACTCTCGCGATCCTGCGGCAACGAGTTAATTCCGCTGGTTTTCGTCACGCGGGCGATTCCCTTCTGCCCACCGTTAATCCGTTGCAGCGGCGGTAAGACCATTAATGGCGAGGTAATTTTTGTGCCGTGGGCATCTTCTACCCACGACTGAGCCAGAAAGGGAATGCTCGGGCTGGTGTTGGTTAAGTTCGCACTTACCGAGCGCGCATCGCCGGTGATGATCATGCGGGTACGGTCGAGCGCAATACCCGCCCATGAAGCATTGATCTGGGCAATAAAAAACAGGCCACAGGCCACGGGTTTAAGCCAACGCTGGGCGAAATTAAGAGCTTGATTATTCATGACAAAATTCATTCAGGTTATTGAAATTATTCACAAGGCAACAGTACGTTGCCTTCCGGGTTGATTTGTTGCGGCACCTGCAGATGACACTGCGCGCGGCCAGCCCAGGCAACGGAAAGACGCTCGGAAGGATTCACCCCAGCAATCCATGCCATGCCGTTTTCCATCACCATGGCGACGCTGACGCCGTTGGCGTTAAACACTTCGGCGCCAAACGGCGGCATCGAGCCATCCTTCAGGCGCAGCAGCGCCATCATTTTTTGCCCTTGCGCGACGGCAAAGCGCTGGTAGCCAATGGCGCCTTCCGTCAGGGTGTTAGTCACGATCGCTTTGGTCGCGGAAATGTCCTCGTCCATGGCGTCCACATCGATACGCGTATCAAAGCTGTGATAGCTGACGACATCCGGTACGACGGCAATACCGAAGCGATTTGAGTGCGCCTGTTCGCCGTTAAGCGGCACATTGGCAACGCCATCGGTATCAACCATCACTCTGGCGGTATTCATTGACGCCTGGCTGTTATGTAGCGCCGCGCCGTGACGCGTCGCCGTAAAGCCGCCGCGTACCGTGCCGCCAACGGAGAAATAGCGTGATTGCTGCCAGCTGACGTTGGATTCCAGTTCCGCCATCATGCTGCGGTGCTGGTAATAGCCATCAAATGCCGTATGACCTTCCCCGGAAACCCCTGCGCGCAAGCGCCACGGATTGTTACGATCGCGGTTATCGGAATACGAAACCATTTGGCTGGTCTGGTTACCGCTGTTCTGTAATTCATAATCCATAGAGCGGCCATCGCCCCATGGCACTGAAATTGAAAGCGAGAGACTGTCGTCGCGTTTGCCCTGATACTCAGAGCGATAAGCCGCAAGGTTGGCGCTGATCCCCTGGATACCCGCGAAGGAAAAACTGTGTCCCATCGATAACCCGTAACGATCCTGGGAACCGCGATCCCAATAGTTCTGGTGGGTATAGGTGAGGTAGAGCGTGGTCGCTAAATGCGGATCGTCAGCAAAAAAGGTTTTGTTGCCGGTAACGGTGTACATCTCTTTTTCGTTGCCGGCGCTGTTGTTACTTTCATACTGCTCGTCGAGAAACTGCGAGAAGGTGCGGAAGTTACGCTGTGAAAAGCGGTACCCGGCAAAGGTAATCGCGCTGTTGTACTCATCAAAGGTTTTGGCATAGCTGAGCTTAAAGGACATGCCTTTTTGTTCAGCCTGATGCTTCACCCGACTCACGGATTGCGTCGCATCGGCCGACAGCGCTCCCAGCCAGCTTAAATCCCGTCCAATCCCCATCGACCAGGCGTTGTAGCGCTCGCCGGTGAGCAACGCGCCGCCGTACAGTGACCATGCATTGCTCACCCCCCAGGAAAAATCGCCGCTATAAAACGCAGGGCCCTGAACGTCGTGGTTATAACGCGATGGCTTGCCGACCGCGGCGTTGTAGCGAACATAGCCCGGGCGCGTCAGGTAAGGAATATCAGCCGTATTGACCTGAAAAGTTTGTACGCTGCCATCCTGCTCTTCGACCCGCACATCCAACGTACCGCGTACCGAGCCGTGCAGATCCTGAATATTAAACGGCCCCGCAGGAACGGTGGTTTGATAGATAACACGGCCCTGCTGACTGACGGTAACCTTCGCATTACTACGGGCGATGCCGTGCACTTCAGGCGCGTAGCCCTGCAAATTTGGCGGCAGCATACGCTCGTCGCTGGCAAGGTTGACCCCGGTGAAGCGCACCGAATCAAAAACCTGAGAATTCAGATAGATTTCGCCGACCGTCAGTTTTGCAGCCTGCATCGGTAACGGGCGATAAGCATAGATCTGATCCCAGTCGATACGCCCATGATTACCATCTGAAGCGTAATTGGCCTGATACTGGCCACGAAAACGCCATGCGCCGAGGTTAAAACCTGTCTGCCCATAGCCGGACAGCGAGCGATAATGATCGCCGCCCTGTTCGTAATGCGTGGCCTGCCCCGAGATGCTGTAGTCAAAAATCAGCCCGGCGACGCCGTTATCCCAGCGCTCCGGCGGCGTCCAGTCTGGGTCGGTATATTTCATCCATGCCTGAGGCACGGTAATGTCCAGTACGCCTGCGCTATTATTCAGCGCCACACCCGGCAGGCGGGAAATGTCATAGCAGTTTGCGTTAAGCGGATGAATATGGGTCAGCGCCTCTTCTTTGAGCGCCAGTAATTCGAGTTGTTGCGGCGTCAGACACGCCATAGATTTATGTGAATTGGCCGGATCTGCGATATAACGGATTGACTGTTGAGGAATCTCCTGGCTGTTAATACGAACATCCAGCAGATATTCTCCGGGAGCCACAAAGTTGCCTTCGGAAAAACGCTGTAAATCGACATTGTGCCTGTCGCTGGCATCCAGTACGTCGGTATTAAATTCAATGGCCTCATCCGCTTCAGCCCATGAAGCGGCGCAGACCAGAGCAATAAAAAGCGCCAGACGTTTTTTATCTGTTTTCAGCGTGATCATTTTCGTTCGCAACCTTCAGATACCCGAATTGCAGTGCAGCTCAGAGATAATTCACAACAAAATGCGTGACCGCAGTAAATTCGCCAGATGTCATTCTTCCATCGCGGGAGATCAAATAAGCCGTAAATTTGAGCGTATTTTTTCCTGGGTTAAGTACATAGTCCGGTGATGGTTCGCCCAGGTGAATTTGCTGTCCTTTGCTGTCGTATATTTCTATCGCTAAATTTTCAGTTTCCGATTGCACGCTCAGATAATCTGGATTGTCGCTATCGGCTGCGCCGGAAAAGGTAATATTGGCGCGTTGAAACACATTACCGGGATGTTGAGAATCCCCTAGTGAGCATCCCAGCAAATGAATGCTGAAATCATGCGCAGATACTTTTTCAGGTTTTCCGGAAATATCTCTGGCTGAGAGGTCATTAAATTCAACCAGTAGCGACCGGTCGCGCGGATCGACATAACAAGCAGCCTCAATAATATTTCCCCGCATACGCATTTTTCCGGGCGTACTGACAAGACGGTTGGTGTCAGCCAAAACCCATGCAGGCGATATGAAGATAAAAAGCAGTAAAATACGCCATCCAGGCATAACCGCATTTCCTTTCAGTTATTCGCAGGAAGGGTTAAGCAGGCGCGTTAATGCGCCCGCTGCAGATCGTTACTGATAATCGATCTGGAAATTAACGGTAGATTCAAAATCACCCGGAGTTACCGCTGCAGATGCGTTGTTTGCCTGCAGGTAAGCGACGAAATCAATGTCGGTTTCGCCATCGGTAATGTTGACCTGAGAGGCAGCTTTACCCCACTCAACATCCTGGTTGCCGCTGTCAACCATACCGATGCCTGCGCCCTTGGCGGTACCAGAGGTGAAGGCGGCTAGCGCGTTGTTGTCGGCATCAATCGTTGCCGGGGTATAAGTCACGGTAGCGGTTTTTGCGACAGTCGTATCGCAACCCTGCAGAACAATTTTGGCATGTTTAACGCCAGCACGTTGGTTGTCTTTTAACTGAGAAGTTGGGATCTCGCCAAAATTCACCTGCACCGGGCTGGATTCTGGCGCCAGACCACATGCGGAATTAACGAGAGAGCCGGTGAAGTGGATTTTACCGTTAGTCGGTTCAACATTTTTTGCAGCGAAAGCAGAAGATGCAGTAAAAGTCATTCCCGCCATCAGCGCACAGGCCACAGCCACGTTTTTCATTTTCATATTACTACTTAACCTTATATCTGTTTTTGGTTATTCCGACGATCTATTTCCGCAGACAATTCCTGCCCGGGAAAACCCGATCTCGCGGTAGCGGCAGTGCATATCCTTGCAAACAATCCATCTTAAACCGCACCGTATTTTGAAGTTCATTGGTATTCCATCAGAAATACCGTCCACAGTCGTTTACGCTGTTTCGGGGCTTATATTAAGTCGACGAAAAATTGACACAATGCCAAAATACGGAATCAATCAAACTCAGGAAATCGTGTTGCTTTCCCGTCTGCAGATCGATCTTTTACCTAAAAATCAGCCAAAAAACACGCACCCAACAGTTTTAATATCTATTATTTATGGTTTTTATAGAGTTTTTAACTATCAACTATTTTTTAATTTAGAACAGATAACTGGCAAAATATATTTATAAAATATTTTTAAAAATTGAAAGGGATACCAAAAGTGAGTGCTGACAATAAGATAGTGAAAGAAAGGAAGGAGAATGAATGATTACATAAAGAATATTAAAATATTGTTATGTAAATGATAATAAAGCGATCTATGGCACAACCTCTTTTTATAAATGAATTATGTTATGCTGTTGCTTCCCCCACTCGAATGCGAGATATCCTGCTTTAAAGGAGACATCAGTGATTTCTCATATACCAATAAACAAAATTAAATCCGTAATTATTGGTGATGGTTTAGTTTTCAGACCACTTAAAAATACCCTAAAAGACGTGGCATCTGGTGAAATAGCCACATTGAATAATGTGGCCACACAATTACTGCTCTATTTGTTGCAAAATGGTAAAGAGATATCTTCGCGCGATGAAATTCTGCTGAATGTTTTTCAGCAGAATGGCGCCAGAGCGACGGATGCGAATCTTAACCAGCACATTTCATTTTTGCGCAAAGCCATTACGTCAACAGGTCATCCTGCAGAACTCATCGTTACCATTCCTCGTATTGGATTTCGGATGGGCGACGTCAATATCAATATTCAGCAAATGGAAGAAGCGCAAACGGCCGCCAGAGTTGCCTATGTTGCATCGACGCCGAGGAGAAAGAAACCAAACCGGTGGCCTGTCGCTATCACAGCGTTAATTACCAGCATCGCCGTGCTGGCAACAGCGTGGTTAACATGGATACCCAATCATATAGCCATGACGGACGCGGCTATCTTGCGAACCATCGACTACGAGCAATGCCGTGTACATATATTAGGAAATGCCCTCACAGACACGATAACCGAAAAGAAGGCGCTGGATATTTTCAAGTCCGTGGGGATTAGCCCCAACTGCTCGCACCCTAAAGACCTGTATCTTAATACCTGGGCGAGCAACCATAACCTGGTTGATTGGTCGTTTGCCGCTGAATGCGGCCTCAACCTCGGCTATTACCATTGCATCAGCCAGTATCGCCATCATGAGGAATGATATGAAGCAGGAAAGCGATCACTCTTTTTTACTCTGGTCAGTCGTAATTGTCATTATTGGGCTGGCCGCTATCGCTTATTTGATTATCACTGGGAATGCTAAAAAACAAGAAATCAGTTTTTCCTGCTCCTCGGAATTCACGTCGATACTCGACATCCAGAATACCAAAAAGGAACTCCACGGAATCATGCTGATTACCAGCTACAACTCCGGGCACCTTTCATTATCAGTGCAAGGAAAGCTCAAAAGCGATGACGGCGAGTTTGCTGTAAACCGAAAATTGTTCTTTCGGTATGCTCGTCCGCTTGGACATACTGCCGGCGTTTTCATGCTCACTCCCGAGGGACGCGAAAAATCCCCCGATGATGAAGCAACGGACGCTGTCGATTATCTCTTCTTCGACGCTTACGAACGTGCCGACAAGCTGTATATGTTAAAGCGGCTAAATGAGGAAACGGTTCTTATTGGCGATAACTTTTCACCCCGCTTTGCCTGCGTAATGAATCACTTCGAGGATTAATCACCTTCTGGATATGCGTCGGGTTAAGGATGACCTGATGTATCTCTCTGAATCGCCACGGATGATCGGTCATAGAGCCAGCACCAAGTTTTAGCAGATTCTTCGTGTTGAAATTGTCATCAACAGACTTAGGCTCCCCGCACCACAACTGGCGAAATTCCGGGCTGTCACCCAGTCTGGCAAAGCCAGCATGGCGCATCGCTTCCAGTTGGCCCATGCCCCGGCAGATTCTTTTCAGGGTGGAATCATCACAAATCAGGAACTCGCGGCAGGTGTGGGTCTTACGGCCAATTCCGTTCGCCTCTTTCCCTTCACGGAACGACATAACAGAATCGTCAGCGTTAAAGTAAAACTCTTCGGTCTGCGTATTAAACGCAGCCTGTACTAACTTCCGCTTGATGGGACATTGCTTATTACGCTAGTGCCGCGCTCGCAGTCCTACCCGTACTCCAGGACGTTTGAAACGTCGGACAATGAAAAATAGAGAATTACCATGTGGAGTCTCCGAGTTTGATTATGTGTTCGTTCCGCTAAAATCAGACGTTGGGAAAGCATTTCCTGTTGTCTTCGACCTTACTGCACGTAAAATGACCAGATACATTTTGGGAAGGAGTCTTTAATGGATATTGCGCTACTCAACAGGGGCTGGAACAGAACATGGTCAGATACCATGGTGAATCTTGAAGCCCGGAAACTCGTCGAAACAGCAAACCGGCTGTCAGCATTCTATTTGCAAGATGGTCTTACACGAATCAAGTTTGTCGAAGAGATAAAACAGGTTGTAGATAAAGAATTTGAAACAGCACGATGAGCTAAAACCGATGAAGAATGTATTGTATGCATCAAAAATCTTCGTGCTGAAACAGATAATTTGCAAGAACAAGAACGCCTGTTAAGAACCAGAGCCGCCCAACTTTATGCAAAGGTCGAGTTTGTCAGGGAAAACAATAAAATCGTCGGATACGTGATTTCGGCAATCCATATAGTGGTATCTGGAGCAGCATTATTTGGTGGGATGGTTATGATGTCCACTATGACCCCTATTGGAGTTCTTGCAGGAGCAGTTTTATTTGTTGATGGTATTAACGGTATAACAAAAGAAGCAAGCCATCTTCGCTATGGTGAACAATCCAAATCGGAAGGAATTTTTGCTGATGGCGCAATGGAGACTGCACAATTTATGGGGTTTAGCCCAAAAAGTGGATTAGCTCTTTATAATACGGTGACTCTTGGGGCGAGTGTCTGTAGTATCTTCGGCTTAGCAAGGAAACCCGGAGCTTGGCGATTATTCCGTTGGCTGCCGCGTGATTACTACCGAAAAGTTGACACAATGAGCAAGCCTAAGCTAACGATGAAAATCGCTGGATATGGTGTCAAAGCGAAAGTCATTTTTGATCTTCTGGCTACTGATAACAGTACTAATTAAGATTTGTTCACTCTACAGAATCGCCAAGATTTATAAGCAAGTACAGGCGGTTGTATAAAAATTGCAACCGCTGCGCCACAAGAAAGGCCAATAGCACCAGAGAAAACACTCTGCTCAGATGCGAACATCACAAGAAAAATGAATACAGCAAGGCAACCGGATACAACCCACACGGCAAGAATAAATCGCCTGGCCAGGTCCCTGATTGCATTCCCCAACGTTCCACCATAGCTTTCAACGTTGTTCTTTATCTTCTTCAAATCCGATGGTGTAAAGCCAGAACTCAACAAAGCCTCATCAGTAACATCCATATTGTCCTCTCCGCATTTCTTAACTGGCAATGGCACACATAATCATAGTGATGAACTTTACAGCAATCCACATGATGTTTATGCAATGTATCAGATTTCAGACAATAGAAGCCATAACGCCCCGTTAGTGGTACAAGCAACAAGCGTAGCGACTTCATCAGGCCAACCTGGTTGGTTTAGCTTAGCGAAAGTCATCAGTGACTAAATCAGATTGTCAGAAGGATCACACCTTATCAGGGTGCTCGTGTACCTTTCGGAGCGTGAGCGAAGCGCTGGCAGAACCTGCATATGGTGTGCAGGTACGTTTACCACTATTCACCTGTTTACGCAGCCACAAGGCCACACATCGGGCTTAAATGCGTGTGATCAATCTGTTCGGGAGTTATGCCTGGTATGCGGCTTTTTGTTCGTTGTTGTACTGTCGCGGTATGAACGATGGAACGACTGCCAGTGTGAAGATATGCTCCCCTGTACCACAGACCAATCATGCGGGCGTAGTACAATGGGTAGTTTAAGTTGTACCTGTAAAGCAGGGCAACGTAACTGACTGAATAATCTAACTTATTGATTATTAAGAGGGTTTGGAGCGGGCGAAGGGAATCGAACCCTCGTATAGAGCTTGGGAAGCTCTCGTTCTACCATTGAACTACGCCCGCGAAGAGGTGCGAAAAGCATTATAGACCTTACGCACCCTGTGGCAAGCCCGAATTGGACTAACTGCTGATAAAATAACCTTTTAGCACTTAGGCTTACTGCCTTGCGGCGGCAGATAACGCAGCGGGTCGATGGCCGTGGCGCGATAGCGAATCTGGAAATGCAGCCGTACGGAATCGGCGTCCGTACTGCCCATGGTCGCAATCTGCTGGCCAATCTTCACGCTCTGGCCGTTATTAACCATCATCTTATCGTTATGCGCATACGCGGTGATGTAATCCTCGTTATGCTTAATCATGATCAGGTTGCCGTAGCCGCGCAGCTGGTTGCCGACGTAGACCACCTTACCGGCGCCGGCGGCGTAAACCGGCTGGCCGCGGGTACCGGCGATATCAATACCTTTATTGCCGCCATCGCGGGTGGAGTACGGCATCACCACCTTACCGCTGGTCGGCCAGCGCCAGCAGCGCTGCCCCACCGGCGGCCATGAGGACTGCGGCACCGCCGATGATGGCGTTACTGCGGCTGTGCGGGTACTGGAGGATTTTTTCCCGGCGGTGCCGCTTTTTGCTTTCGAACCGCCGTTAAGTTTCAGTTTCTGCCCGACTTCAATAGTGTATGGCGGAGAGATGTTATTCAGGCGCGCCAGATCGCGTACGCTGGTGCCGGTGCTACGGGAGATCGCATACAGCGTATCGCCGCGCTTCACGGTATAGGTGGAACCAGAATCCGATGTGCTGGAACAGCCGGCTAACACCAGGCTACCAAGCAGCATCATCGCGATATAAAAGCGTGTTTTCATCAGGCGTCCTGCACTCAACGGTTTCTCATCTCGGCGTCATGGACGAATATCATACCAGCCCGAGGGACAATCCCCAATGTCCTGGGCTTTTTCTACTATTGTTCTCGACCGACGAATACCTGCAGGGCTTGTTTTGGTAATGCCTTTCTCCCATTTATGGGCTACCCTAGTGGCCTGAGTACATGACCCGGCGGGTTTGTGCCGGGTCATTTATTTTTTTCAGGAGTCGTCATGGCCGGGGAACACGTCATTTTGCTGGATGAGCAAGATAAACCCACAGGTATGCTGGAGAAGTATGCCGCCCACACGCTCGATACCCCTTTGCATCTCGCGTTTTCCTGCTGGTTGTTCAATGAGCAAGGCCAGTTCCTGGTCACGCGCCGTTCGCTTAGCAAAAAAGCCTGGCCCGGCGTGTGGACTAACTCGGTGTGCGGACATCCGCAACAGGGCGAGACCTTCGAACAGGCCGTCACCCGGCGCTGCCGCTTCGAACTGGGCGTCGAGATCGCTGATATTGCCCCCGTCCACCCGGCTTTCCGCTACCGCGCCGTCGCCCCGAATGGCATCGTCGAAAACGAAGTGTGCCCGGTTTTTGCCGCACGCGTGGTCAGCGAACTACAACCGAATGATGATGAAGTCATGGATTATCAGTGGGTTGAGCTACCGGAAATGTTAAGCGCGCTGGCTACTACCCCGTGGGCCTTTAGCCCGTGGATGGTGCTGGAAGCCAAAAACAAAAACGCGCGTCAGGCGTTGATAGACTTTGTCGCGCGTTTACGTGCGTAACCGCGAGTGACGAGCATTAAAGACCCAGGCTACGCCAGAGACGAAGCTTGACATCAGACATAAAAAAACCCGGCAAGCCGGGTTTTTTACTTTTCGCGAGAAGCGATTATTTCTGCGGACGCATCGCCGGGAACAGAATAACGTCGCGGATGGTGTGGCTGTTAGTGAACAGCATCACCATACGGTCGATACCGATACCCAGACCGGCGGTCGGCGGCAGGCCGTGTTCCAGCGCGGTGACGTAGTCTTCGTCGTAGAACATCGCTTCGTCGTCGCCGGCGGCTTTCGCGTCAACCTGATCCTGGAAACGCTGCGCCTGATCTTCGGCGTCGTTCAGCTCGCTAAAGCCGTTACCGATTTCGCGGCCGCCGATGAAGAATTCAAAGCGGTCGGTGATTTCCGGGTTCACGTCGTTACGACGGGCCAGCGGAGAGACTTCTGCCGGGTATTCGGTGATGAAGGTTGGCTGGATCAGATGCGCTTCCGCCACTTCTTCGAAGATCTCGGTCACGATACGGCCCAGACCCCAGCTCTTTTCAACTTTGATGCCGATAGACTCAGCGATCGCTTTCGCGGAATCGAAGTTATCCAGATCCGCCATCTCGGTTTCCGGACGGTATTTCTTAATCGCTTCACGCATGGTCAGTTTTTCGAACGGCTTGCCGAAATCGAAAGTCTGATCGCCATAAGGCACCGCGGTATTACCGAGGATGTCCTGCGCCAGGGTGCGGAACAGGGATTCGGTCAGCTCAATCAGGTCTTTATAATCCGCATAGGCCATATAGAGTTCCATCATGGTGAACTCTGGGTTGTGGCGAACGGAGATCCCTTCGTTACGGAAGTTACGGTTGATTTCGAAGACGCGTTCGAAGCCGCCAACCACCAGACGTTTCAGATACAGTTCCGGCGCGATACGCAGGTACATGTCCAGATCCAGCGCATTATGATGGGTGATGAACGGACGCGCGGAAGCGCCGCCTGGGATCACCTGCATCATCGGGGTTTCCACTTCCATAAAGCCGCGGCCAACCATGAACTGACGGATGCCAGCCAGGATCTGCGAACGTACTTTGAAGGTGTTACGGGATTCGTCGTTAGAGATCAAATCGAGGTAACGCTGACGGTAACGCGCTTCCTGATCCTGCAGGCCGTGGAATTTGTCCGGCAGCGGGCGCAGGGCTTTAGTCAGCAGACGCAGCTCGGTGCAGTGGATGGACAGCTCGCCGGTTTTGGTTTTGAACAGCTTACCGCGGGCGGCGATGATGTCGCCGAGATCCCATTTTTTGAACTGATCGTTGTAGACGCCTTCTGCCAAGTCATCGCGCGCGACGTACAGCTGAATGCGGCCGCCGACATCCTGCAGGGTAACGAAAGACGCTTTACCCATGATACGACGGGTCATCATGCGGCCAGCAACGGCCACTTCGACATTCAGCGCTTCCAGCTCTTCGTTTTCTTTGGCATCGAAGTCAGCGTGCAGTTGGTCAGAGGTATGGTCACGACGGAAATCGTTCGGGAATGCGACGCCCTGCTCACGCAGCGCAGCCAGCTTCTCACGACGGGTTTTCAGTTCATTATTAAGGTCAATTGCCGCGTCAGCGCCCTGTGCTTGTTGTTCAGACATGTTGGTTCCTCATAACCCTGCTTTCAAACTTGCTTCGATAAATTGGTCCAGGCTGCCATCGAGCACCGCCTGAGTGTTGCGGGTTTCCACCCCGGTGCGCAGATCTTTAATACGCGAGTCGTCCAGCACGTAAGAGCGGATCTGGCTGCCCCAGCCGATGTCGGATTTGTTATCTTCCATCACCTGCTTCTCGGCATTTTTCTTCTGCATTTCCAGCTCATAAAGCTTCGCTTTCATCTGCTTCATGGCCTGGTCTTTGTTCTTGTGCTGCGAACGGTCGTTCTGACACTGCGTCACCAACCCGGTCGGGATGTGGGTAATACGCACCGCGGATTCCGTACGGTTAACGTGCTGACCACCGGCGCCGGACGCGCGGTATACGTCGATACGCAGGTCGGCTGGGTTAATTTCGATATCGATATCGTCATCAACTTCCGGGTAAACGAACGCCGAGCTAAAGGAGGTATGACGGCGGCCGCCGGAGTCGAACGGGCTCTTACGTACCAGACGGTGAACGCCGGTTTCAGTACGCAGCCAGCCGTAGGCGTAATCGCCCATGATTTTGATGGTCACGGATTTAATGCCCGCGACTTCACCTTCGGATTCTTCAATGATTTCGGTCTTAAAGCCGCGCGCTTCCGCCCAACGCAGGTACATGCGCATCAGCATGCTGGCCCAGTCCTGGGCTTCGGTGCCGCCGGAACCGGCCTGAATATCAAGATAGCAATCGGCGCTGTCATACTCGCCGGAGAACATGCGGCGGAACTCAAGCTGCGCCAGCTTCTCTTCCAGCCCGTCCAGCTCGGCAACCGCTTCGTTGAAGGTCTCTTCGTCTTCGGCTTCTACCGCCAGCTCCAGCAGTCCGGCGACATCTTCCAGACCCTGGGTCATCTGATCCAGCGTTTCGACGATAGCTTCCAGAGAAGAACGTTCTTTACCCAGCGCCTGTGCGCGCTCAGGTTCGTTCCAGACGTCCGGCTGTTCCAGCTCGGCGTTTACTTCTTCGAGACGCTCTTTCTTCGCATCGTAGTCAAAGATACCCCCTAAGAACGTCGGAGCGCTCCGTGAGGTCCTGAATGCGGTTTTTTACCGGATTTATTTCAAACATGGTCGGTTTCTTTTAATGGATTTGTCAAAATGCGGTGATAAGAGCGGAATTCTACCGGATTCGCGCCCTTATTAATACACTGTTGTCAATTTGGCCAGAGGTGATCGATGATCAGCTGCAGGCTACGGTTGCCGCGGAACTCGTTGATGTCGAGCTTGTAGGCTAACTGTACTTCACGCACGCCGTTATCCGGCCAAATGGAAGTATCGATGTTGAAGGCAATACCGTCCAGCAGCGGCCCGCCGTCAACCGGTTCGACCATCACCTTCAGGTGACGCTCGCCCACCAGCCGCTGCTGCAGCAGGCGGAAACGGCCATCAAACAGCGGTTCCGGGAACATCTGCCCCCATGGCCCGGCATCGCGCAGCATCTGCGCCACTTCCATGCTCATCTCCGCCGCCGCCAGCGGGCCGTCGGAAACCACCTCGCCCTGCAATAATGCGGGATCCAGCCACTCGGTCACCAGCTCGCCGAAGCGCTGTTGAAACTCCTCAAAACGCGCCTCTTCCAGCGATAAGCCCGCCGCCATTGCGTGGCCGCCGAACTTCAGGATTAGCCCAGGATAAAGCGTATCAAGGCGCTCCAGCGCATCGCGCATATGCAGCCCCTGAATAGAGCGGCCAGAACCTTTGAGCGTGCCGTCGCCGGTAGGCGCAAAAGCGATAACCGGGCGATGGAAGCGCTCTTTAATCCGGGATGCCAGAATGCCGACCACCCCCTGATGCCATTGCGGATGGTACATCGCTAGCCCGCCGGGCAGGGTTTCGCTACTGCGTTCCAGTTGCTGACACAGGGTCAGCGCTTCGGCCTGCATCCCCTGTTCGATCTCTTTGCGCGTCTGGTTAAGCGCATCGAGCTCACTGGCCAGCACCCGCGCTTCTCCGATGTTATCGCACAGCAGCAGCGCGACGCCGACGGACATATCATCCAGCCGCCCCGCAGCGTTCAGGCGCGGCCCGAGGGCGAAACCGAGGTCGCTGGCGGCAAGCTTTTGCGGATCGCGGTTAGAAATTTCCAGCAGCGCTTTAATGCCTGGCCGACATTTTCCGGCGCGAATGCGGCTTAACCCCTGCCAGGTCAGGATGCGGTTGTTGGCATCCAGCGGCACGACGTCCGCAACGGTGCCCAGCGCCACTAAATCCAGCAGCTCGGCAAGGTTTGGCGCGGCGATACCGCGGGCCTCGAACCAGCCGTTATCTCGCAGGAAAGTGCGCAGCGCCAGCATCAGATAAAACGCCACCCCAACCCCGGCCAGCGATTTTGACGGGAAGTCGCAATCGCGCAGGTTAGGGTTAACGATAGCTTCCGCCGCCGGCAGCGTATCGCCCGGCAGGTGGTGATCGGTCACCAGCACCGGGATACCCAGCGCATGGGCATGATCGACGCCGCTATGCGATGAAATACCGTTATCGACGGTCATGATCATCTGCGCGCCGCGCGCGTGCGCCTGATCGACCACTTCCGGGCTTAAACCATAGCCGTCTTCAAAACGGTTCGGCACCAGATAAGAGACGTTGCCGTAGCCCAGCGCGCGCAGCGCCAGCACGCTAAGGGCGGTACTGGTGGCGCCATCGGCGTCAAAATCGCCGACCACCACAATATGTAACCCTTTCTGGAAAGCGTCATGCAGCATTTCAACGGCTTTTTCAACGCCGGTGAGTTGCGTCCATGGCAACATGCCTTTGACGCCGCGTTCCAGCTCCTGCGCGCTGCGCACGCCGCGGCTGGCATACAGCCGCTGCAGCAGCGGCGGCAGGTCGGCGGGAAGGTCGACGCCATCAACCGCCTCGCGGCGGCGTAGTTGTATCTGTTGTTTCACGCGAATCAGTTACCGCTTGTCTGTTTTTGATGCTCGTCGAGGAAAGCTTTAAGCTCTTTCGGCCCCTGATAGCCTGGCAGCACCATACCATTGCTAAGGACCATCGCCGGGGTACCGTTGACGCCCATCTGTACGCCAAGCGTGTAATGTTTAGCGATATCCACATTGCAGCTCGCCGGCTGTACGCCCTTACCGTTCATGGCGTCATCCAGCGCTTTGTTGCGATCTTTCGCACACCAGATCGCTTTCATGTCCTGCTCGGCCTGGCTTTGCAGCCCCTGACGCGGGAAGGCCAGATAGCGCACGGTGATCCCCAGCGCGTTATAGTCGCTCATCTGCTCGTGCAGCTTGTGGCAGTAGCCGCAGGTGATGTCGGTAAAGACGGTAATGACATGCTGCTCCTTCGGCGCTTTATAGACAATCATCTCTTTGGATAAGGCGTTCAGCTTGCCGACCAGCAACTGGTTGGTGACGTTAACCGGCTGCGCGCCGCTGACGTCGTACATCGGTCCCTGAATAATGTGTTTACCATCGTCAGTGACGTACAGCACGCCGCTGTCGGTAAGCACCGTGCTCATCCCGGAAACCGGCGACGGTTGGATATCGGTGCTCTGCACACCCAGTTTCGCCAGCGACTGTTTGATCGCCGCGCTATCGGCATGCGCCGCGCCGGAGAGCGAGGCCGCCAGCAGGGTGAACATCAATAAACCTTTTTTCATACTCAGTCCTTTTATTCAGCACTCACGCCCGCGGGTGATGCTGTTGATGAAGTTGTCGTAAACGTTCGGTCGCCACGTGGGTGTAGATCTGCGTGGTGGAAAGATCGCTGTGTCCTAACAGCATCTGTACCACGCGTAAATCGGCGCCGTGATTGAGCAAATGCGTGGCGAACGCATGACGCAACACGTGCGGGGAGAGCTTCGCGCTGTCGATCCCCGCCAGTACGGCATAGTGTTTAATGCGGTGCCAGAAGGTCTGTCGCGTCATCTGCTGCGCGCGCTGGCTGGGGAAAAGCACGTCCGAAGCCACGCCGTTCAGCAGCCACGGGCGGCCGTATTCAAGGTAATTTTCAACCCATGACACCGCCTCTTCGCCCAGCGGCACCAGCCGCTCTTTGTTGCCTTTACCAATAACCCGCAGTACGCCCTGTCGCAGGCTGATATCGCTCATCGTCAGGCCAACCAGTTCGGATACGCGTAGGCCGGTGGCATACAGCACTTCCAGCATCGCCTTATCGCGCAACTCCAGCGGCTGTTCCACCAGCGGCGCCTGCAGCAGACGCTCAACCTGCGCCTCGCTGAGATCTTTCGGCAGCCGCTGCGGCAGCTTCGGCGAAGCCAGCAGCGCGCTGGGATCGTCCGGGCGGACTTTCTCCCGGTACAAATGCTGGAAGAAGCGGCGCACGGCGCTAAGCAGCCGTGCGGTACTGGTCGCTTTGTAGCCGCCGGTTTGCCGCTCGGCCAGCAGCGCCTGTAAATCGTCGCTGCCGACGCTTGCCAGAGTCAGCCCGCGATGATGCAGCCACTCCACTAGCATCGTCAAATCGCGACGATAGGCGCTGAGCGTGTTCTCCGCCAGATTACGCTCCAGCCAAAGGGCATCGAGAAACTGTTCAATTTGTGCCAGATCCTGTTTCACATCGGCCTCTTTGTTCGTTATACGCCCTCATTATGCCTTAAGAGGCCGCCTTTCTGGTACACTGGGCGCAATTCACGGCAAGAATTGAGACGTTTACGCGATGAATATAGGTCTTTTTTACGGCTCCAGTACCTGCTACACCGAAATGGCCGCGGAAAAAATCCGCGATATCATCGGCCCCGAGCTGGTGACGCTGCATAATCTGAAAGATGACTCCCCCGCGCTGATGAGCCAGTACGACGTGCTGATCCTCGGCATCCCGACCTGGGATTTCGGCGAAATTCAGGAAGACTGGGAAGCGGTCTGGGAACAGCTCGACGCCTTAGATCTGAATGGCAAAATCGTCGCGCTGTACGGCATGGGCGATCAGCTTAGTTACGGCGAATGGTTCCTTGACGCGCTGGGGATGCTGCACGATAAGCTGGCGACCAAAGGCGTGAAGTTTGTCGGCTACTGGCCAACCGAGGGCTATGAGTTCACCAGCCCGAAACCGGTTATCGCCGATGGCCAATTGTTCGTCGGCCTGGCGCTGGATGAAACCAATCAATACGACCTGAGCGATGAGCGCATCCAGAACTGGTGCGAGCAGATCCTCGGCGAAATGGCGGAGCACTTCGCCTGATCCTGAGTTAGTCGTGCGCCGGCTTTTGCAGCACCAGCCGGCGCAAATCCCGCCATTCCCCCGCATCCATGCTATCCGCCGCCACCCACAAATGCTGGCTACGGCCGGTTTCCGCATGCTTCAGGCGCAGCAGCATCCCGCTGCTGATAACCCATGGCGTCCCGACGATATCCCATTCCGTTTTTTGCCACCGTAAACGGGAGTCGATTAACAGCTTAATTTCTCCCTGGCAGGCGTGGATCCGCCGCTGGCTGCGCACGCAGTCAAACACCACCAGCGATAGCAACAGGAGCCAAATCGGGGTGTAGCTTAACGGCCAGGGCATGAGCAGCACTATCGCCGCCACCACCCCGTGCAGCAGCAGCGAGAACCACTGCGAACGCCAGGAAATACGTAAATCAGATTGCCACAGGACCACGTTCCCGATTCCGAGTCTGGATTAAATTTATCATCCGTTGAAGTTGCGCATCAGCCGGCTTGCCGTGATTCATCAGCCAGTTAAACAGATCCGGATCATCGTTCTCCAGCAAACGGATGAACAGGCGCTTGTCGTCATCGCTGAGCGTGTCGTACTCATACTCGAAAAACGGCATGATGGAGATATCGAGTTCGCGCATACCGCGGCGGCATGCCCAGTGGATGCGAGCTTTGTTGTTAATGTCCATGTTGTCCTTCCAGCATCAAGATATAGCTTAGTTTAACCCTTTTTAGGCACTTACTTTACAGTAATATCGCCTTGTGCGAGCAGCATTCCATAAAAGCCCAAAATCCGGTTGGCTATTCACCGCATCCTGAGGGCACAAATGGCTTGCCGAAAGCGCTTGCATTGCACCATAGCTCTTTTACCATTAGTCATTCACTCTGCGTTAAGCTATTCAGGATATGACTATGGCTTTTACACCTTTTCCTCCGCGTCAGCCCTCTTCTTCCGCTCGTCTGCCGTTAACGCTGATGACGCTGGATGATTGGGCGCTGGCGACGATTACCGGTCCGGATGGCGAGAAGTATCTGCAGGGGCAGATCACCGCCGATGTCAGCCATTTAACCGCCGATCAGCATCTGCTTGCCGCGCACTGTGATGCCAAAGGCAAAATGTGGAGCAACCTGCGCGTCTTCCACCGCGACGGCGGTTTCGCGTGGATTGAGCGCCGCAGCCTGCGCGAAGCGCAGCTGACCGAACTGAAAAAATATGCCGTCTTCTCCAAAGTCACCATCGCCGCAAACGACGATCTGGTCCTGCTGGGCGTGGCCGGTTTCCAGGCGCGCGCTGCGCTGGCGCCGCTATTCGCCGCACTGCCGGACGCTGGTAAACCGGTGGTCACCGAAGGCGTGACCAGCCTGCTGTGGTTTGAACATCCTGCCGAACGCTTCCTACTGGTGACCGATGCCGACACCGCCAACCGGGTGACAGACGCGCTGCGCGGCGAAGCGCAGCTTAACAACAGCCAGCAGTGGCTGGCGCTGAACATCGAGGCCGGTCTGCCGGTTATCGACAGCGTAAACAGCGCGCAGTTCATTCCGCAGGCGACCAACCTGCAGGCGCTGGGCGGAATCAGCTTTAAGAAAGGCTGCTACACCGGCCAGGAAATGGTCGCCCGGGCGAAATTCCGCGGCGCCAATAAACGCGCGCTGTGGACGCTGGCGGGTACTGCCAGCCGGGTGCCGGAAGCAGGGGAAGATCTGGAGCTGAAAATGGGCGACAACTGGCGCCGCACCGGTACGGTGCTGGCAGCCGTACAGTTGGATGACGGAAGCCTGATGGTCCAGGTGGTGATGAATAACGATATGGAACCGGACAGCGTGTTCCGCGTACGTGACGATGCCGGCAGCCTGAGCATCAAACCATTGCCGTATTCGCTGGAAGAAGATTAAGAACAGTTCCCGGCTTGCGGCGCTTGCGCCTTAGCCGGGCTACCAGCCTGCAGAATATCGTGACCACGGTAAGCGCAGCGCCACCGTGGAATTTCCAGCCTGCAGAATATCGTGGCCACGGTAAGAGCAGCGCCACCGTGGAATTTCCAGGCCGTAGAATATCGTGACCGCGGCAAGCGCAGCGCCACCGTGGAAGTTAAATCAGGACTGGCCGACGTAAAGATAAATCGCCAGGAAGTGACACACGCTGCCGCCGAGCACGAAGCCGTGCCAGATAGCATGGTTATAAGGAATACGTTTGCAGACGTAGAAGATGACCCCCAGCGAGTACACCACCCCGCCAACCGCCAGCAGCGTTACCCCGCCCACCGCCAGCTTCACCGCCAGTTGATAGACCACGATAAGCGACAGCCAGCCCATCGTCAGATAGGTCACCAGCGACAAAATTTTAAAGCGGTGCGCGATTGTCAGTTTAAACAGGATCCCCAGTAGGGCCAGGCTCCAGATGACAATCATCAGCCCCTTTGCCAGCGGCGAATTCAATCCCACCAGCAAAAATGGCGTGTAGGTTCCGGCAATCAGCAAGTAGATGGCGCAGTGGTCAAATTTCTTCAGCCACTGTTTCGCCCGCTGATGCGGGATAGCGTGATAGAGCGTGGAAGCGAGGAACAGCATAATCATGCTACCGCCGTACAGGCTGTAGCTGGTGATCGCCGTCGCGCTGGCGTTCGTGTCTACCGCCTGCACCAGCAGCAACACGAGGCCGACAATACCGAACACCAGCCCGATCCCGTGACTGATGCTGTTGGCAACTTCCTCTGCCAGAGAATATCCCTGAGTGATTAATGGTTTGCGAACCATATTTTGACTCCGTGAAAACAAGAACGCTTTCATTGCCCACTTAGGTTAACTGAGAATGATTCCAGTGAACACCTGTTAGCTAAAATAAAACGATGTATATTTGTAAATACATTAAAATCATAATGTTACAAGAATATTTCAACTAACAGCTGTGCTGGTTTTATTTAAAGGCGTTTGAATTCAATAACATAAAACCGATCTTCCGCAGGATAGATTTCCCTGATGACCTGCCGCAGCTGTTCGAGGGTCATATTCTCTTGTTGAGCATGCTGTTCAGTTAGCGTGTCGAGCGTCACCGTCGAGGTCGCGGTAACGGCGATAGTGCAAAAGTAGCCGTCATCTTCATAACGTCCGACGCGCAGCACATCACCGGGCTTAAAGTGCGACTCAGCCGCATCGCGAATGGTGATCGTTTTGCGCCCGGCGAGGATGTCGTCCTGAAAACGCTGAAAAAAGGTAATGTCATTAGCCTGCATGATATAATTCCGTCCTGGTCTTTATGAATTGTGAGTTCGCCACTGTGAGTATGTTCTCCCACGCCGCTGTCGCCAGTCTCAATAATCTTGAGATGATGGTCTACCACTACGTCATTAAGAATCGTGACAAAGTGATGTACATGACTATTCGCGAACTGGCCGAGGCCGCCGGGGTCTCCACCACTACCGTGTTGCGCTTCTGCCGCAAACTGCAGTGCGAGGGCTACTCTGAATTTCGCGTACGCTTTAAATTATATCTTGAGCAGAATGAGCCTCAACAGGCAAATATCGGCGCCAGCGAAATAATGAGCTTTTTTAAAAGCGTCAATAATGACGAGTTTGATGAATTGCTCGAACAGGCCGTCGATATTATTCTCTCCTCCGAACGTATTATTTTCGTCGGCGCCGGTACTTCCGGCGCGCTAGCGAAATATGGCGCACGTTTCTTTTCCAACGTCGGCAAATTCAGCAACCATATTGACGATCCTTATTTCCCGGTCACCAATGATATGGCCCGCAACGCGCTGGCGATTGTGCTTTCCGTCTCCGGCGAAACCGAAGAGATCCTGCGCTTTGCCAGCCAGTTCAGCCTGCATCACTGCAAGGTGATGTCGATTACCAGCCATGAGCATTCGCGGCTGGCGAAACTGGCTGATTTCAATCTCTCCTGGCACGTGCCGCAAACGCGCATCGGCGGCGTTTACGATATTACAACGCAGATCCCGGTGATATATATACTCGAATCACTGGGGCGTAAATTAGCGCGCAAAATCGGCTAAAAGTAACAGCCTGTTTTTTTGATGTAACATATTACCTTTAGCGGGATTTGTTATATCGTGACATTCAATTTCGCTTTGCTAGACTCAATCGCAATAGTGATTCATAGAGATTAGCAAAGATGAAAAAATTGACTCTTCCCAAAGACTTTTTGTGGGGCGGCGCGGTCGCCGCGCATCAGGTTGAAGGCGGCTGGAATAAAGGCGGCAAAGGCCCCAGCATCTGCGATGTGTTGACCGGCGGGGCGCACGGCGTGCCGCGCGAAATCACCCAACAGGTCGAGGCGGGTAAATACTACCCTAACCATGAAGCGGTTGATTTTTACGGCCACTACAAAGAAGACATCAAGCTGTTCGCCGAGATGGGTTTCAAATGCTTCCGCACCTCTATTGCCTGGACCCGCATCTTCCCGCAAGGCGACGAAACTCAGCCGAATGAAGAAGGGCTGAAATTCTACGATGACATGTTCGATGAACTGCTGAAGTACAACATCGAGCCGGTAATCACCCTTTCCCACTTTGAAATGCCGCTGCATCTGGTCCAGCAGTACGGCGGTTGGACCAACCGCAAAGTGGTCGATTTCTTTGTGCGCTTCGCCGAAGTGGTCTTTGAGCGCTATAAGCACAAAGTGAAATACTGGATGACCTTTAACGAGATCAATAACCAGCGTAACTGGCGCGCGCCGCTGTTCGGCTACTGTTGCTCCGGCGTGGTCTATACCGAGCATGAAAACCCGGAAGAGACCATGTACCAGGTGCTGCATCACCAGTTCGTCGCCAGCGCACTGG
Source organism: Klebsiella sp. 141251 (assembly GCF_050600725.1). NCBI lineage: Bacteria > Pseudomonadati > Pseudomonadota > Gammaproteobacteria > Enterobacterales > Enterobacteriaceae > Klebsiella > Klebsiella sp. 141251. The sequence continues at coordinate 386,794 of NZ_JAQIRG010000004.1, forward strand.
CGGTGAAAGCGGCGCGTCGTATCAACCCGGAAATGCAGGTCGGCTGCATGCTGGCGATGGTCGCCCTCTACCCTTACTCCTGCAAACCGGAAGATGTCATGTTCGCCCAGGAATCGATGCGCGAACGCTATGTTTTTACCGATGTCCAGCTACGCGGTTACTACCCGAGCTATGTGTTGAATGAATGGGAGCGCCGCGGCTTCAACATCAAGATGGAAGACGGCGACGCGCAGATCCTGCGTGAAGGCACCTGCGCCTATCTCGGCTTCAGCTACTACATGACCAACGCGGTGAAAGCCGAAGGCGGCACCGGCGATGCCATTTCCGGCTTCGAAGGCAGCGTGCCGAACCCGCACGTGAAAGCCTCCGACTGGGGCTGGCAGATTGACCCGGTTGGCCTGCGTTACGCCCTGTGCGAACTGTATGAGCGCTACCAGAAGCCGCTGTTTATCGTGGAAAACGGCTTTGGCGCCTACGATAAAGTAGAAGCCGACGGCAGCATCAACGATGACTACCGCATCGATTATCTCCGCGCCCACGTCGAAGAGATGATTAAAGCGGTGACTTATGACGGCGTCGATCTGATGGGCTATACCCCCTGGGGCTGCATCGACTGCGTCTCCTTCACTACCGGCCAGTACAGCAAACGCTACGGCTTCATCTACGTCAATAAACACGATGACGGCACCGGCGATATGTCCCGCTCGCGCAAGAAAAGCTTTAACTGGTACAAAGAAGTCATCGCCAGTAACGGCGAGAATCTGTAATTGACCGCCCTCTCCCGGCCGGGAGGGGGCAAATCACTTATCCGCCAGACACTTCTTTACAGCTTTACCATTGCTAAAACGCGTTCGCCCGATAAGATAGGCCTCGTGAATATTTGAGGCGACCATGATTAAGCGACAACGCAAAGCCATTCTTCTTGTACTCCTTGCCTGCCTGGTGGTGCTGATCTGCACCGCCCAGAGAATGGCGGGGATGCATGCGTTGGTGATGAACGTCACGGCCGCCAGCCAATCCGCCCAACCTGGCCCGGATAATGCCGAGGCGCCGGTCTCCCCCTGCGAACTCAGCGCCAAGTCGCTGATGGCCGTTCCGCCGATGCTGTTTGAAGGGGCGCTACTCGCTATCACCCTGCTGCTGGCGGTGCTGGCGGCCATCCCGCCGCGTATCGAGCGTATCTGGCCTCCCCGCGTCATTTCTCCCCCCCGATTGCGGGTGCATCTACGATTATGCGTCTTCCGTGAGTGATTAATTCTCCTGACAGCTCAGGTTAATTTATTACTTACGGAGAAAATTTATGTTTATGGTATTCAGGCGACTGCTGGTCTGCCTGCTTTGGCTATGGCTGCCCGTCAGCCAGGCTGCCGATAGCGGCTGGCTGCGCGTCGCCGACAATCAACACGCCAGCGTGCGCCTGCGGGCGCAAAGCGAAAGCAATGGCGACACCCGCCTGCTTTTAGACGTAGCGCTGGAAAAGGGCTGGAAAACCTACTGGCGTTCGCCGGGCGAAGGCGGCATCGCGCCGGCTATCGCCTGGCACACGCCGCTGGAGGTTAACTGGCGTTGGCCGACGCCGCAACGCTTCGACGTCGCGGGCATTTCCACTCAGGGGTATCACGGCGACGTCAGCTTCCCGATGACCCTGCGCGGCAAAATACCGCCGACGCTTAGCGGCGTACTGACGCTCTCTACCTGCAGCAATGTCTGCATTCTCACTGACTACCCCTTTTCGCTGGATATGACGGCTCCGGCGGGGGAGCGTTTTAATTACGATTTCACCCGCGCGATGGGCACGCTGCCCCTGCGCGACGGTCTCACCTCGGCGCTTAGCGCCAGCTACGTCAGCGGTAAGCTGACGGTAACCGCTCGCCGCGATGCCGGCTGGCAGCAGCCAGCGCTGTTTATCGACAGCATGGAGGATGTCGATTTCGGCAAGCCGAGTTTTACCAGCCGCGGCGATACGTTGACCGCCACCGTACCGGTCACCGATAGCTGGGGCGAAACGGCGCCGGACCTGGGCGGCAAAACGCTGTCGCTGGTGCTGGCCGATAGCGGCCAGGCGCAGGAAAGCCATATCGCCATCGCCGCCGGCAGCGCCGCGCCGGGGCTGGCGTTAGGCTGGGTGCTGCTGATGGCGCTGGCCGGCGGGCTAATCCTCAACGTCATGCCGTGCGTGCTGCCGGTGCTGGCGATGAAACTCGGCTCGCTGGTGCAAACCGAACGTCGCGAACGCGGCGCGGTGCGGCGGCAGTTCCTCGCCTCGGTATGCGGGATCGTCGTCTCCTTCCTGGCGCTGGCGCTGATGATGACCGCGCTACGCTTAGGTAATCAGGCGCTCGGCTGGGGGATCCAGTTCCAGAACCCGTGGTTTATCGGCGCGATGGCGCTGGTGATGCTGCTGTTCAGCGCCAGTTTATTAGGGCTGTTCGAAATCCGTCTCTCCTCCAGCGCCAGTACCTTCCTCGCCACCCGGGGCGGCAACGGCTTAATGGGCCATTTCTGGCAGGGCGCCTTCGCCACTCTGCTGGCGACGCCCTGTACCGCGCCGTTCCTCGGTACCGCCGTTTCAGTGGCGCTGGTGGCGCCGCTGCCGCTGCTGTGGGGTATTTTCTTCGCCATGGGGATCGGCATGAGCCTGCCGTGGCTGCTTATCGTCGCCTGGCCGGGTCTGGCGCAACGTCTACCTCGCCCGGGTCGCTGGATGAATCATCTGCGGGTGGTGCTGGGATTGATGATGCTTGGCTCAGCGCTATGGCTGGTCAGCCTGCTGACGATCCACATCGGCCGTACGCCGGTGCTTACCCTGCTGGTGATTCTGGCCATCGTCCTGCTCCTGGCCACCGCCTGGCGCTACCGCTGGCGTACGGCGCTGCGCGCGGGCGCTCTGGCCATCGTAGCGGCGGGCGCCGTCGTCTTTGTCGCCCAACAGGACGGCCAGGGCCCGCGCCGCGACCGGGTTAACTGGCAGCCTCTCAGCGAGCAGGCTATCGCCAGCGCCCTTGCGGAGCATAAGCGGGTGTTTATTGATGTCACCGCCGACTGGTGCGTGACCTGTAAAGCCAATAAATACAACGTGCTGCTGCGCGATGACGTCCAGCAGGCGCTATCAGCGCCAGATGTGGTCGCCTTACGCGGCGACTGGAGCCGCCCCTCCGCCGACATTAGTCAGTTTTTAACCGCTCGCGGCAGCGCCGCGGTGCCGTTTAACCAGATTTACGGACCGGGATTGCCGCAGGGACAAATTCTGCCTGCGCTGTTAGATCGCGAACAACTTCTCGCCACCCTGTCCGCCGCTAAAGGAAAATAACATGAGAGCTATCACCGCCTTATTACTGCTGTGCGTATCGGCCTTCAGCTTCGCCGCCCCGGAGCAAGAACCGCAATCAAATGGTAATGACCAGTTAGCCCAACTGCTGTTTAACGATCCGAACAGCCCGCGCACCGGCGCGAAAGCGCCGAAGCTCACGATCGTCTCGTTTACCGATTACAACTGCCCTTACTGCAAACAGTTTGATCCGATGCTGGAAAAAATCGTCCACGATAATCCGGACATCCAGCTCATCGTTAAGCTGCTGCCGTTTAAAGGGCAGAGTTCGGTGAATGCCGCTAAAGCCGCGCTCTCCACCTGGCGTCAACAGCCCGATAAGTTCTGGGCGCTGCATCAGCGGCTGATGGCGAAAAAAGGCTATCACGATGACGCCAGCATCGCCGCCGCGCAGAAGAAAACCGCCACCGATAGCGTGAATATTGATGACAAGACCATGGATTCGCTGAAAATGAACCTGATTTTGTCGCAGGTGCTGAATATTCAGGGCACCCCGGCGACCATCATCGGCGATCAGATGGTGGCCGGCGCAATCCCTGCTGATGAGCTGGAGGGGCTGGTGAAAGAACAGCTGGCGAAAGCCCGTGGCCAGTAAAATCAGGCGCTGGCTGCGCGAGCTGGCGGTGTGGCTGCTGATTGGCGCGGCGGTGAGCCTGGCGGTGGATTATTTTCGCCAGCCCGCGCTACCGCAAAACTTCAGCGCCACATCGCTGCAGACACTCGACGGCAGGACGCTGGATCTGAACGCTATGAGCCAGCAAAAGCCGCTGCTGCTGTACGTCTGGGCGACCTGGTGCGGAGTTTGTCGCTATACCACGCCGTCGGTGGCCTCGCTTGCCGCCGACGGCGGCAATGTGCTGACGGTAGCCCTGCGTTCCGGCGATAACGCCACGCTGGAGAAGTGGCTGACCAGGAAGAAAATGGCGCTGCCGACGGTGAATGATCCGAGCGGCCAGCTGGCGCGGCAGTGGGACGTGCAGGTGACGCCAACGCTGGTGTTCATTTCTCAAGGCGAGGTGAAGTCGGTCACCACCGGCTGGACCAGCAGTTGGGGAATGCGCCTGCGGCTGTGGCTGGCCTCCTGGTAGACCGTCGGGTTCCCGGCTCGCATCGTTGGGTAGCCCGGATAAGGCGTAGCCGCCATCCGGGAAGGTTTCCCCGGCTCGCGCTGCGCTCAGCCGGGCTACGGGTACGCATCGTTGGGTAGCCCGGATAAGGCGTAGCCGCCATCCGGGAAGGTTTCCCCGGCAAGCGCTGCGCTCAGCCGGGCTACGGATACGCATCGTTGGGTAGCCCGGATAAGGCGTAGCCGCCATTCGGGAAGGTTTCCCCGGCAAGCGCTGCGCTCAGTCGGACTACGGATACGCATCGTTGGGTAGCCCGGATAAGGCGTAGCTGCTATCCGGGAAGGTTTCCCCGGCTCGCGCTGCGCTCAGCCGGGCTACGGATACGCATCGTTGGGTAGCCCGGATAAGGCGTAGCTGCTATCCGGGAAGGTTTCCCCGGCTCGCGCTGCGCTCAGCCGGGCTACGGGTACGCATCGTTGGGTAGCCCGGATAAGGTGTAGCCGCCATCCGGGAAGGTTTCCCCGGCAAGCGCTGCGCTCAGCCGGGCTACGGGTACGCATCGTTGGGTAGCCCGGATAAGGCGTAGCCGCCATCCGGGAAGGTTTCCCCAGCTCGCGCTGCGCCGCCGGGCTACGGGTACGCATCGTTGGGTAACCCGGATAAGGCGTAGCCGCCATCCGGGAAGGTTTCCCCGACAAGCGAAGCGCCGCCGGGCAATAGACATCTACGGGTTATTTACCGCCCGCCAGTTCGAGGAAACTGCCCGTCACATACGACGCTTTGTCGCTCAGCAGCCAGGCAATGGCCTGAGCGACCTCTTCCGGCTGGCCGCCGCGCTGCATCGGTAGCGAACTTTTCACCCGGTCCACGCGTCCCGGTTCGCCGCCGGAGGCGTGCATCTCGGTATAAATCAGCCCCGGACGCACGCCGTTTACCCGAATCCCCTGCGCCGCCACCTCCAGCGCCAGCCCGGTGGTCAGGGTATCTACCGCCCCTTTTGACGCGGCATAGTCAACGTACTCTCCCGGCGCGCCAAGGCGCGACGCCGCCGACGAAACGTTAACTATCGCCCCGCCCTTGCCGCCATGCCGATGCGACATGCGCTTTACCGCCTCGCGACAGCAAAGAAAGTATCCGGTGACGTTGGTGGCCAGCACGCGGTTAATACGCTCGGCGCTCAGGCTCTCTACCGTACATTGGGTAAACAGGATCCCGGCGTTGTTGACCAACGCCGCCAGCGGTTCGCCCATGCGGTCAATCGCCTCAAACATCGCCATCACCTGCGCTTCATCGCTGATATCGGCCCGCAGCGCCGTGGCTTTGCCGCCAGATTCAACAATGGTATTGACCACTTCGGTGGCGGCTTTAATGTTGTGATGATAATTAACCGCGACGGTATACCCTTCCTGCGCCAGCAGCAGCGCCGTCGCCCGGCCTATGCCGCGGCTCGCGCCGCTAATCAGAGCTATCGCCATGCCTTCCCTCCAAAAAATAAAGGCGCCGCAGCGCCTTTAAAAGTTTAGCTAATTCACCACTTACTGGTATTCGCTCATCGGCACGCAGGAGCAGAACAGGTTACGGTCGCCGTACACGTCATCCAGGCGTTTCACCGTTGGCCAGTACTTGTTGTGCAACCCAGCCGGGAATACCGCCAGCTCGCGGCTGTACGGATGGTTCCACTCGCTTACCAGCTCGCCCTGGGTGTGCGGCGCGTTCACCAGCGGGTTATCTTCCAGCGGCCATTCACCGGCTTTAACGCGATCGATTTCCCCGCGAATCGCCAGCATGGCGTCAATAAAGCGGTCCAGCTCTACCTTGCTTTCCGATTCCGTCGGCTCAACCATCAGCGTCCCGGCGACCGGGAAGGACATGGTCGGCGCATGGAAACCAAAGTCGATCAGACGCTTAGCAATATCCAGCTCGCTAATGCCGGTCTCTTCTTTCAGCGGACGAATATCGAGAATACATTCGTGCGCCACGCGACCGTCGCGGCCGGTATACAGCACCGGATAAGCATCTTTCAGACGAGTAGCGATATAGTTGGCGTTGAGAATCGCGTTCTGGCTCGCCTGCTTCAGCCCTTCCGCGCCCATCATGCGGATATACATCCAGCTGATCGGTAGGATAGAGGCGCTGCCGAACGGCGCGGCGGAAACCGCGCCCTGACGGGTCAGCATGCCTTCAATCTGTACCACGCTGTGGCCCGGTACAAACGGCGCCAGGTGCGCTTTCACGCCGATAGGGCCCATACCCGGACCGCCGCCGCCGTGCGGAATGCAGAAGGTTTTATGCAGGTTGAGGTGCGAAACGTCAGCGCCGATAAAGCCCGGAGAAGTGATCCCGACCTGGGCGTTCATGTTGGCGCCGTCGAGGTAAACCTGGCCGCCGAACTGGTGCACTATCTCGCATACTTCACGGATGGTCTCTTCATACACGCCGTGGGTCGACGGATAGGTGACCATGATGCAGGAGAGATTCGCCCCTGCCTGCTCTGCTTTTTCACGCAGATCGGCAAGATCGATGTTGCCGTTTTTATCGCAGGCAACCACCACTACCTGCATACCCGCCATCTGCGCGGAAGCCGGGTTGGTGCCGTGCGCGGAGCTTGGGATCAGGCAGATATCGCGATGGCCTTCGTTGCGGCTCTCGTGATAGTGGCGAATCGCCAGCAGGCCAGCATACTCGCCCTGCGCGCCGGAGTTCGGCTGCATACAGACGGCGTCATAGCCGGTCAGTTTCACCAGCCAGTCAGAAAGCTGGGCGATCATCTGATGATAACCTTCCGCCTGCTCGACCGGGCAGAACGGGTGCAGCTCGGCAAATTCCGGCCAGGTGATCGGGATCATTTCCGCCGCGGCGTTCAGTTTCATGGTGCAGGATCCCAGAGGAATCATCGCCTGGTTCAGCGCCAGATCTTTACGCTCCAGCGCGTGCATGTAGCGCATCATCTCGGTTTCGCTATGGTAGCGGTTGAACACCGGATGGGTGAGGATCGCATCGTCGCGCAGCATCGCCGCCGGGATCGAACGGCTATCCAGCGCCACGTCTTTATCCAGGGTATCGATATCCAGACCGTGATCGTCGCCAACGATGGCGCGGAACAGATTCAGCACATCTTCGCGGGTGGTCGCTTCATCGAGCGTAATGCCAACCGCGCCGTGAATATCGCTACGCAGGTTAATCTGCAGCGCTTCGGCACGCACCAGCACCGCGGCTTTATCCGCCACTTCGACGCAAAGGGTGTCGAAGTAGTGCGCATGGCGCAGCTTCAGCCCTTTCTTCTGCAGGCCGTCGGCCAGAATGTCGGTCAGGCGATGAATGCGGCCAGCGATACGTTTCAGGCCCGCCGGGCCGTGGAAAACCGCGTACAGGCTGGCGATGTTGGCCAGCAGGACCTGCGAGGTACAAATGTTGGAGTTCGCTTTCTCGCGGCGGATGTGCTGCTCGCGAGTCTGCATCGCCATGCGCAGCGCGGTATTACCCGCCGCATCTTTCGATACGCCGATAATACGGCCCGGCATGGAGCGTTTGAATTCATCTTTCGCCGCGAAGAAGGCCGCGTGCGGGCCGCCATAGCCCATCGGCACGCCGAAACGTTGCGCGGAACCGAAGACAATATCGGCGCCCTGCTTGCCCGGCGCCGTCAGCAGCACCAGCGCCATAAAGTCAGCGGCGACGCTGACAATCACTTTGCGCGCTTTCAGCTCGGCGATAAGTTTACTGTAATCGTGGATTTCACCGGTGGTGCCGACCTGCTGCAGCAGCACGCCAAAGACATCCTGGTGATCGAGCACTTTGTCGGCGTCATCGACAATCACGTCGAAGCCGAAAGTTTCCGCGCGGGTGCGAACCACGTCCAGGGTTTGCGGATGGACGTCGGCGGCAACGAAGAAGCGGTTGGCGTTCTTCAGTTTGCTCACGCGTTTGGCCATCGCCATCGCTTCGGCGGCGGCGGTGGCTTCATCAAGCAGCGAAGCGGAAGCGATATCCAACCCGGTCAGATCCAGAGTGACCTGCTGGAAGTTGAGCAGCGATTCCAGACGGCCCTGGGATACTTCCGGCTGGTAAGGGGTGTAGGCGGTATACCAACCCGGGTTTTCCAGCATGTTGCGCTGAATGACCGGCGGCAGCTGCACGGCGGTGTAGCCCATGCCGATGTAAGACTTGAAGCGCTTGTTGCGACCGGCAATCGCCTTCAGCTCCGCCAGCGCGGCAAATTCGGTAGTCGCGTCTCCCACCTGCGGTGGGGTCGCCAGCTGGATATCCTGCGGCACAATCTGGCCAATCAGGGCGTTAAGCGAATCCGCGCCGACGGTCTTCAGCATCTCTTGCTGCTGCTGAGCGTCCGAGCCAATGTGACGTTCAATAAAGGCGTCGCGGTTTTCAAGCTGACTTAAAGTCTGAGTCATGAGCGATGGTTCCTGAAACGTGCGGTGAATGTGTTTTCTCCCTCTCCCCTAGGGAGAGGGCTGGGGTGAGGGTATTATCGGTTCCCCTCACCCTTCCCTCTCCCACAGGGGAGAGGGTAAAGGCTTACTCGTCTTCTAACAGAGCTTCATAGGCGGTCGCATCCAGCAGCGCGGCAACCTGCGCTTCGTCGCTGGCTTTGATTTTGAAGATCCAGCCGTCGGTATACGGGTCGCTGTTGACCAGTTCCGGAGAGTCGTTCAGCTCTTCGTTGACGGCAACGATTTCACCGCTAATCGGCGCGTAGATATCGGAAGCCGCTTTCACGGATTCGGCAACGGCGCAATCGGCGCCCGCTTCAACGGTGGCGCCCACTTCCGGCAGGTCAACGAAAACCATGTCGCCAAGCAGCTCCTGCGCGTGCTCGGTGATCCCAACGGTATAGGTGCCGTCCGCTTCTTTACGCAGCCACTCGTGTTCTTTGCTGTATTTCAGTTCTGCTGGTACGTTGCTCATCAATTCATCTCCAAAAAAGGGAAATCACACAATGGCTTTGCCATTGCGTACAAAACCAGGTTTAGTCACTTTTACCGGCATTTCACGGTTACGAATTTGCACCACCGCGGTGTCGCCAATCCCGGCCGGCACGCGAGCCAGCGCGATGCTGTAGCCCAGCGTCGGCGAGAAGGTGCCGCTGGTGATAATGCCTTCTTTTTGATTACCGTCGCTATCGGTAAAACGTACCGGCAGGCCGCCGCGCAGGACGCCTTTCTCGGTCATCACCAGGCCGACCAGCTGCTCGGTGCCTTTTTCGCGCTGCATTTCCAGCGCTTCGCGGCCGATGAAGTTACGATCGGCGGGCTCCCAGGCGATAGTCCAGCCCATGTTCGCCGCCAGCGGCGAGACGCCTTCATCCATCTCCTGGCCATACAGGTTCATCCCGGCTTCCAGGCGCAGGGTGTCGCGCGCGCCAAGACCACACGGCTTAACGCCGGCGTCCAGCAGACCGCGCCAGAAATCCGCCGCCTGCTCGTTCGGCATAGCGATTTCATAACCCGCTTCGCCGGTATAACCGGTGGTGGCGATAAACAGGTCGCCGGCCTGTACGCCGAAGAACGGCTTCATGCCTTCCACGGCCTGGCGCTGAGCGTCGGTGAACAGCGTCGCCGCCTTCGCTTTCGCCTGCGGACCCTGCACCGCGATCAGCGACAGATCGTCGCGAACGGTGATTTCAAGACCGTAAGGTTCGGCTTGTTCGGAAATCCAGGCGAGGTCTTTTTCACGAGTGGCGGAGTTAACAACGAGGCGGAAATAATCTTCAGAAAGGAAATAAACAATCAGGTCATCGATGACGCCAGCGGAAGCGGTTAGCATGCCGGTGTAGAGCGCTTTGCCTGGGGTGGTAAGCTTCGCCACATCGTTTGCCAGCAAATAGCGCAAGAACTCTCTGATCCGGCTGCCGTGGAAATCGACGATGGTCATATGCGACACATCGAACATCCCTGCATCGCCGCGCACCGCGTGGTGCTCATCAATCTGGGACCCGTAATGCAGCGGCATCATCCAGCCATGGAAATCCACCATGCGAGCGCCGCACAGCGTGTGTTGTTCATACAACGGAGTCTGTTGAGCCATCTTTTCCTCATCGAATAAAACGGAACCAGCCACGATATTGTCGGCGATTTTGCGCCACGAAATCCGGCGACGGCACCGCTTACGGACGCCGACGCAAACGTTCTCTTTTGCCTGAACTTACCACCGAACCCGGTGCTAAACCATAAGGTAAATCAGGACATCACATTAGCTTATGACCAAAGCGCGCCGAAAAGCCTACAGAGTTATTGACTGGAAAAAAGCGATTCATGCCACATAAAATTAACATAATGAGCAAACCAGTCAGGTGATGATGGTGTTTTATGCGATTTTATGGGCCTAATTTCTTTAACAAAAAAAAGAGCGCATTAATAAAACTAATGCGAAAAAAGAGGTGAAATTAGAATATTTCAAATGAGGGAGAAAACCCGGCGCGCAGGCCGGGTAAAAGAAGTGTGACGGGGTTAACGTAACCAGGCGGGGAGATCGTTGAGGCCCATCGCCTGACGAATCAGCTGCGGTTTTACGCCAGGCAGCGAATCGGCCAGTTTGAGCCCCATGTCGCGGAGGAATTTCTTCGCCGGATGGCTGCCGGAGAACATTTCGCGGAATCCCTGCATACCCGCCAGCATCAGCGCGGCGCTATGCTTGCGGCTGCGCTCATAGCGGCGCAGGTACAAATGCTGACCGATATCTTTACCCTGCGCGTGCAGGCGCTTCAGCTCGTCGATAAGCTCGGCGGCGTCCATAAAGCCAAGGTTCACCCCCTGCCCGGCCAGCGGATGAATAGTGTGGGCGGCATCGCCAACCAGCGCCAGACGATGGGCGGCGAACTGACGCGCGTAGCGTCCGGTCAGCGGGAAAACCTGCCGTTCGCTTTCAAGCTGGCAAAGGCCAAGGCGATTATCAAAAGCGATGTTCAGCGCCTGATTAAACGCGGCTGCATCGGCCTGCTGCATCCGCTGCGCCTCTTCCGGCGACAGCGACCAGACGATCGAGCACAGATGCGGATCGCTAAGCGGCAGGAAGGCCAGAATGCCTTCACCGTGGAACGCCTGACGCGCCACCGCCTGATGCGGCTCGGAGGTACGTATCGTCGCCACCAGCGCATGATGGCGATAATCCCAGAAGGTCAGCGGAATATCGGCTTTATTGCGCAGCCACGAATTGGCGCCATCGGCGCCGACCACCAGCCGCGCGGTCAACATGCTGCCGTCCTGCAGGCTCAGGAAGGCTTCGTTTTCGCCCCACGCCACCTGCTGCAGCTGCGCAGGCGCCAGCAAGGTGACGTCAGCGCAGCGCTGCGCTTTTTGCCACAGCGCGTGATGCACCACGGCATTTTCAATAATATGGCCCAGATGGCTAAAGCCCATGCTCTGGTCATCGAAGCTAATGCGGCCAAAGCTATCTTTGTCCCACACTTCCATGCCGTGATAGCAACTGGCGCGCTGGGAGATGATCTCACTCCAGACATCCAGTTTAGTCAGCAGCTTTTCGCTGGCGGCATTGATTGCCGAAACGCGCAGCGCCGGCGGCGCATCGGCGTCAAGAGGCTGCGGCGCCGCTTGTTCCAGCACCGCGACGCGCAGGCCGCTGCCCTGTAAACCACAGGCCACCGCCAGTCCCACCATTCCGCCGCCAACAATGGCAACATCAACACTTTGCACGTTCTACTCCTTAACGGGGAACCCAACCGAGGGTACGCTGCGCCAGCGCATCGCGCGCCGGGGTAAATAATTCCATCGCCATCAGCCCGACGTTGCGCCCCGCCACCAGCGGCGCCCAACGGTTGGCAAAGAGATGCACCAGCCCATCGGTCACGCCGATGGTGGCGGCTTTATCATCCGCTCGCCGCGCCTGGTAGCGACACAGCAGAGAATAATTGCCCACATCCTCGCCGACCGCGTGGGCGTCGGCAAGCAGTTCAGCCAGGCTCATCACGTCGCGCAGGCCGAGATTAAAGCCCTGCCCGGCGATCGGGTGCAATGTCTGCGCCGCATTGCCGACCAGCGCCAGACGGTGCGACACCGAACGGATAGCGGTAGTTAACGCCAGCGGATAGACGCTACGCTTACCGGCATGGGTAATGCGCCCCAGCCGCCAGCCGAACGCCTGCTGTAATTGCTGGCAAAAACGTTCGTCAGACCAGCTCAGCACCTCGTCGCGCCGCGACTGCGGATGGCACCACACCAGCGAACAGCGCCCTTGCGACATCGGCAGCATCGCCAGCGGACCATGCTCGGTAAAGCGCTCGAAGGCGCGGCCTTCGTGCGGCAACGCGGTGCTAACATTGGCGATAATCGCCAGTTGCTCATAGGGCTGCTGCTGCCAGCTAATGCCGCAGCGCGCGCCCAGCGACGAACGCGAACCATCTGCCGCCACCAGCAGCTTACCGTTGATGGTTTCGCCGCTATCAAGGGTGAGGCTGACGCTGTCCTGGCTGCGGTTGACCGCTTCCACTTTCGCCGGACAGTGCAGGGTGACGCCCGGCGCCTCGCGCAGCAGGCTAAACAGCCGCTGGCCGACATCGTGGAGTTCAACCACCTGCCCCAGCGCCGACAGGCCGTAATCGGCCGCCGCCAGGTTTACAAAACCGGCATGGCCGCGGTCGCTGACGTGTACCCGCTGGATAGGCGTCGCTCGTTTAGCAAGGTTCTGCCAGATACCGATGCGCGCCAGCTGCTGGCAGGTGCCAGCAGCCAGGGCAATCGCCCGATCGTCAAAACCTGGGTGGCGTGAAGACGCCGGATCCTGCGCTTCAATCAGATGAACCGGCAGCGCACCGCCGGTCAAACGGGAGATGGCCAGCGCGAGCGTCGCACCGGTCATCCCGCCGCCGACAATCAGCACGCTCATGACTGGCGCGCCGCCGCCATCAGCGCCTCGATCTCATCCGCCTTCTTCACCACGCTGGCGGTGAGATTTTCGTTGCCATCTTCGGTAATCACGATGTCATCTTCAATACGAATGCCGATGCCGCGATACTGCGCCGGTACGTCGGCGTCTGTGGCGATATACAGCCCCGGCTCGACGGTCAGCACCATTCCCGGTTCCAGAACGCGCGAACGGTCGGTATCGTAATTGCCGACATCGTGCACATCCAGACCCAACCAGTGGCTCAGGCCATGCATAAAGTAAGGGCGATGGGCGTTGTTGGCGATAAGCTCGTCAATCTCGCCTTTCAGGATCCCCAGCCGCACCAGGCCGGTAATCATAATGCGCACCACTTCCTGATTAACCTCATAAATGGAGGTACCCGGACGATACAGCTCCAGCGCGGTTTCCAGCGATTCCAGCACAATGTCGTAGATTTCACGCTGCGGTTTGCTGAATTTACCGTTAACCGGGAAGGTACGGGTGATATCGCCCGCATAGCCGCGGTATTCACAGCCGGCGTCAATCAGCACTAAATCGCCATCACGCAGTTCGGATTCGTTTTCGGTGTAGTGCAGGATGCAGGCGTTTTCGCCGCCGCCAACGATGGTGTTATAAGACGGGAAACGCGCGCCGTGGCGGTTGAATTCGTGGAGAATTTCGCCTTCCAGCTGATATTCGAACATCCCCGGGCGGCATTTTTCCATCGCCCGGGTATGGGCAAGGGCGGAAATTTCGCCGGCCCGGCGCATTACTTCCAGCTCTTCCGCGGATTTAAACAGGCGCATTTCATGCACCACAGGCCGCCAGTCGATGACGGAGTTCGGTGCCTGCAGGTTCTGACGTGAACCTTTACGCAGTTTTTCGAGGGCGTTAAACACAATTTCATCGGCATAGGCATATTCGCCCTGGGCAAAATAGATAGCGTCCAGGCCGTTGAGCAGTTGATACAGCTGCTGGTTGATTTCGCTAAACGCCAGCGCGCGATCGACGCCGAGTTTGCCCGGCGCGGCATCCTGCCCCAGACGGCGGCCAAACCAGATTTCCGCCGTCAGATCGCGAACGCGGTTAAACAGCACGCTATGGTTGTGCGTTTCATCGCTTTTGATCAGCACCAGCAGCGCTTCCGGTTCATTGAAGCCGGTGAAGTACCAAAAATCGCTGTTCTGCCGGTAGGGATATTCCGAATCTGCGCTGCGTACCGCTTCCGGCGCGGCAAAAATCAGCGCCGCGCTGCCCGGCTGCATCTGCGCCAATAATGCCTGGCGACGAGAAAGAAACTCCTGCTGTGTCATGACGCCCCCTGAATGTCGTTTTTATTTAGTGTAACGTTGGCTTGCGTACTTCCGGTGCGGTTGGCTGTTGGCGCGCGAAGGTATCGTGGCACAGTAACGCGGCGACGCGTACGTACTCGATAATCTCTTCGAGAGACATCTCCAGCTCTTCCTGGTCTTCATCTTCGTCGTAGCCGAGTTGCGCAATGTTACGCAGATCGTCGATGGCTTCGCCGGTCTCATCCTTCACTTTATCCAGCTTCGGCTGGGTCACGCCAAGGCCGAGCAGGAAATGGTTAACCCAGCCCGCCAGCGCGTCGGCGCGGTCGAAAACGCTGACGTTGTCGCCTTCCGGCATATACAGCTGGAACAGAAAACCGTCATCTTCCAGCGAGTCGCTGGTGGCGGAATGCATGCTACGCAGCGCCTGGGCCAGTTCATGACCAAAGGCAAGGCCTTCGTTGGTCAGGTCATGCACCAGCGGCTGCCAGCTGCTGTCGGTGTTGCCGCCGCAGAGGATGCCGCTTATCAAACCGTGCATTTCGGCCGGGGTTAATCCCACCCCTTGTTGGTTCAGTAACTGGTCTACATCGTTGTAACCAGGCATTTCGTTCTGTATAGACATGCGCATTCGTCATCGTTGGGAGGAATATTCATGATATGCTACCACTTTGGACCCTGGTGAACCAGAAAAGGGCTTGTGTCCCCGCACCAGGGTAGCTATAGTGTCGCCCCTTCGCAGAACCGGGCTCGGATGTGAAGGCAGCGCAGTCAATCAGCAGGAAGGTGGCATGTCTGCACAACCCGTAGATCTCCAAATTTTTGGCCGTTCACTGCGAGTGAATTGCCCGCCTGAACAAAGGGATGCCCTGAATCAGGCAGCTGAAGACCTTAATCAGCGGTTGCAAGATTTAAAAGAACGCACTAGAGTCACAAATACTGAGCAGTTGGTCTTCATCGCCGCGTTGAACATCAGCTATGAGTTGACTCAGGAAAAAGCGAAGACCCGCGACTACGCCTCCAGTATGGAACAGCGCATTCGCATGCTTCAGCAGACCATCGAACAGGCATTGCTTGAGCAAGGTCGCATAAGCGAAAGACCGGGGTCGAAGTTTGAATAACACTTTGTCGTTAACTGTGTTAGAGTAATCGCAAGAACAAAATTTCTCTGAGATGTTTGCAAGCGGGCCAGTCCCCTGAGCCGATATTTCATACCACAAGAATGTGGCGCTCCACGGTTGGTGAGCATGCTCGGTTCGCCCGAGAAGCCTTAAAACTGTGACGACGCATTCACCTTGAACCAAGGGTTCAAGGGTTACAGCCTGCGGCGGCATCTCGGAGATTCCCTTCTTAAGTTCGCATTATCCCCTCAACGTTGTTTTCGGCCTGTGCCGCCCTGTATTACACTTTCCCGTATCGTTTCGCCTGCTCGTAATGAGACCAGCATGACTATACAGCCCGATATCCCGCTCTCCAGACAGCAAATTCGCCAGCAGATCCGCGAGCGTAGACGCGCACTTAGCGCCGAACAGCAGCAGCGCTTCGCCCTGCAGGCCGCTGAGCGAATGATGGCGTATCCGCCCGTCGTACTCGCTCATACCGTGGCGCTGTTCCTCTCCTTCGACGGCGAGCTGGATACCCAACCGCTGATCGAGCAATTGTGGCGGGCGGGCAAGCGGGTTTATCTGCCGGTACTGCATCCGTTTAGCCCCGGTAATCTGCTGTTTTTGCATTATCATCCGCAAAGCCAGCTGATTTTCAATCGCCTGAAGATTTATGAACCAAAGCTCGACGTGCGCGACGTCCTGCCGCTTGCCGAGCTCGATGTGCTGATTACCCCGCTGGTCGCCTTCGATGCCAGCGGTCAACGTCTGGGGATGGGCGGCGGCTTCTACGATCGTACCTTACAGAACTGGCGGCAGTATCGCCTGCAGCCGGTAGGCTACGCCCACGACTGCCAGCAGGTGGATACCCTGCCGAGCGAACAGTGGGATGTCCCGCTGCCGGCGGTGATTACGCCAGGCAAAACCTGGCGCTGGTAGAGTGTTGTGCGGGTTCGAGAATTACGCCAGGAAGGCGTTAAAAAAATACGGGCAGGTATGCGACCTGCCCGTGAGGCAACAACAAATTAGTACAGCAGACGGGCGCGGATGGTGCCCGGGATCGCTTTCATCGCCAGCAGCGCCTGCTGCGCGACGTCGCCGTCGGCTTCGATATCAATCACCACGTAACCCATCTGCGGGGTGGTCTGCAGATACTGGGCGGCGATGTTGATGTTCTGCGCGGCGAAAATCTGGTTAAGCGCCGTCAGGATGCCTGGGCGGTTTTCATGAATATGCAACAGACGGCGTCCGCCGTGCAGCGGCAGAGAAACCTCAGGGAAGTTCACCGCCGACAGCGTAGAACCGTTGTCGGAATACTTCGCCAGCTTGCCAGCCACTTCCAGACCAATGTTTTCCTGCGCTTCCTGAGTTGAGCCGCCGATATGCGGCGTCAGGATCACGTTATCGAATTCGCATAGCGGAGAGTTAAACGGATCGCTGTTGGTCGCCGGCTCCGTCGGGAAGACGTCAATGGCCGCGCCGGCCAGGTGCTTACGCGACAGCGCATCGCACAGCGCCGGGATATCCACCACCGTGCCGCGAGAGGCGTTGATCAGCAGCGCGCCCGGCTTCATCAGCGCCAGCTCTTCCGGCCCCATCATGTTTTTGGTGGAGGCGTTTTCCGGCACGTGCAGACTAACGACATCGCTCATGTTCAGCAGGTCGGAGAGGTGCTGAACCTGCGTGGCGTTGCCCAGCGGCAGTTTGTTTTCGATATCATAAAAATAGACGTGCATCCCCAGCGATTCCGCCAGAATGCCGAGCTGGGTGCCGATATGGCCGTAACCGATAATCCCCAGTTTTTTGCCGCGCGCTTCAAAGCTGCCTACCGCCTGCTTATTCCACACGCCGCGATGCGCCTTGGCGTTAGCTTCCGGCACGCCGCGCAGCATCAGCAGCAGCTCGCCGATGACCAGCTCAGCCACCGAACGGGTGTTCGAGAACGGGGCGTTAAATACCGGGATACCGCGCTTCGCCGCCGCATCCAGATCGACCTGGTTGGTGCCGATACAGAAGCAGCCCACCGCCACCAGTTTTTCCGCCGCGGCGAAGATCTCTTCAGTCAGATGAGTACGGGAACGCAGGCCGATAAAATGGGCATCACGGATCGACGCTTTCAGCTCTTCAGTATCCAGCGCGCCTTTGTGAAATTCGATGTTGGTGTAACCTGCCGCACGAAGGTTATCGATTGCTTTCTGATGCACGCCTTCAACTAGCAGAAATTTAATCTTGTCTTTTTCCAGTGATACCTTAGCCATTTCCCCGTCCTGTTTTTATTGGTACTGATGTCGTGCTGAACAAAAACTCTTCCAGCAACATATCAAAAAAAACTATCGCGGCAATATGAACGTTTGCCTCGCCGACCTGAAGAAATATCACGTTGAAGCAAAAGACAGGACAAAACACCAGAAAGAGAATAGATGGCAGATTGTTACTCAGAAAGGTTACGTAAATGTGACACAAGTCACCAAATTAAGGCCATAGAAAAAAATTTAGGGGGAAGCGCGAAACTTCCCCCCGATCGTCTTATTTGTTGACGATGGTCTTCACGCCGTCGGCGGTACCGATCAGCGCCACGTCGGCGCCGCGGTTGGCGAACAACCCGACGGTCACCACGCCCGGGATACCGTTAATGGCGTTTTCCAGCGCGATAGCGTCAAGGATTTCGAGGCCGTGTACATCGAGGATCACGTTGCCGTTATCCGTCACCACGCCCTGACGATATTCCGGGCGGCCGCCCAGCTTCACCAGCTGACGCGCGACGGCGCTGCGCGCCATCGGGATCACTTCCACCGGCAGCGGGAAGTTGCCGAGGATATCAACCTGCTTGGAGGCGTCGGCGATGCAGATAAACTTATCGGCAACCGAGGCGATGATCTTTTCGCGGGTCAGCGCCGCACCGCCGCCTTTGATCATCTGCATGTGGCCGTTAATTTCATCCGCGCCGTCAACGTAGATGCCCAGGCGGTCGACGGAGTTAAGGTCGAATACCGGGATACCGAGGCTTTTCAGCTTCTCGGTAGAGGCGTCGGAGCTGGATACTACGCCTTCAATCTGCCCTTTCATGGTCCCCAGCGCATCAATAAAATGCGCCGCCGTGGAGCCGGTGCCGACACCCACAATGGTGCCCGGTTGTACATATTGCAGCGCTGCCCAGCCGACTGCTTTTTTCAGTTCATCCTGCGTCATGATTATCGTCCGAGATGTGAATACTTACCGCGCATTATAGAACATCGACGGATGAAATGTCCCTGCGATGGCGATCACACATCTGAGCAGACCATTTTCGTCTTTATCAAAAACAAATTTATGTCATAGTGCGGGTTAACGAAAAGTTATGGGGGTACGCCAGAATAATGAAACGACCGGACTACAGAACATTACAAGCGCTGGATGCGGTGATTAGGGAACGTGGGTTTGAGCGCGCCGCGCAGAAGCTATGCATTACACAGTCCGCCGTCTCACAGCGTATCAAACAGCTGGAAAACATGTTTGGCCAACCGCTGCTGGTGCGTACCGTACCGCCGCGCCCGACCGAGCAGGGGCAAAAACTGTTGGCTCTGCTGCGCCAGGTTGAGCTGCTGGAAGAAGAGTGGCTTGGCGATGAGCAGACCGGCTCCACGCCGCTGCTGCTGTCGTTGGCGGTCAACGCCGACAGTCTGGCGACCTGGCTGCTGCCGGCGCTGGCCAACGTGCTCTCCGACTCCCCTATTCGCCTCAATCTGCAGGTTGAAGATGAAACCCGCACCCAGGAGCGCCTGCGCCGTGGGGAAGTGGTCGGCGCGGTGAGTATTCAGCCGCAGGCGCTGCCAAGCTGCCTGGTCGATCAACTCGGCGCGCTCGATTACCTGTTCGTCGCCTCGAAGGAGTTTGCGCAACGCTACTTCCCTAACGGGGTAACGCGTTCTGCGCTGCTGAAAGCGCCGGTGGTCGCCTTCGATCATCTCGACGATATGCACCAGGCGTTCCTGCAGCAAAACTTCGACCTGCCGCCGGGCAGCGTGCCCTGCCATATCGTCAACTCGTCGGAGGCCTTCGTGCAGCTGGCGCGTCAGGGCACCACCTGCTGTATGATCCCGCATCTGCAGATCGAGAAAGAGCTGAAGAGCGGCGAGCTTATCGACCTGACGCCAGGGCTTTTCCAGCGCCGGATGCTCTACTGGCACCGCTTTGCACCGGAAAGCCGCATGATGCGCCGGGTGACCGATGCGCTTATTGATTACGGCCACAAGGTGCTGCGCCAGGATTAAACGACAGGCATAAAAAAAGCCACTTCACTGAAGTGGCTTTTTTGTCGCTGTGGCTTACTGAGCCGGTTTCGGCGCTTCCGCTGGTTTCGCCGGCGCGGCAGGCGCGGCGGCCTGTGCTGGCTGCAGTTCGAAGACCACGTCAACCTGATCATCAAACTGGATGGTCGCCTGCTCGTAGGTTTCCTGCGCGGAGACCGGCGCGGCGTCAGCCGCCTTCATCATGCGAACCATCGGGCTCGGCTGATAGTTGGAAACATGGTAACGCACGCTATAGACCGGACCCAGCTTGCTGTGGAAGCCAGCAGCCAGCTCCTGCGCCTGATGTACCGCATCATCGATAGCCGCTTTACGCGCTTTATCTTTGTAGGCATCCGGTTGCGCAACGCCCAGCGATACGGAACGAATTTCGTTCAGCCCCGCTTTCAGCGCGCCGTCCAGCAGGCCATTCAGCTTATCGAGCTGACGCAGGGTAACTTCGACGGTACGCACCGCGCGATAGCCTTTAAGGATGCTTTTCCCGTTCTGATAGTCGTAATCAGGTTGGGTACGCAGGTTCGCCGAGCTGATATCCTTTTTGGCAATGCCGCTCTTTTCAAGGAAAGAGAGATATTGCGCAACGCGATCGTCAGCCTGTTTTTTTGCCGATGCCGCATCTTTTGCCGCGACGTTAACTTCAATCGCCAGAGTGGCGATATCCGGAACCGCTGCAACGCTTGCTGTGCCTGAAGTCACAATATGCGGGCCATCCGGCAATTCACTTGCCTGCGCCGCCATAGTACTGAATCCGAGTGCTGCCGCCAGGGCTAAGACTTTTAACTTCACTGTCGTTTCTCCATCTTGCTTAGGTCGCCCATTTTAAGGACGCATGCCAGCTAGCTTAGCGCTTACGCGCGGAAAGTCCATCGGACTAAGCCTGGTTGATGAGCATCTGTATATGTTGCAGGCCATCTTTTGCCAACTGCAGGGCGATAAACCACATCACCAGCCCGACAAGCACGTTGATGATTCGCTGCGCCCGCGCGGTGCGTAAACGCGGCGCCAGCCACGCGGCCAGCAGCGCCAGGCCGAAGAACCATAAGAATGACGCGCTAATCGTCCCCAGCGCGAACCAGCGTTTGGGCTCGACCGCCAGCTGTCCGCCGAGGCTTCCAAGCACCACAAAGGTATCGAGATACACATGAGGGTTAAGCCAGGTCACCGCCAGCATGGTGACAATGATTTTCCAGCGCCCCTGCTTCATGACCTCGGCGCTGGCCAGCTCGAGATTATTGCTCATCGCCGTCTTCAGCGCGCCGAAGCCGTACCATAACAGGAAAGCGACGCCGCCCCAGGTGACCAGCGCCAGCAGCCACGGCGACTGCATCAGTAGCGCGCTACCGCCGAAAATTCCGGCGCAGATCAACGCCAGATCGCTAAGCGCGCACAACAGCGCAATCATTAAATGATACTGGCGGCGGATACCCTGATTCATCACGAAAGCGTTTTGCGGCCCGAGCGGCAGGATCATCGCCGCGCCCAGCGCAAGCCCTTGAAAGTAATAAGATAGCATCGTTTAATTTTCCGGTTTCATCGTTAATGCCGGAGAATATAGCGCGCCGTCAACATTAGCGGAAATTGATAATTTTAATCATTAATAAGTGAAGCTAATAGCTACAGGCAAAAAAAAGACCGGCGATGCCGGTCTTGTGCCATTGCTGGAAAAAATTACTGCGCTTTTTCCTGCTGATTCACCATATGTACGTCCATCTGCGGATACGGGAAGCTGATGCCATTGGCGTCGAAATCACGCTTAATGCGCTCCAGCACGTCCCAGTAGACGTTTTGCAGGTCGCTGCTTTTGCTCCATACGCGAACCACGAAGTTTACCGAAGAGGCGCCCAGTTCGTTAAGACGAACGGTCATTTCGCGATCGCGCAGAATGCGGTCGTCGGATTCGATAATCGCGGTCAGCAGTTGTTTCACCTTATCGATATCGGCATCGTAGGAGACGCCGATAATAAACTCATTACGGCGCGCCGGCTCACGGGAGAAGTTAATGATATTGCCAGCGATGATTTTGCCGTTCGGCACCACCACGATTTTGCCATCGACGGTACGCAGAGTAGTGGAGAAAATCTGCACGTTCTGCACCGTGCCCGCGATGCCGCCGAGATCGACATATTCACCGGCGCGGAACGGGCGGAACATCACCAGCAGCACGCCTGCGGCAAGGTTCGACAACGACCCCTGCAGCGCCAGACCCACGGCCAAACCGGCGGCGCCCAGCACGGCAATCACTGAGGCGGTCTGCACGCCAACGCGGCCCAGGGCGGCAATCAGCGTAAAGGCGATAATCGCATAGCGTACCAGCGCGGAGAGAAAATCGGCGACAGTCGCGTCGATCTTACGCGCCAGCATCAGGCGGTTGACGGTGTTAGAAACGATGCGCGCCACGATCATCCCGATGATCAGGATAACGATAGCGGCAACGATGTTGACGGCATAGCTCAGCAGCAACTCCTGGTTGCGCGCCAGCCAGGTCCCGGCATGGTTGATGCTATCGACAACGTTCAAATCTTCCATTTAACATTCCTTATGAATCCCCGTACGGGTAATAAAAAAACCAAACCAGAAAAATGACAATCAGGTTATAG
Source organism: Klebsiella sp. 141251 (assembly GCF_050600725.1). NCBI lineage: Bacteria > Pseudomonadati > Pseudomonadota > Gammaproteobacteria > Enterobacterales > Enterobacteriaceae > Klebsiella > Klebsiella sp. 141251. The sequence goes on from NZ_JAQIRG010000004.1 coordinate 409,323, forward strand.
GGTAAACAATAAGTGCGGATTTTGCCAAACCGATCACAGTTTGTTGACGAGATTTAGTCTGGGAAGATAAATAAAAAAGCCCGCATTATGCGGGCTTTCAGGTAAGAAAGAGAATTTTCTTACAGAACGTCGATCGCGTTCAGCTCTTTGAATGCCTGCTCCAGACGAGTCACCATAGAGGTCTGAGCGGCACGCAGCCATACGCGCGGATCGTAGTATTTCTTGTTCGGCTGGTCTTCGCCTTTCGGGTTGCCCAGCTGGCCCTGCAGGTAAGCTTCGTTCGCTTTGTAGTACTGCAGGATACCGTCCCAGGTCGCCCATTGGGTGTCGGTATCGATGTTCATTTTCACAACGCCGTAGCTGACGGAGTCTTTGATTTCCTGAGCGGAAGAACCGGAACCGCCGTGGAAGACGAAGTTCAGGCTGTTGTGCGGCAGGTTGTGTTTCTTAGAAACATATTCCTGAGAGTCGCGCAGGATAGTCGGAGTCAGAACCACGTTACCCGGCTTGTAAACGCCGTGTACGTTACCGAAGGAAGCGGCGATGGTGAAGCGCGGGCTGATTTTGCTCAGCTCGGTGTACGCGTAATCAACGTCTTCCGGCTGGGTGTACAGTGCGGAAGCGTCCATGTGGCTATTGTCCACGCCGTCTTCTTCACCGCCGGTGCAGCCCAGTTCGATTTCCAGAGTCATGCCCATTTTGGCCATGCGAGCCAGGTACTTAGAGCAGATCTCGATGTTTTCGTGCAGGGACTCTTCAGACAGGTCGATCATGTGGGAAGAGAACAGCGGTTTGCCGGTGGCAGCGAAGTGTTTTTCACCCGCGTCCAGCAGGCCGTCGATCCACGGCAGCAGTTTCTTCGCGCAGTGGTCAGTGTGCAGGATAACCGGCACGCCGTAGTGTTCAGCCATCTGGTGCACGTGATGCGCGCCAGAGATAGCGCCGAGGATAGCAGCGCCCTGCGGAACGTCAGTTTTCACGCCTTTGCCCGCGATGAACGCAGCGCCGCCGTTAGAGAACTGAACGATAACCGGAGAACGAACTTTCGCAGCAGCTTCCAGAACGGCGTTGATGGAGTCAGTCCCCACGCAGTTTACCGCTGGCAGAGCAAAGTTGTTTTCTTTAGCTACCTGGAACACTTTCTGAACGTCGTCGCCAGTGATGACGCCCGGTTTTACGAAATCAAAAATTTTAGACATGTTACTTAGTCCTGTATCTGTATCTTCGACCGTTGAAGAAGGTTCGCGAGCTGTACAAAATTGTACGTTAGCGCGCTGAAAAACAGGCGGGTTTCCCCGCCTGAACTAAATTACTGCTTAGCGCGCTCTTCGAGCATTGCTACTGCCGGCAGAACTTTGCCTTCCACGAATTCGAGGAATGCGCCGCCGCCAGTGGAGATGTAGGAGATTTTGTCAGCGATGCCGAACAGGTCAATCGCCGCCAGGGTGTCACCGCCGCCTGCGATAGAGAAACCTTCGCTGTCTGCGATAGCATTAGCGACGATTTCAGTACCTTTACGGAAGTTCGGGAATTCGAATACGCCAACCGGGCCATTCCACAGGATGGTTTTGGCGTTTTTCAGGATTTCAGCCAGTTTCTGTGCGGAAACGTCGCCGAGGTCCAGAATCTGCTCGTCATCTTTGATGTCGTTAACGGATTTCAGGGTCGCGGTGGCGGTTTCAGAGAACTCGGTAGCGACGCGAACGTCAGTCGGAACCGGGATATCGCAGGTGCTCAGCAGGCGCTTAGCTTCGTCAACCAGGTCCGCTTCGTACAAGGATTTACCGACGTTGTGGCCTTGAGCGGCAACGAAGGTGTTAGCGATACCGCCGCCGACGATCAGCTGGTCAGCGATTTTGGACAGGGAGTCGAGAACGGTCAGTTTGGTGGAAACTTTAGAACCGCCAACGATAGCAACCATCGGACGAGCCGGCTCTTTCAGCGCTTTACCCAGCGCGTCGAGTTCAGCGGCCAGCAGCGGGCCTGCACAAGCGACATCGGCGAATTTACCGATACCGTGGGTGGAAGCCTGCGCGCGGTGCGCGGTACCGAAAGCGTCCATGACGAATACGTCGCACAGCGCAGCGTATTTCTTAGACAGCTCTTCGTCGTCTTTTTTCTCGCCTTTGTTGAAGCGAACGTTTTCCAGAACCACCAGTTCACCGGCAGCAACGTCAACGCCATCCAGGTAATCTTTAACCAGACGAACCGGGTTAGACAGTTTGTCTTTCAGGTAATTAACAACCGGCAACAGAGAGAATTCTTCGTTGTACTCGCCTTCGGTCGGACGACCCAGGTGAGAAGTAACCATTACTTTAGCACCCTGTTTCAGCGCCAGTTCGATGGTCGGCAGGGAGGCGCGGATACGCGCGTCGCTGGTCACTTTGCCATCTTTAACCGGTACGTTCAGATCAGCACGGATGAAAACGCGTTTACCAGCCAGATCCAAATCGGTCATCTTAATTACAGACATGGTGAATCCTCTCGTTGATTCTTGATAAAGTTTTGCAAGCGCCGCAGCGCCTTACCTGAAACCTTGCGCGGCCATCGCTAACGTCGTGTCGAGCATTCGGTTAGCAAAGCCCCATTCGTTATCGCACCAGACCAACGTTTTGATCAGATGCGCGCCACTGACCCGGGTTTGCGTGCCATCGACGATGGCGCTGTGCGGGTCGTGGTTAAAATCTGTCGAGACCAACGGTAATTCCGTATAGTCAACTATACCATGAAATGCTCCCTGTGCTGCTTTTTGCAGCAACTGGTTGACTTCACAGGCCTTTACCGGTTTTTTCACCGTCACGCTCAGGTCTATTGCGGTGACGTTAATCGTCGGTACACGTACCGCGATCGCCTCAAAACGGTCGTTAAACTGCGGGAAAATACGGGTGATCCCCGCCGCAAGTTTAGTATCAACCGGAATAATTGACTGGCTGGCCGCACGGGTGCGCCGCAGATCCGGATGATAGGCATCGATCACCTGCTGGTCGTGCATCGCGGAGTGGATTGTCGTGACCGTTCCTGACTCAATGCCGTAGGCATCATCTAGCAGTTTAATGACCGGAATAATGCAGTTGGTAGTGCAGGAGGCGTTGGAGACAATGCGGTGCTCCGCGCGCAGTTCATCATGGTTGACGCCGAAGACTACCGTTGCGTCGAGATCGTTGCCGCCAGGATGTGAAAAGAGCACTTTCTTCGCGCCAGCCTGAAGATGGGCTTCGCCATGTTCACGGCTACCGTATACGCCGGTACAGTCCAGCACCACATCCACCGCCAGCTCCTGCCAGGGCAGCGCGGCGATAGAAGGCTCATGCAGTAGACGAATGACGTCATCGCCGACATACAGCTGTTCCCGCTCCTGGCGAACATCCCAGGAAAAACGGCCATGGCTGGTGTCGTACTTCAATAAATGCGCAATGCCTGCGGCATCCGCCAGTTCATTGATCGCCACCACGGTGATTTCCGCACGACGCCCGGATTCATACAAAGCGCGAACCACGTTGCGTCCTATGCGACCGAAGCCATTAATCGCGATGCGTATGGTCATAGGTCTCCTGCAAGGTTATCCCTGATTTGAGGTGGCTGACAGAGTAATCCAGCAACGCCTTTAGGGGAACCTTACCTGTCGCAAACTGCGACTGATTGATTAATTGTCGAACATTTATACGACTGAAACGCTTCAGCTAGAATAAGCCAAAGTCGGAATAAAAGGAATGTTTGTCCAGAGCAATAAACCAGCTATATGACTTGCGTCACATTTTCTTTGGAATAATTTACAGGGTAGTTACATGTTCAAGGAATAGTGCCTACAAAAAAACCGGGTGGCGAGATAAAGCAAAACGGTAACCCAGGGGTTACCGTTTTTGGTGTTCGCACCCTCTCCTGTGGGAGAGGGTTGGGGTGAGGGCATCAGCCCGCACCGTACCAGCGATTACAGCAGCGCTTTCGCTTTAGCGACAACGTTGTCAACGGTGAAACCAAACTCTTCGAACAGCTGCTCAGCCGGCGCAGACTCACCGAAGGTGGTCATGCCAACGATGGCGCCGTTCAGGCCCACGTATTTGAACCAGTAGTCCGCGATACCGGCTTCTACCGCTACGCGGGCAGAAACGGCTTTCGGCAGTACGGATTCACGATAGGCCGCATCCTGCTTGTCGAATGCGTCGGTGGACGGCATGGAGACCACGCGCGCCTTCACGCCTTCGGCGGTCAGTTTGTCCCACGCGGCAACCGCCAGTTCCACTTCTGAACCGGTAGCGATGAAGATCAGTTCCGGCTGGCCGGCGCAATCTTTCAGCACATAACCGCCGCGGGCCACGTTTGCCAGCTGCTCTGCGGTACGCTCCTGCTGCGCCAGGTTCTGACGGGAGAGGATCAGCGCGGTCGGGCCGTCCTGACGCTCTACGCCATATTTCCACGCAATCGCGGATTCAACCTGGTCACACGGACGCCAGGTGGACATGTTCGGCGTGACGCGCAGGGAAGCGACCTGCTCTACCGGCTGGTGAGTCGGGCCATCTTCGCCCAGACCGATGGAGTCGTGGGTGTAGACCATCACCTGACGCTGTTTCATCAGCGCCGCCATACGTACCGCGTTACGCGCATACTCGACGAACATCAGGAAGGTAGAGGTGTACGGCAGGAAACCGCCGTGCAGCGCGATACCGTTGGCAATCGCGGTCATACCGAATTCACGTACGCCGTAATGGATGTAGTTACCGGCGGTGTCTTCGTTGATCGGCTTAGAACCGGACCACAGGGTCAGGTTGGACGGCGCCAGGTCGGCAGAACCGCCGAGGAATTCCGGCAGCAGCGGGCCAAACGCTTCGATGGCGTTCTGCGATGCTTTACGGCTGGCGATCTTCGCCGGATTCGCCTGCAGCTTAGCGATGAACTCGTTAGCTTTCGCGTCGAAGTCAGACGGCATTTCGCCTTTCATACGGCGGGTGAATTCGGCAGCTTCCTGCGGGAAGGCTTTGGCGTAGGCGGCAAACTTCTCGTTCCACGCGGCTTCTTTCGCCTGGCCGGCTTCTTTCGCATCCCACTGCGCATAGATGTCAGACGGGATTTCAAACGGAGCGTATTTCCAGCCCAGCGCTTCGCGGGTCAGCGCGATTTCAGCGTCGCCCAGCGGCGCGCCGTGGGAATCATGGGTGCCTGCTTTGTTCGGCGAACCGAAGCCGATGATGGTTTTGCACATCAGCAGGGACGGTTTGTCGGTGACCGCGCGCGCTTCTTCTACCGCGCGTTTGATGGCGTCAGCGTCGTGACCGTCAACGCCGCGCACCACGTGCCAGCCGTAGGCTTCAAAGCGTTTCGCGGTATCGTCGGTGAACCAGCCTTCAACGTGACCATCAATGGAGATGCCGTTGTCATCATAGAACGCCACCAGTTTACCCAGTTTCAGGGTACCGGCCAGGGAGCACACTTCGTGAGAAATGCCTTCCATCATGCAGCCGTCGCCCATGAAGGCGTAGGTGAAGTGATCGACGATGTCGTGCCCTGGACGGTTAAACTGCGCCGCCAGCGTTTTTTCCGCGATAGCCATACCGACTGCGTTAGCGATACCCTGACCCAGCGGGCCGGTGGTGGTTTCCACGCCTGCGGTGTAGCCGACTTCCGGGTGGCCCGGAGTCTTAGAGTGCAGCTGACGGAAGTTTTTCAGTTCTTCAATCGGCAGATCATAACCGGTGAGGTGCAGCAGGCTGTAAATCAGCATGGAACCGTGACCGTTGGACAGCACGAAGCGGTCGCGATCGGCCCAGGACGGGTTCTGCGGGTTATGGTTCAGGAAATCACGCCACAGGACTTCGGCAATGTCAGCCATGCCCATCGGGGCGCCAGGGTGGCCGGATTTGGCTTTCTGTACAGCGTCCATGCTCAGCGCACGAATAGCGTTGGCAAGCTCTTTACGTGAGGACATTTTGACTCCAGTTCGGATGTTATAAGGCCATGCCCTTAACGACTTGACGAGAGCGCGTTTTGGGCTACGCCGGAAAAAAGTGTGAACAATGTAACCCAAGCGACAAAGCATGTACATGGAGCATCCTTTTGCCCATTAAGAAATCTCTGGAACACGTTGTGCTGCCGCGGAATCCACTCGCCCGGATCATGAGATACTATTTATACTTTGCACAGGACGAGGCGGGTCCGTCGTCGCCCATTATTCAGATAAAAAACCATAAGATTGTGGAAGATAAAAATGAAAATTCGCTCAACCCTTCTTGCCTTCGGGATCGCAGCAACATTAACCGGATGTCAGAACATGGATTCCAACGCCCTGCTGAGCTCCGGCGCGGAAGCATTCCAGGCCTACTCTCTTAGCGACGAACAGGTAAAAACCTTAAGCGACCAGGCGTGTAAAGAGATGGACGCCAAAGCCACTATTTCCCCGGCCAGCAGCGAGTACAGCAAACGCCTGAGCAAGATTGCCGCCGCGCTGGGCGATAACATCAACGGCCAGCCGGTCAACTACAAGGTCTATGAAACGAAAGACGTCAACGCCTTCGCGATGGCCAACGGCTGCATCCGCGTTTACAGCGGCCTGATGGACCTGATGAACGATAACGAAGTAGAAGCGGTTATCGGCCACGAAATGGGCCACGTTGCGTTGGGTCACGTGAAGAAAGGCATGCAGGTCGCGCTGGGCACTAACGCTGTGCGCGCGGCGGCGGCCTCCGCTGGCGGCATCGTCGGCAGCCTGTCGCAGTCGCAGCTGGGCGATCTCGGCGAAAAACTGGTGAACTCGCAGTTCTCCCAGCGCCAGGAGTCGGAAGCGGACGACTACTCTTACGACCTGCTGCGTAAACGCGGCATCAATCCATCGGGGCTGGCCACCAGCTTCGAAAAACTGGCCAAGCTGGAAGCCGGCCGTCAGAGCTCCATGTTTGACGATCACCCGGCGTCGGAAGCCCGCGCGCAGCATATTCGCGATCGCATGAAGGCCGACGGTATTAAATAAACGACAGCGGGAGGCATTATCGCCTCCCTTTTTTATATACCCGTAAAAATATTTAGCCGCATCAATTGATAATTTAAGCGCACAAACCGTTAATTATTATCACAGCGCATCACAGCCAATTATTTTATACCCGGCGATTCAGAAATATATTATTTGGTAAATTAAAAAGGTCGCACATTATCTGGCTTTCAGAATCGTCTTTACCCGAATAATAAATAGTCCACCCCTTACTGCCTGGCGCACGACTCACGCGCCATACAGCCTGTTTCCGGCTGCAATAACTGCTCACACAATGATTGCTTTCGACATTATTTCAGGAGAATATCTGACTGGCAGTGATTCCCATGAATATATCGACAGACAGAGAAGTGCCCTCAGTGAAAAAAGAATTACCATTAATCGCACTTGGCATTATTGCCGCCGCGCCGGCTTTCGCCAGCCAACAATCTACCAGTCAGGGCTTTATTGAAGACAGCCACCTGGATCTCTTTTTACGTAACGCTTATATCAAACGCGATTATCGCGATGGATTGCCGGATAAAGCCGAATGGGGTCAGGGTATTATCGCTACCTTCGAATCCGGCTTCACCCAGGGACCGGTCGGCTTCGGCGTTGACGGCATTGCGCAGTACGCCGTGCGCCTCGACGGCGGTCGCGGCCGCAGCGGCGCGGGCGGTATCGACTTTTTCGCCCAGGATGATGATGGCCGCGCGAAGTCCGATTTAGCCAAATTCGGCGCTACCGCCAAAATGCGCTTCTCGAATACCGTACTCAGCTACGGCAGCCAGCGCCCGATGCTGCCTATCGTCTACGCCGATGACTCGCGGCTGCTGTACGAGAGCTATACCGGTACCATGCTGACCTCAAGAGAAATCGACGGTCTGGAAATTAACGCCGGTTATCTCACCGATCAGCAGCGCAAAAGCGACGACAGCCACAACAGCGGCCTGAAGAGCCTGACCTTTGGCGGCGCCAGCTATCAATTCAACGACCAGCTCAGCGGCGCGCTATACGCTTCACACGTCGAGGACGTGCTGAATAAGCAATATCTCGGCCTGAACTACAAGCAGCCGTTCGCCGCCGACCAGCAGCTGATTGTTGACTTCAACGGCTATAACTCGCGCTTAGATCAAGAATATGCCGACGCCAATGACACCGGGCGCAGCAACAGCATCTGGAGCCTGGCCGCCAGCTATATCTGGGATATTCATACCTTTAAAGTCGCGTACCAGCAAAGCAGCGGCAGCACCGGCTACCACTACGGCGGGTATCAGAATCAGGGCGGCGTCGGCGATGGCGGCAACACCATCTGGCTGGCTAACTCCTACTGGTCAGATTTTAACGGCGAGGATGAGCGTTCCTGGCAGGCCTCCTATGGCCTGGATTTTGCCGGACTGGGCGTACCGGGCCTGAGCTGGACTACCGCCTACGTTCGCGGCGATAACATTAAAACCGCCGAGACCAGCAACGGTAAAGAACACGAATGGTTCAACCAGGTGCAGTACCAGGTGCAAAACGGTATGGCGAAAGATTTGAAATTGAGACTCCGCTATTCGGTGCTGCGCGTTTCCAGCAACGCCAGCGACTATAACGTCAGCGGTAATGAAGTGCGGTTCTACGTCGAATATCCGTTTAACGTATTTTAACCGTGTAATGAACCCTCTCCTGCGGGCCGGCCCTCTCCCGACGCGCAGGAGCAACCGTCCGGCGCCTTGATTAACCCCCTGTGCCGTGCGGTACCCTCTCCCCGGAAGGGAGAGGGTTGGGGTCACTGGGTTATCATTAATACAGCGTTTTCTGCGGCGGGCCGGCAAAGCGCAGCGCGCCAATCTGGCCCATTTTCACTTCCACCACCGATGGCCCAGGCATCGCCAGCGCTTCGGTCATCACCGCCTGGAAATCCTCAGCGCGTTCCACGCTCCACGCCTGCAGACCAATCGCCTGCGCCAGCAGGGTAAAGTCCGGCGTGTGCAGCTCGTTGTAATACTGGCGGCCGCCAAAGTATTTATCCTGAATACCGCGCATCACGCCGTAGCCGCCATCGTTCATAATCAACAGCGTCACGTTGGCCTTCTCCTGCGCCAGGGTCGCCAGCTCGCCAAGGTTGAGGCTCAGGCCACCGTCGCCGACCAGGCCGACCACTTTCCGTTGCGGATTGGCAATCGCGGTACCCACCGCCATCGGTAGCCCCATACCGATGGCTCCGGCCAGAGAATGGATATTCATCAGCGGGCCGTGAGCGCGGAACAGGCGGCTGCCCCACAGGCTGCCGGAAACGGTAATATCGCGCACCAGAATGCCGTCATCGGGCAGCGCCTGCGCAATCGCGTCATTCAATTTAGCGTAAGCGCCGCACTGGTCGCGCAGCCCCTGCTCCGCCGCCTCTACCGCCGCTTTAAGCTGGCTATCCCAACGCGCATCGCCCCACATCCGGCCCTGTACCCGCGCTGCCAGCGCCGCTAATAGCGCCCGGCAGTCCGCCACCAGCGTGTTGTCCATCAGGTAGTTACGACTAGCCGCCGCCGGATCGATATCAATCTGCACCCTCGGCGTTGGCAGTTCCAGCGTCCACGAGCGCGTTTCGTTGCTGCGCAGCCGGGAACCGGCCACAAGTGTGAAATCACATTGTGAAATCAGCGCTTCAACCGAGGGAGAATTATGAAACGCGCGCAGGCTGGCGCGATGGCCATCCGCCAGAATGCCGCGGCCGTGGGTACTGGAAATCACCGTCACTCCGGCATCCGCCAGCGTCTTCACCGCCTCAACGCTCTCTAACGCGCCGCCGCCAAGCCACAGCAGCGGCTGCTTCGCCTGCTTAAGCTGCGCCCACAGCGCATCGACCATCGACGCCTCCGGCTCAATCGCCGGAGCGCGTTTCAACGGCGCGGTCAGCAGCGAAAGCGGAATTTTGGCGCTCTGAATGTCGATTGGGATCTCCACCGAGACCGGGCCGCACGGCGGCGTCTGCGCCTCCTGAATCGCCTTATGCAGTATTGCCACCGCCTGGTTGGCGTTGCTAATGCGGTAAGCGCGCTTCGAACTGGCTTTCAGGAAGGTCAACTGATCGCGGGTTTCATGAATAAAACCGGTATCGGCGTCCAGCCAGGCTTTTTCGACCTGTCCGGTCAGGTGCAGCAGCGGCGTACCGGCGTTCATCGCCTCAACCAGCGCGCCGACCGCATTACCCGCGCCCGCGCCGGTGCTGGTCAGCGCCACGCCGAGCCCTGAAAAACGGCCATGGGCGTCGGCCATGGTCACCGAGCCCGCTTCGCCGCGCGCCGGAACAAAGCGGATTTTTTCCCGCTGGCCGACGGCATCGGCGATCGGCAGGTTATGGATAGAAATGACGCCATAAATGGCTTCAACGTGATACTGCTCCAGCGTTCTGGCGATGGCATCGCCGACGGTTATCATTTCGCTCATTGCTCACCCTTTCTCAGTCGCACCAGTGGTTGACGCTATTACCCGTCGCCAGATAAATGCTCTTTTGTTGCATCCAGGCTTTCAGCCCCTGGATCCCTTTTTCGCGGCCCAGACCGCTCTCTTTAAAGCCCCCGAACGGGGTCGAAATGGAGAAAACTTTGTAGGTGTTGATCCACACCGTACCGGCTTCCAGTTGCTCGCTCAGACGCAGCGCGCGGCCGGTATCGCGCGTCCAGATCCCCGCCGCCAGTCCGAAGACCGAATCATTGGCCTCGCGGATCAGCGCCGCTTCATCGCGAAAACGCATCGCCACCAGCACCGGCCCGAAGATCTCTTCCTGGCAAACGCGGGCCTGATTGTTCAGCCCTTCAATAATGGTCGGCAGGAAGTAGCTCCCCGCCGCCAGCGCCGGATCCGCCGGGATCTCGCCGCCGCATAGCACGCTGCCGCCTTCGCGTTTCGCCAGCTCGACGTACTCCAGCACGCTCTGGCGGTGTTTATCGTTGATCAGCGGCCCGACGTGGGTGCCAGCGCTGAACGGATGACCAACCCGCAGTCCTTGGGTTAACTCCAGCAGGCGGGCCATTAATTGCGGATACACTTTTTCATGGACAAACAGCCGCGAGCCGGCAATACAGGCCTGGCCGCCGGAGCTGAAAATGCCGTAGCAGATGCCCCGCGCCGCCTGTTCGATATCGGCATCTTCCAGCACGATGGTCGGTGATTTGCCGCCCAGCTCCAGCGACGCCGGGATCAGCTTTTCCGCCGCTACGTGCGCCAGGTGACGCCCGGTGCTGGTGCCGCCGGTAAAGGAAATTTTGCGTACCTTAGGATGGCGGGCCAGCGCATCGCCGATAATCGATCCTTTACCCGGCAGCACGCTCAGCAGTCCGGCGGGTAAACCGGCCTGCTCGAAGATCTTCGCCAGCTCCAGCGCCATGAGCGGCGTGGCTTCCGCCGGTTTGAGGATCACCGCGTTCCCGGCGGCGATCGCCGGGGCCACCTTCTGCATTTCACTGGCGATCGGCGAGTTCCACGGCGTGATCGCCGCCACCACGCCCAACGGCTCATAGCGGCTCAGGGTCAATAGATCCGCCTGCCGCGGCGTCGGCAGCTCGCCCTCCAGCAACTCGCAGGCGGCGGCAAAATAGCGTGCGGTACCGGCGGCGCTCATCACCAGCCCTCGCGCTTCCGCCAGCGGTTTACCGTTATCGCGGCTCTGCTTTTGGGTGAGCTCATCAACCTGTGCTTCAATCAGATCGGCAACCTTATGCAGGATCTTCGCCCGCTGATGCGGCAGCATCGCCCGCCACGTTGGCTCCCGCCAGGCGCGGTCGGCGCAGTCGATCGCCTCCTGCAAATCATCGAGGCTTGCCGCATGCAGCGCCGCGTTAATAGCGCCATCCGCCGGAAACTGGCTGTGCATCAAATTGCCGCCGCCGCGACGCCACTGGCCGCCGATAAAAATGTCTAATTCGTCCATCTCAGCCTCTCTGCGTTATGCCAGTTCACGGCAGGCGCGTACCGCGCTCAGTGCCGCGAGGGTCGATGTTTTCGGATTGCTGGCGAGCGGCAGGCCGCTCAGCTCCAGGTGAAACTCGCCGAACAGTCCTTCGGCGTGTAGCGTATGGGTGTTGCGTTGCGTCGCCGGATCGACCATCAATTGCACCCGAGTCGCGTCAAGGCCGATACCGCCCAGCGCGATGGTTGCCGCCACGTTGGCATTTGCCGGGAATAGCCGCGCCGCCTCGCGAGCGCTGCCTTCAAAGAAAATTTGCGCTTCATTGATCGCACTGAGGTCGATAAGCTGTTCGGCATAGCTGCCGCGCCAGCTGGCCGGGCTTTTACGCGACTGATAGGTCACTCGTTCAAGACCGCCCTCTTTCGCCGCCGCCAGGCCGTCAATCCCGGCGACTGCGCCAGCCAGCAGCGTCAGCCTGCCGCCCGCCTGGCGTAAACGCTGTTCCAGTTCGCTGTCCGCCAGCGCGCCGGTTGAGATCACCGCCAGATGCCAGCCGCGCGCCAGCACCGCTTCGCCGTACTGCGCGACCGCCTGCTGGCTGGCGCATTCCAGCACCAGGTCCGGCGTCTCTTCGCACTGCAGCGGATCGGTAAGCGGCGTCACCGCGTGGCCGAACTGCTGGCGGATCGCCGCATGATGCGATTCGCGGGCGACGATCCAACCCAACGTCACCTGCGGCGGCAGGCGTTCAATCACCGCCTGCGCCATCGCGCCATAGCCGATTAACATGACCTTTTTCATCATCTTTCCTTACAGATGGCGGCAGAAACCGCCGGAAACGTCCAGCGCCGCGCCGGTGGTAAAGGAGGCCAGCGGCGAAGCGAGGAATAGCAGCGCCTGTGCCGGTTCCTGCGGTTTGCCGAGGCGCGCCATCGGGATCCCACGCTTGCGGGCGATTTCGGCGGTCCACTGCGGCCAGCTCTGGCTCTTATCGCTGCGGTTTTCGAAACGGCGCTGCCACTGCCCGGATTCGACCATTCCCAGCAGGATGGAATTCACGCGGATGCCTTTCTCCACCAGCTCTTTCGACAGGGTCAGCGTCATATTGAGCAGCGCGGCACGGGCAGCAGAGGTGGCAATCATGTGCTCTTCCGGCTGCAGCGCCAGCAGCGAGTTCACACAGGTAATCGAGGCGATATCCGACTGTTCAAGCTGCGGCTGGAAGGCCTTTACCGGGTTAATCACGCCGAACAGTTTCAGTTCGGCTTCGTGCAGCCAGGCCTCGCGCGGGGTATCGGCGAAGTGGGCGACATAGCCCTGCCCGGCGTTATTAATCAGCATGTCGGCGCCGCCGAAACGCGCGGCGACCGCGTCAGCGAAGGCCTGAACTTCCGCTTCGTTCAGTACGTCGCAGCGCCAGGAGAACACCTCGCCTTCTGGATATTCGTTTTGCAACGCCGCATGGGCGCTGGCCAGCCGATCCGGGTTGCGGCCGCAAAAGGCGACCTTCGCCCCTTCGCCCAGCAGCAGGCGCAGCGTTTCAAAGCCGATCCCTGACGAGCCGCCGGTGACTACCGCGACGCGTCCTTCAATTTGTGCATTCATCGCGCACCTCTTCCCCTATGCGTAAAAGCTGTTGATTAAAAAAGGTTTCGTTATCGAGATAGCTGGCATGTCCAGCCTGCGGGATGGCGATGTAAGGGGCGCCGTAACGCAGCGCCACTCCCTGCACCAGCTCCGGTTGGGTAATGGCATCCTGCTCGCCACACCACACCGTGAGACGGCCGCGATAGTCGGCGAGCCAGCGGTGGATGTCGTCATGCGCCAGCATCCAGGCAGCGGCGAGGTAGCCTTCGCTACGCAGCCTGCGCATGCCTGCCGCCACCGTCGCCACATCGGCTTCGCGCGCGCCGGGGCGCAGCAGTTTTGCCGCCCGCCCCTGCGCCATCGCCTCGCCGCCCAGCGCCATCTGCTGTTGACGTCCCTGCCAGACTTTTTCCCGCTGCGCGGCTTCCGCCTGACCGTAGCCCTGCGCGACGTCGGCGAGTACCAGATAAAGCACCCGCTGCGGGTATTTCGCGGCGAAGGCGGCCGCCACCAGCGCACCCAGCGAATGGCCGACCAGTATGGTTTGCTCTACTCCAGCGCGGTCCAGCATTCGCGCCAGCGCGTCGGCGTAATCACCGGCATCCGCCGGCGTTGCCGACAGCATCGGGCTCTCGCCATAACCGGGCATATCCCAGGCCAGCACGCGGTAACCAGGCAACGCCATCTGTTTATGCCAGGAGGACGCGCCGGAACTGATGCCGTGCAGCAGCGTCAGCGGAATGCCGCTTCCTTGTTCACGAAAACCCGTCATCATCGCCCCTTAGTTACGTTTTACTTTTGCCAGCGGATGATCTTCCGGGTAGGTCGGAATATGTGGCTTATGGGTGCCGAGCATCACGCACATCAGCGCCTCTTCTTCGCCGTGGTTGAACAAACCACGATAGATTCCGGGCGGTACCGAGATCAGATCCCGTTCGCGCAGTACGGTTTCGGTATAGTTGTCGCCGTCCTGAATCATCAGGGTGATCTGCCCTTTGAGCATGAAGAACACCTCTTCTACGTCATCATGCAGGTGCAGCGGGCCTTCACATTTGGACGGCAACACCATGGTGGAGAAGGTGAAGTGCTCTGCCGGAACGGTGTTGGTATCGCTGGCGACGCCGGTGGCGCCGGTGCCGATGTAGCGCATCTGCGCGCGGCGATATTTCGGGTCGAAATCGGCCTGGAATTTCAGCGCATTCCAGTCGTATTTACGGCCTTCGAAGCGCGCGATACGCGACTCCACCCACTCTTCCATCGTCAAATGTTCAGGTTTCAGACTCTGTTTTGCAGTTACGGTTGAATCAGTCATCGTTTTATCCTCAGTAACGTCTCAGCAGCGGCAGTAACAGGGCGCAGCCCACCGCCGCCATCACCGCCAGAAAAATCAGCCCGGAATCCATGCTATGGGTGAAGGCGATAAGCGCGCCCATCACCGCCGGCGATAAGGCCCCGGCAAAGTTTCCCAGCCCGTTGAAAATCCCGCCCGCCGTGGCGCTGACCCGTGGATGGGTCGCTTTAGCCAGCAGCGCGAAAATGTTTGGCGCGCCGGTGCCCCACATAAAGGTGCTAAAGCTCATCGCCGCAATCACCGGTAATGGCGCGCTAAAATGCATCACCGCCGCCAAACCGATTCCGGCGCCCGCCAGGGAAATAAAGCAGGCGGCGGCGCGCTTATCGACGCGGTCGGACAGCCAGGCGCCGATAATTTCGCCCAGCAGCATGGCGATAAACGGCATCGACGACAGCCAGCCGGCGTGTTCCAGATGAATGCCTTTGCCTTTAATCAGGTAGCCCGGCAGCCAGCCGTTGATCCCCCACAGATAGGCGAGAAAGGCGATATTGAAGATGCAGATCATCCAGAAATGCGGGCTAACGAAGAGCTCGCGCCGCGCGCTGCGGCGCGCTTCCTGCGACGTTTTATCGCTGCCGACTTTCGCCTCCAGCTGCACGCCGCGCAGCCCGATACGCACAAAAATCAGCACCGGCACCGTCAGCATCGCCATCACGAAAAAGGTGCTCTGCCAGCCGAAGGTATTGAGTAGCCAAATTGACAGCGGAAAACCTAGCGCCGCGCCAACCGGCGTGCCGAGCAGCCACAGCATGGTGGCGCGAGCCTGCAGCCGCTGCGGGAAGGTGTGGCGCACCACGGCGAACGCCAGCGGGAACAGCGGCCCTTCGGCGATGCCCAACAGGATGCGCAGCGTCACCATCAGCGCGTAGTTGTGGGTGAAGCCCATGATCACCATCAGGATGCACCACACCACCATCATTCCAGTTAGCAAGCGCAGCGGCGCAATCCGGTCGCCAAGACCGCTTAATAACACTGACGAGAAGCCGTAGCTCAGCAGAAAGGCGCTCATCAAAATACCCAGCCGGGTGGTATCGAAATCGATCCCCATCGCCTGCTGGAAGTGGCTATCGGAAAACAGCGCGGCGATACTGATTTTGTCGAAAAACGCCAGCAGTACGCAGGCCAGCAGCGACAGCGGAATGGCCCAACGCACCGCCTTTTCAGGCGTGCGGACGCCCTCGCCGCGCGCCTCAGCAGGCGCGGCGTTAGTCTCTAATGTGGTCATTTCTCCCCCTTAAGGGTTCGCGTTAATTATCGCAATGACATCAGCGAGAAAGTCGGGTCAGCGAGCGGGACGTCAGAGAGATCCCTCCCCGCCGCCATCCAGCGCTTCGCCAGCTTCACGGTACGTGCATTATTGAAGGCCACCAGCTGCGTTAAACGTCCATCGGCATTGAGCGAGAAATAGAGCGCGCCCTGCGGCTCGTCACGCACGATGGTACGGCTGCCCGCCTGCGGGATCCCCAGGATCTGGATATTGCGATCGTATTGATCCGACCACAGCCATGGCGCCTCGTCGTAGCCGCTGGCCTGCGGATCGAGCATCGCTTTCGCCGTCGCGATGGCCTGATTTTGCGCAAAGGCCCACGACTGAATGCACAGGCCATACTGATGATGCTGAGCGACATCGCCGGCGGCGAAAATCGCCGGATCGCTGCTGCGTCCCTGGGCATCGACGACAATCCCGCGCTCGACAGCGAGCCCGGCATCGCGCGCCAGTTCCAGATTGAGATCGACGCCGATCCCCACCACCACCGCATCGAAGGTTTCCCGCTGGCCGTCGCAGTGCAGCGTCGGCAGGCCGTTATCATCTTCCAGCTCCAGCGCGCCGCAGCCGCGGCGAATATCAACGCCCTGCCGGCGATGCAACTCATCCAGCGCCTGCGAGACCTCCATACTGACCGAGCGCATGCACAGCGCCGGCTGCTGTTCATAAAGGGTCACGGCTACGCCGCTTTTGCGCGCCGAGGCGGCGATTTCGAGGCCAATCCAGCCGCCGCCGACGATCGCCAGCCGCGTTGCCGATGCCAGCCGCTGCTTCAGACGCTGCGCGTCCTGCCAGTGGCGCAGGGTATAGACCTGCGGATGCTGCGCCCAGGCCTCGGACGGCAGGCGCGCGCGGCCGCCGGTGGCGATCAGCAGTTGGTCGTACGCCAGCGTTTCGCCGTTGCTCAGCGCCAGGGTTTTATTTTGCCGGTCGATCGATTCCGCGCGCAGCGGGCGGTACCAGCGCAGATCCAGCGCCTGTTGCGCCTCGGCGCTGAATAATCGCGGCAGCGCCGGTTCGGCCTCCAGCAATGCCGCTTTCGACAGCGGCGGGCGCTCGTAAAAATCCCATTGCTCTTCGGCAACCACGCAAATCTCGCCGCTAAGCCCTTCATCACGCAGCGTTTTCGCCGCCCAGCCGCCAGCCTGGCCGCCGCCGATAATGACTATCCGCGCCGTCATACCGCCTCCGGTTTTTTCTGCTGGCGACGGGTATCGTGATCGATACCGCCTTCCACCGCCCATTCGGTAAAGGACACGAGTGAATGCTCCAGCTCGCGCGGCTGCCAGTTTTCCGTCAGATAGTCATCGTTGGTGTAGTACTCAAAAGCGCCGCCGGTCGGGCTGTTGACATACCAGAAGTAGGCCGAGGAGACCGGATGGCGGCCGGGGCCGATAAACGTGCTCCAGGCGTTTTTATTCATCGCAATGCCGCCGCCGATCACTTCGTGAATATCACGTACGGTAAATGCGACGTGGTTAAGTCCACGTTTGCGGTTGGGCAACTGCAATAAGAAGAGGTTATGGTGGCCGCCGCGCACGCCGCAGCGCAGGAACACCGCGCGATTGATATAGCGGTCTGACACCTGGAAGCCGAGCACTTCGCGATAGAAACTTTCTACCGCCGCCAGTTCTTCCACGAAGAACACCACGTGGCCGACGTTAATCGGCTGCGCGCGGTCGTACACCGGGCTTGGGGTGTCGATGCGACGTACATCGCCCCACTGGTTGATCGGCTCGACGTTCAGTTCCACCGCCGTTTGCTGGCTTACCTGCACCCGCAGCGTCATACCGTTAGGGTCGCGGCACTCCAGCGCGCCGTCGATTTCACGGAAAGCGGGCTGACGTTCCAGCTTCGGGCGCAGCGCATCCAGCGCCGCCCGATCCGCCACGCCCCAGGTCATGCGACGCAGGGTGTTGCCCGCCTCAAAGGCTGGCGGCAGGTCGGCGCTATCGGTCGGGTTAAGTTCGACCCGCGCGCCGCTGAGGGTGGTAAACGCGCGGCCGCTGGCGTCGCCGGTCAGGCCAAAATCGCGCATGAATTTCGCGCTGTGGTTCAGGTCGTCTACGCCAAATTCCAGCTTTTCAATTCCGGTAATACTCATTCTTCGTCGCCTCTTTACCGTTCAGTCGCCCGAATTTGGGCGTAAAACATGCCCGACGCAATCAAGCGCCTGCCGTTAAGTTGTTGATTTAACTTGCCTGTGACAAATATCCGAGGAAACCGGAAATTTTGTCCGCCGCCATACTGACCTCGTTCTGTAACCGCTCGCGATCGCTTTGCGGGATCTCGTCCGACGGCACCAGAATGCTAACGACCGCCGCCACCCGGCCGCTGCGGTCAAAGACCGGATAGACAATCGATGAGATACCGTGGCGATAGAACGATTCGCCAATCACATAGCCGCGAGCTTTATCCTGCTGCACCATCTGCCACAGCGCTTCGCGGTCGTACAGCTGGCCCGGCGTATTGCCCGGCAGACGTTCATCCGGGAACAATTGCTCAAACTCGCTGCGGGAAACATCGGTCAGCAGCATTCGGCCAAGCGAGGTGCAGTGCACCGGTAGCCGCGTTCCGACGCTGACCTGGTTGATACGCGAACCGGCGGCGCTGACGCGGGCGATGTAAATGATGTCGCGGCCATCGCGGATCGCCAGATGGCTGCTGCACTGGCTGATATCGCGCAGTTGCTCGATGACCGGCTGACCCACCTGGGCGACATCCAGTGAAGCGATATATTCAAAGCCCAGACGCAGTACGTTCATGCCCAGCGAAAAGGTATTGGTGCGGGCGTTACGCTCGAGAAAGCCCATATATTCCAGCGTCTGCACCACGCGATAGGCGGTCGCTTTCGGCATATCCACCAGCCGATGCAGCTCGGCAAAGGTCAGATCGCGATGCTGCTCGCCAAACGCCAGCAGCAGTTGTAAACCGCGCTCAAGCCCCGGTACCAGGTACTTCACTTCCTGATCGTTCGCCATACCGCCTCACTTGTTAGTTAAAGACAAAACCGCCGTTGACCGGGATCAGCTGGCCGGTGATAAAGCGCGAAAGATCGCTCAGCAGCCAGACCACGCTGCCGGTGACATCTTCCGGCTGCTGCGCGCCGCTGAGCGCGCGGCCGTTCTCATACAGCTGATGACGCTCGGCGGGAACATATTCCGTGGCCTCGACGCGAGTCAGCCCCGGCGCAATGGCGTTGATACGGATCCGCTTTTCACCCAGCTCGCGGGCCATGGAACGGGTCATCGCAATTACCGCGCCCTTGCTGGCGACATAGGCCATCAGCCGCGGCGCGCCCCACAGCGCGGTGTCCGAAGCGACGTTAACGATCGCCGCGCCTTCCCGCAGCAGCGGTACCGCAGCGCGGGTCACCAGCCAGGTGCCTTTAACGTTGACCGTCATCACCCGATCCCACAGATCCGGATCGTAATCGATCATATTTTTACCGCCGACGCCGGTCGCCATCGCTGCGTTATTGACTAAGCCATCAATCGGCCCCTGCGCGCCGATGGCGCTAAAGACCTGCTCGATCGACGTTTGACTGGCAAGATCGATGGCGTGGGATTCGACCTGATAGCCCTTCTGCTGCAGGCGATGAGCGCTTTCCGCCAGCTCCCCCTGCAGGATGTCGCACATCACCACCGTCGCGCCCTGCGCGGCGCAGGCTTCGGCAAAGTGGTAACCCAGGCCGCGCGCCGCGCCGGTGACGACAATGCGTTTACCGTTCAGCAGGCCGTTCATCAGGCGGCACCCTGCTGCGCTTCGCGAAGCGCTAACTGCTCTTTCGCCGCTTTCTGCATCATGCGGCGCAGGCGGGACAAACCGACGTCATGTTGATAGAGATATTCATGATCGCGGGCGTTCGGCGCCAGGCTCTCCAGCACCACGCGATCCTGTTCCAGTACTTCCCAGTGCAGTTTTTCCAGACGGTTGCGGTACATAAAGCGCCACAGATCGCGCTGCCAGCCTTGAACGCCGCGGATACGCCAGAAGAAGACGCGGCAGTTGTCGTTATCTTCCGGAACCACCATGCCGACGATCCAGAAGTGGCCGCCTGGCCCGAAACGCTTTTTGTACGGAATAGACAGGCGCATCCAGTAGGCGCCGCTGTTGCCCAGTTCAACCCAGTCAAAGTTGACGCCGCTCTGCCCTTTTTTCTCGAAGATAAAGCCGGTTTTCGTCGGCTGCAGCACCATATCGGCTTTGCGATCGCCCTCCGCCATCGAGTGCGATGACGAGTGCAGATAGGTACCGTGCATCGGGTCCATCACGTTTTCCAGCGCGTACTGGTAGTTGCATTTCCACGCCGCGGTGCACAGGAAGTTACTGTATTTTTCGTGGTCGGCCAGTTCCTCCGGGAAGCTCAGTTCATCAGGCTGCTGGTCGGCGGTGACGCCGAACCACAGGAAGATTGCCCCATGCGCTTCCTGCACGCTGTAGCTGCGCACGCACTGCTGGCCGACCAGCGGGCAGCGGTCAACCGCCGGGACGTCTTTGACTTCGCCGTTACCGGCGACTTCCACCCCGTGATACCAGCAGGCGATACGATCGCCTAAGTTCCAGCCCATTGACAGACGCGCGCCGCGATGCGGGCAGCGGTCTTCCAGCGCCTGCACCTGACCGTCTTTATTCCGCCAGACCACGATCTGCTCGCCGAGACGGGTAATGCCCACCGGTGCAGACTGCACCTCCCAGCTCGCCAGCACCGGATACCACAGACCGCGCAACCCTTTATCAAGATAGTTTTGTACCGTTGTCGTCATTACTGTGTCCTCAGTAGCCGTTGACCTGTAAAAATGCCTGGAAGCTGCTTTCACTCCACGGTTCGCCCTGCTGGTCATGCATCCTGACGCCATTGAGACCGTTCACCAGCTCACCGAGACTTTCCGCGCCCTGTTCGAACAGCGTTTCCAGGGTCGCGATAAGCTGAAGCTCCCAGTTTTCCGGCACCCGGCTGCGGGTTTGCCAAATCAGATTGTGATAGTCGCCAGGCTTATGGATATTGCCGTTTCCGCCTTCCGCCGGTGGCGTAAACTGGCGGCTTTCCGGTAGCGCCGGGTTGAAGTCCAGGGATTCGCTCATGCCACGTTCTCCTCGATAAAAGTAATCTGGATCTGATTGTCGTATACCCGCACCGGGTAACGATTAAGGTTGCGGCCGCCGGGGCCATGCAGGCACTGGCCGGTTTTGACGTCGAATACCGCCTCATGCAGCGGGCATTCCACCTTGCCATCTTCGACAAAGCCCTGGCTCAGGAGCGCATAGGCATGAGGGCAAACGTCTTCCAGCGCGTAATATTCGCCATCAATCAGATAAATACCGATTTCCTTACCATCGATATTGCCGCTATAGGGAAAATCTTCCTGTACTTGCTCCGCGTCACATACGCCTATCCAGCTCATCGCAATCCTCCAGGCTTTTGTTTCATATATGAAACTCTGTTTCTTATTTAATACGGTCAATATAAAAGCGGTGAATGTTTCGTCAAGCGTTAATGTGACGAAGTTGTTAATGAAAGGCTTTTAAATTAGCTAAGTGTGCAATTGATCACGAAAAACTGCATTCAGATGAAATGATGATATTTAAAGAGGTGATCCATTATAAATAAAAATGCCGATTTAAATTTCACATGCGGCTATTGACTTCTTTTCCAGACGATCATTAAAAATGTGCAACAGCGGAAAACATGATGTTTCACCCATGAAACAATACTTTATTTAATCGTTAAAAAACAATGAGTTTCACAGGTGAATCATTTTACTTATGTGACTATTTCTGGCGTTAAAAAATAATAACCGGCAATCATTAAATTAAGCGTGGAGATAACGAATGGCGGCAAGATGGCAAGGGGTAATAGCACTACTTTTGTTAATAATTATTTCCTACGTCGATCGGGTAAATATCTCGGTGATGATCCTTAACCCGGAATTCGCTGCCCATTTTCAGTTAAATGAAAACAGAATGTTACAAGGAATGCTAATGACATGCTTTCTTCTGGGTTATGGTTTTTCGGCATTATTATTAACACCAGTTATAGAAAGTAGATGGCATTATCGTCAGGGACTGTTAAGCAGCATTGCGATATGGGCGCTGGTGTGCGCCATTTCCCCGTTACTCGGTTCACTAATGGGAATGTTAATCGCGCGCATCGTTCTTGGCGTGGCGGAGGGGCCGCTATTCTCACTGAAAACGCGCTTTATCAACGACAACTTCGCCGCCGATGAAATAGGTAAACCGAATGCGGTGACCGCCCTCGGCGTATCGTTGGGGCTGGCGGTAGGCTTCCCGCTGGTCACCTGGCTGATGGCGCACGTTGGCTGGATCGGCACGTTCTACGTGCTGGCGCTGCTGAATTTGCTGCTCGGCGGTGGATTAATCTGGCGGTTTCTCCCCGCGCCGCAAGTGACCGCACAGCGCGCGAAGCCGGGCTTCAGCCAAACTTTTGCCCTCGCCTGGCGTACGCCGCTGCTTGGCTGGATCCTGCTGGTGGAAATCGCCACGCTCAGCTATCTATGGGGGAGCAGCGCCTGGTTGCCCGCCTGGCTGCGCGATGAGCACCACTTCTCACTACAGGCCACCGGGCTGCTGGCGGCAGTCCCCTTTCTGTTAAGCCTGGGCTCAAAGTTTCTTGGCGGCGTGCTCCTCGACAAAATGCGCCCGGAGCAGGCGCCGCTGCTGTTTATTATCGGCGGCCTACTCACTGCCGGTTCGGTGCTGGCGCTGATGCTCAGCCAGCAGCCGGTGATGCTGGCGTTGTTTATGCTGGCGGCGAACGTTTTCTGGGGATTACAGGGGGCGGCGATCCCGGCGGTGGTGCAGCATCATGCCCCGCGCGAAGCGGTGGGCAGCGCCTATGGGATCATTAACGGCATTGGCAACATCTGCGCGGCGTTTATTCCGCTGCTAATGGGAGTGGTGATGAAATCGGTGGGATCGGTCAGTTCTGGTTTTTCCGTTCTGGTGGCCTCCCAGCTGATCACGCTGTGCGCCGGCGGCGTACTGCTGCTGCGCATGCGTCGCGCAGCAGCAGCAGCAGTAAATACCTCTATCCCCTAAATAATTCGAGTTGCAGGAAGGCGGCGACGCAGAGAATCCCCAGGAGCTTACTCAAGTAAGTGACTGGGGTGAGCGAGGAAAGCCAACGCACATGCAACTTGAAGTATGACGGGGATAGGCCTAGTCGCCTTTCTTCGCCGCCTGAATATAAAGCATCTCCAGCGCCAGAGTCGCCGCCGCCAGGGCGGTAATTTCAGACTGGTCATAGGCCGGGGCGACTTCAACCACGTCCATTCCGACGATGTTCAGATCCTTCAGGCCGCGCACCAGTTTAATCGCACGGTCAGAGGTCAACCCACCGATCACCGGCGTACCGGTACCTGGCGCAAATGCCGGATCCAGACAGTCGATATCGAAAGTCAGGTACACCGGCATATCACCGACGATCTGCTTCACCTGAGCGATGATGTCATCGACGCTGCGGTCGTTAACCTGGCCCGCATCCAGCACGGTGAAACCGTTATCTTTATCGAATTCGGTACGAATACCGATCTGCACGGAGTGGTTCGGATCGATAAGCCCTTCGTTCGGCGCGGTGTAGAACATGGTACCGTGGTCGAATTCACAGCCGTTGGCGTAGGTATCGGTGTGGGCATCGAAGTGTACCAGCGCCATTTTACCGAAATGCTTGGCGTGGGCGCGCAGCAGCGGCAGGGTGACGAAATGGTCGCCGCCGAAGGAGAGCATGCGTTTACCGGCCGCCAGCAGTTTCTCCGCGTGCGCCTGCAGTTTCTCGCTCATTTCGCGGGCGTCGCCGAAGGCGTAGACCAGATCGCCGCAGTCCACGACGTTCAGGCGTTCGCGCATGTCGAAGTTCCATGGGAAACGGTTGTGCTCCCAGGCGAGGTTGGTTGACACCTGACGGATCGCCGCCGGGCCATGGCGGCCACCCGCGCGCCCGGAGGTCGCCATATCAAACGGCACGCCGGTGATGACCCAATCCGCATCGCTTTCATACGGCATAAAGTTCATCGGCAGACGCAGGAAACCAAAAGCGTTGGATACCAGGGAGTTATCGTATTGATGACCTAAAGTGCTCATGGATATGACCTCTTTTCACAGTCGTGGAACGTAAAAAATAAGTATAAAAAAACCCCTCCGCGTCGTTAGGCCCGACGAGGAAGGGTTTGAATTGGGTTACTGCTTATAAGGACAAATTATCGCCTGAAAACCGCCCGGCGGCAAGCGGGACGTTTATTTTTGACAAGGCGCCGGCGCTTTTCCGCGTAAGGCAAAAGCGGCAAAACCGATTGCCCCGACGTTGCGACCAATCTCCTGGGCAGATTGGACAGCGTAAGACGCTGAGACGTTTGAAAACTCAAATGCCGTTTCAACGCGGCTGTTTTTACGAAAACCTTTGATCGCCAGCGAGCCGCCAGCCGGCACAATATAGCCGCTATTATTGAGCGAAGCGGCCTTACCGCTCAGCACATCAAGACCATCTACCGTGGCGACAATTTCATAATCCATGCTTCGGCTATAATTGCGGACGTATAATTGATACTGCGTACCATTATGCGCCTCAATGGCATATTGCCATTCGCCCGTATCATGATTATAACTACGAGTGATAGGAAGAAAATTATAATTAGCATCACGTACCGTATATTCCAGGTCACCTTGATGAATATTATACTGTTGATCAAAACCAGTTTGATACGGGCCGGAATAATCAATCGATACCATTTCGTCAGGGTAACGACCCATGCGTTCCGCGGACCTGTGTTTAATCGTTGAGCGCAGGTCGTTCTCTTCATGAGGGCCGGCCACAGAGGGGCGCGCCGCGCAACTATTGTTTGCTATTGGGCGCGAACAGCCGCTTAATAGTAATACACCGATAATAAAACCGTAATACGGCATGCTTTTCATATACCATCCCTGTCCCACTGCTGTAATTTCCTTGCGGCAGTGTACGGGCCTTTACGGTTTTAAAAAGCATGCAATATGATGTTTCAGATTTCATTTATAAAAAAGGCCGGTTTATGAATCTAAACCGGCCTTTCCGCAGAGGGCTCTTAATTACTCATCTTCAAGATAAGTATATCCGTATAGCCCCGCTTCGAACTCTTCAAGGAACTGCTGCTGCAGCTCGGCGTCGAGACCAGTATTTTTCACTTGATCGCGGAACTGGGTCAGCAACGTATTCGGATCCAGCTGGACGTACTGCAGCATATCAGCCACCGTATCGCCCTCATCGGAGAGCTCAACCTCAACGCTACCATCAGGGAAAACGAAAACGTCTACCGCTTCGGTATCACCAAACAGGTTGTGCATGTTGCCGAGGATCTCCTGATAGGCGCCAACCATGAAGAAGCCCAGCATCGGCGGGTTCTCCGGGTCGTATTCCGGCATCGGCATGGTGGTGGCGATCCCGTCGCCGTCAACATAATGATCGATGGCCCCATCGGAGTCACAGGTAATATCCAGCAGCACCGCGCGGCGTTCCGGCGACTTGTTCAGCCCTTCCAGCGGCATTACCGGGAACAGCTGATCGATACCCCAGGCATCCGGCATCGACTGGAACAGCGAGAAGTTGACGTAGATTTTATCCGCCATACGTTCCTGCAGCTCATCGATGATCGGGCGATGGGCGCGGTTGCTCGGATCGAGCTGTTTTTGCACCTCATGGCACATGTTCAGATACAGCTGTTCCGCCCACGCGCGCTCCTGCAGATTGAAGGTGCCGGAGGAGTAGCCGATATGGATATCGTGCAGATCCATTTGGCTGTCATGCAGCCATTCACGCAGCGAGCGGCGGTTGCCGGTTTCGTGCATCTCCAGCCAGGTTTCCCACATGCTCTGCAGCGGACGCGCGGCGTCTTCCGCCGGCGGGGTCGCCTCGGTGTATTCGTTGCGTTCAACGCCGATGATATTGGAAACCAATACGGTGTGGTGCGCGGTCACCGCGCGGCCGGACTCCGTAATCACCGTCGGGTGCGGCAGGCCGTTCTCTTCACAGGCATCGCCGATAGCCCAGATGATATTGTTGGCGTACTCATTCAGGCCGTAGTTCACCGAGCAGTCGGACTGCGAGCGGGTCCCTTCGTAATCGACACCCAGACCGCCGCCGACGTCGAAGCACTGAATATTGACGCCCAGCTTATGCAGCTCGACGTAGAAACGCGCCGATTCGCGCACGCCGGTGGCGATATCGCGAATGTTGGCCATCTGCGAGCCGAGGTGGAAGTGCAGCAGTTGCAGGCTCTCAAGATGGCCTGCCTCGCGCAGAATCTCGACCAGTTGCAGCACCTGCGTCGCCGCGAGGCCAAATTTAGATTTCTCGCCGCCGGAGGACTGCCATTTACCGGATCCCTGCGAAGCCAGACGCGCACGCACGCCAAGGCGCGGCACCACGTTCAGACGGGCGGCCTCTTCCAGCACGATGGCGATTTCCGACATCTTCTCGATGACCAGATAGACCTTATGGCCCATCTTCTCGCCCACCAGCGCCAGACGGATGTATTCGCGATCTTTATAACCGTTGCAGACGATCACGCTACGGGTCATGCCCGCGTGCGCCAGCACCGCCATCAGTTCAGCCTTCGAACCGGCCTCCAGCCCCAGCGGTTCGCCGGAGTGGATCAAGGATTCAATCACGCGACGGTGCTGGTTGACCTTGATCGGGTAGACAAGGAAATAGTCGCCGTTGTAACCGTAGGATTCACGCGCGCGCTTGAAGGCGGCGTTAATCGAGCGCAGACGGTGTTGCAGGATCTGCGGGAAGCAGAACAGCGCCGGTAGGCGTTGTCCCTGGGCTTCGCGCGCTTTGACCAGCTCGGCCAGATCGACGCGCGCTTCCGGGACGTCAGGATCCGGGCAAACGCTGATATGGCCCAGTTCGTTAACGTCGTAATAGTTATTACCCCACCAGGCAATATTGTAGGTACGTAGCATTTTGCTGGCTTCCTGGGAGCTCATCGCAACCTCCTGCATGGAACGTAGTACACCGTGTTCGCCTGCTGACGAAAGCGAACCCAAAGACATGTCGTCAGACATAGCGAACCTCAACTTGTAATATTAACTACTATCGCAGTCGACAGACGCGATAACAACCCATGAACAGCCTTTAATCCCAGCAGATAGTGCTGGCACTGCAGCTGCGCGACCGGTTTCTTATTCATATATAGTAAAACACGTACCCGAAGCTGGTATGACAGCCCGGAGAAACCACGAGAAAACCCTTGCTCACGCAAGAGCGCCCTTGTTCAGTTTTCAAAAAGCCTGGAGGCCCTGGAATCCTGAGAAGCGCCGAGATGGGTAGAACATCGGCAGGTTTGCACGAAAGAGATGCAGATTGCGGGATAGAATTGCGCGACAGAACGACGCGACGAATCAGGCGAAAAACGTTGGTTCATTATCTGGTATCACCTCCACACTGCCCCGTAACAGGCCAGCGACAAGCCAAAGCTATACCCGTCATACTTCAAGCTGCAGATGCGTTGGCTGCGTGCGTTCATCCCAGTCACATAGTTATCTATGCTCCTGGGAATTCGCGCCCTTGCCGCCTTCCTGCAACTTAAATTATTTAGGGTATATACATATCGTACAGCCGGCGAAACCGCCGCTGTGTAACAGAGTGCTTAACCCGGCTGGAAGTGGCGTCACGAGATGGGGCTTCGTGCGCTTTTTTAATGAGCCGCGCGCGGCGTTTTATACCGAGAAGCGGGGTAAAATGCAAAATAAAAATACGCGCCTTGCCGGGGTTGTCAGGAAAAATTTCCACCACGCTTTTTCCATTAATGCGGGCGATGTCAAAAAAATGTGGAAATGCGATGAAGTTCTGACCTAAAATAGCCATCCAGAAGTTAATCCATCTATACTGATTAACACTCAGACTGCTCGTGTCACTACCTGCAAGCTTTGGTAGGGTCATCTAACAAAGCCTCTCTACACAACAGTATGAGCTACACGAATACTCACAGGTAAAATAAAACATGGCAAAACACCTCTTTACGTCCGAGTCTGTATCAGAAGGGCATCCAGACAAAATTGCTGACCAAATCTCCGATGCCGTGCTGGACGCGATCCTCGAGCAGGATCCGAAAGCGCGCGTAGCGTGCGAAACCTATGTCAAAACCGGCATGGTTCTGGTTGGCGGTGAAATCACCACCAGCGCATGGGTTGATATCGAAGAGATCACCCGTAACACGGTGCGTGAAATTGGCTACGTGCATTCCGATATGGGCTTTGACGCCAACTCTTGCGCCGTCCTGAGCGCTATTGGTAAACAGTCCCCGGATATCAACCAGGGCGTTGACCGTGCCGACCCGCTGGAACAGGGCGCGGGCGACCAGGGCCTGATGTTTGGCTATGCCACTAACGAAACTGACGTGCTGATGCCGGCGCCGGTGACTTACGCGCACCGTCTGGTACAGCGTCAGGCTGAAGTTCGCAAAAACGGTACCCTGCCGTGGCTGCGTCCGGATGCGAAAAGCCAGGTCACTTTCCAGTATGACGACGGCAAAATCGTCGGCATCGATGCGGTTGTGCTTTCCACTCAGCACGCTGAAGATATCGATCAGAAATCCCTGCAGGAAGCAGTGATGGAAGAGATCATCAAGCCGATTCTGCCGACCGAATGGCTGAACGCTTCCACCAAGTTCTTCATCAACCCGACCGGACGTTTCGTCATCGGCGGCCCGATGGGCGACTGCGGTCTGACCGGTCGTAAGATCATCGTTGATACCTACGGCGGCATGGCTCGTCACGGCGGCGGCGCGTTCTCCGGTAAAGATCCATCTAAAGTTGACCGTTCCGCAGCCTACGCGGCGCGCTATGTGGCGAAAAACATCGTTGCCGCAGGCCTTGCTGACCGTTGTGAGATTCAGGTTTCCTACGCTATCGGCGTCGCTGAACCGACTTCAATCATGGTCGAAACCTTCGGCACCGAAAAAGTGCCTTCTGAACAGCTGACCCTGCTGGTACGCGAGTTCTTCGACCTGCGTCCGTACGGCCTGATTCAGATGCTGGATCTGCTGCACCCGATCTACAAAGAGACCGCGGCTTACGGTCACTTTGGTCGCGAACATTTCCCATGGGAAAAAACCGACAAAGCAGCCCTGCTGCGCGAAGCAGCTGGCCTGAAATAAGCCACCCCGCTTGACTGCTTAAGGCCAGCCCCGCGCTGGCCTTTTTGTTGCCCTGAATCTCTCTCCCCGACGTTTGACCATCGTTGATCCATTTCCCTCCTCCACGTGATGAAAGCGATTACATACATGCCGCAAGGGCGGGATTGTTTTAGCTGCCAGTAGGCACGAACTCTTTTCACAATGTTACATAACATGTCGAATATTGCCGTTTCAGCGCAATCTTATTGGCGATATTTGTCTTTTATATCTATGATTTGAATATATTTTTACTGATTACATATCTTTACCTTAGTGTAACCGATTACACAGTCGTGATTGTAATCACGTTTTTTTGTCCGGCACTGCCCTACTCTTAGCAGCGACAGAATCAATCACTCAACTGGAGGGCGTTATGCCTGACAACAAAAAACAAGGGCGTTCAAACAAGACGATGACGTTCTTTGTCTGTTTCCTCGCCGCGCTGGCCGGCTTATTGTTCGGCCTTGATATCGGCGTTATTGCCGGCGCCTTACCGTTCATTGCTAATGAATTCCAGATCAGCGCACACACCCAGGAGTGGGTGGTCAGCTCCATGATGTTCGGCGCCGCCGTCGGCGCAGTGGGCAGCGGCTGGCTCTCTTTCAAACTTGGGCGTAAAAAAAGCCTGATGATCGGCGCGATCCTGTTTGTGGCCGGTTCACTCTTTTCCGCCGCCGCGCCGAACGTCGAAATTCTGCTGATTTCCCGCGTATTGCTGGGGCTGGCGGTTGGCGTCGCCTCTTACACCGCGCCGCTGTACTTGTCGGAAATCGCACCGGAGAAAATCCGCGGCAGTATGATTTCGATGTACCAGTTGATGATCACCATCGGCATCCTCGGCGCCTACCTCTCTGACACCGCCTTCAGCTACAGCGGCGCGTGGCGCTGGATGCTCGGCGTGATTATCATCCCGGCAATCCTGCTGCTGATCGGCGTAATCTTCCTGCCGGATAGCCCGCGCTGGTTTGCCGCTAAACGCCGTTTCGTCGATGCCGAGCGCGTCCTGCTGCGCCTGCGCGATACCAGCGCGGAAGCCAAACGCGAGCTCGATGAAATCCGCGAAAGCCTGAAAGTCAAACAGTCCGGCTGGGCGCTGTTCAAAGAGAACAGCAACTTCCGCCGCGCGGTGTTCCTCGGCGTACTGCTGCAGATCATGCAACAGTTCACCGGGATGAACGTCATCATGTACTATGCGCCGAAGATTTTTGAACTGGCGGGCTATGCCAATACCACTGAGCAAATGTGGGGCACGGTGATCGTCGGCCTGACCAACGTACTGGCCACCTTTATCGCCATCGGCCTGGTCGATCGCTGGGGCCGTAAACCGACGCTGATCCTCGGCTTTATCGTGATGGCCGCCGGTATGGGCGTGCTGGGCAGCATGATGCATATCGGTATTCATTCTGCTACCGCGCAGTACTTCGCGGTACTGATGCTGCTGATGTTTATCGTCGGCTTCGCGATGAGCGCCGGCCCGCTGATTTGGGTACTGTGTTCTGAAATCCAGCCGTTGAAAGGCCGTGATTTCGGCATCACCTGCTCCACCGCGACCAACTGGATTGCCAATATGATCGTCGGCGCCACCTTCCTGACCATGCTGAACTCTCTCGGCAGCGCCAATACCTTCTGGGTCTACGGCGGTCTGAACGTGCTGTTTATCCTGCTGACTATCTGGCTGATTCCGGAAACCAAAAACGTCTCGTTGGAACATATCGAACGCAACCTGATGCAGGGACGTCCGCTGCGCGAAATCGGCGCCCGCGATTAATCCCCTCTGTGCTTCCTCCCCATCCGGGAGGAAGCTTCTTCTTGCTCTCCCCCGCGCGGCGCACTATCCTCTGGCGCTATGAAAACACCCCGAATTCCCATCGCTATCCAGCAGGCCGTCATGCGTAGCCTACGGGAGCATCTCGCCACCGCCAATCTCAAGCTGGAACGCCGCTATGCGGAACCGACGCTGGTTTATCAGCAGCGCGGCACCTCCGCCGGCACCGCGTGGCTGGAGAAAAACGAGATCCGCCTCAATCCAGTGCTATTGCTGGAAAATCAGCAGGCGTTTATCGATGAAGTGGTGCCGCACGAACTGGCGCATCTACTGGTGTGGAAGCACTTTGGCCGCGTCGCGCCGCACGGCAAAGAGTGGAAATGGATGATGGAGGCCGTGCTGGGCGTCCCCGCCCGCCGCACCCATCGCTTTGAGCTCGATTCAGTCCGCCAGAACACCTTCTCCTATCGCTGCCAGTGCCAGCAGCATCAGCTCACCGTCCGTCGCCATAACCGCGTGGTGCGCGGTGAAGCCACTTACCGCTGCGTTCGCTGCGGCGATCTGCTGGTGGCCGAAAAGTAACCACTGGAATTAATTAGAAACTTTCTGATCTGACTGATTGCATCTGACACCCTCATTCGCTACGTTGCGGGCTCGTTTTGACACGGAGTTTACGATGTCCCGTATGTATGTTTTCGCCGTCGCGTTATTCAGCGTGGCAGCCAGCGGCCAGCTTGCGGCCGCTGGTATTAATAGTTTTTCCCAAGCGAAAGCCGCTGGCGTAAAAGTGAATGCCGACGTCCCCGGCGACTTTTATTGCGGCTGTAAAATCGACTGGCAGGGTAAAAAAGGCGTTATCGATCTGGAATCTTGCGGCTACAAAGTGCGTAAAAATGAGAACCGCGCCAGCCGGGTCGAATGGGAACATGTGGTCCCGGCATGGCAGTTCGGCCACCAGCGCCAGTGCTGGCAGGATGGCGGGCGTAAAAACTGCGCCAAAGATCCGGAATACCGCAAAATGGAAAGCGATATGCATAACCTGCAGCCTGCGGTCGGCGAGGTCAATGGCGATCGCGGCAACTTTATGTACAGCCAGTGGAACGGCGGCGATGGACAGTATGGTCAATGCGCCATGAAGGTCGATTTCAAAGATAAAGTCGCCGAACCGCCAGTACGCGCCCGCGGCTCGATCGCCCGCACCTACTTCTATATGCGCGACCGCTATCAGCTAAATCTTTCCCGCCAGCAAACCCAGCTATTTACCGCCTGGGATAAGCAGTATCCGGTGACCTCCTGGGAATGCGAGCGCGATGAGCGAATCGCCAAAGTTCAGGGCAACCATAATCCTTACGTCCAGCAGGCTTGCCAGGCGCAAAAGAGCTAACCTACACTAGCGGCAATTGTTAATTTGCAGCCGCCGCCTTCTCCGCCGAGGGGAAGGCGCAATCTGCGCGAAGAACGGAATATCAAGCATGCGCATCCCCCGCATCCACCACCCGGAACGCATTACCCCCGGCAGCCACATCGCCCTCAGCGAAGACGCAGCCAACCACGTTGGCCGCGTCCTGCGCATGAGCAAAGGCCAGGAAA
Source organism: Klebsiella sp. 141251 (assembly GCF_050600725.1). Lineage (NCBI taxonomy): Bacteria > Pseudomonadati > Pseudomonadota > Gammaproteobacteria > Enterobacterales > Enterobacteriaceae > Klebsiella > Klebsiella sp. 141251. The sequence continues at coordinate 441,895 of NZ_JAQIRG010000004.1, forward strand.
TACAGCTATTTGATGGCAGCAATCAGGTTTTCGACGCGGTCATCACCGAAGCGGGCAAGAAAAACGTCATGGTCGAGGTTATCCGCGGCCAGATCGACGATCGTGAATCTCCGCTGCATATCCATCTCGGCCAGGTGATGTCACGTGGCGAAAAAATGGAATTCACCATCCAGAAATCGATCGAACTTGGCGTAAGCCTCATAACGCCACTGTTTTCCGAGCGCTGCGGCGTTAAACTGGATGCCGAACGCTTGCAGAAGAAGATTCAGCAATGGCAGAAAATCGCTATTGCCGCCTGCGAACAGAGCGGCCGTAACATCGTGCCGGAAATACGCCCGGCGATGCAGCTGGAAGCCTGGTGCGCCGAGGAAGAAAACGGCCTCAAGCTCAACCTGCACCCGCGCGCCAGCGCCAGTATCAATACGCTGCCGCTGCCGGTTGAACGTGTTCGCCTGCTGATTGGCCCGGAAGGCGGCCTGTCGGCGGAAGAGATAGCGATGACCGCTCGCTACCAGTTTACTGATATCCTGTTGGGACCGCGCGTTCTGCGTACTGAGACTACCGCGCTCACCGCCATCACCGCGCTGCAGGTGCGTTTTGGCGATCTGGGCTAAAATCTGGCGCAACGATCCGCAAACACGACAGCGCTAATGGAGAGAACAATGATCAAGCTCGGCATCGTGATGGACCCTATCGCATCCATCAACATTAAAAAAGACACCAGCTTCGCGATGTTGCTGGAAGCGCAGCGTCGCGGCTATGAACTCCATTATATGGAGATGAACGACCTGTACCTCATCAACGGCGAATCCCGCGCCCGTACGCGCACGCTGAGCGTCGAGCAGAATTACGACAAATGGTACGCGTTCACCGGCGAACAGGATCTTCCGCTGGCGGATCTCGACGTTATCCTGATGCGTAAAGACCCGCCGTTCGATACCGAGTTTATCTACGCCACCTACATTCTCGAGCGCGCCGAAGAAAAAGGTACGCTTATCGTCAACAAGCCGCAGAGCCTGCGCGACTGTAACGAAAAGCTGTTTACCGCCTGGTTCTCCGAACTCACCCCGGAAACGCTGGTGACCCGTAATAAAGCCCAGTTGAAAGCGTTCTGGGAGAAACACGGCGATATCATTCTCAAACCGCTGGACGGTATGGGCGGCGCCTCAATCTTCCGCGTGAAAGCGGGCGATCCGAACCTCGGCGTCATTTCCGAAACCCTGACCGAACTGGGTAGCCGCTACTGCATGGCGCAGAATTACCTGCCTGCCATCAAAGACGGCGACAAACGTGTGCTGGTTGTGGACGGCGAACCGGTGCCATACTGCCTGGCGCGTATCCCGCAGGGCGGTGAAACGCGCGGCAACCTGGCCGCCGGCGGCCGTGGCGAAGCGCGTCCGCTGACCGAAAGCGATTGGGAAATTGCCCGCCGCGTCGGCCCGACGCTAAAAGCCAAAGGCCTTATCTTCGTCGGCCTGGATATCATCGGCGATCGCCTGACCGAAATTAACGTTACCAGCCCGACCTGCGTGCGCGAAATCGAAGCCGCTTTCCCGGACGTGTCGATTACCGGCATGCTAATGGACGCTATCGAAAAACGTATCAATAAATAAGTACTGGGGCGGGCAAACGCCCGCCCGCCAGGCGTCTTCCGGCGCCGGTAAAATAAAGTGCATCGACACGTTTCTACTTTACCCGCATACTGGGTGTTGTTTTTTTAAACCAGGAACAGAACCTCTGACAATGAATTTACAGCATCACTTTCTGATTGCCATGCCTGCGCTACAGGACCCTCTTTTCCGTCGCTCCGTCGTCTATATCTGCGAGTACAACGACGATGGCGCCATGGGCATTATCATCAATAAGCCGCTGGAAAATTTGCAGGTGGAAGGGATCCTGGAAAAACTGAAAATCGCGCCGGTGGCGCGCAACCCGGAAATTCGCCTGGATAAACCGGTGATGGTCGGCGGCCCGCTGGCGGAGGATCGCGGTTTTATCCTGCATACGCCGCCGTCTGATTTTTCCTCCAGCATCCGTATCTCCGACAACACGGTGATTACCACCTCACGCGACGTGCTGGAAACTCTCGGTACCGATAAACAACCGAGCAACGTGCTGGTCGCGTTGGGCTACGCGTCGTGGGAAAAAGGGCAACTGGAGCAGGAAATTCTCGATAACGCCTGGCTTACCGCGCCGGCCGATCAGAATATTTTGTTTAAAACGCCGATTGCCGATCGCTGGCGCGAAGCGGCCAAACTTATCGGTATCGATATCGTGACGATGCCTGCCGACGCGGGGCATGCATAATGAGCGGTACCTTTCTGAGTTTTGATTTTGGCACCAAAAGCATCGGCGTCGCCGTTGGGCAGCGCATTACCGGCACGGCGCGTCCGCTCCCGGCGCTGAAGGCGCAGGACGGCAAACCGGACTGGAACATCATCGAAAAGCTGCTGAAAGAGTGGCAGCCGGAAGCGGTGATTGTCGGCCTGCCGCTGAACATGGACGGCACTGAACAACCGCTAACCGCGCGCGCACGTAACTTCGCCAATAAAATTCATGGCCGCTTCGGCGTAAAAATCACTCTCCACGACGAGCGTTTAAGCACCGTCGAAGCCCGCGCCGGGCTGTTCGAACACGGTGGTTTTCGCGCGCTCAATAAAGGCAGCGTTGATTCCGCCTCTGCCGTGGTTATCCTCGAAAGCTATTTCGAACAGGGATACTGATCGGTAGCTCTGGGATGAAAGCGAAGCATAGATTCGCGTTTGCGCCGGGTGGCGGCTTCGCCTTACCCGGCCTACAAAACCCCCGCTGGAGTAACCCGTAGGCCCGCGCAAGCGTAGCGCCGTCGGGCAATCATGGCAGCGGACGCGGAGCCGCTTTCGCGCCGGGTGGCGGCTTCGCCTTACCCGGCCTACAACCCCTTCGCTGGCATCACCCATAGGCCCGCGCAAGCGTAGCCCCGCCGGGCAATCATGGCAGCGGACGCGGAGCCGCTTTCGCGCCGGGTGGCGGCTTCGCCTTACCCGGCCTACACCCCCTCGCTGGCATCACCCGTAGGCCCGCGCAAGCGTAGCCCCGCCGGGCAATCAGTGACGCAGATGTTCATTCGCCCAGCTCACCGCCTGGGTACGGTTCTTCACGCTCAGCTTACGGAACACATTGTACAGATGGGTACGAACGGTGTTTTCGCTGATGAACAGCGCGCGTGCGATATCCATATTTGTTGCGCCGCAGCGCAGCTCGTTGAGGATCTCACATTCACGTTCGGTCAACGGTGAATTCTCCGTCGGCGCCGCAACCTGATCCGCAGAATACAGCGCCGGGTGCATCACGCTCAATTCAGCCGTCTGTTCACCGTTTAATACGGCTTTGACGCCCTCAATTAAGCGCGATTGGTCATCGTCATGACGGAATACGCCATATAACGCAGGCCATTGCGCCATTTCGTACAACTCATACTTTTGCGCGCTATTGATAATCAACAAACGCGGATTATCTGCCTGTACGCGAATAATATCTCGCCACACGCTATTCAATTTCTTATTGGAAACAGCAATATCAAACAATATTACGGAATCTTTTGCCAGGCGTTGAGTTAGCGGTTTGTTGATATTATGCAGAGTTACGTTTACGGATAGCTTCTCAGTCAACCACGTCGCAAATGCATTACTCTGAATGGACGGATGAGTAATGAAAGTCACCTGACGCGAATGCAGTAAATTCTCCGATAAATTAATCACTTGAAACTCTCCTTAGCAGTGCCCCGCCATCTTAGCGGTTAAATTAACTGAAAATTAAACGTTCAATAATGTATTTATATTTTCAAATACATTTTGGTTATTGAAACATCATTTCATGAGAATCTTCCTATTCCCGCAAACAGCATAAATCGAACCCCGCAAAAGTGTCAAAAGGTAATCCCACTTTTTTCCTGGTTAAGCGGGGTAAATGTAAGCCCGCTGTCATAACATTCATTATTTAGGCTTAGGTCGTACCACTTATTTGTATTATAAAAACATTTATCAAAACATTAATTGAACACTGAATTAACAATTTAATGAATACCATCTTAGTTTCATCACTACGAGGGGGATAACTCACCTGCCGCTGCACGTTGTTGAAAACTCTGCGCAAAGGTTTGCATCCCAGCCTGCTGGCTGGTTTGCATCACGCCGGGTAGTTGATGCGTTTTCCCTTCGCGGATCAAATTTGCCACCGCCGGCGTGTTCACTAAAAGTTCGTATAGCGCAACCCGGCCGCCAGAAGCATTTGGCAACAATTTTTGCGCCGCCACGGCGCATAAACTCCCTGCCAGCTGGCTACGAACCGGCTCTTTTTCTTCCGCTGGAAACACATCCACCAGCCGCTCGATGGCCTGCGCCGCGCTGCGGGTATGCAGCGTCGCCATCACCAGGTGCCCGGTTTCGGCTGCGGTCAGCGCCAGGCGGATGGTTTCGCTATCGCGCAGCTCGCCTAATAAGATGACGTCCGGGTCCTGACGCAGCGCCACGCGTAGCGCCGCCGCGAAAGAGGAGCAATGGCGGCCGATTTCGCGCTGCTGGATCAGGCAGTTTCTGCTGGCGTGAATAAACTCCACGGGATCCTCAAGGGTTAAAATATGACCATGGCGATGTTGATTGAGGTAGTCCACCATCGCCGCCAGGGTGGTCGATTTGCCGCTACCGGTAGCGCCGGTAACCAGGATCAAACCACTCTCTTCATTTAGCAGTTCGCTAAGCGCGGCGGGCGCGCCCAAATCAACCAACTGCGGGCATTGCTGCGGCAACAGACGCAAAGCAAGCGACAGGCCGCGCGCGTGGGCAAAAGCGCTGGCGCGCAGCCGAGGCCCGTTCGGGAGGGCCAAAGCGAAGTCAACCTGACCATCGGCACGCCACTGCGCCAGCTGTGGGTCGTTAAGCCAGCGAGTGAGGATTTTCTCAACATCCGGCGAAGTAAAGGGCGCAGGCTCAAGCTTTCCCAAACGACGCCAGCGCGGCGGATACGCGCTGCACAGGTGTAGATCGGAGACGTTATGCTTTACACTAAGGGCCACGATTTCTTCCAGCTCCATAACTGATCCTCGGAATATGAACGATATTGCGCATAACCTGGCACAGGTCCGGGATAAAATCTCAGGCGCTGCCGCCCGCTGCGGCCGCGCTCCAGAAGAAGTTACGTTGCTTGCAGTGAGTAAAACCAAACCTGCGAGCGCTATCGAAGAAGCAATGGCCGCAGGACAGCGGGCATTCGGCGAAAACTACGTCCAGGAAGGGGTGGATAAAATCCGCTATTTCCAGCACGCGGGCGTCAGCGGTCTGCAATGGCACTTCATCGGCCCGTTGCAGTCTAACAAAAGCCGGCTGGTGGCCGAACATTTTGACTGGTGCCACACCGTCGACCGGTTGAAAATCGCCACCCGCCTGAGCGAACAACGTCCGGCGGATCTAGCGCCGCTGAACGTGCTGATTCAAATCAACATCAGCGATGAACAGAGTAAATCCGGGATCCCGCTGGCGGAGCTTGACGCTTTAGCCGCCGGTGTCGCCGCCTTACCGAACCTCCAGCTTCGCGGGTTAATGGCCATTCCGGCGCCAGAGTCAGAGTATGAAAGGCAGTTTGCCGTCGCCCAACAAATGGCGGTAGCATTCGCGCAACTGAAAACGCTCTACCCTTCGGTTGATACGCTCTCTCTGGGCATGTCGGATGACATGGAAGCCGCTATCGCGGCGGGAAGCACTATGGTGCGCATCGGGACCGCAATCTTCGGCGCGCGCGACTACAGCAAAAAATAAGGAATCTGAGGAACGCCATGAAGACGTTGACCTTCCTGCTCTCAACGGTCATTGAACTCTACACAATGGTCATGTTGTTACGCGTCTGGATGCAGTGGGCGCGCTGCGACTTTTACAATCCGTTTTCGCAGTTCGTGGTGAAAGCCACCCAGCCTATCGTCGGGCCACTGCGCCGGATTATCCCGGCAATGGGGCCGCTGGATAGCGCCTCCCTGCTGGTCGCCTTCGTGCTCTGCGTTATCAAGGCGATCGTGCTGTTTATGGTAGTCACCTTCCAGCCGATTATCTGGATTGCCGCGGTGCTGATCCTGCTGAAAACCATCGGTTCGCTGATTTTCTGGGTGCTGCTGCTGATGGCTATTATGAGCTGGGTAAGTCAGGGTCGCAGCCCGGTGGAATACGTGCTGATGCAGTTGGCCGACCCGCTGCTGCGCCCGATTCGCAACCTTCTGCCATCCATGGGCGGCATCGACTTTTCGCCGATGGTGCTGGTGCTGCTGCTGTACGTGATTAATATGGGGATCGCCGAGCTGCTGCAAGCTACCGGCAATGTCCTGCTTCCGGGGCTGTGGATGGCGCTATGAGTGCCGTTGAAGTCTGTGCTGACGGGCTGGTGCTCAGGCTGTATATTCAGCCAAAGGCCAGCCGCGATAGCCTTGTTGGTCTGCATGGCGACGAGCTCAAAGTCGCCATCACCGCCCCACCCGTCGACGGCCAGGCAAATGCCCATCTGGTAAAATATCTCGCTAAACAGTTCCGCGTCGCGAAAAGCCAGGTGCTTATCGAAAAAGGCGAACTGGGCCGTCATAAACAGGTAAAAATCATTCACCCGCAGCAGATCCCGCCCGCCGTCGCGGCGCTGACTGACTAAACAGGATTGAATATGCAAAAAGTTGTACTCGCTACCGGCAACGCCGGTAAAGTTCGCGAGCTGGCCTCGCTGCTGGAAGATTTTGGTCTCGACGTCATCGCCCAGACCGAGCTTGGGGTCGATTCCGCCGAAGAAACCGGCCTGACCTTTATCGAAAACGCGATCCTCAAAGCGCGTCACGCCGCGCAGGTCACCGGCCTGCCGGCCATCGCCGACGATTCGGGTCTGGCGGTGGATGCGCTGGGCGGCGCGCCGGGAATTTACTCCGCTCGCTACTCGGGTGAAAACGCCAGCGACCAGCAGAATCTGGAAAAGCTGCTGGATGCTCTGCAGGATGTGCCCGATGAGCAACGTCAGGCCCAGTTCCACTGCGTGCTGGTGTATCTGCGTCATGCCGAAGACCCGACGCCGCTGGTATGCCACGGCAGCTGGCCGGGCGTGATTACTCGCCAGGCGGCAGGTAACGGCGGCTTTGGCTATGACCCAATTTTCTTTGTACCGTCCGAGGGTAAAACCGCGGCGGAGCTGAGCCGTGAAGAGAAAAGCGCCATTTCCCACCGCGGGCAGGCGCTGAAACTGTTACTGGAAGCATTACGTAATGGCTAATTTGCCGCCTCTGAGTCTTTATATTCATATCCCGTGGTGCGTGCAGAAGTGCCCGTACTGCGATTTCAATTCGCATGCGTTAAAGGGCGAAGTGCCGCACGACGACTACGTCCAGCACCTGCTTGCCGATCTGCGCCACGATGCGCCATACGCACAGGGACGTGAAATTAAGACTATTTTTATCGGCGGCGGTACGCCGAGCCTGCTTTCCGGCCCGGCGATGAAAACCCTGCTTGATGGCGTGCGCGCCTGCCTGCCGCTGGCGGCGGATGCGGAGATTACCATGGAAGCCAATCCGGGGACCGTGGAGGCCGATCGCTTCGTTGACTATCAGCGTGCCGGCGTCAACCGTATCTCCATCGGCGTGCAGAGCTTTAGCGAGCCCAAATTGCAGCGTCTGGGACGTATTCACGGCCCGGAAGAGGCAAAACGCGCGGCGCGGCTGGCGAGCGGCCTCGGGCTGCGTAGCTTTAACCTCGATTTAATGCATGGCCTGCCGGACCAGTCGCTGGAAGAAGCGCTGGATGACTTACGCCAGGCGATCGCGCTGAATCCGCCGCATCTGTCGTGGTATCAGTTGACTATTGAACCGAACACGCTGTTTGGTTCGCGTCCGCCGGTGTTACCGGATGACGATGCGCTGTGGGATATTTTCGAACAGGGACATCAATTGCTGCGCGCCGCAGGCTATCAGCAGTACGAGACCTCCGCTTACGCCAAACCAGGCTATCAGTGCCAGCACAATCTCAACTACTGGCGCTTTGGCGATTACCTGGGTATCGGCTGCGGCGCGCACGGCAAAGTGACCTTCCCCGATGGCCGTATTCTGCGTACGGCGAAAACCCGTCATCCGCGCGGCTACATGGAAGGCCGTTACCTGGAGCGTCAGCACGACGTGGAGGCGGCGGATAAACCGTTCGAGTTCTTTATGAACCGCTTCCGCCTGCTGGAGGCCGCGCCGCGCGCGGAGTTCAGCTTGTATACCGGACTTGATGAGCAGGTTATCCGTCCGCAAATCGATGCCGCCATCGCCGAAGGCTATCTGCTGGAAGATGCGCAAAACTGGCAGATTACCGAGCACGGTAAGCTGTTTTTAAATTCGCTGCTGGAGCTGTTCCTCAGCGAAGAATAATCCCTGCGGGCGGCGCATCGTCGCCCGTATCTTCCCCCTACATCCTCTCCCGCTACGGTCAAATCGACTGGCGTTTTTTTGTTCGCTTATTTGCTGCGAATCACAAAATCCGATCGACTTTTTTCCTTTTCTTGACTCATTTTTTGCGCAGTGGTAATCCTGCTTCATCGGTTGAGCAAATGTAAAACCGACGTATCCTACATGTGAATTATTGGTAACTCTGATTAAAAAAAGTCTCTGTAACGTCGGCGCAACCCGGCGGGCTTAAGCCTATAAAAAAGAGGGTAACACAATGAATTACCGTAATATATTTATCACACTCGCCGCACTAACCGGCACCGTCACGGCTTCAGCCTGGTCTGCAGAGTCCGCCACCGTGGCCTTTTTAATGCCCGATCAGGCCTCTACCCGCTATGAGCAGCACGACTTCCCCGGTTTTAAGGCGGAAATGAGCAAGCTTTGCGCGGAATGTAAGGTCATCTATCAGAATGCCAACGCCAACGCGTCGCTCCAGCAGCAGCAGTTCAACTCTGTAATCGCCCAGGGGGCGAAAGTGATCGTCCTGGATCCGGTTGACTCTTCCGCCGCCGCCGCGCTGGTCGAAAACGCCCAGGCGCAGGGGGTCAAGGTCATTGCCTATGACCGCCCGGTGCCAAACAAACCGGCCGATTTCTACGTCTCATTTGATAACGAGGGCATTGGCTACGCCATCGCGAAATCTCTCACCGACCATTTGAAAGCGAGTGGCGTGCCGCAGGACGCCGGGGTGCTGCAAATTAACGGTTCGCCAACCGATGCCGCCGCAGGGCTGATCCGTGACGGTATCCATCGCGGATTGAAAGAGTCCGGTTACAAAACGCTGGCCGAATTCGACACCCCGGAGTGGGCGCCGCCGAAAGCCCAGGAGTGGACCGCCGGGCAGGTTACCCGCTTTGGCGACAAAATTAAGGGCGTGGTCGCGGCGAACGACGGTACCGGCGGCGGGGCGATTGCCGCCTTTAAAGCTGCCGGCGTCCAGCCGCTGCCGCCGGTCACCGGCAATGACGCCACTATCGCCGCGCTGCAGCTGATCATCGCCGGCGACCAGTACAACACCATCTCCAAGCCATCGGAGATCGTTGCCGCAGCGGCGGCCAAAGTGGCGGTTGATTTTATTCAGGGCAAAAAACCGCAGGCCAGCACCACCCTGTACAACACCCCTTCCCAGCTATTTACCCCGGAAGTGGTGACCGCCAAAAACATCAAAGCGGAAATCTTCGATAAAAAAATCCAGACCTGGGATCAGGTGTGTAGCGGCGAATACGCCGCCGCCTGCCAGAAGTTAGGCATCAGCAAGTAACCTGTGACCCTGCGCCCGCCGCGGCGGGCGTGATTTCGCCATTATTGAGGTCGTTTTGTATGCCGCAACAACAACACAACTCCGCCGCCGGGCGGCCAATACTGCAACTGCGCAACGTCTCTAAACATTTTGGCGCGGTGTCGGCGCTGACGGATATCGAATTAGAAGTCCACGCCGGCGAGGTGGTCGCGCTGGTCGGCGACAACGGCGCGGGCAAATCCACGCTGGTGAAGATCCTCGCCGGCGTCCACCAGCCGACCTCCGGCACCATTGAGTTTGACGGCAACCCTGTCACCCTCGATAGCCCCGGCAAAGCGCTGGAATACGGTATTGCCACGGTGTTTCAGGATCTGGCGCTGTGCGAAAACCTTGATGTGGTGGCAAACCTGTTTCTGGGCCATGAAATTTCGCCGTTCCAGCTTGATGAAGTAGCGATGGAAGTGAAAGCCTGGACGCTACTGCAGGAGCTGGCGGCACGAATTCCATCAGTACGCGAACCGGTGGCATCGCTTTCCGGCGGCCAGCGGCAGACCGTCGCCATCGCCCGTTCGCTGCTGCTGAATCCTAAAATCATCATGCTCGATGAGCCTACCGCGGCGCTGGGCGTCGCGCAGACCGCGGAAGTGCTCAACCTGATTGAGCGCGTTCGCGAGCGCGGGCTTGGTGTCATCATCATCAGTCACAACATGGAAGACGTTCGCGCCGTCGCCGACCGTATCGTGGTGCTGCGTCTCGGGCGCAACAAAGGGATCTTCACGCCCGATGCTTCTAATCAGGATCTGGTCGCCGCGATCACCGGCGCGACGGAAAACGCCGTCTCACGCCGGGTTGAACGTAAATCACAGCCCACGACTTCCGGAGCGATGTAATTTTATGAACAGTAAGACCGCATCCCACACCGCGCTGGACCGCAGCGATGAGCGCGTTCGTCACGACGAGGGCCTGTTCGGCGCCCTGCGCGCGCAGATAACCCGCATCAAAACCGGCGATCTCGGCACCGCGCCGGTGATCGCCGGGCTGATTGTGATTTCCCTGGTCTTCACCTTCCTCAATCCGGTCTATATCGCGCCGAATAACCTGGTGAACCTGCTGTTTGATTGCGCGACGGTCGGGTTTATCTCGCTCGGCATCGTCTGCGTTTTGATGCTTGGCGAGATAGACCTGTCGGTCGGCTCGATGAGCGGCCTGGCATCGGCTATCGTCGGTGTGCTGTGGGTGAACGCAGGATGGCCGCTGGCGGGAGCCATCGCCGTGGCGCTGGCCTGCGGCGTGGCCGTCGGGCTGGTCTACGCGCTGCTGTATAACCGCGTCGGGATGCCGAGTTTCGTCGCCACCCTCGCCGGCCTGCTGGCGCTGCTGGGCATGCAGCTGTATATCCTCGGGCCGAGCGGCAGCATTAACCTGCCCTACACGTCGCCGCTGGTACGCTTTGGCCAACTGCTGGTGATGCCCGGCTGGTTCTCACACCTGATGGCGCTGCTGCCGGGGCTGGCGATTATTGTCTTTGGCCTGAAAAAACGCTCGCGGCGCCTGGCGGCCAATCTTTCCGCCGAGGGAGTCAGCTCGCTACTGGCGCGCGCGATCGCGCTGACGATTATCTTCGAGGCCGCGGTGCTTTACCTCAATCAGGGGCGCGGTATTCCGTGGATTTTCGGTCTCTTCGTCGCCTGCGTGATGATCCTCAACTACGCGCTGAAACGGACAAAATGGGGCCGCTCAATGTTCGCGGTCGGCGGCAACCGTGAAGCGGCGCGCCGTTCGGGGATTAACGTACGGGCGATTTATGTGAGCGCTTTCGTCCTGTGTACCACGCTTGCGACCTTCGGCGGCATTCTCGCGGCGTCACGACTGGCCTCCGCCAGCCAGCAGGCCGGCACCGGCGACGTCAACCTCAACGCCATCGCCGCGGCGGTGATCGGCGGCACCAGCCTGTTCGGCGGACGCGGCAGCGCCTGGTCCGCGCTATTGGGGATCATCGTGATTCAGTCGATTTCAAATGGGCTGACGCTGTTGAACCTGCCGTCATCGCTGCGCTATATCATAACCGGCGCGGTACTGGCGATTGCGGTCATCATTGATTCTCTGGCTCGCCGTTCACGCGTGTCGCACGGTCGGGCCTGAGTGGAGAAGAGCGCGGCCCAAAGGTATGCGGGCCGCGAAATCTTGATTATTTTAATGAGCCAACCAGCGCTTTGCGGCTCTCTTCCAGCGAGACCACCCGGCTACAGACATCTTTGCCGAACTGCTGGAAATCCGCTTCCTGGTTTTTCCACTCATCCTGGATTGCGGTTTGCAGGCCGCCAAGACTGCCGAGAATGCCCTGCAGCGGATTGCCGCCGCCTTTGAGCACCGCTTTGGCGCCCATCTCGTTAATGCTGTCCTGCAGAATGCCGCCCATCGCCTGATTCACCAGCTGTTGGCCATCGGCGCGAACCTGGTCGATAGCTTTATAGTGGAAAGTCAGGCCATCGCTGCGACGTTCGATAATGCGGTTCATCTGTTCTTTCAGCTGCGCGTCCAGCTTGGTCAGGCGGCTATGCATACTGCTGCTGGCGCCGACCTGCTCGGTGATGATTTTATCCAGCGCCTTGCGGCCTTTCTCGACGCGCGAGCGCGCGCCGTCGTCAATCCACGGCAGGCTGCTGCGCAGACCGGCCTGATAATCTTGCGCCTGTTCGCGCTGGGCGGCGCTAAGGGCATAGGCTTTACCGTTAAAAGTCAGATTGCCGTCCGGCTTAATCACCAGATCGCCGTTTTCCCCCTTCACCTGCACCTGCTGCGGGCTGAGGATCACATCGTCACGCGGCGTGACGCTACACTGGTAGTCCGCGTGGGCAGACAAAGCGGTGACGGAAAGCGCCACCGCCAGCAGCGTTTTGCGCATCATTTTACTCCCTTAAGACAAATCGGGCCGGCAATTGCCGACCCTTGTCAAACTTAGTCCCACCAGACGTCAAAAAGTTCGCTGGTGCGCACATCCGCTAATTTACGATCTTCCAGCCACTTACGAACGATGGCCTGATGCTCTTCGGTACATTTACCGATTTCCTGCATGCAGATGAGCCCTTCCCACGAGAGATAGCCGCTGCCGTCAAAGGCCAGTTTATTCGGCTCAATGACCTCTTCGATCAGATCGTTGACCGTCTGGTCGATCTGCTCTTCGCTGGTCCCTTCCGGGAAACGCCAGGCTACGGAGAAACCTAACTCCTGAAACTCGTCGATATGCATTTTTTTACGCAGACGACGGCTACGATTCTTGGCCATTATTTCACCCTCTCGAACATTAAGTCCCATACGCCGTGGCCAAGACGATGGCCACGTTGTTCAAATTTGGTTACCGGGCGCGATTCCGGGCGCGGTACGTAATCGTTACTTTCCGACAGGTTACGATAGCCTTCCAGCGAAGACATTACTTCCAGCATATGCTCGGCATAGGCTTCCCAGTCGGTCGCCATATGGAAGACGCCGCCCAGCTTCAGCTTGCTTTTTACCAGCTCGGCGAAAGGCGGCTGCACGATACGACGTTTATTATGACGCGCTTTATGCCACGGGTCAGGGAAAAACAGCTGCACCATATTCAGCGAGTTATCCGGGATCATCGTGTGCAGCACTTCGACCGCATCGTGACACATTACGCGCAGATTTTGTACGCCTTCTTCTTCCGCGGACGCCAGGCATGCGCCGACGCCCGGCGAGTGCACTTCAATACCGAGGAAATTTTGCTCCGGTTTAGCTTTCGCCATCGCCACCAGCGAGGCGCCCATGCCGAAACCAATTTCTAAGGTGACCGGCGCTTCGCGGCCAAACAGGGCGGCGAAATCGAGCGGCGCATCGTTGAATTCAACGCCCATCACCGGCCAAATGTTATCCAGCGCATGCTGCTGCCCTTTCGTCAGGCGGCCCTGGCGACGGACGAAGCTACGAATACGGCGCAGCGGGCGACCGTTTTCATCGAATTCCGGAGAAATGACGTCGTTTTTCATAAAAGTTAAGTCTGCTTGTGAATGTGTTCGGAAAACGGGCATTATCCAAAGTTACCCGGCGGATGCAAGGGTTTACAGCCACTCGCCCTTGTGCTGCAATCTGCCACCCTGTAATCGCGATTCCGGAGCCGTAGCTTTGACTTTTCTCGCCGCGCAATTTTCAGCCCAGGTCCTGGACTGGTACGACAAATACGGCCGTAAAACCCTGCCCTGGCAAATCGCCAAGACGCCTTACAAAGTATGGCTCTCCGAAGTGATGTTGCAACAAACCCAGGTCACCACGGTTATTCCCTATTTTGAACGCTTTATGGCGCGTTTCCCAACGGTTGTTGATTTAGCCAACGCGCCGCTGGATGAAGTGCTGCATCTGTGGACCGGCCTTGGCTACTACGCGCGGGCGCGCAATTTACATAAAGCCGCGCAGCAGGTCGCCACGCTGCACGGCGGCGAGTTCCCGCAAACCTTTGAAGAGGTGGCCGCGCTGCCCGGCGTCGGGCGCTCGACGGCGGGGGCGATTTTATCCCTTTCGCTCGGTCAGCATTATCCGATTCTCGACGGCAACGTGAAGCGGGTACTCGCCCGCTGCTATGCTGTGAGCGGCTGGCCGGGGAAAAAAGAGGTGGAAAAACGGCTGTGGGAAATAAGCGAAGAGGTGACGCCGGCGCAGGGCGTAGAGCGCTTCAACCAGGCGATGATGGATCTCGGCGCGATGGTTTGCACCCGCTCGAAACCGAAGTGCGAACTGTGCCCGCTGAGGAACGGCTGCGTGGCCTACGCTAACCATTCATGGGCGGAATATCCGGGGAAAAAACCGAAGCAGACCATCCCGGAGCGCACCGGCTACTTCCTGCTGATGCAGCACGGCGACGAGGTGTATCTCTCCCAACGTCCGCCGGTAGGTTTATGGGGCGGATTGTTCTGTTTTCCGCAGTTTGAGGATGAAGCCGGGCTACGCGAGTGGCTAGCGCAGCGTCAGATAAAGGCCGATAATCTGACGCAATTAACCGCCTTCCGCCACACTTTCAGCCATTTCCACCTGGATATTGTGCCGATGTGGCTTACAGTGCACTCATCTGGCGCATGCATGGATGAAGGTAACGCACTCTGGTATAACTTAGCGCAGCCGCCATCGGTCGGACTGGCGGCCCCCGTGGAGCGCTTGTTGCAACAGTTGAAAGCCGGAACGCCGGTCTAGTTTTTTCGGCTATAAAAGAGGATTGATTATGAGCAGAACGATTTTTTGTACTTTCCTGCAGCGTGAAGCGGACGGCCAGGATTTCCAGCTGTATCCGGGCGAGCTCGGTAAGCGCATTTACAACGAAATTTCCAAAGAGGCCTGGGCGCAGTGGCAGCATAAGCAGACCATGCTGATCAACGAGAAAAAACTCAGCATGATGAACCCGGAGCACCGCAAGCTGCTGGAACAGGAGATGGTGCAGTTCCTGTTTGAAGGGAAAGACGTTCACATCGAAGGCTACACGCCGCCGGAACAACAGTAAGGGCCTCACGGCCTTTACCAAACAAACACAACACGCACTCCCGGAATGATGAAAAAATACTTAGCGCTCGCGCTGATTGCGCCACTGCTCGTGTCCTGTTCCAGTTCCAATAAAAAAGGCGCCGAATATAACGAGGCCTGGGTCAAGGACACTAACGGATTCGATATCCTGATGGGCCAGTTTGCCCATAACATCGAGAACATTTGGGGGTATAACGAAGTTCTGCTCGCCGGGCCGAAGGACTACGTAAAATATACCGATCAATATCAAACCCGTAGCCACATCAACTTTGATGCCGGTACGATTACCGTCGAGACCATCGCCGGAACCGATCCGCAAGGAAGGTTACGCCAGGCGATTATCAAAACCCTGTTGATGGGCGATGACCCCAACTCTATCGACCTCTATTCCGACGTCGATGATATTCAGATTTCCAAAGAACCGTTCCTCTACGGCCAGGTCGTCGATAACACCGGTGAATCCATCCGCTGGGAGTGGCGCGCCGCGCGCTATGCCGATTATCTGCTGCAAACCCGCCTGAAGAGCCGTAACAACGGCCTGCGCATGATTTATAGCATCACCATTAATCTGGTGCCTAACCACCTCGATAAACGTGCGCATAAATATCTCGGTATGGTGCGCCAGGCCTCGCGTAAATACGGCGTAGATGAGTCGCTGATCCTTGCGATAATGCAGACAGAGTCGTCGTTTAACCCCTATGCGGTGAGCCACGCGGATGCCATGGGGCTGATGCAGGTCGTTCAGCACAGCGCGGGGAAAGACGTCTTCCGTTCGCAGGGCAAATCCGGCCTGCCGAGCCGCAGCTATCTGTTTGACCCGGCGAATAACATCGATACCGGTACCGCCTATCTGGCGATGCTGAACAACGTTTATCTCGCCGGCATCGATAACCCCACCTCGCGTCGCTACGCGGTGATCACCGCCTATAACGGCGGCGCCGGCAGCGTACTGCGCGTCTTCTCCAGCGATAAAGTCCAGGCAGCGAACATCATTAACAGTATGGCGCCAGGCGACGTCTACCAGACGCTCACCACCCGCCATCCGTCGGCGGAATCGCGCCGTTATCTGTATAAAGTTAACACCGCGCAGAAAAGCTATCGCCGTAAGTAACGCTTCTCCCCCACAGGCCCGGGCATCGCACCGGGCCTCTCTTTTTTTATGACATACTTGGTAATATCTTTCGATTTTCTGCGGCAGTTAACAGAAGCTTGCAATCGCTGAATGATAGAATTGCATCAAAATAACGTTGGTTATGTTATTTAAAACACATAACAAGCCCACATTCGTGAGGATAAATACATGAATCTTAAGCTGCAGTTAAAAATACTGTCGTTCCTGCAGTTCTGCCTTTGGGGGAGTTGGCTAACCACGCTCGGCTCGTACATGTTCGTCACCCTGAAGTTTGACGGCGCGGCCATCGGCGCGGTGTATAGCTCGCTCGGTATCGCCGCCGTTCTGATGCCAACGCTGCTCGGGATCGTCGCCGATAAATGGATCAGCGCCAAATGGGTGTATGCCATCTGCCACCTGGTCGGCGCGTTAACGCTGTACCTCGCGGCGCAGGTCACCACGCCAGGCGAGATGTTCCTCGTGATCTTGCTTAACTCGCTGGCCTATATGCCGACGCTTGGCTTGATCAACACCATCTCCTACTACCGCCTGCAGTCGGCGGGGCTGGATATCGTGACCGATTTCCCGCCAATTCGTATCTGGGGCACCATCGGCTTTATCCTCGCCATGTGGGGCGTCAGCTTTTCTGGCTTCGAACTTAGCCATATGCAGCTTTATATCGGCGCGACGCTGTCGGTCTTGCTGGCGCTGTTCACCCTGACGCTGCCGCATATTCCGGTCGCCAACGCCCAGCGCAACCAGAGCTGGACCGAGATGCTCGGCCTGAACGCCTTTGCGCTGTTTAAAAACAAGCGTATGGCAATCTTCTTTATCTTCTCCATGATGCTCGGCGCCGAACTGCAGATCACCAATATGTTTGGCAACACCTTCCTGCACAGCTTCGATAAAGACCCGCTGTTCTCCGGTAGCTTTATCGTCGAGCACGCATCGGTATTGATGTCGATTTCGCAGATCTCCGAAACGCTGTTTATTCTGACTATCCCGTTCTTCCTTAGCCGCTATGGCATTAAGAACGTGATGCTGATTAGTATCGTGGCGTGGATGCTGCGCTTCGGCCTGTTCGCCTTCGGCGATCCGACGCCGTTCGGTACCGTCCTGCTGGTGCTGTCGATGATCGTCTACGGCTGCGCCTTCGACTTCTTCAACATCTCCGGTTCAGTGTTCGTTGAGAAAGAGGTGCGTCCGGAAATCCGCGCCAGCGCCCAGGGTATGTTCCTGATGATGACCAACGGCTTCGGCTGCATCCTTGGTGGGATGGTGAGCGGCAAAGTTGTCGAGCACTTTACCGTTGAGGGGATCACTAACTGGCAAAGCGTGTGGCTGATTTTCGCCGCCTACTCGCTGGTGCTGGCCTTCGCTTTCGTGGCGCTGTTCAAGTATCAACACGTCAGACAGCCTGCCGCCGCGCGCCAGAACGCCTGATTGTCATTGCCCGGTGACGGCTGACGCCTTACCGGGCCTACAGAATTTGTAGATACTGTTATCGGTTGGCAACGGTTTTGTCGCACAGGAGTTTTCCCGGAGGCGGCGCGTTGCGTCTTCTCCGGGCTACCAAACCGCACAGCGCTGTAGCCCCGGTAAGCGGCAGCGCCACCGGGGGTTTTGAGGCCATTGGTACCGGCAGTTTCAGCCAGCACGATGATTAAATTAAAGGCAGGCCGCACGGACCGTAGGCCGGATAAGGCGCCAGCCGTCATCCGGCAAAATACGCGCACAATGCCTGGTCCCGGCTTAGGCTTTCAACACATACCCATACAACCGCTTAATACCATCGGCATCCGTTTCGCTATAAACCCCCTGCAGCTCCGGCGAAAAGCCCGGCAGCATATTGACTCCCTCTTCCAGCGCAAGGAAGTAGCGCAGCACCGCGCCTCCCCAGATCTCGCCCGGCACCACGCACAGCACGCCCGGCGGATACGGTAGCGCCCCTTCCGCCGCGATGCGGCCTTCGGCCTCGCACAGGCGCACCAGCTCAACGTTGCCGCGGATAAATTCGCGGTTGGCGTCCTGCGGGTTCATCACCACCGGCGGGAAACTCTGCTTGCGGAACATCGCCTTTTGCAGGTCTTTAACATCAAAACTGACGTACAGATCGTGCATTTCCTGACACAGCTGGCGAATGGTGTAATCGCGGTAGCGAACCGGGTATTTGTTGTAAATAGTCGGCAGTACCTCGGCGAGCGACGAATCCGCTTCGATATGCTGTTCGAACTGGACCAGCATCGCCACCAGTCGCGCCAGTTTTTCCGCGCTTTCCGCCGGCGTCAGCAGGAACAAAATCGAGTTGAGATCGCACTTCTCCGGCACGATGCCGTTTTCGCGCAGGTAGTGCGCCAGGATGGTCGCCGGGATGCCAAACTCGGTATAGTCGCCGCTATCGGCATCGATGCCCGGCGTGGTCAGCAGCAGCTTACACGGATCGACAAAGTATTGATTGTCAGCATAACCGCTAAAGCCGTGCCAGCTCGCGCCCGGCTCGAAGCTAAAGAAGCGACGTTCGCTGGCGATAGTCGCCGTCGAATGCTCCTGCCACGGTTTCCCGCCGACCAGCGGCGGCACAAATGGCCGCAATAATTTACACTGCGCTAGTATCGCTTTACGCGCTTCGATACCCAGCTCCACGCACTCCGCCCACAGCCGCCGACCGCTCTCTCCTTCATGGATTTTGGCATTCACATCCAGCGAGGCGAACAGCGGATAAAACGGACTGGTGGAAGCATGCAACATAAAGGCGTTATTCAGCCGCTTATGCGGGCAGAAACGCGCCTGGCCGCGCAGATGGTTATCCTTCTTGTGAATTTGCGAAGTCTGCGAAAAACCGGCCTGTTGCTTATGCACCGATTGCGTCACAAAAATGCCCGGATCGTTTTCATTGAGATCCAACAGCAGCGGCGAGCAGTCAGCCATCATCGGGATAAACTGCTCGTAACCGACCCACGCCGAGTCAAACAGGATGTAATCGCAGAGATAGCCGATTTTATCCACCACCTGGCGCGCGTTATACACCGTGCCGTCATAGGTGCCCAGTTGGATCACCGCCAGGCGGAACGGGCGCCGCGCGTCGGCTTTTTCCGGCGCCGCCTCGCGGATCAGCTCGCGCAGGTAGGTTTCATCAAAGCAGTGGTCGTCGATGCCGCCGATAAAGCCGAACGGGTTGCGCGCGGCTTCCAGATAGACCGGCGTCGCCCCGGCCTGGATCAGCGCGCCATGGTGGTTTGATTTATGGTTGTTGCGATCGAACAGTACCAGATCGCCGCGGGTCAGCAGCGCATTGGTCACGACCTTGTTCGCCGCGGAAGTGCCATTAAGCACGAAGTAGGTTTTATCGGCATTGAAAACTTTTGCCGCAAATTTCTGCGCGTGCTTCGCCGAACCTTCATGGATCAGCAGATCGCCGAGCTTGACGTCGGCGTTGCACATGTCGGCGCGAAAAACGTTCTCGCCGAAAAACTCGTAGAACTGGCGGCCCGCCGGATGCTTTTTAAAGAACGCGCCATGCTGATGGCCGGGACAGGCGAAAGTACTGTTGCCCATCTCAACGTACTGGCTAAGCGTATTAAAAAACGGCGGCAGTAGTTTCTCTTCATAGCCGCAGGCGGCCGCTTCCAGCTCCAGCCACTCCTGCTCTTTGCCGCTAATCACCGCGACGACTCCTTCCGGCTTATCCGTTTGCGTTTCGCTAAACAGATAGACCGGCAGATTGAATCCGCTGCGCTTGAGCAGGGCCAGGATACCGCTGCGGCTATCCGCCGCGGTGATGACGACCGCTGCCGCATCGGTAAAATCAGTGCTGTCCAGCGCCACAACCTGGCGATGGGTGGACAGACGGGAGACCAGCTCGCAGCTGGCGGCAATGTGCATAGATTTCATAAGCGCAAATGCCCGTATCGGGAGTGTAAAAATCTCAGGCAAAGGTGGAGACTTGCCCAACGAGGTGTCCGGGTCTGACGGAATTCAGCTCCGACCGCCGGACATCAGTAAAAGCAGACGCGTCCGATCTTACTGTTGTCCTACAGTGAGCATACGTGGCCTTCACCGCATGGTGAACAGGGAGAGTAAGGAACGAGGCAAACCGCGCAGCAATGCGCAGCGGCAACGGCGATGTAATGGCGATGTCGTCATCCCGGCGGCCTCAGGGTAAAGAGGTGAAAATCCGCGCAATCATGGCACCTTTCCGAAAGTGGCGCAAGATGAAATCCATATGCATTCTCCCCACGTATCCGCAAGCCTTCGCGGCAAAACATGGTCATAATAATGCGGACATCAGGAATAATTAACAGGAGTTTACTTTGGTTATAGGGCCATTTATTAACGCCAGCGCGGTGCTTGCCGGCGGCGTATTGGGCGCGCTACTGAGCCAACGATTGCCGGAAAGGATCCGCACCTCGATGACCTCGATTTTCGGGCTGGCATCACTGGGGATTGGTATTTTACTGGTCATCAAGTGCGCCAACCTGCCGGTGATGGTGCTGGCGACGCTGGTCGGCGCGCTACTCGGCGAAGTGTGTAATATGGAGAAAGGCATCAATACCCTGGTGAGCAAACTCCAGCAACTATTGTCGCCAAAGGGCAGGAAAAAGGCCTCGGCCCACGAGTCTTATATTCAGAGCTACGTGGCGATCATCGTGTTGTTTTGCGCCAGCGGTACCGGCGTTTTTGGCGCCATGCGCGAAGGAATGACCGGCGACGCCAGCATCCTTATCGCCAAAGCGTTTCTCGACTTTTTCACCGCCACGATTTTCGCCTGTACCCTGGGGCTGGCGGTGTCGGCAATCTGTGTGCCGATGCTGCTGATTCAGCTGAGTCTGGCGGCCTGCGCCTCGCTTATCATGCCGCTGACCACGCCGATGATGATGGCAGACTTCAGCGCCGTCGGCGGTATGCTGCTGGTGGCGACCGGCCTGCGTATCTGCGGGATTAAGATGTTCGCAGTGGTCAATATGCTCCCCGCCCTGCTGCTGGCAATGCCGATTTCGGTCGCGTGGACGGCCTTTTTTGCCTGACGACGCGTGCTTTTACGGCAAAGTGGTGATAGATTGTGCAGTCTGCTGCGAAATTTATAAATTTCGTTGACGAGGCGCGGTGAATCAGGTTTAATGCGCCCCGTTGCCCGGATAGCTCAGTCGGTAGAGCAGGGGATTGAAAATCCCCGTGTCCTTGGTTCGATTCCGAGTCCGGGCACCACTATTTAAAGAACCCGCCCAAAAGGCGGGTTTTTGCTTTTCTGCGGCCGGACTCTTCATCGAACTGCATTCGATTATTCGCCGCAACGCGGCTCACCCCTTCGGGGCCAGCGCGACAAGCGCGCTGTTCAACGCCTGCGGCGTTAGTCCGAGTCCGGGCACCACTATTTAAAGAACCCGCCCAAAAGGCGGGTTTTTGCTTTTCTACGGCCGGACTCTTCATCGAACTGCGTTCGATTATTCGCCGCAACGCGGCTCACCCCTTCGGGGCCAGCGCGACAAGCGCGCTGTTCAACGCCTGCGGCGTTAGTCCGAGTCCGGGCACCA
>NZ_JAQIRG010000005.1:0-408899 GCF_050600725.1 Klebsiella sp. 141251
CGATGGTAGTGTGGGGTCTCCCCATGTGAGAGTAGGGAACTGCCAGGCATCAAATAAAACGAAAGGCTCAGTCGGAAGACTGGGCCTTTTGTTTTATCTGTTGTTTGTCGGTGAGCGCTCTCCGGAGCAGGACAAATCCGCCGGGAGCGGATTTGAACGTTGCGCAGCAACGGCCCGGAGGGTGGCGGGCAGGACGCCCGCCATAAACTGCCAGGCATCAAATAAGAAGAACCCCGTACCGGAAGGTGCGGGGTTTTTTGCTGTGTGGCGTATAGCTCCCCCGGTGGCGCTGCGCTTACCGGGGCTACGCAACCCGTAGCCCGGAAAAGGTGCGCAGCACCGCCTCCGGGGAAAGCCGCTGCCATAGCAACGTAAAACGAAAGGCTCAGTCGGAAGACCTGGCTTTCTGCTTTTGTCTTTTGCGGCCAGACGCGCCGCTATCTTCCCCGGTGGCGCTGCGCTTACCGGGGCTACAGATCCGCACCTCCTGCGGGGAAGATCGCGCCAAATCCACACGCTCACCTTCATTCAAAGCCATATAAAACCCCGTCGTTGTACCCACTTCGCCATAATTCTCTTTTTCATTGCGCATGTACTGACGTTAATCGCGAAAAGCGGTGTTACGAAAAAAAATGTGAATACAATCACATATAAATAAATAACAATTATATAACATTTGGTTCACTAATTAATTTGTCGAAGTGACGTGTCACGCCCGATGAGACAGATTACGGTCTTTGCTGGAGCAAAATTACAATGACAGAAAGCAGTATTAACGAGCAGGGGACCCTGGAACAGGGAGATACCCGGCGCCGTGTATGGGCAATTGTGGGCGCATCTTCAGGGAACCTGGTGGAATGGTTTGATTTTTATGTCTATTCATTTTGCTCACTCTATTTTGCGCACATCTTTTTCCCTTCAGGAAATACCACTACTCAATTGTTACAAACCGCCGGAGTTTTTGCCGCTGGCTTCCTGATGCGCCCCATCGGCGGCTGGCTGTTTGGCCGCATTGCTGACCGTCGCGGACGTAAAGCCTCAATGCTTATTTCGGTATGCATGATGTGCTTCGGCTCGCTGGTAATTGCTTGTCTACCGGGATACGCCACTATCGGCACCTGGGCACCGGCTTTGCTCCTGCTGGCACGTCTGTTCCAGGGCCTGTCCGTTGGCGGGGAATATGGCACCAGCGCGACCTACATGAGTGAAGTGGCAGTAGAAGGAAAGAAAGGATTCTACGCCTCCTTCCAGTACGTTACGTTAATTGGCGGTCAACTGCTGGCGGTACTGGTCGTTGTCGCGCTACAACAAATCCTCAGTGATGAAGACTTGCATGCCTGGGGATGGCGTATACCTTTTGCTCTGGGCGCCGTACTGGCCATCGTCGCGCTGTGGCTGCGCCGTCAGTTGGATGAAACCTCGAAACATGAAACCCGAGCGCTGAAAGAGGCCGGTTCCTTTAAAGGTTTGTGGCGTAATCGCCGGGCTTTTGTCATGGTGCTGGGCTTTACCGCCGCCGGCTCGCTGACTTTTTACACCTTCACCACCTACATGCAAAAATATCTGGTGAATACCGCCGGCATGTCGGCCAGCACCGCCAGCATGATTATGACGGCGGCGCTTTTCGTGTATATGCTGGTACAGCCGCTGTTTGGCGCATTCTCGGATAAGGTGGGTCGCCGCACTTCAATGCTGTGTTTCGGCGTGCTGGCGACGCTGTTTACCGTGCCTATCCTTAGCGCGCTGCAAAATGTCAGCTCTCCATATGCCGCATTTGCCCTGGTGATTTGTGCGTTGCTGATTGTCAGCTTCTACACTTCCATCAGCGGGATCCTGAAGGCGGAAATGTTTCCGGCACAGGTTCGCGCGCTGGGCGTGGGCTTGTCCTATGCGGTAGCAAACGCGTTGTTCGGTGGTTCAGCGGAATACGTCGCGCTGTCGCTTAAATCTGCGGGAATGGAGAATGCCTTCTATTGGTACGTGACGGCGATGGCGGCGATTGCCTTCCTGGTGTCTCTGATGCTGCACGGTAAAGGGAAGGGTCTGCGTTTGTAACCTTATTGATGCGCCAGTTGCCACACCGCATAGCCGGTAGTGGCGCCGGCGACATCCCAGGCGAAATCTTTCCAGCTCCAGCCGCTCCCTGCCGGGCGGCTGTCCCATAACTCTTTTGATGCCCCCAGACTAACGGAAAACATCAGACCGATGGCGGCGCTGCGATCGCGGCTGTATCCCTGATGCTGCGCATATTCATTGCCGGCCGCGGAGAGCATTGCCGACGCGAGAAAGTGTTGGGCTTTGTCCTGACCACTCCAGGCATCATTGGCCATATGGCTGCAGCCGCCAAGCAGTAAAGGGGCAAAAATAACAAGATGACGCATAGTGCTTCCTGAAAAAAAGCCCCGTAAACGGGGCATTGATTTAAAGAATGCGGCTAATAAGACGGTCGATGCGGATACGTCGCAGACGGCGAATGAGCTTTTTCACCTTCACCGGATAGTCGGCGATGCTTTGCAGATCGCGATAATGCTTCACCACCGTCGTATGCGTACGGATGAGCTGAAGCTCCTTTTCCCGCATTTCGCGCAGTTGATGTTTAGGATCGTGGATAAGCACGGCATTTTCCAAGTCCAGCCGCCAGGCGCGCGGATTGAGGTTATTGCCGGTTAACAGCATCCATTCGTTATCAACCCACATACCCTTTAGATGGTAGCTGTTATCGTCATCTTTCCATAAACGCACGATGAGCTGATCGGTATTCACATAATACTGCAGGCGGCTCAGGAAGCGTCGCAGGTTAATTTCGTACAAATAAGGCAGTGCGCCGATGATTTTAAACGGCTGATCTTCCGGGATATAGAAGTCGTTCGCGGTCTTATCGCCGACGATGATTTCCACTTTTTTGCCGCTGCGTAGCAGAGAAATAATATTTCTGACCAGTACGGCGGGCAGGTTGAAATACGGGGTGCAGATTGTCAGCTTGTGTTCCGCACACGGCATCAGGTGGAAGATAGTCTTGTTGAGCAAGCTCGATTTACCGAGCCCGACCAGCGGTGTGACTGATAATTGTTCTTCATCGGCATTGCCGGTGAAGTGATAGCCGCTTTCGCGCAGATCCTGGCGATACAGGCGAATATCATTTTTGATTTCCGGGCTTTTCGGCCGATCCGGGCGATCGAGACGATTCACGCCGCGACCCTCTACCAGGTTGTGCTCGACCCAGTCGAACATGACATCGGCCATCTTGCCGTTGCGGATGCACTGATAGCGATCGTAGCGATATTTATCATGCTGATGCAGGTACACATCGTTCAGGCTGGCGCCGCTATAGATGACGCTATCGTCGATGATGAAGCCTTTAAAATGGAGCACGCCGAGCGCTTCACGGGTATTGACCGGGACGCCATAGACCGGGATATCAATCCCAGGATTTTCCTGGGCCATACGACAGTACCAGTCGGCATTGGTATTGGAGGCTGCAGCGCCGATGCGGCCGCGCTGGGCGCGATGCCAGTCAACCAGCACGCGCACGTCCAGTTCCGGACGTTGACGTTTGGCGTCGTACAAGGCTTGCAGTATTCCTTTTCCGCCATCATCTTGCTCAAGGTAGAGCGCAATAATGCAAATACGCTGGGTGGCGTGGGCTATCTTTGCCAGTAGCGCCTGGCGGAAATCAGCCGGCGCGTAAAAGAACTCGATATCATCAACTGACTGAGAGAGCTTAGGGAGTTGGGCAAGGTGTTGTTGATGTTTATTACGCTTAAATTTTGACAACATCACAGTGCGTTTCTTCTCTGTTTATTGAAGGGTCTTCTGTACCATGCAGACGACGTAAGCGGGCAATAATAACATCACTACCCGCGAATGTGGTCATTAATTGCTGTCGCTTGTCACCGAATGTAACGTATTCAGCGCAAGAGACAGGCTCACAATTCCGTCTTCTAGCTGTATATCTACGGCAAAGCCAAGTTTTCTGGCAAGGCTTATCATGCCGCGGTTATTTGGCATGGTGATGCCATTTAAGCGCTGTAATCCGTGTCCTTGCGTATAGGCGATAAGCTTTTCAAGGAGCTGTCGCCCCAGACCTAAACCTTTCAGATCCGAGCGTACCAGCACGGCGAACTCGGCATCAATGTTATCAGGATCGGAAATCGCTCTGGTCACGCCAAGGATCTCGCTTCCTTGCTCCGTAGCGCGTACCGCAACAAAGGCCATTTCACGATCGTAGTCGATCTGGGTCATATTGGCTAAGTCGTCATGGGTGAATTCGTTGATCTCGCTGAAGTAGCGGTAATAGAGATCTTCTTTGGTGACCTGTTCGATAAAAGCCAATAGCAGAGGTTCATCCTCAGGCAGGATCGGCCGGAACAGGCAGCGTTCACCGTTTTTCATCACCACCCATTCTTCTAACTGTTGCGGATAGGGTCTGACTGCCAGCCGGCTTTCGCTGTCGCCGCTAAATGGCGCCAGGCTGAGGGTGACGTCGAGGGCGGTAAACTCGTTGCCGGAAGCAAGCAAGGGGTGAATATCCAACCGCTGGATCTCGGGGCAATCGACGATCAGATTAGAGACCTGCACCAGCAACTGGCTAAGACCGGGAATATCTAACGGGCGCAGCGCGCTGCGTCCGCGGATTTTTTTGCTCTTAATGGCCTGGATCACCAGATAACGCGCCAGGTTCATATTCAGCGGCGGCAGGGCGACCGCGGCCTGATTTTCCGCTCGCCACTCGACACCGCCTTCGCCAAGCATGATCAACGGGCCAAAAAGCGGGTCATGCTCGACGACGACCCGAAGTTCCTGCGCCCCGGCGCGGTTGGCCATGCTTTGGACTAGCAGGCCATGAATACGCGCCTGCGGCCAGGCCATTTTTACCCTGTCGATAATCGCGTCCGCCGCCTGCTGGACTTCAGCAGGGGTTCGTAAATAGAGCATTACGCCCTGAACTTCAGATTTATGCGGAATATCCGGCGAACGTAACTTCAACGCCACCGGGTAGCCAATCTGCTCGGCGATATGTACCGCTTCGGCGCTGTCGGCGGCAATCCAGGTGGGCAGAGTATGGATGCCGTAGGCGCGTAGCACCGGGCTGACTTCATGGGTGTCCAGTGAGGTCGCGCCTTCGCTCAGCGCGCGCTGCAATAGCGTGTGGGCCTCGGCGGTATTGGCGGTCAACGTATCGGACAATACCGGCGTTTCCCGTAGCTGTTTCTGGTTGCGACGGTATTCCACCATATGCATAAAGGCGGTAATGGTACCCTCAGGCGTGCGATAGGTTGGAATGCCGGCTTCGCTAAATAGCCGTCGCGCCTCCTGGGAGGAGAACTCTCCGCACCAGTTCGTCAGCACCGTAACGTATTTCCCGCGCGGATGACGCTTAAGGGCATCAATCAACGCCAGCGCGCTTTCGGTACCCGGCGCCGCGGCGCTGGGGGAGTGGATCACCAGCAGCGCATCATAATCCTGGCTATCCAGCAACACATTCAGCGCCTTGAGATAATGCTCGCTGCTGGCGTCATCGCGCAGATCCAGAGGATTAGCAACCTCGACGCCTGTCGGTAACGTCTGTTTGAGCTGGTTGCTGGTTACCTCGCTAAGCGTGGCGAGCTTACCGTTACGCAGCCACAGTTCGTCCAACGCCAGCGCCGCCGGCGCCGCGCCATTACTGATGATCATCAGTTTTTCGCCGCGCAATGGGCGCATATGGCTCAGGGTTTCAACGGCGGAAAAGAGCTCGTGGGTGTCCTGCACGCGCAGTAGCCCCGCCCGCTGAATAGCGGCGTCCCAGGCGGGATCCATTCCTGAGTTTACATGCAGCAATTTCTGCGCCGCCGGGCTGCGGCCGCTTTTGATGACCAGAATGGGTTTATTACGCGAGGCGCTACGGGCGGCGGAGACAAAACGCCGCGCATCGCTGAGATGCTCCAGATAGAGCAGAATGGCGCTGGTCTTGCTATCACGGGCGAGAAAATCGAGCAGGTCGTCGACGTCGATATCAAGACTATCGCCCAGCGCAATAAAGTACGAGAAGCCCATTTCACGCTGCTGCGCCCAGTCCAGAATGGTGTTGGAGACGGCGGCGGATTGCGAGATAAACGCCAGCTTGCCGCGCTGGATAGGCACCGGCGAGAAGCTGGCGTTGAGGCCCTGCCACGGCGCCAGGAGCCCCAGGCTGTTGGGGCCGAGTAGACGCATTTGATAACGGGCGGCGCATTCGAGCAGCGCCGGGTACTGGTCCGGCTGTGAAGAGAGGATAATGCAGGTTTTACACCCTTTCCGCCCTAAGGCCTCGAGCAACTCGAGGTTGCGCCGGGCATTAGTACAGAGCACCGCCAGATCCGGAGTAAAAGGCAGGCTGTCGATAGTCGGCCACGCCAGTACGCCAAGCACCGCTTTCCAGGCGGGCGTCACCGGCAGGACCGGGCCATTAAAACCGCCGGCCAACAGGTTGCGCATCATTAAATAGCCAGCGCGCTGCGGTTTCATCGATGCGCCAATGACGGCGATCGATTTTGGCCGCAGCAGTGCTTCCAGGCCTCGTTGGCTCATTCCGGTCTCCTTTAATCCCCAGTGACCGAATGATTTTAAACGCTTTCAGCCTGTTGTGCTGTGATACTGCCCTTATGCTGCGTTTTTCCCGCCAGATAGCGGCTTCTGAACAGACTAAAGTGATCGCCAAGCGCGGCAGCCGCCTGTGCGTCGCCGGCTAAATCCAGCAGAGCAATGGCGACTTCCGCCGTACAGTACTGACCGTCGGCGTGGGCCTCGCGCAGGTGATAGGCTGAGATGCGCGACAGGTCGACTGAGATTACCGGCAGCGCATCGAGATACGGGCTTTTGCGAAACATTTTCCGTGCTTCCGTCCAGGTGCCGTCGAGCATAATGAACAGCGGCGGCTTACCCTCCGGCGGGGCGCTCAGTACCTGACGATCCGCTCCGGCATAAGAGGCCGGAAAGACGACCATGGGCTGATAATCAGGGTTGGCGACCAGATCGAGCAACGCCTGCGGCGGCTCGGTACGCGACCACTGAAACGCTTCGGTATTGGGCAGAATATCGGCGATAAGACGTCCGGTATTGCTGGGCTTCATCGGCTCGGTGTCGAACATTACCAGGCAAAAGCGGCTGTCGGCGGGCACTGGCGCCAGCGTTGCGCACAGACACTGTTTTAGGGGGAGCAGGCAGCGCTGACAGCGGCGGATGCGGTTGCCGCGAGCAAGAAAAGGCCGGGTTGCGCGCGCGAGGCGTTCGGCGCGCAGGCGAAGGACAGCGTTATCAATCATGGGAGTCGCTAATGAAAAACGCTATTGTCGCAGAGGAGAAAACGGGGCACAAGCGGTGCCCCGGCGGCTTTACTGTTGGTTGGCTTCGTTCAACCAGCTATCGAACGGCGCTTTGGGGACGGCGCCATTCAGCATGTCGACCATTTCACCATTTTTGAACATCATAATGGTTGGAATGCTACGGATGCGGAAGCGAGCGCTCAGTTCGCGTTCGGCTTCGGTGTTCACTTTCACAAAACGCATTTCGCCGCTGCGCTCTTCAGCCACATCTTCAAAGATCGGCGCGAAGCTACGGCATGGACCGCACCACGGGGCCCAGAAATCAATCACGACTGGCAGATCGTCCTTTAATAGTTTATCCAGCGTTGCCCCGGTCGCGTTGATGACATCGCCGTCAAAGAGATCGTGGCCGCAGCGTCCGCACTTGGCGCCATCGGCGCTACGGTCTTCGGGGATGCGGTTAAGAGCCTGACAACTGGCACAAACGGTATTCATAACTAACCTCTGGTTATGGGGTTGCAGCGCGGCACGTGGCCGATTTGTTTCTGTAATGTTACATATTATCGATTAGGCGCGAATAAAGGACAATGTCTTTTGTTCGATGGTTACAATAGACCAAGGCTTTTAAATGAAATAATGGCTAAGTGAAGATACATCGGGTAATCTTCGCGCTTCGCGCAGCGCAGGTGGAGAAAATAGATGAGCGACGAACTGAAAAATAAAAGCGGCAAGGTCAAAGTGATGTATGTCCGCAGTGATGATGATTCTGACAAACGTACCCATAACCCGCGTACCGGGAAAGGGGGAGGGCGTCCAGGAAAATCACGTGTTGACGGCCGCAGCCGCCCTGCGCGCGATGAACGTAACAGCCGCGGCGACGATCGCAAACGCGACGATCGCAAGCGTAATGATTTTAATCGCGATGATGCGTCCCCGTGGCGCACCGTTTCCCGCGCTCCGGGCGATGAGACGCCGGTAAAAGAAGATCACGGCGGCATCAGCGGTAAGAGCTTTATCGATCCGGAAGTGCTGCGTCGTCAGCGCGCGGAAGAGACCCGCGTCTACGGCGAGAACGCCTGTCAGGCGCTGTTCCAGAGCCGTCCGGAAGCCATCGTACGCGCCTGGTTTATCCAGAGCGTTACCCCGCGCTTTAAAGAGGCGCTGCGCTGGATGGCGGCCAATCGTAAGGCCTACCACGTAGTGGACGAAGTCGAGCTGGCGAAAGCGTCTGGTACCGAACACCACGGCGGCGTCTGCTTCCTGATTAAAAAACGTCATGGTACTTCCGTGGCCCAGTGGGTGGCGAAAGCAGAAGCCGAAGATTGCGTACTGGCGCTGGAAGATGTTGGCAACCCGCACAACCTCGGCGCGATTATGCGTAGCTGCGCGCATTTTGGCGTGAAAGGTGTGGTAGTGCAGGATGCCGGCGTGCTGGAGTCTGGCGCGGCGATCCGCACTGCAGAAGGCGGCGCGGAACATGTTGAGCCGATCACCGGCGACAGCTTTATCGATACCCTGACGCAGTTCCGTCAGGCTGGCTACGCTATCGTCTCGACCTCCAGCCATAACGGTACGCCGCTGTTTAAGGCCGAGCTGCCGAAAAAAATGGTGCTGGTATTAGGCCAGGAGCGTGACGGTCTGTCCGATGCGGCGATCTCCAGCTCTGACCTCAACGTCGCCATCGACGGCACCGGCAATGTCGAAAGTCTTAACGTCTCCGTGGCGACCGGCGTGCTGCTGGCGGAATGGTGGCGTCAGAATAAGGCCTGATATCGGTCTCTGAATGCAAAAAGCCAGCTGATGCTGGCTTTTTTATTGTCGTCGCTCACTCGCTTTCAGCGGGCAGCACCGGCATCCAGTCAATGGGCGCCTCGCCGCGTTCGGTCAGCCACTGGTTGGTTTGCACAAAGTGGTTGCAGCCGAAGAAACCGCGGTGCGCCGACAGCGGCGATGGGTGCGGCGCCTTCAGGACGCAATGGCGCTGGCGATCGATAATGGCGCCTTTCTTCTGCGCGTGCGCGCCCCACAGCAGAAATACCACTCCTTCACAATGCTGGTTAATCAACGCTATCACTTTATCGGTAAAGGTTTCCCAGCCGAGACTGGCGTGTGAATGCGCCTGACCGGCGCGCACCGTTAACACGGTATTAAGCAGGAGCACGCCCTGGCGCGCCCAGCTTTCCAGATAACCATGCGCCGGGCGCTGAAAGCCGGGGATGGTGCCTTCCAGCTCTTTATACATGTTCAGCAGCGACGGCGGTATCTGTACTCCCGGTAAAACAGAAAAGGCCAGACCGTGCGCCT
Organism: Klebsiella sp. 141251; assembly: GCF_050600725.1. Taxonomy (NCBI): domain Bacteria; kingdom Pseudomonadati; phylum Pseudomonadota; class Gammaproteobacteria; order Enterobacterales; family Enterobacteriaceae; genus Klebsiella; species Klebsiella sp. 141251. The sequence continues at coordinate 9,588 of NZ_JAQIRG010000005.1, forward strand.
GTCCCGGGCCGTGATAGGGATCCTGACCTAAGATGACCACTTTGACCTCGCCCAGTTCGGTATAGCGAAAGGCGTTAAAGACATCTTTCTGCGGCGGATAGATAGTCATGCCGGACTGACGCTCTTCGGCGACGGTCTTGAGGGTGTTGAGAAAATAGGGCTGCTGCTTCTCTTCCGCCAGCACGTCGTGCCAGGTTAATGGGGTGGTCATCTCGCTCTCCTGCAAAGTGTCATGCCCATAGCTTAACTGCTTCTTTCTGCATAACAAAATCGCGACGTCATTCCTGACTGGTTGCGCATAAAAAAAATTGAAAATTTACAAAATTTTTTATGACACCTACTGGCGTAACTTGATGTAAAACAATACTATCCTCATATACCCACTTTGAGTGAGTGGTTTTTGTTGATTTAAATCAATGAATGCCGGGTGTGTGGCTGATATATATACACTCATACAACAATGGTTTTACCAATTGGCCGCAAAGAGGCCAAAATCGAATAAACACTGCCTGGGAGGCATCAAATGATTACTGGTATCCAAATTACTAAAGCGGCAAACGACGACCTGCTGAACTCTTTCTGGCTGCTGGATAGCGAAAAAGGCGAAGCGCGCTGCCTGTGCGCCAAAGGTGGTTTTGCTGAAGATGACGTGGTTGCGGTGAGCAAACTGGGTGAAATCGAATACCGTGAAATCCCGGTAGACGTGAAACCGGAAGTCCGCGTGGAAGGCGGTCAGCACCTGAACGTGAACGTGCTGCGTCGCGAAACCCTGCTGGATGCGGTTGAGCACCCGGAAAAATACCCGCAACTGACCATTCGTGTTTCCGGCTACGCGGTACGTTTTAACTCTCTGACTCCGGAACAGCAGCGCGACGTTATCGCTCGTACCTTTACCGAAAGCCTGTAAGGCTAAAGCCAGATGTGAAAACGCCGGGATATCCCGGCGTTTTTTTACTCTTCGTTGGACGTTGACGGCGTCCCGGCAGCGCTTGGCTTACGACGCTTACCGATGTTTTTGGTATCGCGGTGGCGTTTCTTGACCCGCGGCTTCTCTTTTTCTTTCTCTTTTTTCTCGGCGCGTTTCGCCAGCACTTTCTTCGATGGCTTACCGGTTAACTTCTCGCTCGGCGCGCGGGTTTTCGGTCGCAATTCATCAATCACGCGAGCTTTCAGCGGTTCTTCAACGTAGCGGCCGATTTTGCCCAGCAGCAGATGATCGTGCGCTTCAACCAGCGAAATAGCGGTGCCTTTCTTACCAGCACGGCCGGTACGGCCAATACGGTGCAGATAGATATCGGCGGTACGCGGCATATCGAAGTTAAACACGTGGCTGACATCCGGAATATCAATACCGCGCGCGGCGACGTCGGTGGCAATCAGCACGTTCACGCGACCATCGGTCAGGCGTTTAATCGCTTCGTTACGTTTGATCTGCACCATTTCGCCTTCCAGCCAGCAGGTGGTGATGCCTGCTTCGTGCAGCTTGGCCGCCAGTTCATGAACGCGCTCGCGTTTACGCACGAACACGATAGAGCGGGTTGCTTCCGGCTGCTTCAGCAGATTAACCAGCAGCGCGGTTTTATGCTCGATATCATCGGCGCGATAGTACCACTGGTGGATTTTTTTACGTTCGCGGGTCGACGGATTCGCGGAAACCTCAACCGGCTCTTCCAGCAGGCGTTCGGCAAAGTCTTTAATCGCATCGCCTTCCAGCGTGGCGGAAAACAGCATGGTCTGCTTGCGCCAGCGGGTTTCACCGGCGATGGTTTCGATATCCTGGGCAAAGCCCATGTCCAGCATGCGGTCCGCTTCATCTAGGATCAGCGTTTCTACCGCGCGGCAGTCGAAGTTCTCTTCTTTAATATACTGCAGCAGGCGACCGGTGGTGGCGACCACGATATCCTGGTTTTCGCTGAACACTTCCGCGTGGTTCATGTACGCAACGCCGCCGGTAATGGTGGCAATATCCAGATGGGTATGCTTCGCCAGTTCGCGGGCGTGATCGGCAACCTGCATCGCCAGCTCGCGGGTCGGCGTCAGGATAAGGATCCGCGGCGGCCCCGATTTCTTACGCGGGAAATCAAGCAGATGCTGCAACGCTGGCAGCAAATATGCCGCAGTTTTACCGGTGCCTGTCGGCGCAGAACCGAGAATATCACGGCCATCAAGCGCAGGCGGAATAGCGGCGGCCTGAATGGCTGTCGGGCGTGTGAAACCTTTATCCTGGAGCGCTTCCAGCAGGTTTTCGTCGAGTTCAAGTTCGGAAAAAGTCGTTACAGTCATGTTCTACCTCTGAGTGGGCCGCCGATTATAGACGTTACTGACGTAATGTTCATCTGTTTGTAAGGCTATCTGTTCTCCGGTATTGTGCATAGCCTTAAGCACAGCCGTTTTCGCCAGCAAGGTTTTTGAGGATGTCTCAGTCGAAGTTTGCGCTGCCGCGCAATGGTTTTACCTTTAAACAATTTTTCGTCGCCCACGATCGCTGCGCCATGAAAGTCGGTACCGACGGTATTCTGCTGGGCGCCTGGGCGCCGATTGCTCAGGTGAAGCACGTGCTGGATATCGGCGCCGGTAGCGGTTTACTGGCATTAATGTTAGCCCAGCGTACCGCGGAGTCGGTACGACTGGATGCGGTGGAGTTGGATGAAGAGGCCGCGGCGCAGGCGCGGGATAACGTGGCGGCCAGCAGCTGGTCTGGACGTATCGCGGTATTTCAGGCGCCGATTCAGCAGTGGCAGCCGCAGCCGCCGCGGCGCTATGAGCTCATTGTCAGCAATCCGCCGTTTTTTGCCGAAGGCGTCCCTTGCGCGACGTCGCAGCGCGAACAGGCGCGTTACACCACCTCGCTCGATCATACGACGCTGCTCGCCTGCGCCGCGGATCTGATTACCGAGGAGGGCTTTTTCTGCGTAGTGCTGCCGGTGGATATTGGTAATGCGTTTGTCGAACGGGCAAAAGCGATGGGATGGCATTTGCGCTTACGCACCGACGTGGCGGAAACAGAAATGCGTCCGCCGCATCGCGTCCTGCTGGCATTCTCTCCCAGCTCCGGCGAGTGTTTCAGCGATCGGCTGGTGGTTCGTGGGCCAGAGCAGCAGTACTCTGAAGGCTTTACCGCGCTGACCCGCGACTTCTATCTTTTTATGTGAGTGAGCGGCGAAAGGATTGACGGGCCGCTCTCGGCCAGCGTGTCCGGGTAGTCGAGCGTATAGTGCAGGCCGCGGCTCTCTTTACGTTGCATGGCGCAACGTACGATAAGCTCGGCCACCTGCACCAGATTGCGCAGCTCCAGTAAATTATTGGAGACGCGAAAACGCGCGTAATACTCATCCAGCTCCTGCTGCAGCATAGTAATGCGCCGCAGGGCCCTTTCCAGCCGGCGGGTGGTACGCACGATTCCGACATAATCCCACATCAGCAGGCGCAGTTCGTGCCAGTTATGTTGAATCACCACTAGTTCATCCGGGATCTCAACCTGGCTTTCATCCCACGGCGGCAGCTGTTCCGTCGCTTGCGCCAGCGGCAGGCGTTTCGCAATATCCTCGGCGGCCGACCAGCCGTACACCAGACACTCCAGCAATGAGTTCGAGGCCATGCGGTTGGCGCCGTGCAGCCCGGTGTAGCTCACCTCGCCGATGGCGTACAGGCCGTCAACGTCGGTACGTCCGTTATCATCCACCATCACGCCGCCGCAGGTGTAGTGGGCGGCAGGCACGATCGGTACCGGTTCTTTGGTTAAATCGATGCCAAGGCCGAGTAGCTTTTCATAAATCATCGGGAAATGCTGGCGAATAAACGCTTCGGGCTTATGGCTAATATCCAGATACATGCAGTCGACGCCGAGGCGTTTCATCTCATGGTCGATGGCGCGGGCGACGATATCGCGCGGAGCCAGTTCGCCACGCTCGTCGAAGTCCGGCATAAAGCGGCTACCGTCGGGCCGTTTTAGCAGCGCGCCTTCACCGCGCAGGGCTTCCGTCAGGAGGAAATTTCGCGCCTGCGGATGAAACAGCGCGGTAGGGTGGAACTGGTTAAATTCGAGATTGGCCACACGGCACCCCGCGCGCCAGGCCATGGCGATGCCGTCGCCGGAGGAGACATCAGGGTTGGTGGTGTATTGATAGACTTTCGCGGCGCCGCCGGTCGCCAGCACCACGGCTTTTGCGCTGCAGGTTTCTACCTTTTCCTTATTACGATTCCAGATCCATGCGCCGACGACCCGCCGGGTACCCGGCAGACCAATCTTATCGGAGATAATCAGGTCAACCGCGTTGCTACGCTCCAGAATGGTGATATTCGGATGCGCCAGCGCTTTGCCGACCAGCGTCGTCTCAACCTCTTTACCGGTGGCATCGGCGGCATGCAGGATCCGCCGATGGCTATGGCCGCCTTCACGCGTCAGATGGTAGCTCTCTTCACCGTTTGCCTGAACCTGGGTATCAAACAGTACCCCTTGATCGATAAGCCACTGTACGCAGGGTTTGGCGTTGCTGGCGACAAAGGAGACGGCATGGCGGTCACAAAGACCGGCCCCGGCGATGAGCGTATCTTCGACGTGGGATTCAATGCTATCGGTTTCATCGAAAACGGCGGCAATCCCACCCTGGGCGTAGAACGTCGAGCCTTCGCTAACCGGCCCTTTGCTTAGTACGGTTACCGCGTGGCGTTCCGCCAGGCGCAGCGCCAGAGACAATCCGGCAGCGCCGCTGCCGATAATCAACACATCACAGGAAAAGTCAGGAGTCGTCTTCATAGCTTCTGTTTAATTTACTAAACACAATGGCGTCACCATAGCACCTGATGGGGCCAAATCGTACAATTATTTTCGTGAATAGTTGTGCGGGCTAAACAAAGCTGGCGGAAAAGAAAATATGTAAACGAAAGAAAATATTTGCGAAGCAGGCCGTTACCTTCAGATTTTATAGTGAAAAATAAGTTGGGTTACGTTACCCTTCAGGCGGGCCTTGCGCTTTTTCTTCATTAGCTTACCTGGCGTTGAACAACGGGACTTATAATGAGAGATAACAATCAGTCCACCGTTGTCAGACAAAAATCAAAAGCGTAACGGAACTTTATTGTGTTCAGACACTCCAAACGACTGCTTGCTCATAATGCAGTGCTTGGGTGGTGTTCTGAATACGCATGGGAATTGGGTTTGGGGAGACATTACCTCGGATGAGCGAGCAGTTAACGGATCAGGTCCTTGTTGAACGGGTCCAGAAAGGAGATCAGAAAGCCTTTAACCTACTGGTAGTACGCTATCAGCACAAGGTGGCAAGCCTGGTCTCCCGCTATGTACCGCCGGGCGATATCGCTGACGTTGTTCAGGAATCGTTCGTGAAGGCGTGGCGTGCGCTGGATTCTTTCCGGGGGGATAGCGCTTTTTATACCTGGTTGTATCGTATCGCCGTAAACACGGCAAAGAATTATCTGGTTGCTCAGGGACGCCGTCCGCCATCAAGCGATGTAGACGCCAACGAGGCGGAAAATTTCGAAAGCGGCGGGGCATTGAAAGAAATTTCGAACCCTGAGAACTTAATGTTGTCAGAAGAGCTGAGACAAATAGTTTTTCGTACCATTGAATCGCTCCCGGAAGATTTACGCATGGCAATTACGTTACGGGAGCTGGATGGCCTGAGCTATGAAGAAATAGCCGCCATCATGGATTGTCCGGTTGGCACGGTACGTTCGCGTATCTTCCGGGCACGTGAAGCTATTGATAATAAAGTTCAACCGCTAATCAGGCGTTGACGATAGCGGAATACTGGAAAAGGGTATCAGGCATGCAGAAAGAAAAACTTTCGGCCTTAATGGATGGTGAAACGCTGGATAACGAGCTGCTCAATGAGCTGAGTCGTTCTTCTGAAATGCAAAAAACCTGGGAGAGCTACCATCTCATCCGCGACACGCTGCGAGGCGATACCGCCGAGATGCTCCAATTCGATATCTCAGCTCGCGTAATGGCCGCCATCGAGAACGAACCTGCTCGTCAGGTTGCGCCGCTTATTCCTGAATCTCAACCCGCTCCACACCAGTGGCGTCAGATGCCTTTCTGGCAGAAAGTGCGCCCGTGGGCCAGCTCGCTTACCCAAATGGGCGTGGCAGCGTGCGTGTCTCTGGCGGTGATCGTCGGTGTTCAACAATACAATGGGCACTCCGATGCTTCCCAGCAGCCGGAAGCGCCAGTCTTCAACACCATGCCGATGATGGGCAAAGCCAGCCCGGTTAGCCTGGGCGTTCCGGCCGATGCCTCCGCCGGTAGCGGTCAGCAGGCGCAGGTTCAGGAGCAACGTCGTCGTATTAATGCTATGCTGCAGGACTATGAATTGCAGCGTCGCCTGCACGCTGAGCAGCTTCAGTTTGGCCAGGCCCAGACTCAGCAAGCCGCTGTTCAGGTGCCGGGTTATCAAACTTTAGGAACGCAATCGCAGTAATGAAGCAACTTTGGTGTGCCATGTCGCTCATGGCAGGCAGCCTGTTCTTCTCCACCAACGCCTCGGCTGATACATCGTCCGGGGCGTTGTTGCAGCAGATGAACCTGGCCAGCCAGTCCCTCAATTACGAGCTGTCTTTTGTCAGTATCAACAAACAGGGCGTTGAGTCGCTGCGCTATCGTCACGTGCGGTTGAACAACCAGCCCCTTGCTCAGTTGCTGCAGCTCGACGGTCCGCGTCGGGAAGTGGTGCTGCGCGGTACTGAAATCAGCTATTTTGAACCCGGTCTCGATCCCTTCACCCTGAACGGCGACTATATCGTCGATTCCTTGCCGTCTCTGGTGTACACCGATTTCAAAAAGCTGGCCTCGTATTATGATTTCATCTCCGTTGGCCGGACGCGTATCGCCGATCGCCTGTGCGATGTAGTGCGCGTGGTGGCCCGCGACGGCACGCGCTACAGCTACATTGCGTGGCTGGATGCCGAGACCAAGCTGCCGCTGCGCGTCGACTTGCTCGACCGCGACGGTGAAACCCTGGAGCAGTTCCGGGTGGTCTCATTCAATATCGGTGATAACGTAAGCTCGAGTATGGAAGCGCTGTCGAAAGCCAGCCTGCCGCCGCAGCTGTCGGTTCCGGAAAGCGGCAATAAAGCCAACTTTAACTGGGCGCCAACCTGGCTGCCGCAGGGCGTGACGGAAGTTTCCAGCAGCCAGCGTCGTTTACCGACCTTCGACGGTCCGGTCGAGTCTCGTCTCTATTCCGACGGTCTGTTTAGCTTCTCCGTTAACGTTAATCGCGCGACGGCTAACAGCAGCGATCAGCTGCTGCGCACCGGTCGCCGTACCGTCAGCACTTCGGTACGCGATAACGCCGAAATCTCGGTGGTTGGCGAATTACCGCCGCAAACGGCAAAACGTATCTCAGACAGCATTAAGTTCAGGGCCGCGCAATGATCAAAGAGTGGGCGACTGTCGTCTCCTGGCACAACGGCGTGGCGCAGGTTCACTGCGATGTTAAAGCCTCTTGCAGCAGCTGCGCCTCGCGCGCTGGCTGCGGTAGCCGGGTGCTCAATAAACTGGGGCCGCAAACCAGCCATACCATAAGCGTTCCCTGCGACCAGCCGCTGACGGCCGGGCAAAAAGTGGAACTGGGCATTGCTGAAAGCAGCCTGCTGGGTTCGGCGCTGCTGGTATACATGGCGCCGCTGTTCGGGCTGTTTGTGATGGCGTCGATTTTCCAGGTGCTGTTTGCCAGCGACATTGCTTCGCTGTGCGGCGCGTTACTTGGCGGCGTCGGCGGGTTCCTGGTGGCGCGCGGGCTGTCGCCGAAGCTGGCTGCTCGCCAGTCGTGGCAGCCGGTGATTTTAAGCGTCGGTTTACCGCCGGATCTGCTGCGCGTTGATACGCCTTCCTCTGAAATGGGGCAGTGATTTCACTGTCCCTCATCTTTATTTACGCTTCCTGATACAACGCCACAATTCTGCCGTTATGCTGGATCTAACAGCATTTCCTGGTTTCGCGGATGTAGTGTAGAATGCGGCGTTTTCGGATTAAAAAACGTCAGGCACAGAACAGCGGCCTCATGAGACTCGTAAGGCATAATTAACTCTAAATATGAAGAATATACGTAACTTTTCGATCATCGCTCACATCGACCACGGTAAGTCGACGCTGTCTGACCGTATCATCCAGATTTGCGGTGGCCTTTCTGATCGCGAAATGGCGGCCCAGGTTCTGGACTCCATGGACCTTGAACGTGAGCGTGGCATTACCATCAAGGCGCAGAGCGTCACCCTGGATTACAAAGCCAGCGATGGCGAAACCTATCAGCTCAACTTTATCGACACCCCGGGCCACGTTGACTTCTCCTATGAAGTATCGCGCTCCCTGGCGGCGTGCGAAGGCGCGCTGCTGGTGGTTGACGCCGGGCAGGGCGTAGAAGCCCAGACTCTGGCGAACTGCTATACCGCGATGGAAATGGACCTCGAAGTCGTCCCGGTTCTTAACAAGATCGACCTGCCTGCCGCCGACCCTGAGCGCGTAGCGGACGAGATTGAAGATATCGTCGGTATCGACGCTCACGACGCGGTTTGCTGCTCGGCGAAAACTGGTGTTGGCGTGCCGGATGTGCTGGAACGTCTGGTACGCGATATTCCGCCGCCGGAAGGCGATCCGGACGCGCCGCTGCAGGCGCTGATTATCGACTCCTGGTTCGATAACTATTTAGGCGTCGTGTCGCTGGTGCGTATTAAAAACGGCACCATGCGCAAAGGCGACAAAATTAAGGTGATGAGCACCGGTCAGGTCTATAACGCCGACCGTCTTGGCATCTTCACCCCGAAACAGGTTGACCGTACCGAACTGAAATGCGGCGAGGTGGGTTGGCTGGTTTGCGCCATTAAAGACATCCTCGGCGCGCCGGTGGGCGATACCCTGACCGCGGCGCGTAATCCAGCGGATAAAGCGCTGCCGGGCTTCAAAAAAGTGAAGCCGCAGGTCTACGCCGGTCTGTTCCCGGTGAGCTCTGATGACTATGAGAACTTCCGCGATGCGCTGGGTAAACTGAGTCTGAACGATGCTTCCTTGTTCTACGAGCCGGAAAGCTCAACGGCGCTGGGCTTCGGCTTCCGCTGCGGCTTCCTCGGTCTGCTGCACATGGAAATCATTCAGGAGCGTCTGGAGCGTGAATACGATCTGGATCTGATTACCACCGCGCCGACGGTAGTCTATGAAGTAGAAACCACCTCTAAAGAGGTTATCTACGTCGATAGTCCATCGAAGCTGCCGCCGCTGAATAATATTCAGGAACTGCGTGAGCCGATCGCCGAATGTCACATGCTGCTGCCGCAAGAGTTCCTCGGCAACGTGATTACCTTGTGTATCGAGAAACGCGGCGTGCAAACCAACATGGTTTACCACGGCAAACAGGTTGCGCTGACCTATGAAATCCCGATGGCGGAAGTGGTCCTCGATTTCTTCGACCGTCTAAAGTCGACCTCCCGCGGCTATGCGTCGCTGGATTACAACTTCAAGCGCTTCCAGGCTTCCAACATGGTGCGCGTCGACGTGCTGATCAACGGCGAGCGCGTCGATGCGCTGGCGCTCATCACGCACAACGACAACGCGCCGTATCGTGGCCGCGAGCTGGTCGAGAAGATGAAAGAGCTGATCCCGCGTCAGCAGTTTGATATCGCGATTCAGGCGGCCATCGGTAACCACATCATCGCGCGCTCTACCGTGAAACAGCTGCGTAAAAACGTCCTGGCGAAATGCTACGGCGGCGACGTCAGCCGTAAGAAAAAGCTGCTGCAGAAGCAGAAAGAAGGTAAGAAGCGTATGAAACAGGTTGGTAACGTTGAACTGCCGCAGGAAGCGTTCCTCGCCATTCTGCACGTTGGTAAAGACGGCAAATAATCTAAGGAGTTGGCATGGCGAACATGTTTGCCCTGATTCTGGTCATTGCGACCCTTGTGACAGGGCTGTTGTGGTGTCTGGATAAGTTCATATTCGCACCAAAACGTCGTGAACGTCAGGCCGCTGCTCAGGCAGCGACTGGCGATCAGCTGGACAAGAAAACGCTGAAGAAGGTTGGCCCAAAGCCGGGCTGGCTGGAAACCGGCGCCTCGATCTTCCCGGTGCTGGCGATTGTGCTGATTGTGCGTTCGTTTATCTATGAGCCGTTCCAGATCCCGTCAGGTTCGATGATGCCGACTCTGCTGATTGGCGATTTTATCCTGGTGGAGAAATTCGCCTACGGCATTAAAGATCCGATCTACCAGAAAACGCTGATCGAAACCGGCCATCCGAAGCGTGGCGACATCGTGGTGTTTAAATATCCGGAAGATCCGCGCCTTGACTACATCAAGCGTGCGGTTGGTCTGCCGGGGGATAAAGTCACTTACGATCCGGTGGCTAAGCAGGTGACGATTGAGCCTGGCTGCGCGTCGGGCCAGGCATGCGGGAGCGCCTTGCCGATCACCTACTCAAACGTTGAGCCGAGCGATTTCGTTCAGACCTTCTCCCGTCGCAACGGCGGTGAAGCCACCAGCGGTTTCTGGCAGCTGCCAAAAGGCGAAACCAAAGCCGACGGTATTCGTCTGACCGAGCGCAAAGAGACGCTGGGCGAAGTGACCCACCGTATTCTGACGGTACCTATCGCTCAGGATCAGGTGGGGATGTACTATCGTCAGTCCGGTCAGCCGCTGGCGACATGGGTCGTTCCGCCGGGTGAATACTTCATGATGGGTGACAACCGCGACAACAGCGCCGACAGCCGTTACTGGGGCTTCGTGCCGGAAGCGAACCTGGTGGGTAAAGCCACCGCCATCTGGATGAGCTTCGAAAAACAGGAAGGTGAGTGGCCAACCGGCGTACGTTTATCGCGCATCGGCGGCATCCACTAATTCCTTGTCTTAATTCGCGCTGCCGGTGCAATAATGGCAGCGCGAATTATTTAGTATTTAAATCCATCCAAACTAACGACATCCCTTGTCGTTGCGTATAGAATATCCCCCCGAAGTTTTTGGTTGTCTCTCGAAAGAGTGACACTGCACACGAAACCGCGTTGGTTAGTTTCTGCCCTTATATATCAAGGGTATGTATGCTCAGGTCGGTTTCGTGTGCTGCATCTTTGACGCATTCATTTATTGGTAACGCATGAACCCCATCGTAATTAATCGGCTTCAACGAAAGCTGGGCTACACTTTTGTTCATCAGGAGCTGTTGCAACAGGCATTAACTCACCGCAGTGCCAGCAGCAAACACAACGAGCGTCTCGAGTTTTTAGGCGACTCTATTTTAAGTTTCGTGATCGCCAATGCGCTCTATCATCGTTTCCCGCGGGTAGACGAAGGGGATATGAGCCGTATGCGCGCGACGCTGGTGCGAGGCAATACGCTGGCGGAAATCGCCCGCGAATTTGAACTGGGCGAGTGCCTGCGCCTTGGGCCTGGCGAGCTGAAGAGCGGCGGTTTTCGTCGCGAATCGATTCTGGCTGACACCGTAGAAGCCTTAATCGGCGGGGTTTTCCTCGACAGCGATATTCAAAATGTTGAACGCTTAATCCTCTCCTGGTACCAGACTCGTCTGGATGAAATCAGCCCGGGCGATAAGCAAAAGGATCCGAAGACTCGTCTGCAGGAGTATCTGCAGGGGCGTCATCTGCCGCTGCCGTCCTACCTGGTCGTCCAGGTTCGCGGCGAAGCGCACGATCAGGAATTTACTATCCACTGCCAGGTCAGTGGCCTGAGTGAACCGGTGGTTGGCACAGGTTCCAGCCGTCGCAAGGCGGAGCAGGCTGCCGCCGAACAGGCGCTGAAAAAACTGGAGCTGGAATGAGCGAAGAAAAAAGTTATTGCGGATTTGTCGCCATCGTTGGTCGTCCAAACGTTGGCAAATCCACGCTGTTGAACAAGCTGCTTGGGCAGAAGATTTCGATCACTTCCCGTAAAGCGCAGACTACCCGTCACCGCATCGTCGGTATCCATACCGAAGGGCCGTATCAGGCGATTTATGTTGATACCCCGGGCCTGCATATGGAAGAGAAGCGCGCGATTAACCGCTTAATGAACAAAGCGGCCAGCAGCTCGATTGGCGACGTGGAACTGGTTATCTTTGTCGTTGAAGGTACCCGCTGGACGCAAGATGACGAGATGGTGCTGAACAAGCTGCGCGATGCGCGCGCGCCGGTGATTCTGGCCGTCAACAAAGTTGATAACGTGCAGGAAAAAGCGGATCTGCTGCCGCATCTGCAGTTCCTTGCCAGCCAGATGAACTTCCTCGACATCGTGCCGATTTCTGCGGAAACCGGCACCAACGTTGATACTATCGCGTCGATCGTACGTAAACATCTGCCGGAAGCGATTCATCACTTCCCGGAAGATTACATTACCGACCGTTCCCAGCGTTTCATGGCTTCCGAGATCATCCGCGAAAAGCTGATGCGTTTCCTCGGCGCTGAACTGCCGTACTCCGTGACCGTCGAAATTGAACGTTTCGTGAGCAACGAACGCGGCGGCTACGACATCAACGGCCTGATCCTCGTCGAGCGTGAAGGGCAGAAGAAGATGGTAATTGGCAACAAAGGCGCCAAAATCAAAACCATCGGCATCGAAGCGCGTAAAGACATGCAAGAGATGTTTGAAGCGCCGGTGCACCTCGAACTGTGGGTCAAAGTGAAATCCGGCTGGGCCGATGACGAGCGCGCGCTGCGCAGTCTCGGTTACGTTGACGACCTCTGAGTTAACGCAACGTGGATGGATGGCAGCGCGCCTTTGTCCTGCATAGCCGACCGTGGAGCGAAACCAGTCTGATGCTGGACGTCTTCACGGAAGAGTCCGGTCGCGTGCGCCTGGTTGCCAAAGGCGCACGCTCCAAACGTTCTAATCTCAAGGGCGCTTTACAGCCCTTCACCCCCTTACTGGTTCGCTTCGGCGGCCGCGGCGAAGTCAAAACCCTTCGCAGTGCGGAAGCCGTCTCGCTGGCGCTGCCGCTTAGCGGCATCACGCTCTACAGCGGTCTTTACGTAAACGAGCTCATCTCCCGCGTGCTTGAGCACGAAACGCGCTTCTCCGAACTCTTTTTCGACTACCTGCACTGCATCCAGGCGCTTGCCGGGGCCAGCGGTTCGCCGGAGCCCGCGCTGCGGCGCTTTGAGCTGGCGCTGCTCGGGCACCTGGGCTATGGCGTGGATTTCCTCCACTGTGCCGGCAGCGGCGACCCGGTGGATGACACCATGACCTACCGCTATCGCGAAGAAAAAGGCTTTATCGCCAGCCTGGTGATTGATAACAGCACGTTTACCGGGCACCATTTGAAAGCGTTGGCTAGCCGCGAGTTTCCGGATGTAGATACGCTGCGCGCCGCGAAGCGCTTTACCCGCATCGCCCTGAAGCCGTATCTTGGAGGGAAACCGCTCAAGAGCCGGGAATTGTTTCGCCAGTTTATGCCCGCGCGAAAGGCGCGAGCCGATAATACGAATAATGATTAACGAGGATTGTCATGGCTGAATTACTGTTAGGGGTCAATATTGACCACATTGCGACATTGCGTAACGCGCGCGGTACCGCTTATCCGGATCCGGTGCAGGCGGCTTTTATTGCAGAACAGGCCGGCGCCGATGGTATTACCGTGCACCTGCGCGAAGACCGCCGCCATATCACCGATCGTGACGTGCGCATTCTGCGCCAGACGTTGCACACCCGAATGAATCTCGAAATGGCGGTCACCGAAGAGATGCTGGCGATTGCCTGCGAGACAAAACCGCACTTTTGCTGTCTGGTGCCGGAGAAGCGTCAGGAAGTGACCACCGAGGGTGGACTGGATGTTGCCGGGCAGCGCGATAAGATGCGCGATGCCTGTAAGCGCCTGGCGGATGCCGGTATTCTGGTCTCCCTGTTTATTGACGCCGATGATGAGCAGATCAAAGCGGCTGCCGACGTGGGCGCGCCGTATATTGAAATCCATACCGGCTGCTATGCCGATGCCAAAACCGATGCCGAACAGGCTAAAGAGCTTGAGCGTATCGCCAAAGCGGCGACCTATGCCACCACCCTTGGACTGAAGGTGAACGCCGGTCACGGTCTGACCTATCACAACGTGAAAGCCATTGCCGCCTTGCCGGAAATGCACGAACTGAATATCGGCCATGCCATTATTGGTCGCGCAGTAATGAGCGGTCTGAAAGAGGCTGTCGCGGAAATGAAACGCCTGATGTTGGAAGCGCGCGGCTAATGGCGATTCTCGGGCTGGGTACCGACATCGTCGAAATCGCCCGCATCGAAGCGGTGATCGCCCGTAGCGGCGATCGCCTGGCGCGCCGGGTGCTGAGCGATCACGAATGGAGCATTTGGGAGCAGCATCAGCAGCCGGTGCGTTTTCTGGCAAAACGCTTTGCGGTCAAAGAAGCGGCGGCGAAAGCGCTCGGAACCGGTATTCGCAACGGCCTGGCGTTTAATCAGTTCGAAGTTTTCAACGATGAATTAGGCAAGCCGAAACTGCGGCTATGGGGCGAAGCAAAGCTATTGGCTGAACGGATGGGGGTAAGCGTTATTCACGTCACTCTCGCCGATGAACGCCACTATGCCTGCGCCACGGTGATCGTCGAAAGCTAAACCCGCGGTTAAAGCTTATCCGCGTGATGCATGAGCACGAATTTATCCCACAACTGTTCTTCATTCTCGACGTGCGCCGGATCTTTGAGAATAGTATTCGGGATCGGGCACACTTTCTGGCAGGTTGGCGTGTCGTAGTGACCCACACACTCGGTGCAGCGGTCGCTGTTAATCTCATAAATGCTATCGCCCATCGAAATGGCCTCATTCGGGCACTCCGGCTCGCACATATCGCAATTGATGCATTTTTTGGTGATTAACAGCGCCATCAGGAAAATCTCAGAAACAACACAAACAGGGCGGGCATTATACGCCCATTTTCTACTCAGACCAGCTTTTTCACCAGCGCTTCGCTAGCGTCTATATTTATAACCCCGTTGAGCCTGAATATGTACCTGGTACATTTATTAACTTGCTTGTTGTACCCCATACACTTATGATGATTTTATAATCATGATACGCAGGATGCGGTATGTACACTTTTATTGAGCTGCAGGGTTTCAGTAAACGGCGTCAGGCGCTTCTACCGGATGACGAGTTTCGCGTTTTTCAGGAGGTGTTGATTGAGGATCCTGAGGCTGGCGATACCATCGCAGGGACAGGGGGATTTCGAAAAATTCGCTGGAGCCGACCGGGGATGGGCAAGCGTGGCGGGGTGAGAATTATTTATTACAATGTGACGCGTAAAGGGCGAATTTACCTGGCATTGGTCTATCCCAAAAATGAGCTGGATGATTTAACGGAAGAACAAAAGAAGATGCTGAAACAGTTATCCGCTATGCTGGAATAACGCTGAGTTTCTATCACTCCACGGGACCACGTTGTCAGTGGTGCCCACGAGGGCGATGAGGTACAGATGAAAGACGAATTATTTGCCGATCTGCTGGCCAGTGCAGAAGAAATGGTGAGAATTGAAAAAGGTGAGCAAACCCCTGAGCCGCAGCATGTTCACACTTTTAGCCCGATCGATGTGAAAGCGATTCGCGAAGCGACGGGGTTAAAACAGCAGGATTTTGCTCTCGCCGTAGGCGTTAGCTATGACTTAGTTAAAAGCTGGGAAACTAAACGGCGTCAGCCAACCGGGGCGCCGCGAAAATTGCTGCTTTTATTACAGCTCAATCCTTTTATTATCAATCAGCTCAAAACAATCTAATGTTTGTGGGCATCGCCAGATGCCCATTTTCTACTCAGACCAGCTTTTTCACCAGCGCTTCGCTATGGCGTATCCGTTCCGGCGCGTGTTCGAGATCTTGCTGCACCAGCGCCATAAAGAGGAGATCGGTGAGCATCATTTGCGCGCTGGTGGAGGAGATCGCCGCGCTGCGCGTCGCCTGCTCTTCAGCAATAGTGTAGAGACACTGCGAAGCCTGCTGCTGCAAGGCGTTGGGAGTAAACCCGGTGATCGCGAGGATCTTGCTGCCAACGCGTAGCGCTTCAGCAGCCGCCATATTGATCTCGCGGCGTTCGCCGGAATAGGAGATAGCCAGCAGCAGATCGTCCGCCGACATCGCCTGCACCGTTGCCAGCAGCGCATGCATATCCTGCTCGGCGACGGCGTTGATGCCAATTTTCATTAACTTCCAGCTAAAATTGCGCGCCACCAGCCCGGAGGCGCCGATACCGGTAATGATTACCCGGCGAGCATCGCGCAGCAGAGTCACCGCCTCCAGGAGTTTCTCTTCGCTGTTGACGTCCAGCGAGGCGTGCATCGCCGCGATGTTATCTTTGATCAACTTTTCGCCCACCAGACGCAGCGGATCGTCGCCGCGGATTTGATTGTGTACCGGCACCGAGTGCGGGTCCGGGCTGCTGGCCAGCGCTTCGCTGAGCGCCAGTTTTAATGCCGGAAAGCCTTTGAATCCCATTTTCTGCGCGAACTTCACCACGCTGGACTGGCTGACTCCCGCTTCGCCCGCCAGCTGCTGCGAGCTGAGATGGCGAGTTTGGTCCGGCTGAGCCAGAATAAAGTCGGCGAGTTTTTTGTCGCTCGCCGCCAGCGACGGGTAACGCTGGCGGATGCGGATTAAACAGTTCATGGCTTCTCCGAAGGAGGGCGTTAGCGGCTGAAAGAATTTTGTATTCGATTATAAGTGGAATAATACGAATTAAAAATTCTGCTGTGAAGAATTATGCGAACGGGTCAGATTCTGAATCTTACCTCAACCACGGCAGACAATTTCGCGCTCGTCGCGGCAAGCCTGTTAAGCTATCGACATCGCCAGGAAAATCCGTACCAGAAAGGAGTTCGGTTTGAACAGTAACGCGCGACGAGTCGTGTTTTTCGATCTTGATGGCACCTTGCACCAGCAGGATATGTTCGGCAGCTTTATTCGTTATCTTTTACGTCGTCAGCCGCTCAACGTGCTGGCAGTGGCGGCCTTGTCGCCAGTAGTACTGCTGGGGCTGTTGGTTAACGGTCGCGCGGCGCGCTGGCCGATGAGCCTGCTGCTGTGGGCTGCTACCTGCGGGCGGCGTGAAAGCCATCTTAAGCGTCTGGAGGCGGCGTTCGTTAGCTGGTTTCGCCAGCACGTGACCGCCTTTCCGGTGGTGCAGGGCCGGCTAAACGACTATTTAACCAGTACTGATGCCGACGTCTGGCTGATTACCGGCTCACCGCAGTCGCTGGTGGAACAGGTCTATGCCGATACGCTTTGGCTGCCGCGCGTAAAACTTATCGCCAGCCGTATGAGCCGCCGTCGCGGCGGCTGGGTGCTGACGCTGCGTTGCCTGGGCCATGAGAAAGTAGCGCAGCTGGAACAGCGGATCGGCGCGCCGCTACGTTTATACAGCGGCTATAGCGATAGCGAGCAGGATAACCCGCTACTCTGTTTTTGCCAGCACCGCTGGCGGGTGACGCCGCAGGGCGATCTCCAGCAGCTCGAATAATTCTGCTGCAGGCGAATTATTTGGGCGATATATAGCGCCCATGTATAATGCGCCCCGCTTTTTCTGCAGGAGTGCCGCTGTGTCTGACCACGAATTTAACGATGAATACTGGATGCGCCATGCGCTGACGCTGGCGAAACGCGCCTGGGAAGAGGGCGAGGTGCCGGTGGGCGCCGTGCTGGTACATAACAATCAGGTCATCGGCGAGGGATGGAACCGGCCGATTGGTCGTCACGACCCCACAGCCCATGCCGAAATAATGGCGCTGCGTCAGGGTGGACTGGTTCTGCAGAACTATCGTTTAATTGATGCCACGCTGTACGTCACGCTGGAGCCCTGTGTGATGTGCGCCGGGGCGATGGTGCATAGCCGCATCTCGCGGCTGGTGTTCGGCGCCCGCGATGCTAAAACCGGCGCGGCCGGGTCGTTAATCGATGTGCTGCATCATCCGGGGATGAACCACCGGGTTGAAATTACCGAGGGAATTCTGGCTGAATCTTGCTCTACGATGCTGAGCGATTTCTTCCGCTGGCGGCGGGAAGAGAAAAAAGCGTTGAAAAGAGCGCGGCAGGACGAGGGCTAACGTCCTGCTGTCGGCAACTTTAGTTTAACGTTGTCGACAAGCTTTTCGCCGCGGAATCTAAAGAAGGGCATCGCATACTCTTTATGCTCGCCATCGAGTTCTTCCGGCGTGACGGCTGGATAATCTTCAGCAATCGCCATCTCCTGCGCCGCTTTCCTTTCCTGTTCAGACAAATATCCAACCAGGCTGATATGGTACTTACGAATATTTTCCACGTAGGCGTAGGCCTCATGGCCGCGGGCGTAGCCATATTTTAAGCGGCTGTAGTAGGGCTTCTGGCTCAGCAATGGCAGACGCTGCTTAACGTCGGACCAGCTGTTCGGGTTGCCTTTTTGTTTTTTAGTCAGCGCCATCGCGTCAAGCATATGCGCGTAGCCCATGTTATAAGCCGCCAGCGCAAACCAGATCCGCTCCTCTTTCGGGATCGAGTCCGGCACTTTTGCCATCATATCCTGCAGATAGCGCATACCGCCGTCTAGGCTCTGTTCGGCATCGGTACGGTCGGTCAGACCTAAACTCTGGGCGGTATTGCGGGTTAGCATCATCATGCCGCGCACCCCGGTCGGCGAGGTGGCCTGCGGGTCCCAGTGCGACTCCTGCCAGGCAATCGCCGCCAGCAGTCGCCAGTCGATCTGCCGGGCGTATTTCTCAAACAGCGGCTTCAGATCCGGCAGCGTATTTTGCACCGCGCGCAGGAAGGTGCGGGTATCAACATAGTCGAAGTCGTTGCCGTGGCCGAGATACTTTTCTTCCAGGCGGGCGAGAGTGCCGTCTTCGTTCATACTATTAAAGAAATCGAGCATGGCTGCCGATAGTGAATTGTCTTCGCTTTTTTCGCTAAACCAGGTGACCGGCTGTTCATCGCTGATATCGAGCGCCACAGCCAGCTCCGGATGCACGCGCTGGAACAGGCTGACGGCGACGGAATCGGCGACGGTATATTCCAGCGTGCCGTCGATGACCGCCTGCATCAGGGCGGTGGTGCCGCGTTTTTCATCGACGCGCCAGTTGAGGTCCGGATATTTGCTCTCCTTCAGCGCCTGCAGGTCGTTGAGGGCGACGTGGCCTGGGGCGATGGCGAGCTGTTCGGCGTTAATCCCGGCCAGCGTGCGCGGGCGATTACCGCCAACGCGATAGACCAGCTGCTGCGAAACGGAATAATAGGTAGGGCCTGCCTGATAGTTCTTCACCCGCTCGGTGTTATAGACCAGCCCGGCGGCCAGCATATCGGTTTTACCGGCATCGAGATCGTCGAACAACTGGCTGATATTCTGCCGCACGGTGACTTTCAGCTTCACCCCAAGGTAATCGGCGAAGCGTTTCGCCAGCTCGTAATCGAGACCGTAGTCTTTGTTGTTGATGGCGGCATAGGTCAGCGGCGAGTTAATGGTACTCACGCGCAGTTCGCCGCGGGCAATGATCCCGGCCACGCGGTTCTCCGGTTTTCCCATCCACGGCAAAGACGGCCACAGCGCCGCCGCCAACAAAAGGGTGACGACGCCGATCAGCAGATAATTAATCTTTAATTTTTTCAAATAGTTAATTTTCTGCAGCGTGGAGTTCCTCAGCTGGGTATATCCGGAAAAAGTAAAAGGTTGCCGTAAGTTGAGCGGCATTTTGCTTAAGAATGCGCCAGTTGGCAACTTATTCGCGATTCATGTCACATTTATTGATAAAACTGATGAATCATTTTATTTCTACGCAAACGGTTTCGTCGGGGCTCAGGATTCTCTATAATGGCCGCCGTTTCCCCCTGGCTCACCTTGAAAGCTTCGAAGACGAGAGACTTATGATGGATATTTTGCGTGGTTCACCTGCACTGTCGGCATTCCGTATCAACAAACTGCTGGCACGTTTTCAGGCGGCCAACCTGCCGGTTAGCACCTTATACGCGGAGTATGTTCACTTTGCCGACCTGAGCGCCCCGCTAAGCGATGAGGAGCGCGAAAGACTGGTCAGACTGCTCAAATATGGCCCAAGCCTCAGCAGCCATACGCCAACCGGTAAATTACTGCTCGTCACCCCTCGCCCCGGCACTATCTCTCCCTGGTCCTCCAAAGCTACCGACATCGCCCATAACTGCGGTTTATCGCAGGTCGTGCGTTTGGAACGCGGCGTGGCGTACTACGTTGAAGCACAGGGTCTGAGCGATGCGCAGTGGGACGCCGTTGCGGCGGAACTGCACGATCGCATGATGGAGAGCGTTTTCACTGAGCTGGAAGAGGGAGAGAAGCTGTTTGTTCACCATCAGCCGACGCCAGTGACCAGCGTCGACCTGCTGGGCAAGGGACGTCAGGCGCTGATTGACGCCAACCTCCGTCTGGGGCTGGCGCTGGCCGATGACGAAATCGACTACCTGCAGGACGCATTCGTTAAACTTGGCCGCAATCCGAACGACATCGAGCTGTATATGTTCGCGCAGGCCAACTCGGAACATTGCCGGCACAAAATTTTTAACGCCGACTGGATTATCGACGGCCAAAAACAGCCGAAGTCGCTGTTTAAAATGATCAAAAACACCTTCGAGAAAAACCCGGAATATGTGCTGTCTGCCTATAAAGACAACGCTGCGGTAATGGAAGGTTCCGAAGTCGGCCGCTATTTCGCCGACTATCAGACCGGGCGCTATGACTTCCATCAGGAGCCGGCGCACATTCTGATGAAAGTTGAAACCCACAACCACCCGACGGCAATTTCGCCGTGGCCAGGGGCCGCGACCGGTTCCGGCGGCGAGATCCGCGACGAAGGCGCAACCGGACGCGGCGCGAAGCCGAAAGCGGGTCTGGTCGGCTTCTCGGTGTCTAACCTGCGTATTCCGGGCTTTGAGCAGCCGTGGGAAGAGGATTTCGGTAAACCTGAGCGTATCGTGACCGCGCTGGATATCATGACCGAAGGCCCGCTGGGCGGCGCGGCGTTTAACAACGAATTTGGTCGTCCGGCGCTGAATGGCTACTTCCGTACCTATGAAGAGAAAGTGACCAGCCACAATGGCGAAGAGCTGCGCGGCTATCACAAACCGATCATGCTGGCGGGCGGTATTGGCAACATCCGCGGCGAGCACGTCCAGAAGGGCGAAATCACCGTTGGCGCCAAGCTTATCGTGCTGGGTGGCCCGGCGATGAATATCGGTCTCGGCGGCGGCGCGGCGTCATCCATGGCTTCCGGCCAGTCTGATGCCGATCTGGATTTCGCCTCCGTACAGCGCGATAACCCGGAAATGGAGCGCCGCTGTCAGGAAGTGATCGACCGCTGCTGGCAGTTGGGCGATGCGAACCCGATTCTGTTTATCCACGACGTTGGCGCGGGCGGTCTCTCTAACGCCATGCCGGAGCTGGTGAGCGATGGCGGCCGCGGCGGGAATTTCCAGCTGCGCGATATCCTCAGCGATGAGCCGGGAATGAGTCCGCTGGAGATCTGGTGTAACGAATCCCAGGAACGTTATGTTCTGGCGGTCGCGCCGGAACAGCTGCCGCTATTTGAAGAGCTGTGCCGCCGCGAGCGCGCGCCTTACGCGGTGATCGGCGAAGCTACGGCGGAGCAACACCTTAGCCTGAGCGACAGCCACTTTAACGATCGGCCGATCGACCTGCCGCTGGACGTCCTGCTCGGCAAAACGCCGAAAATGACGCGTGACGTGCAAACGCTGAAAGCACAGGGCAGTGAGCTGGATCGTCAACCAATGACGATTGCCGATGCGGTTAACCGCGTGCTGCATCTGCCGACGGTGGCCGAGAAAACCTTCCTCGTGACCATCGGCGACCGCACCGTGACCGGTATGGTAGCGCGCGATCAGATGGTAGGACCGTGGCAGATCCCGGTCGCTAACTGCGCGGTGACCACTGCCAGCCTCGATAGCTACTACGGCGAAGCGATGGCGATGGGCGAACGCGCGCCGGTTGCGCTGCTCGACTTTGCCGCCTCAGCCCGTCTGGCGGTCGGCGAGGCGTTGACAAATATCGCCGCTACGCAGATTGGCGAACTCAACCGCGTTAAACTGTCGGCAAACTGGATGGCGGCAGCCGGTCACCCGGGTGAAGACGCCGGTCTGTATGAAGCAGTAAAAGCGGTCGGTGAAGAACTCTGTCCGGCGCTGGGCCTGACTATCCCGGTGGGCAAAGACTCAATGTCGATGAAAACCCGCTGGCAGGAAGGCAGCGAGCAGCGCGAAATGACCTCGCCGCTGTCGCTGGTTATCTCCGCGTTTGCCCGCGTTGAAGACGTGCGCGGCACCGTGACCCCGCAGCTCTCTACGGAAGACAACGCCCTGCTGCTGATCGATCTCGGCAAAGGGCGTAACGCGCTGGGCGCCACCGCGCTGGCGCAGGTCTATCGTCAGCTAGGCGACCAGCCGGCCGACGTGCG
Source organism: Klebsiella sp. 141251 (assembly GCF_050600725.1). Classification (NCBI taxonomy): domain Bacteria; kingdom Pseudomonadati; phylum Pseudomonadota; class Gammaproteobacteria; order Enterobacterales; family Enterobacteriaceae; genus Klebsiella; species Klebsiella sp. 141251. The sequence goes on from NZ_JAQIRG010000005.1 coordinate 31,969, forward strand.
TGATGTCGCGCAGCTGAAAGGCTTCTGGGACGCGATGCAGGCGCTGGTGGAGCAGCGTAAGCTGCTGGCTTACCATGACCGCTCCGATGGCGGCTTGTTAGTGACGCTGGCGGAAATGGCTTTTGCCGGTCACTGCGGCGTAACTGCCGATATCGCCGCGCTGGGCGACGACCGTCTGGCTGCGTTGTTCAACGAAGAATTGGGCGCGGTGATTCAGGTTCGCGCCGCGGATCGCGAAGCGGTAGAAGCACTGCTGGCGATGAATGGTCTGGCAGATTGCGTGCACTACTTAGGCCAGGCGACGGCGGGGGATCGTTTTGTTATCACCGCCGACGGTCAGCCGCTGTTCAGCGAAAGCCGCACCACGCTGCGTATGTGGTGGGCGGAAACCACCTGGCAGATGCAGCGTCTGCGCGATAATCCGGAGTGCGCCGATCAGGAGCACCAGGCGAAGTCTAACGATAGCGACCCGGGTCTTAACGTTAAGCTGTCGTTTGATATCAATGAAGATGTTGCCGCACCGTTTATTGCGACCGGCGCGCGCCCGAAAGTGGCCGTGCTGCGCGAGCAGGGGGTTAACTCCCATGTTGAAATGGCCGCCGCTTTCCATCGCGCCGGCTTCGACGCCATCGATGTGCATATGAGCGATCTGCTGGCGGGTCGTACCGGTCTTGGCGACTTCCATGCGCTGGTGGCCTGCGGCGGCTTCTCCTACGGTGACGTACTGGGGGCAGGCGAAGGTTGGGCGAAATCGATTCTGTTCAACGAACGCGTACGCGATGAGTTCGCCACTTTCTTCCACCGCCCGCAGACGCTGGCGCTGGGCGTGTGTAACGGTTGTCAGATGATGTCCAATCTGCGTGAACTGATCCCTGGCAGCGACCTGTGGCCGCGCTTCGTACGCAACCACTCTGACCGCTTTGAAGCGCGTTTCAGCCTGGTTGAAGTTACCCAAAGCCCATCGCTGCTGCTGCAGGGGATGGCCGGTTCGATGATGCCGATTGCCGTTTCGCACGGCGAAGGGCAGGTGGAAGTTCGTGATAGCGCGCATCTGGCTCAGCTTGAAAGCAAAGGCCTGGTGGCGCTGCGCTTCGTCGATAACTTCGGCAAAGTGACGCAAACCTATCCGGCGAACCCGAACGGCTCGGTGAACGGCATTACCGCAGTGACCAGCGAAAGCGGTCGCGCGACGATCATGATGCCGCACCCGGAACGCGTCTTCCGTACTGTCAGCAACTCCTGGCACCCGGAAAACTGGGGTGAAGACAGCCCATGGATGCGCATCTTCCGCAACGCGCGTAAGCAACTGGGTTAATACCGTTTACGTAACGCGTTGTTGATCATGAGCCCCCTGGTCATCAGGGGGCTTTTTTATTTGTGATCGGGGCCGCGTGACGGTGTCGGGAATTACCGACAAACGCGGTTTTGGGGTGTCTCCAAAAGGCGACACTTAATGCACTGATTTTAAAAGATTCTATATATATGCTTATTTGGTGTTGCTAATTAGCGACACAAAGGCCGAATGTTGTGCGATAGGCTTTTGAAGCGGAATTACATGTAATTCTTTATATATCATGCTGTTAATAATTTGTTTTGAAAGGTGGCACACTTCATGCATAATAATTGGCAGTGGCTCATTCACCTTCTTATGTCAGCCCCTTCGGGAAGCGCTACATAAACTTCGAATGACGCACAAACAGGTGCCTGCCGTCCAACTCCTGATAACAGCTCTGCTTTATCAGTCATCGGGCGAAACGTCGAGTAAGGCACCGCCTCATTCCTTAATAAAGGCAGGCTTTAGAGCCTGCCTTTATTGTTTCTGCCGTGGATGTTTCCGCCATCCTCAGTTAGCATCTTCAGGAGCTAATGGTTGAGGCTATATCTTTGAAGCGATTCTCTCTTTTCCCCCGTTCCTTGCGCCAACTGGTGACGCTTTCCTTTGTGCTGATCATGTTGCCGCTGCTTGTCCTGGCATGGCAGGCCTGGCAAAGCCTGAACGCGCTCAGCGCCCAGGCCGCGCATATTAACCGCACCACCTTGACGGATGCGCGGCGTAGCGAAGCGATGGTCAACGCCTCGCTGGAAATGGAGCGTAGCTATCTCCAGTATTGCGTGCTGGACGATCCTACCCTTGAGCGGGTCTATCAAAATCAACGTAAGCGTTATAGCGAAATGCTTGAGGCGCTCTCTGACGTGTTGCCGGATGCTGACATCTGGCAGACCCTGCGGCAAAACCTCGCCGATCTGGCCCAACTACGTTGCCATAATAGCGCGCCGGACGCCAAAGCTGCGGCGAGCCTCGAAGCCTTTGCCGATGCTAACAATGAAATGGTACAGGCGACCCGAACGGTAATCTTCTCCCGCGGCCAGCAGCTACAGCAGGAGATTGCCGAGCGCGGGCAGTTTTTCGGATGGCAGGCGCTGGTTCTGTTTCTGCTGAGCCTGACGCTGGTTTTGCTGTTTACCCGCATGATCATCGGCCCGGTGAAGGGCATCGAGAAGATGATTAACCGCCTGGGGGAGGGGAAGTCGCTGGATGATGCGGCGCTGTTCACCGGCCCGCGCGAACTGCGATCGGTCGGTAAACGGATTATCTGGTTGAGCGAACGTCTGGCGTGGCTGGAGTCCCAACGCCACCAGTTTCTTCGTCATCTGTCACATGAACTGAAAACACCGCTCGCCAGCATGCGTGAAGGAACGGAACTGCTGGCGGACCGGGTAGCGGGGCCGCTGACGACGGAGCAGCAAGAAATCGTTGAGATCCTCGATAACAGCAGCCGTAATCTGCAAAAGCTAATCGAACAACTGCTCGACTATAACCGTAAACTGGCCGATGGCCCGGTCGAGCGGCAGAAGGTGGATATTGCCGAACTGGCGCAGACCGTCGTTTCCGCGCATAGTTTACCGGCAAGGGCCAAGATGATGTCTACCGAGCTGGCGCTGGATGAACGCTTCTGCCTGGCGGAGCCGACGTTGCTGACCAGCGTGCTTGATAATCTGTACTCCAATGCGGTGCACTATGGCGCTGAATCCGGTAACATTCGTATTCATAGTTACCGCCACGGCGAGCAGGTTCGTATCGATGTCGCCAATAGCGGCGAGCCGATCCCCGCCGCCGAAAGAAACATGATTTTCGAGCCTTTTTATCAGGGAAGCCACCTGCGTAAAGGGGCAGTAAAAGGCAGCGGTCTGGGGCTGAGTATCGCCCGCGACTGCGTACGGCAAATGCAGGGAGAGCTGAGCCTGGTCGATGACAATCCCGGGTTCATCTGTTTTCGCATCTCGCTCCCCGCCGCTGAGCCGGGAAAAACCAACACATGAATCAACATTGGGTGAATATGTCCCACTTTTTCGCATTGCGCCGTCCTTTACGGGGATGGCTGCTGTCGGGCCTATGCTGCCTGACGCTGGCGGGCTGTTCCGCCGCTATGTCGCCGCGCGCCGCTGACGGCAATGCGCCGCCCGAGCTGCCGGAACATCAGGTGGCGGATTTTCTCTCCGTAGATTGCGCCAATATCTGGTCGCTGGAAAACGATGCCAGTGATAAAAACCCGCTGTACTGGCTGCGCGGCATTGACTGCGCGGATCGCCTGGCGCCGGTACAGGCCCGTGCCGAAGCCAAATTGCATAATGATGATAACTGGCAGGATGCTTTCAAACGCGGCATTCTGCTGGCCGACGCCAAAATCACCCCCGACGAGCGTCGCGAAATGGTTGCCCGCATCGACAGCTTTAGCCCGCAAATCGCCGCGCAGGTTCGCCCGCTATACCGGCTGTGGCGCGACGGTCAAGCCCGGCAGCTGCAGTTATTCGAGGAGCGCTCCCGCTACGGCAAACTCCAGCAATCAAGCGATGCTGAACTGGAAACCTTGCGCCAGCAGGAGCAGCAGCTGCGTAGCCAACTGGAGCTGACCACCCGCAAGCTGGAAAACCTTACCGATATTGAGCGCCAGCTCTCCAGCCGTAAGCCCGGCGGCAATTTTAATAGCGGTAGCGATAAGGTACCGGAGGTGATCCATGACGATCCGTAAACCCGCCCACCTGCTGCTGGTGGACGACGATCCGGGGCTGTTAAAGCTGCTGGGGATGCGTCTGGTCAGCGAAGGGTACAGCGTGGTCACGGCGGAAAGCGGGCCCGAGGCGCTGCGCGTGCTGACGCGCGAACGGGTGGACCTGGTGGTGAGCGATTTACGCATGGATGAAATGGACGGCCTGCAGCTGTTTGCTGAAATCCAGAAGGCGCAGCCCGGCATGCCGGTCATCATCCTGACTGCCCACGGCTCCATTCCAGACGCCGTTGCCGCTACCCAACAAGGGGTCTTTAGTTTTCTGACTAAACCGGTCGATAAAGACGCGCTGTATAAAGCGATTGATGATGCTCTCGAGCAGAGCTCGCCGGCCACCGACGAGCGCTGGCGACAGGCGATCGTCACCCGTAGCCCACAGATGCTGCGGCTGCTGGAGCAGGCCGGTATGGTGGCGCAGTCGGACGTTAGCGTGCTGATTATCGGCCAGAGCGGTACCGGGAAAGAGATTGTCGCCCAGGCGATCCACAACGCCAGTCCGCGCCACGAAAAACCGTTTATTGCGATTAACTGCGGCGCGTTGCCGGAGCAATTGCTGGAGTCCGAACTGTTCGGCCACGCGCGCGGCGCCTTTACCGGCGCGGTCAGCAACCGCGAAGGGCTTTTTCAGGCCGCCGAGGGCGGTACGCTGTTCCTTGATGAAATCGGCGATATGCCCGTCGCGCTGCAGGTAAAGCTACTGCGCGTCTTACAGGAGCGTAAGGTGCGCCCGCTGGGCAGCAACCGCGATATCGACATCGACGTGCGCATTATCTCGGCGACCCACCGCGATCTGCCGAAGGCGATGGCGCGCGGTGAGTTTCGTGAAGATCTGTTCTATCGGCTCAATGTGGTTAACCTGAAGATCCCACCGCTTTCCGAGCGCGCGGAGGATATTCCGCTACTGGCTAATCATCTATTGCGCCAGTCCGCCGACCGTCACAAACCCTTCGTGCGCGCCTTCTCCACCGATGCGATGAAGCGGCTGATGGCCGCCAAATGGCCGGGCAACGTGCGCCAGCTGGTTAACGTGATTGAGCAGTGCGTGGCGCTGACCTCATCGCCAGTGATCAGCGATGCGCTGGTGGAGCAGGCGCTGGAGGGGGAGAATACCGCGTTGCCGACCTTCGTTGAGGCGCGTAATCAGTTTGAGCTCAACTACCTGCGTAAGCTTTTACAGATAACCAAAGGTAACGTGACGCATGCCGCGCGGATGGCCGGGCGCAACCGCACCGAATTTTACAAACTGCTGTCGCGCCACGAGCTCGACGCCAACGACTTTAAAGAGTAGCCCCGCGGCATAGCGCAAGCTATGATACGGTAAGCAACCGGTTACGCGACAAAGACAGGAAAACCATGAAAAAGATTGATGCGATTATTAAACCGTTCAAATTGGATGACGTGCGTGAAGCGCTGGCGGAAGTCGGTATCACCGGCATGACGGTGACGGAAGTCAAAGGGTTTGGTCGTCAGAAAGGGCATACCGAGCTGTACCGCGGCGCGGAATATATGGTGGATTTTCTGCCGAAGGTGAAAATTGAAATCGTGGTGACTGACGATATCGTTGATACCTGCGTCGATACCATCATTCGTACCGCCCAGACCGGTAAAATCGGCGACGGTAAAATCTTTGTCTTCGACGTGGCGCGAGTGATTCGTATCCGTACCGGTGAAGAAGACGACGCGGCGATTTAATCCTCGCCGCTCGCTGCAGTATTGCCGGGTGGCGCTGCGCTTACCCGGCCTACGGTCCCTGCGGCCTGCCGTTAATTTATTCACCACGCTTGCTGAAACTGCCGGTGTTGGTGGCCTTCTACAAATCCTCGCGTCGTTGGGCTTACAGAACCTTATGCGGGCCGAAACATTCGTAATGAATGTTGTCTTTATTGACCCCTAATTCTACCAGCTGCTTCGCTGCAAATTGCATAAACGCTACCGGGCCGCAGAGATAGAATTGCATCTGCGGGTCGCGAATATTTTCCGCCAGCGGCGCTAAATCCATCAAACCTTCGCTATCAAAACGTCCTGCCTGACGGTCGGCTTCGCTCGGGCTGCGGTACCAGACGTGTGAGGTAAATTTCGGTAGCGTCGCGCCAAGCGCCTTCACTTCGTACGCAAAAGCGTGAACGTCACCGTTTTCCGCCGCGTGGAACCAGTTCACCTGGCCCTGATGATGGCTTTTCGCCAGCGTATCCAGCATCGCCAGCATTGGCGTTTGGCCGACGCCGCCGGAGAGCAGGGTCACCGGCGTCTGCGCTTCCACGTTAAGGAAGAAGTCGCCTGCAGGTGCGGCTAAATAGACCACGTCGCCTTCGCTGGCGTGGTTATGCAGCCAGTTAGACACCTGGCCGCCATTCTCGCGTTTCACCGCGATGCGATAGCCCTTACCGTCCGCTTTGCGGGTCAGAGAGTATTGACGAATTTCCTGATATTCGAAGGCTTCCGGCTTCAGCCAGATAGCCAGATATTGTCCCGGCTGGTAATCGGCGACCGGCTGACCGTCGACAGGCTCCAGTTCAAAGCTGGTAATAAGCTGGCTGCGCGGGGTCTTCTTAACAATGCGAAACGCACGGGTACCTTCCCAACCGCCATTTTTACTGGCGTTATCCTGATAGATTTCCGCTTCGCGATTGATGAAGACGTTCGCCAGCACGCCATAGGCTTTGCCCCAGGCGTCGAGTACTTCCTGGCCCGGGCTAAACATTTCGTCGAGGGTCGCCAGCAGATGGCTGCCGACAATATTGTACTGCTCCGGTTTAATCTGGAAGCTGGTATGTTTCTGGGCGATTTTTTCGACCGCCGGCAGCAGGGCCGGCAGGTTGTCGATATTGCTGGCGTAGGCGGCGATAGCGTTGAACAGCGCTTCGCGCTGATCGCCGTTACGCTGGTTACTCATATTGAAGATCTCTTTGAGCTCCGGATTATGAGTAAACATACGATCATAAAAATGCGCGGTTAACTTTGGGCCGGTCTCTACAAGCAGGGGAATGGTGGCTTTGACCGTGGCGATGGTTTGAGCGTCGAGCATAGCAGCTTCCTTAAATATTATCCTATTGATGCATTTCAAATGCATCTTATATAAATAACCCTGCTATGTAAATGGTTCTTTATCACTTTGCCGCAAAGCCGTTACAACATGAAGAATTTGCATCACAAACCTGAAAAGAAATCCGTTGATAATGTTTGATGTGTTATTGCTCAAAGCCTTGTGTGCTGTGGAGCCAATCGTTTGCGTAAAATCCTTTGTCAAGACCTGTTATCACAGAATGATTCGGTTATACTGTGGGCCGTTGTCCATCAGGACCGCCTTTTTAGGCCAAAAATTTTATCGTTAGCTGAGTCAGGAGATGCGGATGTTAAAGCGTGAAATGAACATTGCCGATTATGATGCCGAACTGTGGCAGGCTATGGAGCAGGAAAAAGTACGTCAGGAAGAGCACATCGAACTGATCGCCTCCGAGAACTACACCAGTCCGCGCGTGATGCAGGCTCAGGGTTCCCAGCTGACTAACAAATATGCCGAAGGTTATCCGGGCAAGCGCTACTACGGTGGCTGCGAGTACGTGGATATCGTTGAGCAACTGGCTATCGACCGCGCGAAAGAACTGTTCGGCGCCGACTACGCTAACGTGCAGCCGCACTCCGGCTCGCAGGCTAACTTTGCCGTCTACACCGCGCTGCTGCAGCCAGGCGATACCGTGCTGGGTATGAACCTGGCGCAAGGCGGCCACCTGACCCACGGCTCCCCGGTTAACTTCTCCGGTAAACTGTACAACATCATTCCTTACGGCATCGATGAGTCCGGTAAAATTGACTACGAAGACATGGCGAAGCAGGCCCAGGAGCACAAACCGAAGATGATCATCGGTGGCTTCTCCGCTTACTCCGGTATCGTTGACTGGGCGAAAATGCGTGAAATCGCTGACAGCATCGGCGCATACCTGTTCGTCGATATGGCGCACGTAGCGGGCCTGATTGCCGCCGGCGTTTATCCGAACCCGGTTCCGCACGCCCACGTTGTTACTACTACCACCCACAAAACCCTGGCGGGTCCGCGCGGCGGCCTGATCCTGGCGAAAGGCGGTAGCGAAGAGCTGTACAAGAAACTGAACTCCGCCGTGTTCCCAAGCGCGCAGGGCGGCCCGCTGATGCACGTTATCGCCGCGAAAGCGGTGGCGCTGAAAGAAGCGATGGAGCCAGAGTTCAAAGTTTACCAGCAGCAGGTTGCTAAAAACGCCAAAGCGATGGTGGAAGTGTTCCTGAACCGCGGTTACAAAGTGGTTTCTGGCGGTACTGAAAACCACCTGTTCCTGCTGGATCTGGTTGATAAAAACCTGACCGGTAAAGAAGCTGACGCCGCCCTGGGCCGCGCCAACATCACCGTTAACAAAAACAGCGTGCCGAACGATCCGAAGAGCCCGTTCGTGACTTCCGGTATCCGTATCGGTTCTCCGGCTGTGACTCGCCGCGGCTTTAAAGAAGCGGAAGTGAAGGAGCTGGCTGGCTGGATGTGCGACGTTCTCGACAATATCAACGACGAAGCTGTTATTGAGCGCGTCAAAGGTAAAGTGCTGGATATCTGCGCACGTTTCCCGGTTTACGCATAATCTTGCCGCGTTAAGATAAAAAAGGCCGCGATTGCGGCCTTTTTTGTGTCTGATGATTAGCGGCGGTCCAGCGAAATTGAACCCGGTCCGGTTATTGCCAGCAGCAGGAAGGCCCCGGCGATACTGACGTTCTTATAGAAGTTAATCATATTCGGCAATACCGCATCGCCGGTCATATCCCAGTAATGGTGGCCGATAACCGCGGTACCCAGGGTGTAAAAAATAAAGATCACCGCCAGCGGGCGGGTAAAGAAACCTAAAATAATCAGAATAGCGGCGGGAACCTCCATGATGACCGCGATAATCGCCGCCAGCGTCGGCAGCGGCGCGCCGGAAGAAGCCATATATTGTACCGTTCCGCTAAATCCCATCAGTTTCGGATAGCCAAAAATAATGAACAGCAGCACGATCGCAATACGTGCGATTAACAGCAGAACAGGGCGGGAAGAGCCAAAGTCAAAATAGCGTAGCGTGTTCATAATCAGTCCTTTATCACAGGCGTGTGATCTAAACGTAATACACATTTTTACTCCCCGCCACGCTGGGAAACTAATATTGTTGCGCTTCGTTTAGCGGCGATTGAGTCGATATGCAGAAAGCGCTTTGATGCCCGGTTATCGGATTTTTTTCATACTGCCCGCCATTTCGTAAAACCTTTGCGTGACGATGCTCACGATTTTAAGAGAAATGTAGTTAATGACCATGCAGATAGTGAGACATGGGTTTGCTCAGTATGCGCTTTATCGCCAGACTAGAGCTTCCATTCGGGAGGGAATCATGGTCTTGCACTCCACGCGCTGGCTGGCGCTAAGTTACTTCACCTATTTTTTTAGCTACGGTATTTTTCTACCATTCTGGAGCGTCTGGCTGGCAGGCGTTGGCCTGACGCCGGAAACCATCGGCGTGCTGCTCGGCGCCGGGCTGGTGGCGCGTTTTCTGGGCAGTCTGCTGATTGCGCCGCGGGTTAGCGATCCTTCTCGTTTGATTAGCGCCTTGCGAATCCTCGCGTTGCTGACGCTGCTGTTTGCTCTCGCCTTCTGGGTCGGCGGGCAGGTGGCCTGGCTGATGGTAGTCATCGTCGGATTCAACCTCTTTTTCTCCCCGCTGGTGCCGCTAACCGATGCGCTGGCCAACACCTGGCAAAAGCAGATCATCATGGATTACGGCCGGGTGCGATTGTGGGGATCGATTGCTTTCGTCATCGGTTCTGCGCTGACCGGCAAACTGGTGAGTTTGTATGATTACCGGGCGATCCTGCTGTTGTTAAGCCTGGGCACCGCTTCGATGCTGTTGGGCATGTTACTGAAACCTTCAGTGATGCCGCAGGGGGAGAGCCGACATCAGGAGGCGGCCGGACTATCGGCGTGGCTTAGCCTGGTGCGGCAAAGCTGGCGTTTTCTTGCCTGCGTCTGTCTGTTGCAGGGGGCGCACGCCGCCTACTACGGTTTCAGCGCGCTGTACTGGCAGCAGGCCGGTTATTCAGCTTCCGCCGTCGGCTATTTGTGGTCGCTTGGCGTCGTCGCCGAAGTGGTGATTTTCGCCCTGAGTAAAAAGGTCTTCCGCCGCTTTAGCGCCCGCGACCTGCTGCTGCTTTCGGCGGTGTGCGGCGTGGCGCGCTGGACGATTATGGGCTGGACGACCGCGTTGCCATGGTTACTGGTCGCGCAGATCTTGCATTGTGGAACGTTTACCGTCTGCCATCTGGCGGCCATGCGCTATATCGCCGCGCGGCAGGGAAGTGAGGTCATCCGCCTGCAGGCCGTTTACTCGGCGGTGGCGATGGGCGGCAGCATTGCGGTGATGACGGTATTTGCCGGCTTCCTCTATCAGCACCTGCATCAGGGCGTCTTCTGGGTGATGGCGCTGGTAGCGCTTCCGGCGCTGATCGTGCGGCCGAAGGTGGTAACCGCCTAGCTCTCAAGCATTTTGCAAATCTGCTGCCGCTGGTGATCGCTGAAATTCTCTTCAGCATGAAACAGCGGCGGCGAAAACAGCGGTAGCGCGGTCGTGTAAGGCGTGACTACTAAGGTCACATCTTTCGGCGCGCCTTGTTGCTGAAACTGCGTCACGCTTAAGTATTTAATATTCAGCGGCAGCAGCGTCAATTCCCGCAATTGCATTTCCAGCGCCTGTTCCAGCTCGCTGTTTTCCCGCGTCAGCAACACCACCTGCTTTTCATGCAGGTCGGCTTTTTGCATCAACCATGCGCCGAAAATCACCGCAATTAAACTGACCTCTTCCTGATTAAATTGAATATGATAGGCCGTTTCGAAATCGCGCAATGCGTCCTGAGTAGTACGCATCAGGCGCGGATACAGGCGTCCGATCTCCTCAGGTAAGGCGTTATCGATACCGATAGCGAATACGCTGCGGTTCAACGCCTGCGAAAGATGAATATAGAGCTGGTCGCTTAACCCCTGTTCATCGCTAAACGGCCGTCCCGCCAGATCCTGGAAACGATGGATCAAGCGGGAGATCGCCAGATGCAGGCGTCTGTCCTGTTGATGGCCGTCATGAATCGGATCCGGCGTTTTCAGCAACATAAAAAGCAGGGTCAGGAAATGTTGTTCGCCGGCGTGGGGCGTGGCGCTGACCCGACGCTGCCAGTGGCGAACGATTTCGGCGGCGAGGTCAAATTCCGCCGCCGCCTGGGCCCAGCTGCGCTGCTGGTGGGTGAAATCCGGCGACTGGCCCAGATGATGTTGTAGCAGGCAGTACTGAAGATACAGGCGCAGGAACTGCCCGTCCCGACAGTCAAACTGCCGATTGAGCGCGCGCGCGCAGCGATTCACCAGCGCCTGAAGATTGGTATCATCATATAAGGTTCGCGCGATACCCTGCTGTTTAAGCTGCGTTTTTAACGCCGGGGTAAAATGGTGGTGAACGAAATGCGGGCACAGGCGCAGCCCGCGCCGGAGAGCGTGTAGCAGGCACAGGCGTTGATCGAGCGCGGCGCCTTCAATCCGATAGCTGCCGTCCATCTGCGACGCGAGAGTCAGTCGATGATAACGCTGAATTTCGCGCCCCGTCTCCGCGATATCCTGTTGGGCCGTCGCCTCATCCACCTGGTTGAGCCTGACCAGCTGTTGCGGCGTGACGGATTGTCCCGGAAGATAGAACATCAGGAGCACCTGGCTACGGCGCTGTGGACTGGAAAGCGCAGATGGTGGTTCAATCACTGTCATCATCTGGTAAGTTCCAGTTAGGGTTTCAGCTAAGAATAGCCAAAGGATGCGGGTTGAGCAGGACGGGCCGCGGCCTTTAGATCAGGATTGCTGGCGAGGTTCACAGAATTTTTCACGCGAGGAACAGATGAAGAGAGTGAAACACTGCGTCAGTGCGGCATTTTTCATGGTTTTATCATTGTCAGCCGTTGCGCATCCGCACAGCTTCATTAATTTGCAGAGTGAGGCCGTGGTGAAAGACGGTCAGTTGACCGGTTTCAATATGCGCTGGACGATGGACGAAATAACCTCAGCGGATCTGCTCTATGATGCCGGAAATGCCAAGCCGGGCAGCGAAGTATGGAAAAAACTGGCAGCGGAGGTGATGGCCAATGTGCTCGGCCAGCACTACTTCAGCGAGCTGTGGCATAACGGCCAGCAGGTGAAGTTTGCTAACCGCCCGGATGGTTACGGCCTTGCGCGTAGCGGGATGCAGGCGGTACTAACCTTCACCTTGCCGCTGGCGACGCCGCAGCCCATTGCCGGACAAACCTTCACTTTATCCACCTTCGATCCGACCTACTATGTCGATATGTTTTATGAGCAGGATAGCGATTTTTCACTGCCTGCCGCGCTGCGGGCCTCCTGTAAGACCACGGTAATGACGCCGAAACCCAACGACAAAATGCTGTCTTATGCGCAGTCGCTCGATAAAGAGGACGCGCCGCCGGAAGACATGGAACTGGGTAACTACTTCGCCCAGAAGGTGACCTTGACATGTCAGTAGTCTTTACGCCGCGAGCGCGGGCGCCGCGCTGGAAATCACTCTGGCCGCTGGCGCTGTTTCTGACGCTGACCGTCGTGGGCGGTATCTGGTTGTGGCTCGCCTGGCCGCAGGTACTGTTGCAAAGCGCGGTCTGGCAGCGTTCACTGAATCTTGAGCTCAGCCAACTGCTGCAGGCGGTGGCGGATAACCCTTCAGCGGCGGGGCTATCGCTGCTCGGGTTCAGCTTTGTCTACGGTGTGCTACATGCCTTAGGCCCTGGCCACGGTAAAATCGTGATTACCACCTGGCTTGCCACCCATCCCTCAAAGCTGAAATCGAGTATTACGCTGACGCTGGCGGCATCGCTGTTGCAGGGAATGGTGGCGATAGCGCTGGTGGTGGTGGTATTGACGCTGCTGCAGCTCCCGGCGCGTCAATTGCATCTCAGCAGCTTCTGGCTGGAGAAGGGCAGTTATCTGCTGGTCGGCGCATTGGGGCTTTTACTGTGCTGGCGGGCATTGAAAAAACTGCGAGTCTTGCTACGGCGGCCAACGTTTACCGTTTTTACCCTGCAGCACGTCCATGATGAACATTGCGGCTGCGGCCATCAGCACCTTCCGGCGCCGGATCAACTACAGAGTGGCGACGACTGGCGCGCCAGGCTGGCGATAGTGCTGTCGATGGGCATGCGTCCCTGCTCGGGAGCGATTATGGTGCTGCTGTTCAGTAAGGTGATCGGCGTCTTTGGCTGGGGCATGGCAGCCGCGCTGGTGATGGCGGCGGGAACGTCGCTGACCATAAGCGGGCTGGCGCTGTTGGTGCATGGATTCCGCCAGTTGGCTATCCGCCTGAGTCGCCATCAGGCACCAGCGATGTGGAAACAGGTTGGCTGGGCGACGCTGGCGCTGGCCGGCGGCGTGGCGCTGTTGACGGCGGCCGTCGTGATGTGGAGTAGCGCGATCCCGCCGGGCGGCGGCTTGCGGCCGTTTTAGGGGATAAAAAAAGGAAGCCGCGGCTTCCTTTTTACATTCAGTGAGAAATTAACGCTTCAGCGCTTCGCTCAGCTGCTCGCGCATGTTCGCCAGCATCGCTTTCACGACGCGCGGGTTACCGGCTACGATGTTGCCGGTCAGCATATAGTTATGACCACCGGTGAAGTCGCAAACGATGGCGCCTGCTTCACGAGCGATCAGCTCGCCTGCGGCGAAATCCCACGGTTTGAGGGCGATTTCAAAGTAACCATCAACGCGGCCAGCGGCAACGTAGGCCAGATCCAGTGCGGCGGAACCGGTGCGACGGAAGTCAGCGCACTCGGTGAACATATTGCCGAGGATGTTCATGTAAGCGGTAGCGTGCTGCTTGGCTTTGAACGGGAAACCGGTGGCGATGATGGTGCCGTCGAGATCGCGAGCGTTGCTGCCGCGCAGACGGTAGCCGTTCAGCTGCGCGCCCTGACCGCGGGTGGCGGTGAACAGTTCATTACGCATCGGATCGTAAACCACCGCGACTTCAGTACGGCCTTTAATGCGTACGGCGATGGAAACGGAGAAGTGTGGCAGACGTTTAACGAAGTTGGTGGTGCCATCCAGTGGATCGATAACCCATTGAATATCCTGATCTTCACCAGCGTGCTCGCCGCTTTCTTCGGTGATGATGGTGTGCTGTGGGTAAGACTTGCGAATGGTTTCGATAATAATCGCTTCTGCGGCTTTATCGACGTTAGTCACAAAGTCATTGCTGCCTTTCTGGCTGGTTTCTACGGAATCTGGCGTTTCGTAGTGCTTGGCAATTAAATTACCCGCCTTGCGCGCTGCGCGCACGGCAATGTTCAGCATCGGATGCATCGGTATCTCTCACTGGATGTTAAAGAACGGGAAAAAACGGCGCATATAGTAACAGCGAATTCTGCTTATGTCTCCGTTTTATGTTAGCATGCACGAATAATCTTTAGCCGAAGAACCATAATGCTGCAAAATATTCGAATCGTACTGGTAGAAACCTCACACACCGGCAATATGGGCTCCGTTGCCCGCGCGATGAAAACCATGGGCTTAACTAACCTGTGGCTGGTCAACCCGCTGGTGAAACCTGATTCCCAGGCCATCGCGCTGGCCGCTGGCGCCAGCGATGTGATTGGCAACGCGCAGATCGTCGATACCCTTGATGAAGCGCTGGCGGGCTGTAGCCTGGTGGTTGGCACCAGCGCGCGCTCCCGCACGCTGCCGTGGCCGATGCTGGATCCGCGCGAATGCGGTCTGAAAAGCGTCGCCGAAGGACAGCATGCGCCGGTCGCGCTGGTCTTTGGCCGCGAGCGCGTTGGCCTGACCAACGACGAACTGCAGAAGTGCCACTATCACGTGGCGATCGCCGCCAACCCGGAGTACAGCTCGCTGAACCTGGCAATGGCGGTGCAGGTTATCGCCTATGAAGTGCGAATGGCCTGGCTGGCGACGCAGGAGCAGGCGCAGCCGGCGGTTGAACATGAAGAGACGCCGTATCCGCTGGTCGATGATTTAGAACGTTTTTACGGCCACCTTGAGCAGACGCTGCTGGCGACCGGTTTTATCCGTCCGAATCATCCGGGGCAGGTGATGAACAAGCTGCGTCGTCTGTTCACCCGCGCGCGTCCGGAAAGCCAGGAGCTGAACATTCTGCGCGGGATGCTGGCGTCTATTGAGCAGCAGAATAAAGGTAAGTAACCGCGTTCCCGCCGGATGGCGCTTCGCTTATCCGGCCTACGAAGCTACATCTCTGTTGTAGCCCGGGCGAGGCCTTTGGCCGACCCCGGGAGCGGCTCGAAATCAATAACGGCACGGAAAGCCAAATACCTGACTAAAACAGTCAAGTAAATAGTTGACCAATTTACTCGGGAATGTCAGACTTGGCCCTGCTATGCAATACCCATATTAATAAAAAGCCCGGGCAGGGGCGAGTTTGAGGTTAAGTAAGACATGAGACTGACATCTAAAGGGCGTTATGCCGTGACCGCAATGCTTGACGTTGCGCTCAACTCTGAAACGGGTCCGGTTCCGTTGGCAGATATTTCAGAGCGTCAGGGAATTTCGCTTTCCTATCTGGAACAGCTGTTCTCTCGCCTGCGTAAAAATGGTCTGGTATCCAGCGTTCGTGGACCAGGCGGCGGTTACCTGTTAGGTAAAGAAGCTGGCAGCATCGCCGTAGGCGAAGTGATCAGCGCCGTAGACGAATCCGTTGACGCCACCCGTTGTCAGGGTAAAGGCGGCTGCCAGGGTGGCGATAAGTGTCTGACTCACGCGCTGTGGCGCGATCTGAGCGAACGTTTGACCGGTTTCCTGAACAACATCACCCTGGGCGAACTGGTGAATAACCAGGAAATCCTCGATGTTTCCGGTCGTCAGCACAATCATGAATCTCAGCGTACTACGCGTTCTCAGGACGCCATTGACGTAAAACTGCGCGCCTAGCACGAGGCTTAGTTTCAGCTTGCGGCTTACGGGCTGCAAGGTGAAACGGCAGGGTAGATAGCAATTATAAAGATTTTCAGAATCAGGCCGGGATGTTAAGACATCTCGTGTACTCGGTCGTACATCAAGCCGGTTGCCTGGTTCCTTGCATTGAGTGATGTACGGAGTTTAAGAGCAATGAAATTACCGATTTACCTCGATTACTCCGCAACAACGCCGGTGGACCCGCGTGTTGCCGAGAAAATGATGCAGTTCCTGACCCTGGACGGGACCTTTGGTAACCCGGCCTCACGTTCTCACCGTTTCGGTTGGCAGGCTGAAGAGGCGGTAGATATCGCCCGTAATCAGATTGCCGAACTGGTCGGCGCCGATCCGCGCGAAATCGTCTTTACCTCCGGCGCAACGGAATCCGATAACCTGGCGATTAAAGGTGCAGCCAACTTTTATCAGAAAAAAGGCAAGCACATCATCACCAGCAAAACCGAGCATAAAGCGGTACTGGATACCTGCCGTCAGCTCGAACGCGAAGGTTTTGAAGTGACCTACCTTGCTCCGCAGAGCAACGGTATTATCGATCTGAAAGAACTGGAAGCGGCGATGCGTGACGACACCATCCTGGTTTCCATCATGCACGTAAACAACGAAATCGGCGTGGTGCAGGATATCGCTACCATCGGCGAGATGTGCCGCGCCCGCGGTATCATTTACCACGTTGACGCCACCCAGAGCGTGGGCAAGCTGCCTATCGATCTGAGCCAGCTGAAAGTTGACCTGATGTCCTTCTCCGGTCACAAAATTTACGGCCCGAAAGGTATCGGCGCGCTGTATGTACGCCGTAAGCCGCGTATTCGCATCGAAGCGCAGATGCACGGCGGCGGTCACGAGCGCGGCATGCGTTCTGGTACCCTGCCTGTCCACCAGATCGTCGGTATGGGCGAAGCTTATCGTATCGCGAAAGAAGAGATGGAAAGCGAAATGGCGCGCCTGCGCGGCCTGCGTGACCGTCTGTGGAATGGCGTGAAAGATATGGAAGAAGTCTATCTGAATGGCGACCTCGAGCAGGGCGCGCCGAACATTCTCAACGTCAGCTTCAACTATGTTGAAGGCGAGTCGCTGATTATGGCTCTGAAAGACCTGGCGGTTTCCTCCGGTTCAGCCTGTACTTCCGCGAGCCTTGAGCCATCCTACGTGCTGCGCGCATTAGGCATGACTGATGAACTGGCGCACAGTTCTATTCGTTTCTCTTTAGGTCGTTTCACTACCGAAGAAGAGATTGACTACACCATCAAGCTGGTTCGTAACTCCATCGGCCGTCTGCGCGACCTTTCTCCGCTGTGGGAAATGTTCAAGCAGGGCGTGGATCTGAACAGCATTGAATGGTCACATCACTAATTCGGCACCGATAAGGAGAATTCATCATGGCATACAGCGAAAAAGTCATCGATCATTACGAAAACCCGCGCAACGTCGGCTCTTTCGACAACAGCGACGACAGCGTCGGTAGCGGTATGGTTGGCGCGCCGGCGTGCGGCGACGTCATGAAGTTGCAGATTAAAGTCAACAATGAAGGTATCATTGAAGACGCGCGCTTCAAGACCTATGGCTGCGGTTCCGCTATCGCTTCCAGCTCCCTGGTCACCGAGTGGGTGAAAGGTAAATCGCTGGACGAAGCGCAGGCTATCAAGAACACCGATATCGCCGATGAACTGGAACTGCCGCCGGTGAAAATTCACTGCTCTATCCTGGCGGAAGACGCGATTAAAGCCGCGATTGCGGATTACAAAAGCAAACGTGAAGCAAAATAATTAAGAGTTGAGGTTTGTTATGTCGATTACTTTAAGCGACAGTGCAGCAGCGCGAGTCAATTCCTTCCTGGCGAACCGCGGTAAAGGCTTTGGCCTGCGTCTGGGGGTAAGAACCTCCGGCTGTTCAGGCATGGCTTATGTACTGGAATTTGTTGACGAGCCGGCGGCAGAAGACACCGTGTTTGAAGACAAAGGCGTGAAAGTCGTGATCGACGGCAAGAGCCTGCAATTCCTCGACGGCACTCAACTGGACTTCGTCAAAGAAGGTCTCAACGAAGGGTTCAAATTTACCAACCCGAACGTGAAAGATGAGTGCGGTTGCGGCGAAAGCTTTAACGTATAATCGGTAATCCCCAACCCCACCGCGGTCACGCCGCGCGTGGGGTTTTAGTTTAGATGCATGACCCTGAGGTTACTATGGACTATTTCACCCTCTTCGGGTTACCAGCCAGCTATACCCTCTCGCTCGAACAACTGGCTGTCCGGTATCAGGATCTGCAGCGCCAGTACCATCCGGATAAATTCGCCAGCGCGCCCGCTGCGGAACAGCTGGCTGCGGTTCAGCACTCCGCCACCATTAACCAGGCATGGCAGACTCTGCGCCATCCGCTGACCCGTGCGGAATATCTCCTCTCGCTACACGGCTTTGACCTCGCCAGCGAGCAGCACACCGTACGCGACACCGCGTTCCTGATGGAACAGCTGGAACTGCGCGAAGAGCTCGATGATATCGGCCAGGCGAAAGACGAAGCGCGGCTGGAAACCTTTATCAAACGGGTAAAAGCGCTGTTTGATACCCGCCATCAACTGATGGTTGAACAATTGCAAAACGAGACCTGGGATGCGGCGGCTGATACTGTACGCAAGCTCCGTTTTCTCGATAAACTGCGCAGCAGTGCTGAAGAACTCGAAGAAAAACTGCTCGACTTTTAATTTTCGGAAGCAATTATGGCCCTATTACAAATTAGTGAGCCTGGTCTGAGCGCCGCGCCGCATCAGCGTCGATTGGCGGCAGGTATCGACCTTGGCACCACCAATTCTCTGGTTGCTACCGTGCGTAGCGGCCAGGCCGAAACTCTGCCCGACCATCAAGGGCGCTACCTGCTGCCGTCGGTCGTGAACTATCACGCCTCGGGGCTGAGCGTCGGCTATGAAGCCCGGCTCAATGCCGCTCAGGATCCGGTGAACACCATCAGCTCGGTGAAGCGGATGATGGGGCGTTCCCTCGCCGATATTCAAACCCGCTATCCGCATCTACCGTACCAGCTGCAGGCCAGTGAAAATGGACTGCCGATGATTCAAACCGCCGGCGGCCTGCTGAACCCGGTACGGGTCTCCGCCGATATCCTGAAAGCCCTTGCCGCTCGCGCCACTGAAGCGCTGGCAGGCGATCTCGACGGCGTGGTCATTACCGTTCCGGCCTATTTCGATGACGCTCAGCGTCAGGGAACCAAAGACGCGGCGCGTCTGGCGGGCCTGCACGTGCTGCGTTTGCTCAATGAGCCGACCGCGGCGGCTATCGCCTACGGCCTCGATTCCGGCCAGGAAGGGGTGATTGCGGTCTACGATCTCGGCGGCGGCACCTTTGATATCTCCATTCTGCGCTTAAGCCGCGGGGTGTTTGAAGTGCTGGCGACCGGCGGTGATTCCGCTCTCGGCGGCGATGATTTCGACCATCTGCTGGCCGACTATCTGCGTGAGCAGGCGGGCCTCAGCGACCGTAGCGATAACCGTCTGCAGCGTGAGCTGCTGGATGCCGCCATTGCGGCGAAAATCGCCCTGAGCGATGCCGATGTGGCGCACGTTGCGGTAGGCGGCTGGCAGGGCGATATCAGCCGTAGCCAGTTTAACGATCTGATTGCCCCACTGGTAAAACGTACCCTGATGGCCTGCCGTCGCGCGCTGAAAGACGCCGGCGTTGAAGCGCAAGAGGTGCTGGAAGTGGTGATGGTCGGCGGCTCCACCCGCGTGCCGCTGGTGCGTGAGCGCGTTGGCGAATTTTTTGGCCGTACCCCGCTGACCTCGATCGACCCGGACAAAGTTGTCGCCATCGGCGCGGCGATACAGGCGGATATTCTGGTCGGCAACAAACCGGACAGCGAACTGCTGCTGCTTGATGTTATCCCGCTGTCGCTTGGGCTGGAAACCATGGGCGGCCTGGTAGAGAAAGTGATCCCGCGTAATACCACCATTCCGGTGGCCCGCGCGCAGGAGTTTACCACTTTCAAAGATGGTCAAACGGCGATGTCTATTCACGTGATGCAGGGCGAGCGTGAGCTGGTGCAGGATTGCCGCTCGCTGGCGCGTTTTGCGCTGCGCGGTATCCCGGCGCTGCCGGCGGGCGGGGCGCATATTCGCGTGACCTTCCAGGTTGATGCCGACGGTCTGCTGAGCGTCACGGCGATGGAAAAATCGACCGGCGTGGAAGCCTCAATCCAGGTGAAACCGTCTTATGGCCTGACGGACGGCGAAATCGCCAACATGATTAAAGATTCGATGAGCTACGCCGAACAGGATATCCAGGCGCGTATGCTGGCTGAACAGAAAGTCGAAGCCGCTCGCGTACTGGAGAGCCTGGAAAGCGCGCTGGCCGCCGACGCCGCGCTGTTAAGCGCCGCAGAGCGTCAGGCTATCGATGCCGCCGCGGAGCAAGTTCGCGCCGCCGCGGCAGGCGAAGATGCAGACGCGATTAAAGAAGCCATTAAAAATATCGACACACAAACCCAGGAATTCGCCGCACGCCGCATGGACCAGTCGGTCCGCGCTGCGCTGAAAGGCCAATCCGTGGACGAGGTTTAAAATGCCAAAAATTGTTTTTCTGCCCCACCAGGACCTGTGTCCGGATGGCGTAGTTGTGGAAGCTGAGAGCGGTGAAACCATTCTGGATGCGGCGCTGCGTAGCGGTATCGAGATTGAACACGCCTGTGAAAAATCCTGTGCCTGCACCACCTGCCACTGCATCGTGCGTGAAGGTTTTGACTCGCTGGCGGAAAGTAGCGAAGATGAAGACGACATGCTGGACAAAGCCTGGGGGCTGGAACCTGACAGCCGTCTGAGCTGCCAGGCGCGCGTCACCGACGAAGATCTGGTCGTTGAGATCCCGCGTTATACCATCAACCACGCACGCGAGCACTAATATGGCACTGAAATGGACCGACAGTCGCGAAATCGGCGAAGCCTTGTATGACGCTTACCCGGATCTCGACCCGAAAACCGTTCGCTTTACCGATATGCATCAGTGGATTTGCGATCTGGAAGAGTTCGATGACGACCCAAACGCATCCAATGAAAAAATTCTGGAGGCGATTCTGCTAGTCTGGTTAGACGAAGCAGAATAATTTTCGCCTCAAGCGGAAAAATTTTAACGGGCTGCCATAGGGTGGCCCGTTTGTTAATAAGGATAAAGATAATGACCGAAGCCATGAAGATTACGCTTTCTACTCTGCCTGCCGATGCGCGCTGGGGAGAAAAAGCGACATGGAGTATCAATAACGACGGTATCGCCTTACATCTCAACGGTAAAGACGACCTGGGATTAATCCAGCGCGCGGCGCGCAAAATTGACGGCATGGGTATCAAGCACGTCGCCCTGAGCGGCGAAGGCTGGAATACCGATCGCGCCTGGGCCTTTTGGGCCGGCTATAAAGGGCCGAAAGGTCAGCGCCAGGTCGAATGGCCAACCCTTGACGATGCGCAGCGCAGCGAGCTGGATAACCGCCTGACAATTATCGATTGGGTTCGCGACACCATCAACGCGCCGGCAGAAGAGCTGGGGCCAGAACAGCTGGCCCAGCGCGCCGTCGATCTGCTGTGCGGCGTGGCGGGCGAAAAGGTCAGCTATCGCATCACCAAAGGCGAAGATCTGCGTGAGCAGAACTATCTTGGCCTGCATACCGTTGGCCGCGGCTCCGAGCGCCCGCCGGTCCTGCTGGCGCTGGACTATAACCCGACCGGCGATAAAGACGCGCCGGTATACGCCTGTCTGGTTGGCAAGGGCATCACCTTCGACTCCGGCGGCTACAGCATCAAGCAAAGCGCCTTTATGGACTCGATGAAATCCGACATGGGCGGCGCGGCCACCGTGACCGGCGCGCTGGCTTTCGCTATTACCCGCGGTCTGAACAAACGTGTGAAGCTGTATCTGTGCTGCGCGGATAACCTGATTAGCGGCAACGCCTTCAAGCTTGGCGATATCATTCATTACCGCAACGGTAAAACCGTTGAAATCATGAATACCGACGCCGAAGGCCGCCTGGTGCTGGCAGATGGCCTGATCGATGCCTCGGCGCAAAAGCCGCAGCTGATCATCGATGCCGCCACCCTGACCGGCGCGGCGAAAACCGCGTTGGGTAACGACTACCACGCGCTGTTCAGTTTTGACGACGCGTTGGCGAATCGCCTGCTGGCGAGCGCGCAGGCGGAAAATGAAGCCTTCTGGCGTCTGCCGCTGGCCGAATTTCACCGCAACCAGCTGCCGTCTAACTTCGCGGAACTGAACAACACCGGTAGCGCGGCGTATCCGGCCGGCGCCAGCACTGCGGCGGGCTTCCTGTCCCACTTCGTGGAAAACTACCACCAGGGCTGGCTGCACATCGACTGCTCCGCGACGTACCGCAAAGCCGCGGTAGAGCAGTGGTCGGCGGGCGCGACGGGTCTTGGCGTGCGTACTATCGCTAATTTGCTGACGGCTGAGTGATGGCCTTGCCGGGTAGCGTTACGCTTACCCGGCCTGGAAAACCGTAGGCCCGCGCGGACGTAGCGCCGCCGGGCGATTTTGAAGTAGCGAATCTATGTCTGATACTAAAAATGAATTAGAAACATTGCTGGAGAAGGCGGCGACCGAGCCTGCTCATCGTCCGGCATTTTTCACCGCACTGCTTGAGGCAACCGTGTGGGTGCCGGGTAGCGCGGCGGACGGTGAGCAGGTTGTCGAAGATAGCGCCCTCGATCTCCAGCATTGGGAAAAAGATGACGGCACGTCGGTCATACCGTTCTTCACCTCGCTGGAGGCGCTACAGCAGGCGGTAGAAGAGGAACAGGCCTTCGTGATGATGCCAGCGCGCACGCTGATGGCGATGACGCTGGGCGAATCGCTGTTCCTCAACCCGAAGTTGCCGAGCGGCAAAGAGTTCACCCCGCGAGAAATCAGCCATTTGCTGGGCGAAGAGGGCAGTCCGCTCAGTACCCAGACGGTTCTGGAAGGCGGCGAAGCGCTGCTGCTGTCTGAGGTCGCCGAACCACCGGCGCAGATGGTGGATTCGCTGACCACGCTGTTCAAAACGCTGAAGACCGTCAAGCGGGCGTTTCTGTGCTCGATTAAAGAGAGCGCCGACGCGCCGGCCAACTTGTTGATCGGTATTGAAGCGGAAGGGGATATTGAATCCGTTATCCAGACCACCGGCAGCGTGGCCACCGATACCCTGCCTGGCGATGAACCTATCGATATTTGTCAGGTGGTAGAAGGCGAGAAGGGCATCAGCCACTTTATGATTGCCCATATCACGCCGTTCTATGAAAAGCGCTGGGGCAGCTTCCTGCGCGATTTCAAGCAGAACCGGATAATCTGAAAGCGGGGGCGTTAGCCTCCGCTGTGTTTTTTATGTCTCCAGTGCGAGGCTGAAAATCGGGTTTGCTAAGGGTTAATGCAGCGCGGTAAAGAGCCGCGGATAGGCTGACACCATGTTATAGATAAGGAATCCCGTTACGCACAGCGTAACAATGCCGTTGAAGAGCGCCATATCACCGCGCCAGGCCCGACACCTCTTTTCGCCCAACAGAGAACGTATCGCTGCCACCAGCCCGCCGACCAGTATTAACGCCAGTAACACGCCTGCCATCTGCGCGATAACAATGTACCAGCCTAACGGTGTGTTCACGCCGCGGGCGCTCATTAGCGCGATCTGTGCAGGCAAAATCGTCTGGCACCCCAGCGTGAGTATCATGAGAAGGTGCAGGTCCGCCAGCTGAGCATGAGACGTGTGGGTCAGGCGTCGGGCATCACGCAGCAGCAGTACGCCTGACGCCACCGCAGCGGCAACGCTAACGTGCTGGAGAAAAAAGATATATAACGCCAGAGTTCCGGAGCCGACCCTGGACAAAAAGAAAAGATTGCAAAAGACAATGACCAGCAGGCCAAATTTCATGCTCCAGGCGCGTAATATCTCGCCCGGCCAGCGGCGGTATGGCGATGGGCTATGCAGCATCCATGCGGCAAGGGTCGATTTACCGTATCCGGGAGCAAGCAGCACCATCAGAAAACCCAGCAGCGCCTGATGGAAATAGGTTATCAACGGAACTTGTTCCAGAGTGACTCCGAGAAAGCGGGTATAAACGGAAACCGGCGCAGGAACCAGGCTTAACCATGCCCGGTTCCATTCCGGCCAAAAATAAAGAATGATGCCGCCCGCCAGCAGGCCGGTTATGCCTCCCAGCCAGGGCAGGCGAGATGAATCAGCAGAATGTGGGGTGGAGACTAATGCCATTTTCACTCCTTGTGGTGACATCAGGTTACGGAAAAGGCGCTCTCCTGGAGCAGCCCCGGCGGCGCGCGTTAACCTCGCCATCCGAGGCGAGACCGTGAATTAGTCAGGGCAGCCTTCAAGCCTGGCGTAAAGATCCTCATGAATGTATTCCAGCTCCAGCAAGGTGCCATCGCGTGCCTCGTTGAGGGCTTGCTGGCGCTGCCATTCGTCATGGCTCTCTTCCTCATCGGTAAAGACCCCTTGCAGATATTCAATCAGTGACGATTCCGCCAGCCAGAGGTCATTCTCTTTACCTTCGAAGCGGACGACAGGATATTCACCCTGTTCATCACGCTCGGTGACATAGATAAATACCTGCTGATCGCCGGAATGGCTGATGCGAATCAGGGCAGGAAGACGCGGATCGTCGTTCCAGATTGGCGTCAGCTCTTCAAAGTCCAGCCCGGCCATATCAAGACCATTCATGTAATAAGCATCTTCATCCAGCGAGTCGGAAAGCAGGACGCCATGTTCATCAATTGAGTCCACAACCGATTCCAGCACCAACTGACCGTGGGGGCTTTTCAGTTGACAATCGTAGGCCAACAGCGCTTTCAAACTGTCCGGAAGCGCCACGGTTTCGCTATTTTGCGGATCGCGGTATTTCCTGACCCGCAGGCGCTCCACCTCATCTTCCGGCATCGGTTTAGGAGAGGGATTGCGATTGTGCTTTTTTACGACATCCATGAGGTTCTGTAATGAAAAGGCCATTATTCAATTTCCTTATAAATTGGGTGGCGGTAGAGCAAATTCGGCAGGTACAAATCCTGCGGCAGGGTAGAGTAACCGGTTTATCGAGAAGCAGAAGAAAGGGGCGGGGAAAATCAGAAATTATTTAGGGACTGCGGGAGGGGGGACCCGCAGTCACGACGCGTTTACTCAGCGGCAGGGGTCGGCTCGATCGGCAAATCCGTTCTCGCGCCCCATTCGCTCCATGAACCATCGTACAGGCACACGCCGTTGACGCCGAGGGTGGTCAACGCCAGTACCACCACTGCCGCCGTAACCCCGGAACCGCAGCTGGCGATAATCGGTCGCGCAAAATCAACGCCCTGACGTGCAAAAATATCGTTCATCTCATCGACGGTTTTCAGTTCGCCATTAATCACCAGCTCGGTCCACGGGACGTTAAGCGCGCCGGGGATATGCCCGCGGCGTAAGCCTGGACGCGGTTCATCCGCCAGGCCGTTAAAACGCGCCGCCGGGCGGGCGTCTACGATCTGCGCCGATCCTTCATGGCTGACCAGCAGCACATCGGTTAAGCGTTTGATCACCTCAGGATCGAAGTTCACCTCAAATTCGCCTTCCGGCAGGTCCGGTTCGCCTTTTTCCAGCGGCAATTCGTCGCGACGCCAGCCTTCGAGGCCGCCGGCGACAATCGATACCTTTTCGACGCCGAAGGTGCGTAACATCCACCAGGCGCGCGGCGCTGAGAAGAGATTGCCTTCGTCATACACCACCAGATGCTTATCGCTGCTGACGCCAAGCTCGCGCATTGCTACGGCGAAAGTTTCCGCCCGCGGCATCATATGCGGCAGCGGGCTGGTGTGGTCAGACAGCGCTTCGATATCAAAAAAAACCGCGCCGGGGATATGCCCGTCGCGGTATTCCGCCGCCATATCGCGCAGCGCTTCCTGACCCGCCGGCGCCATCCGCGCATCCAGAATTTGAATCTGCGGGTCATCAATATGTTCCGCCAGCCAGTCGGCGGCGACAAAGAATGAGGTGGACATGAGTGCCTCCGTTTTATTATCGATCAATGAATTGTCGGCGTTTTATAAAGGGCTGACAAGTTAAGGACGCGGGAGTGGGGAGGCGGTCACGGAGTTTCCCGATTCATAGGCGGTTTCTATGCTGGTAGCTGTTGAGAATCGCCGCGATGACGCATAATAGAACGTTATTGATTGCATCAGGCTCTGGGCCTAGGGGTTAGAAGGATGAAACCATTTCGTTTAGCGGCGCTATCGTTGGCGCTCCTTACCGCACTATCATTAAGCGGCTGCGATAACAGCGGTGAACCGCAGGCCGTATCGGCGGCCGACAAAGGCGCTGCCGATAGCGCGAAAAAACCGGATAGCGCCCAGCTGGCGACGTTAAAAGAAAAAAGCCAGGGCAAGGCGCTGACGGTGCTCGACGCTTCTGAAGTGCAGCTCGACGGCGCGGCGACGCTGGTGCTGACTTTCTCCATTCCGCTCAAGCCGGATCAGGATTTCTCCCGCAGCGTCCATCTGGTCGATAAGAAAAGCGGCAAGGTTGACGGCGCATGGGAGCTGGCGCCGAATCTCAAAGAGCTGCGTCTGCGCCATCTCGAGCCAAAGCGTGAATTGATCGTCACCGTTGATCCAACGCTCATTGCCCTCAATGACGCCACCCTCGGCAGCCCTTTTGAAAAAACCATCGCCACCCGCGATATCGCGCCGAGCGTCGGTTTCGCCAGTCGCGGCTCGCTGCTGCCGGGGAAAGTGGTCGCCGGGCTGCCGGTGATGGCGCTGAACGTCGACAATGTCGACGTCAATTTCTTCCGGATTAAGCCGGAATCACTTTCAGCCTTCGTCAGTCAGTGGGAATACCGTAACTCGTTAAGCAATTGGGAATCTGACGAACTGTTGAAGATGGCCGATCTGGTTTATAGCGGACGCTTCGATCTCAACCCGGCGCGGAATACCCGTGAAAAGCTGCTGCTGCCGCTTACCGACATCAAGCCGCTCCAGCAGCCGGGCGTCTATGTGGCGGTGATGAACCCGGCGGGTCATTATAGCTACAGTAACGCGGCAACGCTGTTCACCCTCAGCGATATTGGCGTCTCGGCGCATCGCTATCACAACCGGCTCGATGTCTTCACCCAGAGCCTCGAAAATGGCGCCGCGCAGTCGGGAATTGAAGTGCAACTGCTAAACGCCAAAGGGCAGACGCTGGCGCAGGCGAAAAGCGATAGCCAGGGCCATGTTACTCTGCAAACCGACAAAGAAGCGGCGCTGCTGCTGGCGCGTAAAGACGGGCAGACTACGCTGCTTGACCTTAAACTGCCGGCGCTGGATCTGGCGGAATTCTCCATCGCTGGCGCTCCTGGCTTCAGTAAACAGTTCTTTATGTTTGGCCCGCGCGATCTCTATCGCCCGGGGGAAACGGTTATTCTTAACGCGCTGTTGCGCGACGGCGATGGTAAACCGCTGGCGGAGCAGCCGGTGAAGCTGGAGGTGGTGCAGCCGGATGGCCAGGTGATTCGCTCTGTGATGAGCAAACCGGTCAATGGCCTGTATCAGTTTACTTATCCGCTCGACAGCGGCGCGGCCACCGGTATGTGGCACATTCGCGCCAGCACCGGCGATAATCAACCCCGCGAGTGGGATTTCCACGTCGAAGACTTTATGCCCGAACGCATGGCGCTGAATCTGACACCGCAGTCCGCGCCTATAGCCCCGGATGCCGACGTCGCCTTTAGCGTCAGCGGCGCCTATCTCTACGGCGCGCCGGCCAGCGGCAACCAACTACAGGGCAAACTGTTCCTGCGCCCGCTGCGCGACGCCGTCGCGGCGCTGCCGGGCTTCCAGTTCGGCGATATCGCGGAAGAAAACCTCTCCCGCAGCCTGGACGAAGTTCAGCTGACGCTGGATGAAAAAGGCCATGGAGAAGTGACGACTTCGAGCCAGTGGCAGGATAGCCACTCGCCGCTGCAGGTGGTGTTGCAGGCCAGCCTGCTGGAATCAGGCGGCCGTCCGGTGACCCGCACCGTACAGCAGCCGATCTGGCCTGCCGAGGCGCTGCCGGGGATCCGCCCGCAATTTACGCTGAAGGACGTTTACGACTACCGCACCGATACCACGGTGAAACAGCCGGTGGTGGATGAAAACAGTAACGCCGCTTTTGACATCGTCTATGCCGACGCGAAAGGCGAGAAAAAAGCGGTCTCCGGTCTGCAGGTGCGGCTGATCCGCGAGCGGCGCGACTACTACTGGAACTGGTCCGATAGTGAGGGCTGGCAGTCGCAGTTTGATCAAAAAGATCTGCAGGAGGGCGAAACGTCGCTGGATCTGCAGGCCGGGCAGACCGGCAAAGTGAGTTTCCCGGTGGAGTGGGGCTCGTATCGTCTTGAGGTGAAAGGGCCGGACGACGTCGTCAGCAGCGTGCGCTTCTGGGCAGGCTATAGCTGGCAGGATAACAGCGAAGGCGCCGGCGCGGCGCGTCCTGACCGCGTGACGATGAAGCTCGACAAACCAGGCTACAAACCGGGCGACACCATCAAGCTGCATATTGCCGCTCCGGCGGCGGGTAAAGGCTACGCGATGGTGGAATCCAGCGAAGGGCCGCTGTGGTGGCAGGAGATTGACGTCCCGGCTGAGGGCATGGATCTGTCGATTCCGGTCGATAAAGCCTGGAATCGCCACGACCTCTACCTCAGCACGCTGGTGGTTCGCCCCGGCGATAAATCGCGCTCGGCGACGCCGAAACGCGCGGTCGGCTTGCTGCATCTGCCGCTGGGCGATGAAAACCGCCGTCTGTCTCTGGCGCTGGAGGCGCCGGAGAAAATGCGCCCGAATCAGCCGCTGACGGTGAAAGTGAAGGCCAGCGTCAAGGAGGGCGAGGTGCCGAAACAGGTTAACGTTCTGCTCTCGGCGG
Source organism: Klebsiella sp. 141251 (assembly GCF_050600725.1). Taxonomy (NCBI): domain Bacteria; kingdom Pseudomonadati; phylum Pseudomonadota; class Gammaproteobacteria; order Enterobacterales; family Enterobacteriaceae; genus Klebsiella; species Klebsiella sp. 141251. Next base: position 60,956 of record NZ_JAQIRG010000005.1, read on the forward strand.
TGGATAGCGGGGTGCTGAATATTACCGATTACGCCACGCCGGATCCGTGGAACGCCTTCTTCGGCCAGAAGCGCTACGGCGCGGATATTTATGACATCTATGGTCAGGTAATCGAAGGGCAGGGGCGTTTAGCCAGCCTGCGCTTCGGCGGCGATGGCGACGAGTTGAAACGCGGCGGTAAACCGCCGGTTAATCACGTGACGATCGTCGCCCAGCAGGCGCAGCCGGTGGTGTTGAATGACCAGGGCGAAGGCACGGTGACGTTGCCCATCGGTGATTTTAACGGCGAGCTGCGGGTGATGGCTCAGGCGTGGACGGCAGATGACTTCGGCAGCAGCGAAGATAAAGTGGTGGTTGCCGCCCCGGTTATCGCGGAACTGAATACCTCGCGCTTCCTTGCCAGCGGCGACGCCACGCGTCTGGCGCTGGATCTCAGTAATCTGACCGACAAACCGCAAACCCTGCAGGTGCATCTTACCGCCAGCGGGTTGGTCACGTTGACCGATGGCCAATTGCCGCCAGTACAACTGGCGCCGGGCGCCCGCAGCACGCTGTTTATACCGGTGACCGCGTTAGCGGGATTCGGCGATGGTCAGGTCAATGCCACCATCAGCGGCCTGAATCTGCCGGGCGAAACCTTCGCGCCGCTGCAAAAGCAGTGGAAAATCGGCGTGCGTCCGGCATTCCCGGCCCAGACCGTCAATAGCGGCGCGGTGCTACAACCTGGTGAAAGCTGGCAGGCGCCGGCGGCGCAGAGTCAGGGGTTCGCCCCGCAAACGCTGCAGGGCCAACTGCTGCTCAGCGGTAAACCGCCGTTGAATCTCGCCCGCTATATTCGCGAGCTGAAAGCCTATCCTTACGGCTGCCTTGAGCAGACCGCCAGCGGCCTGTTCCCTTCTCTGTACACCAGCGCGGCGCAGCTAAAAGCGCTGGGGATCAGCGGCGATAGCGATGAGAAACGCCGCGCGGCGGTCGATGTTGGTATCTCGCGCCTGCTGCAGATGCAGCTGGAAAACGGCGGCTTTGCGCTATGGGATAAAGAGGGCCCGGAAGAGTTCTGGTTAACCGCCTACGCCATGGACTTCCTCGTCCGCGCTGGCGAGCAGGGCTATAGCGTGCCGGTCAAAGCCCTTAATAAGGGGAACGAGCGCCTGCTGCGCTATCTGCAGGAACCGGGTTTGATGACCGTGCGCTACAGCGACGATGCGCAGGCCAGCCGCTTTGCCGCTCAGGCCTACGCCGCGCTGGTGCTGGCGCGCCAGCAAAAAGCGCCGCTCGGCGCCTTGCGTGAAATCTGGAGCCGTCACGAACAGGCGCGATCCGGACTACCGCTGCTGCAACTCGGTATTGCGCTGAAAACCATGGGCGATGCGCCGCGCGGCGATGAGGCCATGAAGCTGGCGGTTGCCACGCCGCGCCAGGATGAGAATCGTTGGCTGGGCGATTACGGCAGCCAACTTCGCGATGATGCGCTGAAACTGGCGCTGCTGGAAGAGAACAAGCTGCTGCCGGAGGTACAAAATCAGCTGTTGGGCAGCTTGTCGGAAGAAGCCTTCGGTCAGCGCTGGCTGTCGACCCAGGAAACCAACGCGCTGTTCCTTGCCGGGCGTACCCTCGCCGACCTGCCGGGCAACTGGCAGGCGCAAACCTCGCTGCAGGCGCAGCCGCTTGCCAGCGACAAAGCGCAAACCCGCAATCTCGACGGCGATCGGCTGGCGGCGCTACAGGTGACGAATACCGGCAATCAGCCGCTGTGGCTGCGTCTCGATAGCAGCGGTTATCCGCAAAGCGCGCCGCAGCCGGGCGGCAACGTGTTGGGGATTGAACGCGCCATTTTCGATACTCACGGACAGCAGAAATCGCTGACCTCGCTGCGTAGCGGCGAACTGGTGCTGGTCAAGCTGGAGGTGACCGCCAAACGTAACGTTCCTGACGCGCTGGTGGTCGATCTGCTGCCGGCGGGCCTTGAGCTGGAAAACCAGAACCTGGCCAATAGCAGCGCCAGCCTGCAGGAGAATGGCGAAGCGGTACAAAATCTGCTTAACCAGATGCAGCAGGCGGATATTCAGCATATCGAGTTCCGCGACGACCGCTTTGTCGCCGCAGTCGCCATTAATGAAGGTCAGCCGGTGACGCTGGTCTATCTGGCGCGGGCGGTGACGCCTGGCACCTATCAGGTTCCGCAGCCGCAGGTGGAATCGATGTATGTACCGCAGTGGCGGGCAACAGGGGCGGCCAGCGGCCCGCTTACCGTTACGCCGTAAATGCGTGCATTACCTCGCATAAAACGCCGCTGGCGCTGGCTGGCGGCGTTTATTTTTCTGTCGTGGCTGGCGCTATTGGCGGCCGACCGTCTGTGGCCGCTGCCGCTGCATGAAGTCACTCCTGCCCGCGTGGTGGTGGCGGAAGACGGCACGCCGCTGTGGCGCTTTGCTGACGCGCAGGGCGTCTGGCGTTACCCGGTGGCTATCGCTGACGTTTCGCCGCGCTATCTGCAGGCGCTCATTCAGTATGAAGACCGTTGGTTCTGGAAACATCCGGGGGTCAACCCCTTCGCGGTGCTGCGCGCCGCCTGGCAGGATCTTACTTCCGGGCGGGTGATATCTGGCGGCAGCACCCTCACCATGCAGGTGGCGCGTCTGCTCGACCCTCATCCGCGCACCTTTGGCGGCAAGCTACGCCAGCTATGGCGGGCGCTGCAGCTGGAGTGGCATCTGTCAAAAAGCGAAATTCTTACCCTGTATCTGAACCGCGCGCCGTTTGGCGGCACCCTACAGGGGATCGGCGCGGCCAGCTGGGCTTATCTCGGCAAACCGCCCGCCCAGCTCAGCTACGGCGAGGCGGCGCTACTGGCCGTGCTGCCGCAGGCGCCGAGCCGTTTACGCCCGGACCGCTGGCCGCAGCGGGCCCAGGCCGCTCGCGATAAGGTGCTGGAGCGGATGCTCAGCCAGGGCGTCTGGCCGCAACGGGCGGTACAGGAAGCGATGGAAGAGCCGGTGTGGCTTTTCCCGCGGCAGATGCCGCAGCTGGCGCCGCTGTTTGCGCGCCGGGCGCTGGCGACAAGTCGTGATGAAAAGGTGACGACAACGCTCGATGCCGGGCTCCAGCGGCAGCTTGAAGATCTGGCGATGAACTGGAAATCACGTCTGCCGCCGCGCAGCTCACTGGCGATTGTCGTCGTCGATCACACTGACATGAAAGTCCGCGGCTGGGTGGGTTCGGCGGATATCCGCGACGATAGCCGCTTCGGCCACATTGATATGGTCTCGGCGGTGCGCTCGCCGGGTTCGGTGCTGAAACCCTTTATCTACGCGATGGCGATGGATGACGGGCTGATTCACCCGGCATCGCTATTACAGGATGTGCCGCGGCGCTTTAGCGATTATCGCCCCGGTAATTTCGACAGCGGGTTTCATGGCCCGGTGAGCGCCAGCGAGGCTCTGGTGCGTTCGTTGAATCTGCCGGCGGTGCAGGTGCTCGAGGCCTATGGACCCAAACGCTTTGCGGCTAATTTACGCAATGCCGGCCTTCCCTTGATGTTGCCCGCCGGCGCTGAACCGAATCTGTCGCTGATCCTCGGCGGCGCTGGAGCGAGGCTGGAAGATATTGTCGCGGCGTACGGCGCTTTCGCCCGTCATGGCAAAGCGGCGCGGTTGCGCATGAAACCCGACGACCCGCTGGTGGAAAGGGCGCTAATGTCGCCAGGCGCGGCGTGGATCACCCGGCGGATATTGGCAGGCGAAGCCCAGCCGTTACCCGATGCGTCGCTGCCGCAAGCGGTGCCGCTGGCGTGGAAAACCGGCACCAGCTACGGTTATCGCGATGCGTGGGCGGTAGGCCTCAACGCGCGTTACTTGATTGGCATCTGGACCGGACGGCCAGACGGTACGCCGGTGGTGGGGCAGTTTGGTTTTGCCAGCGCCGTGCCGCTGTTAAACCAGGTCAATAATATGCTGCTGGCGCGTCCGTTAATGAGCCGCGGCGGGCTGCCGGTCGACCCGCGTCCGCCGTCGGTCAGCCGCGGCACTATCTGCTGGCCCGGCGGGCAGGACCTGCCGGTTGGCGATAGCAACTGCCGCCGGCGCTTAGCCAGCTGGCTTCTGGATGCCAGCCAGCCGCCGACGCTGCTGCTGCCGGGTCAGGAGGGCGTGCGCGGTATCCGCTTCCCGGTGTGGCGTAACGCAGCAGGAGAAAGGGTCGCCGCGGATTGTCCGGGCGCGACAGAAACTTCTGTTGATGTCTGGCCGCTACCGTTAGAACCCTGGCTGCCGGTTAGCGAGCGCCGCCGGGCGCGGCTGGGCACGGCATCGAAGGCGTGTCCGCCGCTGCAGACTCAGGATGCCGCGCCGCTGGTGCTTTCCGGCATTCGCGAAGGGGCGGTAATAAAACGGCTCCCGGGCGAGGCGCGGGTGATGTTACCCGTGCAAACGAGCGGTGGAGAAGGGCGGCGCTGGTGGTTTATTAACGGTGAACCGTTAGAGGCAGCGGGCGCAAGAACGATAATTACGCTCGATAAGCCCGGCGAGTGGCAACTGGTGGTAATGGATGAGGCGGGGCAAACGACGGTCGCCAATTTCACCCTACAATAAACAGGGTAAATCTGTTGTTGGCGGTTTGTGTTGCTAATACTCATCTTATTTTAACAAAATGTTACCTTCGTCCGTAGGCATCGCCGACGTTGCTCATTATAATGCGCGCCAGGCCATACGATCGTATGTGCAACAACAGAACATTTAATTAGAGGTAATCATGGCTATTGAACGTACTTTTTCCATCATCAAACCAAACGCGGTGGCAAAAAACGTTATTGGCAGCATCTTTTCTCGCTTTGAAGCTGCAGGGTTCAAAATCGTCGGCACCAAAATGCTGCATCTGACCGTTGAGCAGGCTCGCGGCTTCTATGCTGAGCACGAAGGCCGTCCGTTCTTCGACGGTCTGGTTGAGTTCATGACCTCCGGCCCGATCGTGGTTTCCGTACTGGAAGGCGAAAACGCGGTTCAGCGTCACCGTGACCTGCTGGGCGCGACCAACCCGGACAACGCCCTGGCCGGTACCCTGCGCGCTGACTACGCTGACAGCTTCACCGAGAACGGCACCCACGGTTCCGACTCTGTAGAGTCTGCTGCTCGCGAAATCGCGTTCTTCTTTGCTGAAGGCGAGGTTTGCCCGCGTACTCGCTAATCTCCTGCGTCTTTCACGCCACAGCTTTGTTGGCTTCATTCGCGCACCCCGGTCACATAGTTATCTATGCTCCCGGGGATTTGCGAACTCGCCGCCTCGCTGTGACCTGAAATACTTTGGAGATACGACCCTCGTCTTTTCGACCGTCGCGGCGTGGCCTGACAATCGAAAAGCCTTAGAGGATTGAGCAGTCAGTTACAGATTTTTTTATCATTGCTTTGTGCAAACGTGGCAATGATGCGCCAGAATTTGTAGAATATAGCGCCCCCGGACGAGCAGTCGCTCTCCGGGGCGTTTCTTTTTCAACCCACCTGGGGCCATAACGTGTAATAACGAGGCCGGAAAAATTATGTCTGAACAAATTGTCACACCTGATACCGCCGCTCTGACGGTGCCGAATAAAGATGCCAAAATCAACCTGCTGGATTTAAACCGTCAGCAGATGCGCGAGTTTTTCAAAAACATGGGCGAGAAGCCTTTCCGCGCCGATCAGGTGATGAAATGGATGTATCACTACTGCTGCGATGACTTTGATGAAATGACCGACATCAACAAAGTCCTGCGCGGCAAACTGAAGGAAGTCGCCGAGATCCGCGCGCCGGAAGTCGTTGAAGAGCAGCGCTCCAGCGACGGCACCATTAAGTGGGCGATTGCCGTTGGCGATCAGCGCGTTGAAACGGTCTACATCCCGGAAGAAGACCGCGCCACGCTGTGCGTCTCTTCACAGGTTGGCTGTGCGCTGGAATGTAAATTCTGCTCCACCGCTCAGCAAGGCTTCAACCGTAACCTGCGCGTTTCCGAAATTATCGGCCAGGTCTGGCGCGCGGCGAAAATCGTCGGCGCGGTGAAGACTACCGGCGTACGTCCAATTACCAACGTGGTAATGATGGGAATGGGCGAGCCGCTGCTGAACCTCAACAACGTCGTTCCGGCGATGGAAATCATGCTGGATGATTTCGGTTTTGGTCTCTCCAAACGCCGCGTGACCTTGTCCACTTCCGGCGTGGTGCCGGCGCTGGATAAACTCGGTGATATGATCGACGTTGCGCTGGCGATTTCTCTGCACGCGCCGAACGACACCATCCGCGACGAAATTGTACCGATTAACAAAAAGTACAATATTGAGACCTTCCTGAACTCGGTGCGCGGCTATATTTCGAAGTCCAATGCCAACCAGGGCCGCGTGACTATCGAGTACGTCATGCTGGATCACGTCAACGACGGTACCGAGCACGCCCACGAACTGGCGGCGCTGCTGAAAGATACGCCGTGCAAGATCAACCTGATCCCATGGAACCCGTTCCCGGGCGCGCCGTATGGCCGTAGTTCTAACAGCCGTATCGATCGTTTCTCCAAAGTGCTGATGGAATATGGTTTCACCACCATCGTGCGTAAAACCCGCGGCGACGATATCGATGCTGCCTGTGGCCAGCTGGCGGGCGACGTAATCGACCGTACCAAACGTACGCTGCGTAAGCGTATGCAGGGCGAAGCGATCGACGTGAAAGCCGTCTGATAAGTTATGCAGCGCACAGCTTTCGCTGCGCGCTGCATAAATATGTCGAATTGCCAGGCGAAATACGCTGATTCGGTTAATAATTACGGTGCGTTTTTGTCGACTTTGAGGCAGTATGTAGCGGTACAACAACCGCTTAGCATTCAATATTGATAAGTCTCTGTGATAGTCGCCCGGACAGCCTTATACTGTCGGTTGACGTTGAGCAGTGTCTCGCGGCGCAGGCTCTTTCCCGCGCTGAACTTTAAATTTCACGTACCAGTAGTTGTAGCGAATGAATACTGAAGCCACTCAAGACCATCAAGAAGCAAACTCTACGGGCGCGCGCCTGCGTAATGCCCGCGAACAACTCGGACTCAGCCAGCAAGCGGTGGCTGAACGCTTATGCCTGAAGGTTTCCACGGTTCGTGATATTGAAGAAGATAAGGCGCCAGCCGATCTCGCTTCGACCTTCCTGCGCGGCTATATCCGTTCCTACGCTCGCCTCGTACATATCCCGGAAGAAGAACTGCTGCCGATGATGGCGAAGCAAGCGCCAATTCGCGCCGCCAAAGTGGCGCCGATGCAGAGCTTCTCGCTGGGTAAACGTCGTAAAAAACGCGACGGTTGGCTGATGAGCTTTACCTGGCTGATTTTGTTTGTGGTTATCGGCCTGAGCGGCGCATGGTGGTGGCAAGACCACAAAGCGCAGCAGGAAGAGATCACCAGCATGGCCGATCAATCCTCCAGCGATCTGAACAGTAGCGATAGCGGCAGCCAGTCAATTCCGCTGGACACCGGTTCGGCGAATAACGCGCCGGATACGACGGCAGCCAATACCAATAGCGCGCCGGTCGATAACTCGACTGCGCCAGCCGCGAGCGCGCCAGCGGCTACCTCCGCGCCGGCGGATAACAACGCCGTGGTCGCCCCTTCGCAGGCGAACGTCGATACCGCCGCCACCGCGCCGGCTGCGCCAGCCCCGACCTCCGCATTGCCTACCGATCAGGCCAATGCCGCAGCGGCGGCTTCCGCTCAGGATCTGGTAATGAACTTTAGCGCCGATTGCTGGCTGGAAGTGAGCGATGCGACCGGTAAAAAACTGTTCAGCGGCCTGCAGCGTAAAGGCGGGAACCTGAACCTGAGCGGTCAGGCGCCGTATAAGCTGAAAATCGGCGCCCCGGCTGCGGTACAAATCCAGTATCTGGGCAAACCAGTCGATTTGAGTCGTTTTATCAGAACTAACCAGGTTGCGCGTCTGACCCTTAATGCCGAACAATCACCGGCGCAGTAACAGACGGGTAACGCGGGAGATTTTTCATGCATAACCAGGCTCCGATTCAACGTAGAAAGTCCAAACGCATTTACGTTGGTAATGTGCCGATTGGCGATGGGGCTCCCATCGCCGTACAGTCGATGACCAATACTCGCACCACCGATGTGGCCGCGACGGTAAATCAAATTAAAGCGCTGGAGCGCGTGGGCGCGGACATCGTCCGCGTTTCCGTCCCGACGATGGACGCAGCGGAAGCTTTCAAGCTCATCAAACAGCAGGTCAACGTCCCGCTGGTCGCCGATATCCACTTTGACTACCGTATCGCGCTGAAAGTCGCGGAATATGGCGTTGATTGCCTGCGCATCAACCCAGGCAACATCGGTAACGAAGAGCGTATCCGCATGGTCGTGGACTGCGCGCGCGACAAAAACATTCCTATCCGCATCGGCGTCAACGCCGGTTCGCTGGAAAAAGATCTGCAGGAAAAATACGGCGAGCCGACGCCGCAGGCGCTGTTAGAGTCCGCCATGCGTCACGTCGATCATCTCGATCGTTTGAACTTCGATCAGTTCAAAGTTAGCGTAAAAGCTTCTGATGTCTTCCTCGCCGTTGAATCCTATCGCCTGTTGGCGAAGCAGATCGATCAGCCGCTGCATCTCGGGATCACCGAAGCCGGCGGCGCGCGTAGCGGCGCGGTAAAATCCGCGATCGGTTTAGGTTTGCTGCTGTCTGAAGGGATCGGCGATACCCTGCGCGTGTCGCTGGCAGCCGATCCGGTGGAAGAGATTAAAGTCGGCTTCGATATCCTGAAGTCGCTGCGCATCCGTTCCCGCGGTATTAACTTTATCGCTTGCCCAACCTGCTCGCGTCAGGAGTTTGACGTCATCGGTACGGTGAACGCGCTGGAGCAGCGTCTGGAAGATATCATCACTCCGATGGATGTTTCGATCATCGGCTGTGTGGTTAACGGCCCAGGCGAAGCGCTGGTTTCTACCCTCGGCGTCACCGGCGGCAACAAGAAAAGCGGCCTGTATGAAGACGGCGTGCGCAAAGACCGACTGGACAATAATGACATGATCGACCAGCTGGAAGCGCGTATCCGCGCGAAAGCCACCATGCTGGATGAAGCGCGTCGTATTGAAGTTCAGCAGGTTGAAGCAAAATAACGTGTTGGGAAGCAATACGCTTCCCGTGTATGATTGAACCTGCGGGCGCAAGGCGCCGGGGTTCATTTTTATATATAAAGAGAATAAACGTGGCAAAGAACATTCAAGCCATCCGTGGCATGAACGATTATCTGCCGGGCGAAACCGCTCTCTGGCAGCGCATTGAAGGCTCACTGAAGCAGGTGCTTGGTAGCTACGGTTACAGCGAAATTCGTTTGCCGATTGTAGAGCAGACCCCGTTATTCAAACGCGCGATCGGCGAAGTGACCGACGTGGTTGAAAAAGAGATGTATACCTTCGAAGACCGCAATGGCGATAGCCTGACGCTGCGTCCGGAAGGAACGGCGGGCTGCGTACGTGCCGGCATCGAACATGGTCTGCTGTACAATCAAGAACAGCGTCTGTGGTACGTGGGGCCGATGTTCCGCCACGAACGTCCGCAGAAAGGACGCTACCGTCAGTTCCATCAGATTGGCGCGGAAGTCTTTGGCCTGCAGGGGCCGGACATCGACGCCGAGCTTATCATGTTGACCGCGCGCTGGTGGCGCGAGCTGGGCATTTCCGATCACGTCAGCCTTGAGCTGAACTCCATCGGTTCGCTGGAGGCGCGTGCCGCCTATCGCGACGCGCTGGTTGCCTATCTGGAACAATTTAAAGATAAGCTTGATGAAGACTGCAAACGCCGCATGTATACCAACCCGCTGCGCGTGCTGGACTCTAAAAATCCGGAAGTACAGGCGCTGCTGAACGATGCGCCGGCGCTGGGCGATTATCTGGACGACGAGTCCAAAGAACACTTCGCCGGTCTGTGCGCGCTGCTCGACGCGGCCGGAATTCGCTATACCGTCAACCAGCGTCTGGTGCGCGGGCTTGACTATTACAATCGCACCGTATTTGAGTGGGTCACCACCAGCCTCGGTTCGCAGGGCACCGTCTGCGCCGGCGGCCGTTACGACGGTCTGGTTGAGCAGCTTGGCGGTCGCGCGACGCCGGGCGTTGGCTTTGCGATGGGCCTGGAACGTCTTGTTTTGCTGGTTCAGGCAGTCAATCCGGAATTTAAAGCCGATCCTGTTGTCGATATATACCTGGTAGCCTCCGGTACCGATACTCAGTCCGCAGCAATGCGTCTGGCTGAGCAGGTTCGCGATGCGCTGCCCGGCGTTAAGCTGATGACTAACCACGGCGGCGGTAACTTTAAGAAGCAGTTCGCTCGCGCTGACAAGTGGGGCGCGCGCGTTGCGCTGGTGGTCGGTGAGTCAGAAATTGCTGACGGAAACGTGGTAGTGAAGGATTTACGCTCAGGTGAGCAAACTACCGTAACGCAGGATAGCGTTGCCGCGCATTTGCGCACACTTCTGGGTTAATTTCCCGGAAACCATTAGTCAGGAGAAGGACTGCGTGGAAACTTTCAACAACGAAAACGAGCAGGTCGACGCCCTCAAGCGTTTCTTTGCCGAGAACGGTAAAGCGCTGGCCGTCGGGGTGATTTTAGGGATCGGCGCGCTGGTTGGCTGGCGCTACTGGACTTCCCATCAGCTGGATTCGGCCCGGGATTCCTCTCTGGCCTACGAAAATGCCATTTCCGCGCTGAAATCGGGTACGCCTGAAACGCTGACCGCGGCGGAGAAATTCGCCGCCGACAGTAAAAACACCTATGGCGCGTTCGCATCGCTGGAGCTCGCGCAGCGTCTGGTCGACAAAAACGATCTGCAGGGCGCGGAGAAGCAGCTGCAACAAGGGCTGACTGCCGCCTCCGATGATAACCTGAAATCGGTTATCAATATGCGTCTGGCCCGCGTACAGCTGCAGCTCAAGCAGCCGGATGCGGCGCTGAAAACCCTGGAAGGCATTAAAGGCGAAGGCTGGACCGCTATCGTCGCCGATTTGCGTGGTGAAATTCTGCTGAGCAAAGGCGACAAGCAGGGCGCCCGCGCGGCCTGGGAAGCAGGCGTGAAAAGCGATGCATCGCCAGCGCTCAGCGAAATGATGCGTATGAAAATAAATAATTTGTCCATCTGAGAGGGACTCGATGCAATTGCGTAAATTACTTTTGCCAGGGCTGCTTTCCGTCACCTTACTGAGCGGTTGCTCGCTGTTTAACAGCGAAGAAGACGTGGTGAAAATGTCACCGCTGCCGACGGTGGAAAACCAGTTTACGCCGTCCACGTCCTGGAGCACTTCAGTTGGCGATGGTATCGGTGATTTCTATTCCAACCTGCACCCGGCGTTTGCTGACGGCGTTGTGTATGCGGCTGACCGTAAAGGCACCGTGAAAGCGCTGCACGCTGAAGACGGAAAAGAAGTCTGGTCGGTGAACCTGGCGGAAAAAGACGGCTGGTTCTCGCGCGCCCCGGCGCTGCTCTCCGGCGGGCTGACCGTTTCCGGCGGCCACGTTTATGTTGGTACTGAAAAGGCGCAGCTATTCGCGCTGAATACCAGCGACGGTACCGTTGCGTGGCAGAGCCGTGTTGCGGGTGAAGCGATTTCTCGTCCGGTCGTTAGCGATGGCATGGTACTGGTGCATACCAGTAACGGTCAGCTGCAGGCGCTGAACGAAACCGACGGCGCGGTAAAATGGACCGTGAACCTGGACATGCCGGCGCTCTCCCTGCGCGGTGAATCCGCTCCGGCCACCGCTTATGGCGCGGCAATTGTCGGCGGCGATAACGGCCGCGTCAGCGCCGTGCTGATGCAGCAGGGGCAGATGATTTGGCAGCAGCGTATTTCTACGGCTACCGGCCCGACTGAGATCGACCGTCTGAACGACGTTGACACCACGCCGGTTATCGTTAATGGCGTTGTTTATACGTTGGCTTATAATGGCAACCTGACCGCGCTGGATCTGCGCAGCGGCCAGATTATCTGGAAACGCGAACTGGGTTCAGTGAACGATTTCATCGTAGACGGCAATCGTATCTATCTGGTCGATCAGAATGACCGCCTGCTGGCGCTGACCACCGATGGCGGCGTAACGCTGTGGACCCAGAGCGATCTGCTGCACCGTCTGTTGACCGCTCCGGCGCTGTATAACGGCAGCCTGGTGGTAGGCGACAGCGAAGGCTACATGCACTGGATCAATCCGGAAGACGGCCACTTTGTGGCGCAGCAGAAAGTCGATAGTTCCGGCTTCCTGACCGACCCGGTTATCGCCGACGGTCGCCTGCTTATCCAGGCCAAAGACGGTACGCTGTATTCAATCACGCGTTAACTCGCGCGGTAGTATCGCTTTAATAAACGGCTCCTGACAGACAGGGGCCGTTTTGACTTTTTAAAAAACCTCGTAAAATGAGGTTGTATTGCAATTTGTATGAGGCATTTAACATGATACCTGTGGTCGCGCTTGTCGGGCGCCCTAACGTTGGAAAATCCACGCTCTTCAACCGCTTAACGCGCACTCGTGACGCGTTGGTCGCGGATTTCCCGGGGCTGACTCGCGACCGTAAGTACGGTCGTGCTGAAGTGGAAGGCCGAGAATTCATCTGTATCGATACCGGCGGTATCGACGGTACGGAAGAAGGCGTGGAAACCCGGATGGCGGAACAGTCGCTGCTGGCGATTGAAGAGGCCGACGTGGTGCTGTTTATGGTTGATGCGCGCGCGGGCCTGATGCCGGCGGATTCCGCAATCGCCAAACATCTGCGTTCTCGCGAAAAACCGACCTTCCTGGTGGCGAACAAAACCGACGGCATCGACGTCGATCAGGCGATGGCCGACTTCTGGTCGCTGGGGCTGGGCGATATTTATCCGATCGCCGCTTCGCACGGTCGCGGCGTTACCAGCCTGCTGGAACATGTGCTGCTGCCGTGGGTGGATGAGGTTAATCCGCAGGAAGAAGTGGATGAAGACGCCGCCTACTGGGCGCAGTTTGAAGCCGAGCAAAACGGCGAAGAAGTTGAAGAACCGGAAGACGACTTCAACCCGCAAGATCTCCCGATTAAGCTGGCGATCGTCGGTCGTCCAAATGTCGGTAAGTCAACGCTGACTAACCGTATTCTCGGCGAAGATCGCGTGGTGGTTTACGATATGCCGGGCACAACCCGCGACAGCATCTACATTCCGATGCAGCGCGATGAACGCGAATATGTGCTTATCGATACCGCTGGTGTGCGTAAGCGCGGCAAAATTACCGACGTCGTGGAGAAATTCTCGGTCATCAAGACGCTGCAGGCGATTGAAGACGCCAACGTGGTGATGCTGGTCATTGATGCCCGTGAAGGCATCTCCGATCAGGACCTGTCGCTGCTGGGCTTTATCCTTAACAGCGGTCGTTCCCTGGTTATCGTGGTCAACAAATGGGATGGCCTGAGCCAGGAAGTGAGAGAGCAGGTGAAAGAAACCCTCGACTTCCGTCTGGGCTTCATCGACTTCGCCCGCGTGCACTTTATCTCCGCTCTGCACGGCAGCGGCGTCGGCAACCTGTTCGAATCGGTGCGTGAAGCATACGACAGCGCCACCCGTCGCGTGGGTACCGCCATGCTGACGCGTATTATGACCATGGCGGCAGAAGACCATCAGCCGCCGCTGGTACGCGGTCGCCGCGTGAAGCTGAAGTATGCGCACGCTGGCGGTTATAACCCGCCGATCGTGGTGATTCACGGCAACCAGGTGAAAGACCTGCCGGATTCCTACAAGCGTTACCTGATGAACTACTTCCGTAAATCGCTGGATGTCATGGGTACGCCGATTCGCATTCAGTTCAAGGAAGGGGAAAACCCGTTTGCCAATAAACGCAATACCCTGACGCCGAACCAGATGCGTAAGCGTAAGCGCTTGATTAAACATATCAAGAAAAGCAAATAATGCAGAAACCCGCCGCTGGCGGGTTTTTTTATCTACCCTATTCAACGCTTCGCCGGGTCAGCAACGCTGACGTATGACGTGATAAACTCATGCTATTCATTATGAGAAGGAGACACCATGGAACTCAATTGCCCCATTTGTCATGCCCGGTTGGAAGCACAAGGCAACAGCGCGCATTGCGCGCACTGTGAGAAAGATTTTGCTTTAGAGGCGCGCTGCCCGGACTGCCATCAGCCGCTGGAAGTGTTGAAGGCGTGCGGTGCGGTGGATTATTTCTGCCAGCACGGCCACGGACTGATTTCGAAAAAACGCGTCGAATTTGTGCTCGGTTAATCGCTAACGCAGCCTTCACCATTTCGCCAGAGTTCAACCAGCGCCTCCGGTGCGCGCTCTTCCGGGATGAGAATGATCAGGCTGTGATAGTGCTGGGCGCTGATTATTTGGATACGAAAGAAACGCTGGTCGCCGCTACCCGGGGAATCCGGCTGCCCCGGTGGCTTGCCGAGCGGCAACGACTGCTGCAGTATTGCGGCGATGCGCTGTTTTTGTTGCTCGTTAAGTTGCGCTACGACAATCTTACGCATGCCGCTAAGCGTCGGGAACCAGGCGACACCGCCTTCACGCGCCAGTTCAATAATCGCGTCATCGCTAAGATCGGCCTCGTTCATGATGTGACTCCAACGCCCTCCCAGGCCTGGCGAATCGTATCGGCGACCGCTTTACCAAAACGTTTTTCGCCATGTTGAATCGTCAGTCTGGCAAAGGCTGAAAAATCGGCGTCTTTGGCCAGTGACTTATCACAAACCGCGTCGTACCAGGCGTATCCCGCTTTTTCCCATGCAAAACCACCCAGCGCGCTGGCGGCGAGAAAGAAAGCATGATTAGGAATGCCGGAGTTAATATGCACGCCGCCGTTATCCTGCTGGGTATGCACAAAATCTTTCATATGGGCGGGTTGCGGGTCTTTGCCAAGAATGGGGTCATCATAGGCGGTTCCCGGATGCGACATCGATCGCAGTCCTTGGCCGTGAATCCCTTTCGCGAGGAGCCCCTCGCCAATTATCCAGTCTGCTTTATCTGCCGTTTGCTGGCGTTGATATTGCTTGACCAGCGAGCCAAAAACATCGGAAAGCGATTCATTGAGCGCGCCGGATTGTTCGAAATAGATAAGCCCGGCTTCGCTCTCCGTAACGCCATGGCTTAACTCGTGCGCCACCACATCAATCGCAATTGTAAAACGATTAAAGATCTCGCCATCGCCATCGCCAAACACCATTTGCTGCCCGTTCCAGAAGGCGTTTTGATATTCGTGACCATAGTGGACGCTGCCGGTCAGCTTCAATCCGCGGTTGTCCAGCGAATCGCGATGATAGCTCTTCCAGAAAAACTCATGGGTGATGCCGAGATAGTCGTAGGCTTCATCGACGGCGACATCGCCGTTGGAAGGTTGTCCTTCAAAGCGCACCTGGAATCCTGGAAGTTCCTGAGTCTGCCTGGCATCGTAAATGTCGCGCTCAAGCTGGCCTGGCGTGGCGACATGGGCGGCGGCGGGGCGGCCCGGCACGTGCGCCATCAGGGTTTGTACATGGCTCAGCGTTTGCTGCGCGCAGCGCTGCTGCTGAACGGAACCATGGTCGACAATACGGCGTAAAATGTAGGGTGGAATCACGAAACGAGGACAAGTATCTGGCATATCACGCTCCCTGGCCGGATGAACGGTGTTAAAAGGGCATGACAGCAGTATAGTTATCCCCGCTTGAAACGGGGGATAATCAGACTTTTTTGCGGGCGCGCGTTTTCTTCACCAGGGTAATGGTTGTCACTTCGCTTTCGATCCAACCATCTTCCAGCCGGGTAGTGACAACATCGCCAGCCTGCACCTGTTTGATTTTTTTCAATACCTTGCCGTCACCGGCTGAGGTGACGCTATAGCCACGAGCCAGCGTCGCCAGCGGGCTGACGGCTTCCAGATGCGTCACGGTATTGCCGAAACGCTCGCGCTGCTCGCTCAGTCGGGCGCGAATATTTTCCGCCAGACGATACTCCAGTTGCTGAATACGCGACTGCGCGCGATGGATGCGCGGCTGCGGGTTTTGCTGATTCAACCGCTGCGCGGCGCGCTGCTGGCGCTGGTCGGCACGTTTGAGCTGGCTTTCCAGCGCAAAGCGCATCCGCTGACGCAGGCGTTCCAGTTCGGTCTGCTGACGCGCTAAACGCAGCTGCGGATGCTGCTGCTGTAAGCGGTGAAACAACTGCGTAAAGCGGCGCTGGCGGTTGGCGAGGAAGTAATCCATCGCCATCTCCAGGCGCTGCTGGCCGGACTGTAGCTGACGCAGAAGCTCCTGCTGATTGCGGCTGACGATCTCTGCCGCCGCAGAGGGCGTCGGCGCCCGCAGGTCGGCGACGAAATCGGCGATGGTGACGTCGGTTTCATGGCCGACGGCGCTCACTACCGGAATGCGGCTGGCGAAGATCGCCCGCGCGACCCGTTCGTCGTTAAAGCTCCATAAATCTTCCAGCGAACCGCCGCCGCGCCCGACGATCAGCACGTCGCATTCCTGGCGCTGGTTGGCTACTGCTATCGCGCGCACGATTTGCCCCGGCGCATCATCGCCTTGCACCGCCGTGGGATAGATGATCACCGGCAGCGAGGGATCGCGGCGTTTCAACACATGTAAAATATCATGCAGCGCGGCGCCGGTTTTGGAGGTGATAACGCCGACGCAGTGCGCGGGTGAGGGGAGCGCCTGCTTGTGACTTTGATCGAATAACCCTTCCGCCGTCAGGAGCGCTTTGAGCTGCTCATATTTCTGCTGCAGCAGGCCTTCACCGGCGGGTTGCATGCTTTCGACGATGATCTGGTAGTCGCCGCGCGGCTCGTAAAGCGTAATGTTGGCGCGAACCAGCACCTGCTGGCCATGCTGCGGGCGAAACGTGACGCGGCGGTTGCTGTTGCGAAACATCGCGCAGCGCACCTGGGCGTTATCGTCTTTTAAGGTGAAGTACCAGTGGCCGGAAGAGGGCTGGCTGAAGTTAGAGATCTCGCCGCTTATCCAGACCTGGCCCATTTCGCGTTCCAGCAGTAAGCGAACCGTCTGATTCAGGCGGCTGACCGTAAATATTGCAGGGGATTGAGATGGCAACATGTGAGCAAGATCAAATTCTAAATCAGCAGGTTATTCAGTCGATAGTAACGCGCTGAGAGGGGATCGCAAGTATTATTTGCAAAAAAGGGTGGATGCAATCGGTTACGCTCTGTATAATGCCACGGCAATATTTATCCACCCTGGTCGAGATATTGCCCATGCTACGTATCGCTAAAGAAGCCCTGACGTTTGACGACGTCCTCCTTGTTCCCGCTCATTCTACCGTTCTGCCGAATACCGCCGATCTCAGCACGCAGCTGACGAAAACGATTCGTCTGAATATTCCTATGCTCTCCGCGGCGATGGATACCGTAACTGAAGCGCGCCTGGCAATTGCCCTGGCCCAGGAAGGCGGCATCGGCTTTATTCATAAAAACATGTCAATCGAGCGCCAGGCTGAAGAAGTCCGCCGCGTGAAGAAACATGAATCCGGCGTGGTAAGCGATCCACAGACCGTTCTGCCGACTACCACCCTGCGCGAAGTGAAAGAACTGACCGAACGTAACGGTTTCGCCGGTTATCCGGTAGTGACCGAAGACAACGAACTGGTCGGTATTATCACCGGCCGCGACGTGCGTTTTGTTACCGACCTGAATCAGCCGGTCAGCGTTTATATGACGCCGAAAGAGCGCCTGGTCACCGTGCGTGAAGGCGAAAGCCGTGAAGTAGTCTTCGCGAAAATGCACGAAAAACGCGTAGAAAAAGCGCTGGTAGTGGATGATAGCTTCCATCTGCGCGGCATGATCACCGTAAAAGATTTCCAGAAAGCGGAACGTAAACCGAATGCGTGTAAAGACGAGCACGGTCGTCTGCGCGTTGGCGCCGCCGTTGGTGCTGGCGCCGGTAACGAAGAGCGCGTTGACGCGCTGGTCGCCGCAGGCGTTGACGTTCTGCTGATCGACTCCTCTCACGGTCACTCCGAAGGCGTTCTGCAGCGTATTCGCGAAACGCGCGCTAAATATCCTGACCTGCAAATCATCGGCGGCAACGTGGCGACCGGCGCGGGCGCTCGTGCCCTGGCGGAAGCGGGCGTCAGCGCGGTGAAAGTGGGTATTGGCCCTGGCTCCATCTGTACTACCCGTATCGTTACCGGCGTAGGCGTTCCGCAGATCACCGCTGTTTCTGACGCGGTTGAAGCGCTGGAAGGCACCGGTATTCCGGTTATCGCCGATGGCGGTATCCGCTTCTCCGGCGATATCGCAAAAGCGATTGCCGCAGGCGCCGCCGCGGTGATGGTAGGCTCCATGCTGGCCGGTACCGAAGAATCCCCGGGTGAAATCGAGCTCTATCAGGGCCGTTCTTATAAATCCTACCGCGGTATGGGTTCCCTGGGCGCGATGTCCAAAGGTTCCTCTGACCGTTACTTCCAGAGCGATAACGCCGCTGACAAACTGGTACCGGAAGGTATCGAAGGCCGCGTTGCCTATAAAGGCCGCCTGAAAGAGATCATTCACCAGCAGATGGGCGGCCTGCGCTCCTGTATGGGTCTGACCGGTTGTGGTACTATTGACGCACTGCGTACCAAAGCAGAGTTCGTGCGCATCAGCGGCGCGGGCATCCAGGAGAGCCACGTTCACGACGTGACGATCACCAAGGAATCCCCGAACTACCGCATGGGCTCCTGATTTTCATCGCCCGGCTACGCGCCGGGCGATTTTTATTCAATCATCGCTACTTCTCTGGAATTAACGTCAATGACGGATAACATTCATAAACATCGCATTCTTATCCTGGACTTCGGTTCTCAGTACACCCAGCTGGTTGCGCGTCGCGTACGTGAGTTAGGGGTCTATTGCGAACTCTGGGCTTGGGACGTGACCGAAGCTCAAATCCGTGAGTTCAACCCGAACGGCATCATTCTTTCCGGCGGCCCGGAAAGCACTACCGAAGACAACAGCCCGCGCGCGCCGCAGTACGTCTTCGAGGCCGGCGTACCGGTATTCGGCGTATGCTACGGCATGCAGACCATGGCCATGCAGCTGGGCGGCCACGTTGAAGCTTCCAACGAGCGCGAGTTCGGTTACGCGCAGGTGGAAGTGCAGACCGACAGCGCGCTGATCAAGGGCATCGAAGATGCGCTGAGCGCTGACGGTAAGCCGCTGCTGGACGTGTGGATGAGCCATGGTGATAAAGTCACCGCTATCCCTTCCGACTTTGTGACCGTTGCCAGCACTGAGAGCTGCCCGTTCGCCATCATGGCGAATGAAGAAAAACGCTTCTACGGCGTACAGTTCCACCCGGAAGTCACCCACACCCGTCAGGGGCTGCGTATGCTGGAGCGCTTCGTGCGCGACATCTGCCAGTGCGAAGCGCTGTGGACGCCGGCGAAGATCATCGACGACGCGGTTGAGCGTATTCGTCAGCAGGTGGGTGAAGATAAAGTCATCCTCGGCCTGTCCGGCGGCGTTGACTCTTCCGTTACCGCGATGCTGCTGCACCGCGCCATCGGTAAAAATCTGACCTGCGTATTCGTGGATAACGGCCTGCTGCGCCTGAACGAAGCCGAGCAGGTTATGGATATGTTCGGCGACCGTTTCGGCCTGAACATCGTACACGTTGCGGCGGAAGATCGCTTCCTGACCGCGCTGAAGGGCGAAAACGATCCGGAAGCGAAGCGTAAAATCATTGGCCGCGTCTTCGTTGAAGTGTTTGACGAAGAAGCGCTGAAGCTGGAAGACGTGAAATGGCTGGCGCAGGGCACTATCTACCCTGACGTGATCGAATCCGCTGCTTCCGCGACCGGTAAAGCGCACGTCATCAAGTCTCACCACAACGTTGGCGGCCTGCCGAAAGAAATGAAGATGGGCCTCGTTGAGCCGCTGAAAGAGCTGTTCAAAGACGAAGTGCGTAAGATTGGTCTGGAGCTGGGCCTGCCGTACGACATGCTGTTCCGCCACCCGTTCCCGGGGCCGGGCCTCGGCGTTCGCGTACTTGGCGAAGTGAAGAAAGAGTACTGCGACCTGCTGCGTCGCGCGGACGCTATCTTCATTGAAGAACTGCGCAAAGCCGACCTGTATGACAAAGTAAGCCAGGCATTCACCGTGTTCCTGCCGGTTCGCTCCGTCGGCGTGATGGGCGATGGTCGTAAGTACGACTGGGTCGTCTCCCTGCGTGCGGTAGAAACCATCGACTTTATGACCGCGCACTGGGCGCACCTGCCGTATGATTTCCTCGGCCGCGTCTCCAACCGCATCATCAACGAAGTTAACGGTATTTCCCGTGTGGTGTACGACATCAGTGGCAAGCCGCCAGCGACTATTGAGTGGGAATAATTCCTGCTGATAGTTGAACGAAACCCTCTGTTTACAGAGGGTTTTTTTATGTCCGTAATGATGTTTGATGTCGGTTGGGCATATGGTCTGGATTAAAAACGATGCCTGACGATTAGCGAACACGCCATGAAGTCGAGTCAATCAGCAACGTTAAAAGAACGCCGCGACGGGTGAATGTCAATTTTTGCTGCAGTTGCTTACCCTGTCACAGAAAGATAAAGCGGAAGGGCGCGGGTTCTCGAAAGAGCCGTTACATTGGCCGTAGGCGTTATTCCTGGGCTGGAGTGGTTGGCGTCGCGGGAGCATCAATGGTGATGGTCGATTGCTGCGACTCTTGCTTGCCCTGATGATGGTACCAGGCGCCGATAGAAGAGTAGACAAAGCGTCCAAAGAAGAAGAGAAAACTGATAAGTAGTACGATACGGGTCATGCGACGGTTAAATCGATGTCGTTTACGCATACTGGGTGCCTGACTCACAAAAGGTTCCTTGAAGTATACCCGAAGACGGGCAATGGGGCTATTAAGTCATAGTATAGCGGTGGGGTCAATTGTCGGCGGTGTAAAAATCGTAGAGCTAAAACATTACTTAATGTTATATAAGATGAACATCGTATTTACACGGATTTTGGTTGTTGCACAAGGTCGCAAAAAAATAAGTTTTATTAATATTAGCTAAATAGTTTATTGATTTGCGTCAATTGCTTGATTCTGTTGCTCACTAAAATCGACCATCTGTTCCGCATCGTTATTACTTTCGCGGTTAGCCTGGTCGGGTTGGATGCCTGTCTGAATATACTCCGCAGGAGTTGGGGTAATCTGTCGAGCATCTATGAGTATTATTAAACTATACAAACGATATCAGGATAAATGGTGGGCACTACCGCTCGTCTTACCTACGTTGTTGTTGCCATTAGCGCGCGCTGCAAATACATTCGCGAATCTTAACGGTCATACCGTCTTCCTGTATTACCTTCCGCTGGCGCTAGTATTAAGCCTGATGCTATTTTTTGGCTGGGCGGCATTGCCTGGCATTGTTATCGGCCTGCTGCTGACCATTACGCGCGGCATGACCTTTGAGCAGGCCATCGGCGTGTTATTTCATTTTTTGATCCCCGCGGTGCTGTGCTGGGGCGGATATCGTATTTTCGTTCCGCGCCGCCAGCAGATTTCCCACGGCAATGTTGCCCTGATGCCGCATCGATTGTTCTGGCAAATGCTGCTGCCTTCGGTGATTTTTCTCATTATCTCGCAACTTGCGGAGTATCTGGGTCTGCATCCGCGCGCGGCGGAGCTGGTTGGGACGACGCCATTTAGTTTACGATCGTTAATCACTTTTCAGGCGCTGATGGTCGGTTGTCTGACCGGCGTGCCGCTGTGCTATTTTTTGCTGCGCGTTATTCGTAATCCTTTGCATTTACGCGGCTTTATATCCCAGGTGCGTTTACAAATCGACCAAAAAATAAAACCGCTGGAAATTATTGTCTGGGCAATAGCATTGTTAATAATACTGGCTTTATTATTCATGCCGTTAAATGTCAACAGCACGATATTTAGCACAAATTATACATTGTCATTACTTATGCCGGTCATGTTATGGGGAGCGATGCGCTTTGGTTATCGTTTTATTTCCCTGGTGTGGCCGCCGATATTAATTCTGGTCATCCATTTTCATTACAGCTACTTGCCATTTTCCCCCATCTACAATAACCAGCTGGCGATTACCTCCTCCAGCTACCTGGTTTTCTCTTTTATTATCGCTTATATGGCAATGCTGGCGACGCAGCAGCGGATGATCCACCGTCGGGTTCGAAGAATGGCCTTTCTCGACCCGGTCGTTCATATGCCAAATTTGCGCGCCCTGAGCCGGGCGTTAAACCACTCGACCTGGTCGGTACTGTGCTTTTTACGCATGCCAGAGTTGGAGCTGCTCGGGCGGCACTACGGCGTGATGCTGCGAATTCAGTATAAGCAGCAGCTGTCGGAGTATTTGAGTCACCTACTGCAGCCAAACGAAATGGTCTGTCATCTTTCGGGCCATGACCTTGTGGTACGCCTGAATAGCGACGATCATCAAAAACGCATTGTGATGCTGGATGAGCGGATTAAGCAGTTCCGTTTCATTTGGGATGGTATTCCGCTGCAGCCGCCCGTCGGGATCAGCTATTGCAACGTGCGCTCTCCGGTCAAGCATCTGTATTTACTGCTCGGTGAACTGAATAATATTGCCGACATGTCGTTAACCAGCGGACAGCCGGAAAACGTGCAGCGCCGCGGCGCCGTTCATGTTCAACAGGGGCTAAAAGAACGCGTGTCCATGATGAACCAGATCCTGCAGGCGCTGGAGCAGAATCGCTTTCGGCTGATGGCGCAGCCAATTGTCGGCATGCGCGGCGATAGCTATCATGAAGTCCTGTTACGCATGGTTGGCGAGCAGGGCGAGCTGGTTGCGCCGGATAATTTTTTGTCCGCGGCGCACGAATTTGGCCTGGCTTCGCGCATCGACAGCTGGGTTATCGACAATACGCTGGCTTTTATGAACGATAATCGCCATACGTTGCCAGGCATGCGTCTGGCCATCAATCTGTCGCCAGTCTCGGTCAGTCGCAGCCGTTTCCCGGATGAAGTCGAGGAAATGCTGCATCATTATAATATCGAGCCGTGGCAGCTTATTTTTGAACTGACGGAAAACCACTCGCTCAGTAATCCGGAGCAGGCGCAACAAACGCTCGCGCGGTTGCAGGAATTGGGATGCCGGGTGGCGATTGATGATTTTGGCACCGGCTATGCCAGCTATGCGCGGCTGAAAACGCTTAACGTCGACATGCTGAAAATTGACGGTAGCTTTATCCGTAATCTGGTCACCAGTAGCCTGGATTATCAGGTCGTAGCGTCGATTTGCCGGTTAGCGCAAATCAAAAACATGCAGGTAGTGGCGGAATATGTGGAATCGCCGGAGATCCGCCAGGCGGTGATTTCACTGGGGATTGATTATATGCAGGGCTATGACATTGGTATGCCGGTTCCGATAGAACAGCTGGCCTGCGCGGCTGACGTCGCATAAAAAACGGCCGGGCGTATGACCCGGCCGTTTTAGTGAAAGAATCCAGCTTTACGCTTCTTCTTCAGTAATTTTCAGCAGCCATTCCGGCACGCCTTCCCAGTATTCTTGCTCTTTCTCCAGATCCAGTAGCACTAACGCGTTCTGGCTAAACCAGTCGTGGGGGAAAATTAATGTCCAGTGATTGGCTTCCGTCTTCAATGTCAGTTTTGGCGGCGTAGTCGTCGCCTGACGCTGATTGTTCAGCAATACGCCCAGACGCAGCAGTTGGATCAGCGGCAAGAATTGTTTTTTCTTAAACAAGGTAAAACGCGGCAGATCATCAAGCTTGATAGCTTTGCGGTGATAGCGCACCAGCGTAGCCATCAGCATCTGCTGCTCCTGATTAAAGCCCGGTAGATCGCTATTTTGCAGGATATAGGCGGAGTGGCGATGCATGCCGCTGTGGTTAATGTTCAGCCCCACTTCATGTAGCATTACCGCCCACTTCAGCAGGGCGGACAGATGCGGATTCGCCAGTTTCGGGTTTTGTTCCTGCCACTGCTCGAGCATCTGAGTGGTGGTCTCCAGTACCCGGCGCGCCTGCTCGCGATCGATATTGTACTGGTTTGCGAGGCTCTGGGCCGTACGGCTGCGAATATCCTGATGACGGAAGCGACCTTCCATCTCGTACAGCACGCCTTCGCGCAGCGCGCCGTCGGACAGGCGCAGCTCTTTGATCGCCAGCGCGTCGAATACCCCGCACAAAATGGCCAGACCGGGTGCAAATACCGCTTTACGGTCTTCCGACAATCCCGGCAGGCTTAATGAATCGAAGTTTTTATTCTTCAGCAGTTCACTGACCAGCATTTCAAGGCGTTCTGGGGTAATGAATCCGTCCTTTTCACCCATCGCGACCAGCACTTCGTGCGCTGCTTTGATGGTGCCAGAGGCGCCCAGCGCCACGTTCCACCCCTGAATACGGAATTGCCAGGCCAGGGTTTCCAGTTTCTGCACCGCCGCCAGGCGCGCGCGCTGGAAGTTTTCTTTATTGATAACGCCGCCGGCGAAATAGGCCTGCGAGAAGCTTACGCAGCCCATACGTCGGCTTTCCACCAGGCGGGGCTCGAAATCTTCGCCGATAACGAGCTCAGTCGAACCGCCGCCGATGTCGATAACCAGCTTACGTCCGCGTTCCGGTTGCGTGTGTTCAACGCCCATAAAAATCAGACGCGCTTCTTCGTTACCGGAGATTATCTCGATGGGATAAGGAATGACTTTTTCCGCTCGTTTGAGAAAATCCGCCGCGTTAGCCGCCTGGCGCAGGGTATGCGTCCCGACGATACAAACGCTGGAAGGGGAGAACCCCTGCAGACGTTCAGCAAACAACGACAGGCAGTTCAGTCCGCGAGTAATCGCTTCTTCGCTCAACACCGAGTTTTCATCCAGGCCATCGGCCAGGTGGACGCGCTGCTTCAGGCGACCGATGATCTGCATTGCCCCGTCGACGACACGGGCGATCACCATATGAAAACTGTTCGAACCAAGGTCGACCGCAGCGAACTCCTGCGGCCGAGGTGTTTTTTCGTTTATTGGCATAGGTTAATCGGGTTGTTCGAGTGATTTGAGATAATCGTAAATCGCCATCTGTGCGCGTACTTTGCGACGATTGCCGCGCGGCACGTAGCGATTACTCAGTTCTTTATCAAGATAGCGCGCTTTTACGGTATCGTTGAACAGGATATCGAGAATATCCAGTACGCGTTGCTTCAGACGCGGGTCCAGCAGCGGTACGGCCACTTCGATACGATAGTCGATATTGCGAGTCATCCAGTCGGCGGAGGATAACCACACCTGTTTATCACCGCCGTTTTCAAAACAATAGACCCTGTCGTGCTCAAGGAAACGGTCAACGATACTAATAACGCGAATATTTTCGCTAATCCCCTCAAGACCCGGGATCAGCGAGCACATGCCGCGGATGAGCAGGTTCACCGGTACGCCGGTGCTGGAGGCGGCGTAGAGTCTGTCCACCAGCCCTTTATCGACCAGGTTATTTAATTTAAGCGTAATTCCGGACGGTTGCCCATTCTGCGCATTGGCGATTTCGCGATCGATCATTTCATACAGCAGACGACGCGAGTTCTGCGGCGATACGAGCAGGTAGTCGAAGCTGACGGGTCGGTAAGGGTTTTCGATAAAGTTAAATACGCGACGGACTTCATTGGTGATGCGCGCGTCGGCAGTGAGTAATGAATAGTCGGTGTAGATACGAGCGGTTTTCTCGTTGAAGTTGCCGGTGCCGATATGTGCATAACGTACTACCTCATCGCCTTCTTTACGTGAAATGAGGAATAGTTTGGCGTGGATCTTCAGCCCCGGCGCCGAGAAGATAACGTGTACGCCGGCTTCAGTCAGACGTTTAGCCCAATGAATATTGGCCTCTTCATCGAAGCGCGCCTGCAGTTCAACCACCACGGTCACTTTTTTACCATTGTGGGCGGCGTGGATCATCGAATCGATAATCCGTGAATCCTTAGCGACGCGGTAAATATTGATTTTGATTGCCAACACGCTTGGATCGAACGAGGCCTGACGCAGCAGTTCAAGCACGTGCTCGAAGGTATGATACGGATAGTAGAGCAGTACGTCGCGTTCGCGGATGGCGTCAAAGCCGTTGCGGAATTTATCGAACCACAGGTGGCGCAGGCGCGGCATCGGTTTGTTGACCAGGTTGGCCTTGCCAACATTCGGGAAACCGATAAAGTCTTTAAAGTTGTGATAACGCCCGCCCGGCAGCATTGAATCGTAGTTGGAGATGGAGAGCTTATCGCGCAGCATTTCAACCATCGCGTCCGGCATATCGCGCTGGTAGACAAAACGTACCGGCTCGGCGGTTAAGCGCTGCTTCAGGCTCGAGGACATCAGCTCCATCAGGCTCGATTCCATTTCGTGTACCAGATCGTACTCGGCATCACGGGTCATTTTCATCGAGTATGCATTAAGGGCATCGTAGTCAAAGAAACCCTTGAAGATATCATCCAGGCAGTAACGCAGAATGTTATCCAGCAGAATCATTGGCTTGCGGCGTCGCGGCGTTTCCGGCGGCAGGTTCACAAAGCGCGGCACCTTATCGGATGGAATTTCCAGCAGCGCGTAGTTAATGGTATCGCCGCGGATAATCTCCACCGCCAGATAGGTGTAATCATCTTTCAGGAATTGAACCAGATCCGTTTCGCGATTGATCAGAATCGGCGAAATATGCTGGCGAAGATACTGTTTGAAGTAGTTGCGCAGCCAGGACTGCTGATTAACGGACAGCTGGCGTTCGTTAATCAGGAAGATCTGATTACGCGCCATTTCCAGCAGCAGTTCATTATAAAGACCATCAAATTCCTGATCGGCCTTGAGCACGCGGGCCTGGATTTTACCTAACAGATGACGTGAATGGGCGGTACTACCTTGTTCTTCACTGATAAGAATGCGTCGCTTAAGTTCAGCGAAGCGCACTTTGTAAAACTCATCAAGGTTATTGGAGTAAATTCCTAAGAAGCGCATGCGCTCGATAAGCGGGTTACTCTTGTCCGCCGCTTCCTGAAGTACGCGCTCGTTAAAGGACAACCAGCTGAGTTCTTTTTCGATGTATAGCTTTTCCTGGCCCATTACAACTCACACTC
This sequence comes from Klebsiella sp. 141251, assembly GCF_050600725.1. Lineage (NCBI taxonomy): Bacteria > Pseudomonadati > Pseudomonadota > Gammaproteobacteria > Enterobacterales > Enterobacteriaceae > Klebsiella > Klebsiella sp. 141251. The sequence goes on from NZ_JAQIRG010000005.1 coordinate 88,007, forward strand.
CGGATCATTGACGTCGCTTTTTCATTATGGCGAGCTTTGCCATTGAATGTCCAACTATGTCAAAGCAATATGACAGTTTTCTTTCAATCGGATGTCAGGAAAAAGCGGACGCGTTTGTTTGCTTACGTTATGTTCAGTCAGGGGCGAAATGGAGGGCGAAACGATGTGGGAAACGCGGGCGCTGGAGCTTAACAATCAGGATATCTGGCACTGGCCGTCGGCCTGCCGGTTGATTGAATACGCAATTGAGCATGATTTTAATACCGTGGTGGTGGGGCAGGCTGAGCTATTTGGCAAGCTGGTTTCGCCACAGGGGTATACGCCTTTTGACTATAACGACCGCTTGTCGAGCCAACAACGAGCGCGCTGTATCTATCTCAATCGCCTGGCGTTGCGCTGTCGTGAACAGGGGTTGCGATTTTATCTGCAGGCGAAAGAACTTAGCTTTCCCACCGAACTGTTATTAGCGCATCCGGAACTGCTGGATACCCCGCGCGGGGTGCGTTTTGATGTCGATTTCTGGAGCCGCTGGTTAACTGACAAAGTGCGCGCCGTGTGCCAAAGCGTGCCGGCGCTCACCGGTTTGATTATCGCGCTCTCCAGTACCGACGGTTTACTGCCGATCTCTCGCCCGCAGTGGGTCAGGCAAAGCGACGGTCTTCGCCAGCCGGCGCAAAGCTTGATGCTCTATCGCCGCTGCTTTAATGCCCTGAGCCAGGCGGTAGCCGCGCAAAATAAGCATCTGGTACTGCGTGTCTTCCCTGCCAGCAATGACGATCTCAGCGCCGTGCTGGATGCGATTGAACCGCTGCCGCCTGCGGTTTCGGTATCGATAAAACTCACGCCGGAACGTTTCTGGCCTGCTTTCCCTAACAATCCGGCGCTGTTGGCGGTGCAGACGCGAGATGTATGGATCGATATCGATCTTGCCGGCGAAGAAGTGGGATGGGGCGTCATGCCGTTTTTACGTATTGATGAGCTGCAGGGGCGACTGTTGTGGTGTCAGAGTCGCAACCCGCGCATTACCGGCGCTATCTGTAAAACCAGTTGGGAAAGTATCGATAATCACTGGATCCCTGCGACGCTAAGCGAATGCAACCTCTTCGCCTGTAGTCAGTTGCTGGGCGAAGGGGCGGTAAAAAATCAGCAGCAGTTACTGGTGCAATGGCTGGCGCAACGTTACGGCTGGTGTCCGTCAGCCGATGTCGCGCAGCAGTTCCAGTTGCTGCTTGAACAGGCGACGCAGACGCTCTACCAGTCAATATATGTGCGTGACCATGTTTTCCATCGCCATAGCCAATTGCCTGAAAGCTACGGCCAGGCGGTGTGGAGCCTTTACGGACAACTGGCGCGTAGCCACTGGTTACCCGGTTCGGCGCAGGATATCCACTTCACCCGCGATGACCCGCAGAAGTCGATGGCTAATCTCACGCAAATCGCGCAAGAAAAAGATGAAGTCGCAGCCAGCGCGCAGCAGTTGGGGATAGCGGCGCAAGCGTTCGCTCTCACCGCGGATTTTCCCGCCGCGCTGGCGCTTCGGTGGCGTGAAGAGTGGCAGGGACTGCCGCTCTATTGTCAGTTATTTACCCATGCGCAAAAGGCCTTCTTTACCCTGCACTACGCCCGAGAGGTGGAAAACAGCTGGAGCATGCGGGAAATTTGCCATATCAACGTGCAGGCGTTATATCGCTGCGCATCGGAAATGGAAACGCTTTGTCAGCAGATTGGCGAGGCCTCGCCGGCGTTTTACGTGATGTTCGATCCTGTACGAGCACGTAATCTGGCGGATAGCCTGAGCACCGAACTGGCGGCGCTCAGGTAACTGCATTAAAGGGTGCGACGTAGGGCTTCAACCAGGCACAGTATCGCCATTGCCTGGCCGTAGGGCATGGCGGTCAGGGGGATATTACGATAGTGGTCGAGGTCCTTGCCCATCGCTGTGCCAAACGACACCTGCGTTAACTCTCCTTGCGGCGAGATATGTTCGATTATCCCCCGGCAGGCCCGCTCGGCGACCGGCAGAAACGCGTCGTCGAGGTAGCCGAGGCGCACCGCCTTGAAAATACCCGCGGCAAATCCCGCCGTCGCAGAGGCTTCCAGATAACTATCCGGCTCGTTGAGCAGCGTCGGCCATAGGCCGTTTTCGGCCTGGCAGCGGGCAAGGGCGCTGACCTGAATCTGCAGAGTATTTTGCAACTGGCGGTAAAAGGCGTCGTGCTCGTCGAGATCGAGCATCTCCAGTAGCTCCGGTATCGCCAGCGTTATCCAGCTATTGCCGCGAGCCCACAGCGCGCCGGCGAAATGGTGTCTGCCGTTGAAATGCCAGCCGTGAAACCACAGGCCGCTTTGGCGGTCGCTTAAATAATGCAGGTGCTGCAAAAACTGAAATTTCGCCTCTTCTAGCCAGTGCGATTTACCAAACATTTTGCCGAGCATCGCCAGCGGCAGCACCGCCATCATTAGCGTATCGTCCCAGATTTGTTGATGATGGGGAGCCTCATAGGTGACGTGCTGCAGGCAGCCTTCATCGGTACGCGGCATCTGGCGATATATAGCGTCTCCCCAGCTTTCCAGGTAGGCGCGCCAGTCGCTGCGAGGCGTCTGTTGATAGCGCAGCGCCAGGGTTAAAAACGGGCAAGCGGTATTGATGTTTTTTTCCGGCGTGCCCTCGGCGAAGCGGGCGCTAAACCAGCCGTCAATAAGTTCACGAGCCCGAAGCGATCCTGTCAGTTGCTGGTAGCGAAACAGGCCAAACAGGGCGATGCCATGCGTCCACTCCCAGCCGTCCCAACCTTTGGTGTCAACCACCCGGCCATCCGCCAGCCGTTGCAAATACTGGCCGCTATCGTCGGTAATCGCGGTTAAGTTGCCGATTAGCGCTTCGATGAGTGACTGTAATTCAGGACGGTTGTTTTTCTGCGACATAGTGATTTCCTTGAGAAGAAACGGCGGCGCGTTGCCAGCGATCGTTGCGATGTGGATGGCCGGTCAATAGCTCGATGGTTTCGCGTGCCAGCGGGCTGGCATCCTGTGGATGACCACCGGCGCGCAGACGCTCCAGTTCGCTAATCAGGATTTGATGTCGCGGCTGGCTCAAGCGAAAACGAAACGCGCCATACATCGCCAGTAGGGCCAGCAGGCCGGGGCCAACGAGGAATACCCACCAGATGCCATTCAGCGCGGCGGTATTCTGCGTTTCGGCGCCTTTGGTGAATCCAAAGGCTTCCAGCGCCAGGCCGACGATAAACAGCGCCAGCGCCTGGGAGAATTTGCGCGTCAGCATCATCACCCCTGCGTAGATCCCTTCACGCCGCACGCCGGTGTAGGCTTCATCGATATCGGGCAGGAAATTGTAGACATTCCATGGGATGAGATAGGTGCCGCCGCGGGCGATCCCCATCACGATTGCGCCGCCGAGCAGCAGCCAGGAAAGATGGCTGAAAGAAGCGGTCAATTGGCTGAACCACAGTAGCGCGCAGAGGATCAGCGCGATGGCCACCTTATAGGCGTTGCCGTTGCCGACGCGGATGCAAAGCCAGGTAAATAAAGGGATCGCGAAGAACTGAAACAGCGTCATCAGACTCATGGCCTGCGAAGCCAGCGAGGTGCCGACACGTAGCACGTAGGTCATATAGTGCATAAACAGAGAGCCGAAAATATCCAGCGCCACCGCGCCGCCGACGTACATCATGATATGAATACGGAAAGTCCGCAGACGGAAGGTCGAGGCCATTTCCCGATACAGCGAACGCAGCGTTTTGCCTAAACCTTGCTGCGTCTGCGGCGGCGGGAGGTTGTCGCGCTCCCAGGTACCGCGCCAGACGAAGATCCACGGCAAGGCAAAAAGCAGGGCGAAGATAATGCCGATATAGAGAAACGCCTGCGATTTATCGGCGACGTGGGCCATGATTTGCCCGGGGATCAGCGCCGCGAGAAAGGCTGTCGCCTGAGCGAATAGCATTCGCGCGCCGGACATTTTCGAGCGCAAATCATAGCGGGTGGTCATCTCTGCAGGCAGCGTATCGTAAGGCACCATCAGAAGGGTGAAGACGGTGCTGAATAGTAGATAGGTACCAAGGTACCAGGCGTAGCCAAAACCACTTATCCACATCAGAGCGAAACAGAGCGATAGCGGCGCGCCGAGAATGAAGAAGATCCGTCGCCGTCCCCAACGGGTGCGAATGTTGTCGGTAATGTAGCCCATCACCGGATCCGTGATGCCGTCCCAAATCTTGGCGATGGCGAAAATAGAGGCCGCGGCGGCGGGTGAGAGTCCGGCGACTTCGATATAAAAGTAGAGCAGCCACAGGCCGGTGATGGTCATCGCGCCGCTGCCGAAAATATCGCCCATCCCCCAGCAGAGGATGTTGCGGGTTTTGACTTCTCGTTGCGGGGTCACTGTCCTCGTCATGAGCGTATCTCTTTGGTAAGGAATGCGAGGTTGCACAGTAAAAGAGGGGGAGGGGGGCGAGAATCCCGACAGTCGGTTTTTCGTACCGTTCTGCGAGCAGCATGCCAAATGGCGACAAAATGAAATAAATCCCGTGATGCTGCTCACATATGCTGCGGTTTAAGAGGGCAATAACTGTGATAACGGCCCTGTTTTCATTTTTTTCGCCGGTAAATTATGCGCGTTATCTCACGTTTTTCCCCTGAGCGTGACGGGGAATGTGAAAGGGTACGCAGATATTTCCGCGGTAGTGATTTCGACCCTACGCTGAGGGCGAGAGAGATGGTGAGATAGCTAATACGTTGATTTCCAGGACATGCTATGAACATTTATCTTTCGCAGCGCCATCCCCATGCGGATGGCGTGACGCCGGATACCGAACTTTTTCAACAGGCGCTGGACGAACTGGCGCAGGCAGGCGGCGGCCAGTTGGTAGTTGATTGCGGCAGGTACGCGCTTGGCGGTTTGCGGATAGGGTCGAACACCTGTCTGTGGCTGTCGCCGGGGGCTGAGCTTATCGTTAGCGAAAACTATGATGACTTTGCTCAGGCGACGGCGCTGAGCCGGGCGGAATCTTCAGATCGGGCCTTTCTGTATGCTGTGGATGCACAGAATATTACCATCTGCGGCGGCGGCGAGATTTACGGCAGCGCTGACGGCTGGTTCTCCCGTGGCGTTGATGCCATGGGCTACCGCACGCCAGCCAGGGCGCGCCCGCGGATCATTTTGCTGGAGAATTGCCGTCGCGTCCGGCTGGAAAATATCACCGTACGACATGCCCCGATGTGGACAATCCATCTGGTCTCCTGCACGGGCGTGGTGGTTGACGGCGTTACCGTCGACAATGATTTGACGATGGCTAATACCGATGCGCTGGATATCGACAGCTGCCAGCAGGTCCATATCGCCAATAGCTATTTCAGCGCGGCGGATGATGCCATCTGTTTGAAAACCACCGATAAACCTGAGCGCATCCAGCGACCGTTGCGTCAGGTAACCATCGTTAACTGCACGCTGCGTTCGAAAAGCTGCGCCTTTAAAATTGGTACTGAAACCTGGCGGGATATTGAAGATGTGCTGGTGAGTAACTGCACTATCTTTGACTCCAATCGCGGCATTGGCCTGATATCCCGTGACGGCGGGCGGCTACGGCGGATGATATTTAGCAGCATTGCTTTTGATTGCGTGAGCGCGCCGGCCTGTCATTGGGGCGAGGCGGACCCTGTTTTCCTTTCCGCGCGCCGTCGCGATCCGGCGATTGAACCCGGCGAAATCTCACAGATCCAGTTCCGCGGGCTGGTTGGCGAGTGCGAAGGCGCGATAAACCTGCATAGTGAAACGCCAGGTCAGATCCGGCGCATTCTGTTTGACGGCGTGCAGCTAACCCAGAAGCTGAACCTGGCAGCGGAGCAGGGGCTTTATGATATCCGCCCGCCGTGCAATCCGATGTCGCCGACCGGGATGGGGATTGATAACGCCTGGTGTTTGAATCCGCAAAGCGGCCGCGTTTGGGGTGTCGAGCCTTATCCCGGCGGTTTGCCGGTACTGTATGCTAACGGCGTAGCGGGTCTGACACTGCGCGAATTTGATTATCAGCGCCCGACCCCATTACCTGCAGCCTGGAACCCTAACGCGCTATGTCTGGAAAACGGAGATAATTAGCGAGGAAACAAGAGAGGAAGTTGCCCCGGCGATTGCTCCGGGGCCAGAACAAGTTATTCTTCAGCGGCATAGCCCTGCGGCGGCAGCTTGCGATTATCCAGCCACGCAGAGTTAGCTTCCATACGCAGGCGACCATCAACAAACCAGCTCACCACCAGCGGGTAGATATCGTGCTCCTGCGCCTGAACGCGGGCGGTAACGTCATCTTCGCTGTCTTTCGGAAATACCGGTACCCGAGCCTGTAAGATCACCGGCCCGCCGTCGAGCTCGTCGGTGACGAAATGCACCGAGGTGCCATGTTCCTCATCACCGTTTTCCAGCGCCTGGCGATGAGTATGCAGCCCTGGATATTTCGGCAGCAGAGAAGGATGGATATTCAGCAAGCGCCCCTGATAGTGGTCAACAAACGCTGGGCTAAGGATGCGCATATAGCCTGCCAGCACCACCAAATCCGGTTGAAAGGCGTCGATTTGCTGCATCAGCTCGCGGTCGAAGGCCTCGCGGCTATCAAACGCTTTCGGCGAGAGCGCAAAGGCCGGAATACCGGCCTCGCGGGCGCGCTCAAGGCCGAATGCTTCGGCCTTATTGCTGAATACCGCACGCAGGGTGCCGTTGATTTGCTTCCGGGCGCAGGCATCAATAATCGCCTGTAGATTACTGCCGTTACCGGAAATCAGCACCACAATGTTTTTCATTCAATGACCACACGTTGTTCGGCATCGGATGCCTTGATATAACCGATTTTCCACGCGTTTTCACCCTGCTCGTTCAGCAGGGCGATAGCTTTATCCGCCTCGGCTGCCGGGAGCGCGACCAGCATGCCGACGCCGCAGTTAAAGGTGCGGTACATTTCGTGGCTGCTGACATTACCGGCGGTTTGCAGCCAGTTGAAGACTTCCGGCCACTGCCAGGATGACTCGTCGATCACTGCCTGGGTGTTGTCCGGCAGTACGCGCGGGATATTTTCCCAGAAGCCGCCGCCGGTCAGGTGGGCGATAGCGTGGACGTCGACATTGGCAATCAGATTCAGAATCGATTTGACATAAATACGGGTCGGCGCCAGCAGGTGGTCGGCCAGCGGTTTGCCGTTGAGGTCGGTGGTCTGCGGGTCAACGCCGCTGACTTCGATAATCTTACGTACCAGCGAGTAGCCGTTAGAGTGCGGGCCGCTGGAGGCAAGCGCGACCAGTACGTCGCCGTCAGCCACTTTGCTGCCGTCGATGATTTCTGATTTTTCTACCACGCCGACGCAGAAACCGGCCACGTCATAATCTTCACCATGGTACATACCCGGCATCTCTGCCGTTTCGCCGCCAACCAGCGCGCAGCCGGACTGTAAGCAGCCTTCGGCGATGCCGTTGATGACGCTTGCCGCGGTGTCTACGTCCAGTTTACCGGTCGCGTAGTAGTCAAGGAAAAATAGCGGCTCGGCGCCCTGAACCACCAGGTCATTAACGCACATGGCGACCAGATCGATACCGATTGTGTCGTGACGTTTAAGGTCCATCGCCAGACGCAGCTTGGTGCCGACGCCGTCGGTACCGGAGACCAGTACCGGTTCGCGGTATTTCTGCGGCAGAGCGCACAGCGCGCCGAATCCGCCCAGTCCGCCCATCACTTCCGGGCGACGGGTTTTCTTCACCACGCCCTTAATACGGTCGACGAGAGCGTTGCCTGCATCAATATCCACGCCGGCATCTTTATAGCTGAGAGAGGTTTTATCGGTCACTGCGAAGTCTCCACGCGTTTGCGGTAGCAAGAAAAATCGGCGCAATTCTAACAGGGAAAGCAAACGTTTGCGAGCCTGCTTTACACTCGATTTAAAACGGCTTACAGATGAGCAAATTTGATACTGTTCACGAAAATGAAACCGGGTACAGTCTTCTGCTTGCCTCGCCTTTGTTGAATGATCATTATGCCAATGAAACCGGTTTCTGTTTGGTGAAAAGCGAATAACGATCGTCTAAAGGGAGAGCATATGTCCGGATTCAAAGAAGGTTTTCTGTGGGGCGGCGCGGTAGCGGCGCATCAGCTTGAGGGCGGCTGGCAAGAAGGAGGGAAGGGAATTAGCGTCGCTGACGTGATGACCGCAGGCGCCCACGGGGTGCCGCGTACGATCACCGACGGCGTACTGCCTGGTCATAATTATCCCAACCATGAGGCGATTGATTTTTATCATCGTTACAAAGAAGACGTAGCGCTGTTTGCCGAACTGGGATTTAAGTGTTTCCGTACTTCAATTGCCTGGACGCGCATTTTTCCGCTGGGTGATGAGCTGGAGCCCAATGAAGCGGGCCTGCAATTCTATGACGATCTGTTCGACGAGTGCCTGAAATATGGTATCGAACCGGTGATCACGCTCTCCCATTTTGAGATGCCTTACCACCTGGTGACTGAATACGGCGGCTGGCGCAACCGTAAACTCATTGATTTCTTCGTCCGCTTCGCGAAGGTAGTGTTTACCCGCTATCAGCACAAAGTGAAGTACTGGATGACCTTTAACGAGATCAACAACCAGGCCAACTTCCATGAAGATTTCGCCCCCTTTACCAACTCGGGCCTGAAGTATCAGCCCGGCGAAGACCGTGAACCGGTGATGTTTCAGGCCGCCCATTATGAACTAGTCGCCAGCGCGCTGGCGGTAAAGGCGGCACGCGAGATTAATCCGGGGCTGCAGATTGGCTGTATGATCGCGATGTGTCCTATCTATCCGCTCACCTGCGCGCCGGACGACATGATGATGGCGATGAACGCCATGCATCGTCGTTACTGGTTTACCGATGTGCATGTACGCGGTCGCTATCCGCAACATCTGCTCAACTACTTCGCGCGCCGCGGTTTTACGCTGGATATTACCGACGCCGACCGCCGGGCGTTACAAGAGGGCTGTGTCGACTATATTGGTTTTAGCTACTATATGTCCTTCGCCACCAAAGCGACTGACGATAATCCGCACCTGGATTACGACGAAAGCACCAGCCTGGTCTCCAACCCGTACGTGAAGAAATCGGATTGGGGCTGGCAGATTGACCCGGTTGGCCTGCGCTACTCGCTCAACTGGTTCTGGGATCATTATCAACTGCCGCTGTTTATCGTTGAAAACGGCTTTGGCGCCATTGACGTGCGTGAAGCGGACGGCAGCGTGGACGACCAGTATCGTATCGATTATCTCAGCGCCCATATTGCCGAAATGAAAAAAGCGGTGGTGGAAGATGGCGTCGACCTGATGGGGTATACCCCGTGGGGCTGCATCGACCTGGTCTCCGCCGGTACCGGGGAAATGAAAAAGCGCTATGGATTTATCTTTGTTGATAAAGATAACGAAGGTCGCGGTACGTTGGCCCGCAGCCGGAAAAAATCTTTTGCCTGGTATCAGCAGGTTATTGCCAGTAACGGCGAAAACCTGTAGTTGCCAACAAGCGTAGCGTTGTCAAAGATAAAAGCCGAAGGGGAACCTCCGGCTTTTTTTGTTTGTTTTATAATGTGTAACAATCCATAAATCACTTTGTTTGATATACGTCAAGCAAGATGGGTATGGCGCAATCCGCAAAAAGCGGTATAATCCCGCGATTTTTTTTGTGGCTGCCCCTCAGAGGAGAAAGAGAATGAAGATCGTGGAAGTGAAACATCCACTCGTCAAACACAAGCTGGGCCTGATGCGTGAGCATGACATCAGTACTAAACGCTTCCGTGAACTCGCCTCAGAGGTTGGTAGCTTACTGACCTACGAAGCAACCGCCGATCTCGCTACCGAGCGTGTCACCATCGAAGGCTGGAACGGCCCGGTCGAAGTTGAGCAGATCAAAGGTAAGAAAATTACCGTAGTGCCCATTCTGCGTGCCGGTCTGGGGATGATGGAAGGCGTGCTGGAGCACGTGCCGAGCGCGCGTATCAGCGTCGTGGGTATCTACCGTGATGAAGAAACGCTGGAGCCGGTTCCTTATTTCCAGAAGCTGGTTTCTAACATTGACGAGCGTATGGCGCTGGTGGTTGACCCGATGCTGGCAACCGGCGGTTCGATGATCGCGACTATCGACCTGCTGAAAAAAGCGGGCTGCTCGAGCATTAAGGTGCTGGTGCTGGTGGCGGCGCCGGAAGGCATTGCCGCGCTGGAGAAAGCGCATCCTGACGTCGAGCTGTACACCGCGTCCGTCGACCAGGGCCTCAACGAGCACGGATACATTATTCCGGGCCTCGGCGATGCCGGCGATAAGATTTTCGGTACCAAATAAATGATGAAGTGATAAAAAGCCGACTTTGAGAGTCGGCTTTTTTTTGAATAAATCACGCCCACAACAAATAACAAACGACTCTCAGAGGACAACATTATGACGCGCCGTGCAATCGGGGTGAGTGAAAGACCGCCGCTTTTACAGACAATCCCGCTTAGTTTGCAACATCTGTTCGCCATGTTTGGCGCAACGGTTCTGGTGCCAATCCTGTTCCACATTAACCCGGCTACCGTACTGCTGTTTAACGGCATCGGTACGCTGTTGTACCTCTTTATCTGTAAAGGCAAAATTCCGGCCTATCTGGGGTCGAGCTTCGCCTTTATCTCCCCGGTGTTACTGTTGTTGCCGCTGGGTTATGAAGTGGCGCTCGGCGGCTTCATTATGTGTGGCGTCCTGTTCTGCATCGTCTCCTTTATTGTCAAAAAAGCCGGTACCGGCTGGCTGGATGTGATGTTCCCGCCGGCGGCGATGGGCGCCATCGTGGCGGTTATCGGCCTGGAACTGGCGGGCGTGGCGGCGAATATGGCCGGGCTGCTGCCGGCTGACGGTCAAGCTCCCGACAGCAAAACCATTATTATTTCGATGGTAACGCTGGCGGTGACGGTTTTTGGTTCCGTACTGTTCCGCGGTTTCCTGGCGATTATCCCGATTCTTATCGGCGTGCTGGTGGGCTATGCGCTCTCCTTCGTGATGGGCGTAGTCGATACGACGCCTATCGCCGAAGCGCACTGGTTCGCATTGCCGACCTTCTACACCCCGCGCTTTGAGTGGTTTGCCATTTTCACCATTCTGCCTGCCGCGCTGGTGGTCATTGCCGAGCACGTGGGGCACCTGGTGGTGACCGCCAATATTGTTAAGCGCGACCTGATCCGCGATCCGGGTCTGCACCGCTCGATGTTCGCCAACGGGCTGTCGACGATTGTCTCCGGTTTCTTTGGCTCGACGCCAAACACCACCTACGGTGAAAATATCGGCGTGATGGCGATTACCCGCGTATACAGTACCTGGGTTATTGGCGGCGCGGCGATTATCGCGATTCTGCTCTCCTGCGTCGGCAAGCTGGCGGCGGCGATTCAGATTATCCCGGTACCGGTGATGGGCGGCGTTTCTCTGCTGCTGTACGGGGTGATCGGCGCATCCGGTATCCGCGTGCTGATCGAATCAAAAGTTGACTACAGCAAAGCGCAGAACCTGATTCTGACCTCAGTCATTCTGATCATCGGCGTGAGCGGCGCGAAGGTGCATATTGGCGCGGCGGAGCTGAAAGGCATGGCGCTGGCGACGATCGTCGGTATCTGCCTGAGCCTGATCTTTAAACTGATCAGCGTCCTGCGTCCGGAAGAAGTGGTACTGGACGCCGCGGATAGCGAAGAAGCGAAATAACGATCCTGATACCGGGCAGCGATCCTGCCCGGTTCTCTCCGGACCTAAAACTGTGTTAAACTCTTCGCGTTTTTCTGTAAGCCTATGTTGAGGTCCATCTGAACGCTCCGGCACAGCTCTCTTTGCCACTGTATCTTCCTGACGACGAAACGTTCGCGAGTTTCTGGCCGGGTGATAATCCTTCCCTACTTGCCGCTCTGCAGAACGTACTGCGGCAGGAACACAGCGGATACATCTATATCTGGTCACGCGAAGGCGCGGGGCGTAGCCACCTTTTGCATGCCGCCTGCGCTGAGCTATCCCAGCGTGGCGATGCCGTCGGCTACGTGCCGTTGGATAAGCGCACGTGGTTCGTGCCGGAAGTGCTGGACGGCATGGAGCAACTGGCGCTGGTGTGTATCGATAACATCGAGTGCGTGGCGGGGGATGAGCCCTGGGAGATGGCTATCTTTAATCTCTATAACCGTATTCTCGAATCAGGTAAAACTCGCCTGCTGATCACCGGCGATTGCCCGCCGCGGCAGCTGCATCTCGGCCTGCCGGATCTCGCCTCGCGCCTTGACTGGGGCCAAATCTACAAGCTGCAACCGCTGTCGGATGAAGATAAGCTGCAGGCGCTGCAGCTGCGCGCCAGATTACGCGGTTTCGAGATGCCGGAAGACGTCTGCCGTTTCCTGCTCAAGCGGCTGGATAGAGAAATGCGCTCGCTGTTTATGACGCTCGATCAGCTGGATCACGCGTCGATTACCGCCCAACGAAAACTGACGATCCCATTCGTTAAAGAGATCCTGAAGCTTTAGGCCGAAAGCGACGCCAACTCCTGCTCTGCCAGGCCGGTTAGCTGCGCCACCAGCGCGGGAGCGAGACCGCTACGTAACATCGCGGCGGCGATACGTTTTGCTTCTTCTTGCCGACCTTCTTGCCGGCCCTGAAGCAGACCGCGCTCCAGGCCTTGCTGCTCGAGATATTCTGCAATAGTCATCAGCGTCTCCTTATGTTGCGGCGTCCGGCGTGGCAAATTCATCCAGCCAGCGTATAAGATGAAAAAAATCGCGCCGCGGGCAACACCGGCGGCGCGTAGGGGTTAGCTGACGATTTCCAGCACCTGTTCCGGCGGGCGGCCGATACGCGCCTGGCCGTGGCTGACCACGATGGGCCGTTCGATGAGTTTCGGGTTCTCGACCATGGCCTTAATCAACGCCTCTTCGCTGAGCTGTGGGTCGGCGAGATTGAGCGACTTATACAGATCTTCTTTCTGGCGCATCAGTTCACGGGCGCTGCTCATATTGAGCATTTTCAACAGCTGGCGCAGCGTCGCGGCATCCGGCGGTGTCTCCAGATACAGCACCACTTCAGGGTTGATGCCGTTGGCTTTCAGCAGGCTGAGCGTGTCGCGGCTCTTCGAGCAGCGCGGGTTGTGGTAAATTTTTACCGCGTCAGACATGTGGTCTCCTTACATTTTCTGATAGGGGCGGAATCTTTCCTGCAGCTGGCGCAGCTGGTCGATGCGAGCGTCGTAGCGCGCCTGCTGCAAACTGCCCAATTTCACTTGCGAACTGGCGCTGCTCAGCAGCGAGATGGCCTGGTCAAGCCTGCCGGCCAGCGCCATGCCTTCGGCCCGCGCCGCCAGCTCCTGGTCGCGATGACCCAGGGCGCCTTCCGCCTGCGCCAGCAGGTCCCAACCGTTGCCGTCATCTTTATTATTAAAGGTGTAGCGATTGAGTATGGTAGCGGCTTCCGCCGGCTGCCCGCCCTGAAGATAGGCGTTGGCCAGGTTCAGCTGCAGGACCGGATCGGTGCGGATCTCTTTGGCGTTTTTCAGACGGTTAATCGCGTCAGTGGTCTTTTTCTGTCCAAGATCGATATCGGTGGCAAGGTCAAGATACCAGGGATTTTGCGGATCGGCGCTGAGTAGCGGCTGTAGCGTTTTGCGCGCCTGATCGTAGTTATTGCTCTCCATGGCCAATAGCGCGCGGCCATACAGCGCGGCGTGCTGCTCGCGGATATTGCCTTTCGACCAGGCGTCAAGCAGATCGCTGCCGAGCTTATTTTCCCCGGAATTGTACATCCCGAGCGTACGGGCCTTGGCGAGATAGAAATCCGCCGACGACTGGACCACCACCGGACGCATCTGATTGGCGCGGTTACGGGCGTCGGCCAGACGGCTTTCCGGCAGCGGGTGAGTAAGCAGCATTTCCGGCGGGCGGCTGGAATAACGGGATTCGTCGAGTAATTTACCCATAAACGCCGGCATTGCCTGCGGATCGAAACCGGAACGCTGCAATACCTGAATACCGATGCGGTCAGCTTCTTCTTCATTCTGACGGGTGAAACTAATCATCCCCTGCTGGGTGCCGGCAAGGGTGCCGGTTAATGCCGCCATCCCCGCCTGCGGGCTGGCCATCGCCAGCAGAATTGAGCCCAGCGCGCCCACCCAGGTTAGCGGCGCGCTACGTTTTTGGTCTTCCATCGCGCGCGCCAGATGGCGCTGGGTAACGTGGGAGATTTCGTGCGCCATCACCGAGGCGAGCTCGCTTTCGTTATCGGAATAACGGAACAGCGCCGAGTGCAACACCACGTTGCCGCCGAAGAAGGCGAAGGCGTTAATCTGATCGTTATTAATCAGATAAAAGTGGAACGGCGTACGCACGGAGTTAGCATGGGCGACCAGGCGCATGCCCAGCCCGTTAATGTATTGCACCAGCAGCGGGTCGTTAATCAGCGGCGCGCTGCCGCGCAGCTGGCGCACGTAGTAATCCCCCATCTGCATTTCCTGACCGATGGAAAGCGTGCTTCCTGCCGAGGTGCCCATATCCGGCAGCGTATCCGCCGAGTCAGCGGCGGCAGGTAATATCGTCCCCAGCGTCAGCGACGCGACGGCGGCGGCCACCAGCGTTTTCTTTAACTGCCTGAACATAACCTCTGTCCTGTAATGTGGGTGTGCCAGTTTGACCGGTTGCGCGGCCCAATGTTCCCGTGCCGCAGATTCTGCGAGTTTAGCTGTGGTTGATGGCGTTGAAAATATGATATTCGCACAGTTGTGCAGGTTTGTGTCATAGCCAATAAAAAGCGAAGTCTTTTTTGTGACACTTAGATACAATTCCCCGGATTGTGGCGATTTGCGCTTCAGGGAAGGGTTTATGCTTGAGATGTTAATGCAGTGGTATCGTCGTCGTTTCAGCGACCCGGAAGCGATAGCGCTGCTGGTTATTCTGCTGGCCGGCTTCGGCATTATGTTCTTTTTCAGCGGCCTGCTGGCGCCGCTTCTGGTCGCCATCGTGTTGGCCTATCTGCTGGAGTGGCCGACCGTTCGCCTGGAGCGTATCGGCCTGTCGCGAACCTGGGCTACCTCGCTGGTGCTGGTGCTATTTGTCGGTATCTTGCTGCTGATGGCCTTTGTGGTGATGCCGGTGGCCTGGCAACAGGGCATTTATCTCATCCGCGATATGCCTGGCATGCTTAATAAGCTTTCCGATTTCGCCGCCACGCTGCCGCGTCGCTATCCGGCATTGGTGGATGCCGGCATCATCGATGCGATGGCGGAAAACGTGCGCACTCGCATGTTGACCGTGGGGGATTCGGTGGTGAAGTATTCGCTCGCCTCGCTGGTGGGCCTGCTGACCCTGGCGGTTTATCTGGTCCTGGTTCCGCTGATGGTCTTCTTCCTGCTGAAAGACAAACAGCAGATGCTGAATGCCGTACGCCGGGTATTGCCGCGTAATCGCGGTCTGGCGGGGCAGGTGTGGAAGGAGATGAACCAACAGATTACCAACTATATCCGCGGTAAGGTGCTGGAGATGATTGTCGTCGGCGTCGCTACCTGGATAGGCTTCATTCTCTTCGGTCTTAACTACTCGCTGCTGCTGGCCGTACTGGTGGGATTCTCGGTGTTAATCCCCTATATCGGCGCTTTTGTGGTCACTATTCCGGTGATCGGCGTGGCGTTGTTCCAGTTCGGCGCGGGCACTGAGTTCTGGAGCCTGTTTGCCGTATACCTGATTATTCAGGGGCTGGACGGCAACCTGCTGGTGCCGGTGCTGTTCTCGGAGGCGGTGAATTTACATCCGCTGGTGATCATTCTGTCGGTGGTGATTTTTGGCGGGCTGTGGGGCTTCTGGGGCGTTTTCTTCGCGATTCCGCTGGCGACGCTTATCAAGGCGGTAATGCATGCCTGGCCAGATGGAATGGCTATCGAAGACGAGTGACGCGCTGATTGAGCCAAAAAAAAACGCCGGGCGATTTTTATCCCCCGGCGTTTTTCATTTAGACGTTATGCGTTTTCTTTCAGCCAGTTCAGCACGACATCGTGGTGATTGCTGGTTTTGAAGTTATCAAACACATGTTCAATCTTGCCGTCAGCATCAATGAGGAAGCTAATACGGTGAATGCCGTCGTAGGTTTTCCCCATAAATGATTTTTCGCCCCAGACGCCGAACTGTTCGCAGACCTGATGATCTTCATCAGACAGCAGCGTAAAGTTCAGCAGCTCTTTTTCGGCAAAACGAGACAGCTTTTCTGGTTTATCAGTGCTGATACCCAGTACTTCGACGCCCGCTTTTTTCAGGTCGTCCATATTATCGCGTAAACCGCACGCTTGTACGGTGCAGCCTGGGGTCATGGCTTTCGGGTAAAAATAAACCAGAACACGCTGTCCCTGGAAGTCGGTTAAATTTACTTCCTCGCCGTCCTGGTCCGGTAAGCTAAATTTCGGTGCGATATCACCGGCTTTCAGTGGGGTCATTGGTTAAACTCCATCCTGTTCATCATGCTGTGAATAATTAACGATGTTAATACTGCCTTGTGCGCTCAGTTCTGTACATAGTGCTTTGAACGCTTGCTCGATATTTGTCGTGTTTTGCGAGGCAGGACTGTGCGCGGTGATTTGAATAAATAGCTGAGCGGCGTCTTTATCTTCTCCCGGTTGAGTTCGGGAGACCAGTTCGGCGATATTCATATTCCACGTGTCGCACAGCGCGGTAAAGCGCTCAATAATATGCGGCGAGTCCGGCACCTCTACCTGGATCCAAACCGTATTCGGCATCGCCTGCGGCGGCCGGGCGGAGGTGCGCTTCATTACGATCAGCAAATCCAGCTCGGCTCCTTTTAACGGCAGCGTTGATTCGATCAGGTTAATCGCGTTCCACGAGCCGGAAAGCAGCATTATAAACGTGAACTCGTCGCCGAGCATGGCCAACCGGCTGTCTTCAATGTTGCAGCCGCAGCTGCTGACGTGGCGAGTGATTGTGTTTACGATGCCGGGGCGGTCTGCGCCCAGAGCGGTAATCACCAGATAGTGTTGTAATGAGGCTGTCAAACCTGTTCTTCCTTTAAAAAGGTGAGGTAACATTAGGAAAGCATAAAAAAAACCGGCGTACAACATCCCAGATGGCGTTGGGTCTCTTGCTTTTATTGCGGCACCAAACGTAACATTGAGAATCTTGTCCCACTTCTGCTCTGAGGATGGCCCATGTTCACGGGAAGTATTGTAGCGCTTGTCACGCCGATGGATGATAACGGTAATGTCTGCCGGTCAAGCCTGAAAAAACTGATTGATTACCATGTCGCCAACGGAACCTCGGCGATTGTTTCTGTAGGGACTACCGGCGAATCCGCCACGTTAAGCCATGAAGAGCATGGCGACGTCGTAATGATGACCCTCGAGCTGGCCGATGGCCGCATTCCGGTTATTGCAGGTACCGGTGCAAATGCAACTGCAGAGGCGATTAGCCTGACCAAGCGTTTTAACGATAGCGGCGTTGTCGGCTGCCTGACGGTCACTCCTTATTATAACCGTCCGACCCAGGAAGGCCTGTTCCAACACTTTAAAGCTATCGCTGAACATACTGACCTGCCGCAAATTCTGTATAATGTGCCGTCCCGTACCGGTTGCGATATGCTGCCGGAAACCGTCGGTCGCCTGGCGGAAATTAAAAATATTGTCGGTATTAAGGAAGCAACAGGGAACTTAAGTCGTGTTCACCAGATCAAAGAGCTGGTTTCAGACGACTTTATTCTGCTGAGCGGCGATGACGCGACCGGCATGGACTTTATCCAGCTCGGCGGCGTCGGCGTCATTTCCGTCACGGCGAACGTTGCTGCGCGTGAAATGGCGGACATGTGCCGACTTGCGATGGCGGGGCAATTCGCGGAAGCTCGCGCGATTAACCAGCGTCTGATGCCGCTGCATACAAAATTATTTGTCGAACCCAACCCGATCCCAGTCAAATGGGCTTGTAAGGCGTTGGGACTTGTAGCGACCGACACGCTGCGCCTGCCGATGACGCCGATTACCGAAGCGGGTACGAAAGCGGTTACCGCAGCGCTGAAGCATGCCGGTTTGCTGTAGAGTTTAGGGAGATTTGATGGCTTACTCAGTACAGAAGTCGCGCCTGGCGAAGGTTGCGGGTGTTTCGCTGGTTTTACTCCTCGCGGCCTGTAGTTCTGACTCGCGCTATAAGCGTCAGGTTAGCGGCGACGAGGCTTATTTAGATGCCGCGCCGCTCAGTGAACTTCACGCCCCGGCGGGGATGATCCTGCCGCTGCAGACTGGCGACTACAACATTCCGGTTGCCGCGAGCACCGGCGCGGTAGGTAAGGCGCTGGACATTCGTCCACCGGCTCAGGCGTTAGCCCTGGTCAGCGGCGCGCGTACCCAGTTTAACGGCGACACCTCCACCTTGATGGTTGAAAATAGCCGCAGCGGTTCTTTATGGGCGCAGGTTGTCAGCATCATCCAGGCGAAAAACTACACCATCACCAAGCGTGACGATGCAGGCCAGACGCTGAATACCGATTGGGTAGAGTGGAACCGCCTTGATGAAGACCAGCAGTACCGTGGCCGTTATCAAATCTCCGTTAAGCCGCAGGGCTATCAGCAGGCGGTGGTAGTGAAGTTGGTGAACCTGGAGCAGGCGGGCAAGCCCGTGTCTGACCCGGCTTCTCTTCAGCGCTACAGCACCTCGATGCTGAACGTTATCTCTTCCGGTCTTGATTCTAACGCCACCAATGCGCAGAACGCGGCGCAGAGAAGCGCTGGCGCGACCTTCGACGTGCAGAGCGCGGCGGATGACACCGGCTTGCCGATGCTGGTGGTGCGCGCGCCATTCAACATGGTATGGCAGAAACTGCCGGCCACGCTTGAAAAAGTGGGCATGAAGGTGACCGACAGCACTCGCTCCCAGGGCAGCATGGCGGTAACTTACAAGCCGCTGTCTGACAGCAGCTGGCAGGAACTGGGCGCCAGTGACCCACAGCTGGTCTCTGGCGACTATAAACTGCAGGTCGGCGATCTCGATAACCGCAGTAGTCTGCAGTTCATCGACCCGAAAGGCCATACTCTGACGCAGTCGCAAAATGACGCCCTGGTAGCCGTATTCCAGGCCGCATTTAACAAGTAATAAAAAGGGCTGGAGCAATCCGGCCCTTTTTAATGTATAGTGACGCAAACGTGTGCGTGGCCGCAAAGTCCGGTAAATTGCCTGATTTTGCCTACGGGCGGAAACGTAATTTTTTGGCTTAATATCACTGGAGTGGTGAAAGATGAAAAAGCAAGCTGAGTTGTATCGTGGCAAAGCGAAAACGGTATACAGCACCGAAAACCCGGATCTGCTGGTACTTGAATTCCGTAACGATACGTCAGCAGGGGATGGCGCCCGCATCGAACAGTTCGATCGTAAAGGTATGGTGAATAACAAATTCAACCATTTCATTATGAGCAAGCTGGAACAAGCCGGTATCCCGACCCAAATGGAAGCGCTGCTTTCCGATACTGAATGCCTGGTGAAGAAGCTGGATATGGTGCCGGTTGAATGCGTGATTCGTAACCGCGCGGCGGGCTCGCTGGTGAAACGCCTGGGTATTGAAGAAGGTATCGAACTGACTCCGCCGTTGTTCGATCTGTTCCTGAAAAACGACGCCATGCACGACCCGATGGTCAACGAATCCTACTGCGAGACGTTCGGCTGGGTGAATAAAGAAAACCTGGCGCGCATGAAAGAGCTCAGCTACAAAGCGAATGACGTACTCAGCAAGCTGTTTGATGATGCCGGTCTGATTCTGGTCGACTTCAAGCTGGAGTTCGGCCTGTTCAAAGGCGAAGTGGTGCTTGGCGATGAATTTTCTCCGGACGGTAGCCGTCTGTGGGATAAAAACACCCTCGATAAAATGGACAAAGATCGCTTCCGCCAGAGTCTCGGCGGCCTGATCGAAGCTTACGAAGAAGTGGCCCACCGTCTGGGCGTCAAGCTCGACTAATCTCCTCCGCGCCGGAAGAAATCGTCTCTTCCGGCGCTCTTATTCGTTGTTTCCTGTGGTAATCCTCCGCTGAACCGCCTACGATCTCTCATATTCGTAACATGATGGAATAGAGGTGCTTATGCGCTGGCAAGGGCGTCGTGAAAGCGACAATGTGGAAGACAGACGTAGTGATTCAGGTTCGCCGCTGGGCGGCGGCGGTGGCGGTTTCCGCATTCCAAGCGGTAAAGGCGGCATCGTCCTGCTGATTATCGTTCTGGTGGCGGGTTATTATGGCGTGGATTTAACCGGCATGCTGACCGGCGAACCGATGCCGCAGCAGCAGACTTCTACCCAACGTTCCATCAGCCCGAAGGATGACGAAGCGGCGAAGTTCACCTCCGTTATTCTGGCAACCACCGAAGACACCTGGGGGCCTATTTTCGAAAAGATGGGGCGGCAATACGTTCAGCCGAAGCTGGTGATGTATCGCGGCGCGACCCGTACCGGTTGCGGCACCGGCCAATCGGTGATGGGGCCGTTCTACTGTCCGGCGGACAGCACGGTCTATATCGACCTGTCATTCTATGACGAGATGAAAAACAAACTCGGCGCTGACGGCGACTTTGCGCAGGGCTACGTGATTGCGCACGAAGTCGGCCATCATGTGCAGAAACTGCTCGGCATCGAACCTAAGGTCCGTCAGATGCAGCAGCAGGCTTCGCAGACCGAAGTGAACCGCCTGTCGGTGAAAATGGAGCTGCAGGCAGACTGCTTTGCGGGCGTCTGGGGCAATAACATGCAGAAGCAGGATGTGATGGAAACCGGCGATCTGCAGGAAGCGCTCAATGCCGCTGAGGCCATCGGCGACGATCGTCTGCAGGAACAAAGCCAGGGCCGCGTAGTGCCGGACAGCTTCACCCATGGGACTTCCCAGCAGCGCTATACCTGGTTCAAACGCGGTTTTGATAGCGGCGATCCTGCGCAGTGTAATACCTTTGGCAGTTCACTTCGTTAACGCTTGCTCATGGAACCGCTTGTTCACCTGACCGCGCGGATGGCGCGCGAGGGCATTCGTCGCCTGCTGGTGCTTAGCGGCGACGAAGACTGGTGCCTGACGCAAGCCCTGGATTTGCGAGCGCGGCTGGAGGGCGATGGACTGTGGGTCGGCCCATCGTCACAGCTGGCGCCCTGCGCGGCGCCGGGCGCGCTGAAAACGCTGCTCGGGCGCGAATTTCAGCATGCCTTTTTCGACGCTCGCCACGGTTTTGACGTGGCGGCTTTTGCCGCGCTTGCCGGCACGCTGCGCGCCGGCAGCTGGTTAGTGCTGCTGGCGCCGGATTTTGCCCGCTGGCCTGAGCAGGCGGATGGCGATTCGCTGCGCTGGAGCGATACGTCTGAACCAATCGCCACCCCTAACTTTGTCCACCGTTGTCTCCAGCTCTTCACCGCGGATCCTGAGGTCGCACTGTGGCGACAGGGCTACGGCTTACGGTTGCCGGAGGTCGCTCCGCGCAGAGACTGGCACGCTGCCGATGGCTACCCGCAGGCCGAACAGGCCGCCATTCTTTCGTCACTACTGTCATCGCCCCCGGAAATTGCCGCCATCACCGCCGGGCGCGGGCGCGGTAAATCTGCGCTGGCGGGAATGTTGATTCATCAGCTCACCGGCTCCACCATCGTCACTGCGCCGACGCGCGACGCGACGGAAGTCATCGCCGTTTTTGCGGGACAAAAGATATGCTTTATGGCGCCCGATGCGCTGCTGGCAAGCGATGCGAAAGCCGACTGGCTGGTGGTCGATGAGGCCGCCGCTATCCCGGCACCGACGCTGCGCCAGCTGACGGCGCGTTTTCCCCATACGCTGTTAACGACGACGGTTCAGGGCTATGAGGGAACCGGCCGCGGCTTCTTATTGAAGTTCTGCGCCGGTTTCCCAACGCTACGGCGGTATAACCTGTCGTCGCCGATTCGCTGGGCGCCGGGTTGCCCGCTGGAGTCGGTTATCGACAGGTTATTGTTATTTAACGATGAGGCATTTCTGCTGGCGCCGCATGGGGAACCGCAGCTGGAGACGTTAAGCCAGGATGCCTGGCGCGAACAACCCACGCGCCCATCAGAGGCTTATCAACTGCTTTCCGGCGCGCATTACCGCACTTCGCCGCTGGATTTGCGCAGGATGATGGATGCGCCAGGCCAGCACTTCACCGTGGCTCGCTGCGCGGATGGCGTCGCTGGCGCGGTGTGGCTGGTGGAAGAGGGCGGTCTCGAACCTGAGCTTAGCCGCGCCGTCTGGGCCGGATATCGCCGCCCGCGCGGCAATCTTGTCGCCCAATCATTGGCCGCGCACGGCGGTAGCCCGCTGGCGGCGACGCTGACCGGCAGGCGCGTCAGTCGTATTGCCGTCCATCCAGCGCGCCAGCGCGAAGGGTTGGGGCAGCGTTTAATCGCCCATGCCGTCAAGCAGACGCACGGCTGTGACTATCTCTCCGTCAGCTTTGGTTTTACCCCTGAACTATGGCGCTTCTGGCAGCGCTGCGGGTTTCTGCTGGTGCGCATGGGCACGCATCGCGAGGCGAGCAGCGGCTGCTATACGGCGATGGCGCTCTATCCGCTCAGCGAAGAGGGGCGGCAACTGGCCTGGCGCGAACATCAACGGCTGGCGCGGGATGAACGCTGGCTGAGTCAGTGGCGTGATGAACGTGCTCCGGTGACGATGGATGAAACAGCTATGCTTACTGAGGAGGACTGGCTGGAGGTCGCCGGTTTTGCCTTTGCGCATCGTCCGCTGTTGGCGGCGGTCGGGAGTCTGAACCGGCTTCTGCAGGCGACGCCGCTGCCGTTAGTGGCGCTACGCGCGCGCTTAGCGCAGCAGGATGAAGCAGCGCTATGCGTGGACCTCGGCTTATCCGGTCGCAAGGCGCTGCTGGCGCGACTGCGGGAAGAGGCGGCTTCGGCCATGGCGGGACTCGATCCTGCCCGCGCGCAGCGGCTGGAAGAGTGGGTCAGGAAGCTGCAATTTTTTTAACTAACTCATTCAGTTAAATGGCATGGTCATATTCTCTGCGCGGCGTAAACTGCCTTGCATCAATCAGGAGCCCGATTCCTGTTTATCTGAGACATCAGGAGATAACCATGAAACACGATCACTTTATTGTTCAGAGCCCGGCGACGCCTGCGCAACAGTTGCTGCTGCTGTTTCATGGCGTGGGCGATAATCCGGTTTCGATGGGGCAAATAGGTAGCTGGTTTGCGCCGCTGTTTCCCAACGCGCTCATTGTCAGTATCGGTGGTGCGGAGCCCTGCGGTCCGGCGCCGGCGCGCCAGTGGTTTTCGGTACAAGGCGTGACGGAAGAGAATCGTCAGCAGCGCATTGATGCCATTATGCCGACCTTTATTGAAACGGTACGCTACTGGCAAAAACAGAGCGGTTTGGGCCCGCAGGCGACGGCGCTGATCGGTTTTTCGCAGGGTGCGATTATGTCCCTCGAGAGTATTAAAGCCGAGCCAGGACTGGCGTCGCGGGTAATTGCCTTTAACGGCCGTTACGCGACGCTGCCGCAAACGGCGACCACGCAAACCACCGTGCATCTGATCCACGGCGGCGAGGATCGGGTGATCGATCTGGCGTGGGCGGTCTCCGCGCAGGAGCGGCTGCAGGAGCTGGGTGGAGATGTCACGCTGGATATCGTTGAAGATCTCGGACATGCCATTGATGACCGGAGCATGCAGTTTGCCCTCGACCGTCTGCGTTACACCGTACCGAAGCACTATTTTGATGAAGCGTTGAGCGGCGGTACGCCGAAAGATGACGATATAATCGAAATGCTGTAATGGCCCCGCGGTACAACGTCGGCTGGTATAGGTAGATACTGTTATCGGTTTACAACTTTTTTAAGGGTTTTCCGGACGCGGCGCGTTGCGCCTTCTCCGGGCTACCAAATCGCACAGCGCTGTAGCCCCGGTAAGCGGCAGCGCCACCGGGGAATTTTGAGGCCACCAACACCAGCAGTTTCAGTAGCCACGGGTACAGAGGTAAAATTGAGAACTTCAGCTCGCAATGGTACGGGCCGTAGCCCGGGTAAGGCGTCAGCCGCTACCCGGGAATGCATCCAGCCCGCGTGATGACGGGGAACGCAGGTTTACTTCTTCGGCTGGTCTTTGTTCGGCCAGTCGTCGTCGTCATCCCACTTGCTATTGAAGTCGCGATGCGGCGGCAGATCCGGTTTGTTGTCGAGATATTTTTTCGGGTCGACGCGATTAAGATCTTTAATCACGTTGATCATCACGCCGACTAAAAATACCAACACCAGAATCCACCAGTGGTTGATAAGCCATTCCATGCTGTGTCCTCTTTTTACCCCGCAGCGGCGCTGCAGGGTAATCGTTATTGTCGTCAGGCGACCAGTTGTTCCATGATGCGTTGATACATCCGCGCCAGCAGCTGCAGGTCGGCGGCATTGACGCATTCATTAATTTTGTGAATGGTCGCGTTCACCGGGCCCAGTTCCACCACCTGCGCGCCCATGCGGGCGATAAAGCGTCCGTCAGAGGTACCGCCGGTGGTTAGCAACTGCGGTTTTACTTCATTATAGTGCTCAATGGCGTTCACGACCGCATCGACAAGATTGCCGCGACCGGTCAGGAACGGCTGGCCGGAAAGCCACCATTCGACGGTATAGCGCAGCTGATATTTTTCCAGCAGCGCGATGATGCGTGCTTTGATCATCTCGTCGGTCAGCTCGGTGCTGAAACGGAAGTTGAACTGAACGAACATATCGCCAGGGATGACGTTGTTACTGCCGGTGCCAGCCTGCACGTTGGCGATTTGCATGCTGGTCGGCGGGAAGTATTCGTTGCCTTTATCCCATTCGATAGCCACCAGCTCCGCCAGCATCGGCGCGGCGCGGTGCACCGGGTTATCGGCGAGGTGCGGATAAGCGACGTGGCCCTGGACACCATGAATCGTCAGGTTACAGGTGAGTGAACCGCGGCGGCCGTTTTTCACGACATCGCCGACCACTTCGGTACTTGAAGGTTCGCCGACCAGGCAGTAATCAAGGCGCTCGTTACGCGCCATCAGCGTTTCGACCACTTTTACCGTGCCATGGGTGGCGCTGGCTTCTTCATCAGAGGTGATGAGAAACGCCAGGCGTCCTTTATGATCCGGATACTGCGCGACAAAGCGCTCGGCGGCGACAACCATTGCCGCCAGCGATCCTTTCATATCCGCCGCGCCGCGGCCAAACAGCATGCCATCGCGAATAGTTGGTTCAAACGGCGGGTTGATCCAGCGGTCGGCGTCGCCGGCCGGCACCACATCGGTATGGCCGGCAAAGGCCAGCGTTTCACCCTGTCCGCGCCAGGCCCAGAAATTTTGCGTATCGCCGAAGTCCATCGCTTCAACGGTAAAGCCGATCGCCCGCAGGCGTTCAATCATTAACGCCTGGCATCCCGCATCATTGGGGCTAAGGGAAGGGCGGCGAATAAGCTGCTGAGCCAGCTCAATGACCGGGCAAGACATAGACTACACCTCGTTAATAAATTTTTCGTAGTTTGCTTCGCTAAAGCCCAGCAGCATAGGCTGACCGGGCGCGCAGAGCAATGGGCGTTTGATAATTGCCGGCATTTCCAGCATCAACGCCGCCGCCGCATCGGCATTATCGATCCCAGTGCGGACCGATTCATCGAGTTTGCGCCAGGTGGTGCCGCGGGTGTTAAGCAGCGCTTCCCAGCCTAATTCGGCAATAAAGGTATTCAGCAATTCGCGGTCCAGTCCGTCAACACGATAATCATGGAAGCGATAGTCTATCTGATGGGCTTCCAGCCAGCGGCGGGCCTTTTTAATGGTGTCGCAGTTTTTGATGCCGTACATGGTCAACATAATTAAACCTTCACGTTAAAAGAATATGTTTCTCAGTTTTTTCCGAATATATAAGCTTTGTTAAATAATACGTGAATCGGCTGGATAAATATAACTTTTCAGCCTTGTCTGATTAAAATTTGTTCTTTTTCGCGACAGACTAAGATAATGAATTACAGGAATTCTGATATTAACAAAATGTTGCGTAATGTTGCTCTGTGTCACATTAAATTTACATGAACCGGCTTATGGTAGCCGCAAGCCAGAGTATTCAAGGCTTGCGGTGACAAGAAAAGCGATTAGAGCGATAGATCGGACGAACTTCTCCTGAGCGGGGAATTTATCTAAAATCGCCATAATAATAAGAGAGGCTATTATGATTGAACATGAACTGGGGAACTGGAAAGATTTTATCGAAGATATGCTGCGTAAATAAAATCTGGCTTTGTCGGTACTGAGGACAATGTTTGACCCATGAAAAAGGCGACTGTGACAGTCGCCTTTTCTGTTATTTGACGGTTTATTCCGGCCTCTCTTTCAGCGGGAAGCGGCGGCGTACCAACACGAAGAACAGCGGTACAAAGAAGATGGCTAGCACGGTGGCGGAGATCATTCCGCCCATGACGCCGGTACCAACAGCGTGCTGGCTGCCGGAGCCCGCGCCGGTACTGGTGGCCATTGGCAGCACGCCGAAGATAAACGCCAGTGAGGTCATCAGTATCGGGCGTAGACGCTGGCGACAGGCCGATAGGGTGGCGGTCAGCAGATCTTCGCCTTTCTGGTTCAGCTCGTTGGCGAACTCAACAATCAGGATGGCGTTCTTTGCCGACAGGCCGATGACCGTCAACAGACCTACCTGGAAGTAGACATCGTTTTCCAGGCCGCGCATCCAGGTCGCCAGCAGCGCGCCGATAACCCCCAGCGGCACCACCAGCATCACCGAGAACGGTACCGACCAGCTTTCATATAGCGCCGCCAGACACAGGAACACCACCAGCAGAGAAATGGCGTACAGGGCAGGCGCCTGAGCGCCAGACAAACGCTCCTGATAGGACATCGCCGTCCATTCCAGGCCGAAACCGTTCGGGAGCTGTTTGGCTAACTCTTCCATAATGGTCATGGCGGTACCGGTGCTGACGCCAGGTGCGGCTTCACCGACGATCTCGACCGCTGAGTAGCCATTGTAACGTTCGAGGCGCGGCGAACCCGTTTCCCAACGCGAGGTGGCGAAGGCGGAGAACGGTACCATGGTGCCGCTACTGTTACGCACATACCACAAATTGATATCGTCCGGCAGCATGCGATATTTCGCCGCCGCCTGGACGTAGACCTTCTTCACGCGTCCGCGATCCATAAAGTCGTTCACGTAGCTCGAACCCCAGGCGGTCTGCAGCGTATCGTTAATATCATCAATGGAGACCCCCAGCGCCTGGGCTTTACGCTGGTCGATATCAACCTGCAACTGCGGACTGTCGTCCAGGCCGTTGTGGCGTACGCGGGTGAGCTGGTCGTTGTTCGCCGCCAGCTCCAGCAGTTTGTCGCGCGCCGACATCAGCGCCTCGTGGCCGTTGCCGGCGTGATCTTCCAGCTCCATATCGAAGCCCGCGGAGCTGCCAAGGCCGCTGATGGCCGGCGGGCTGCTGGCAAACACGCGCGCTTCTTTAATTTTATTGAAGGCTTTGGTCGCGCGCTCAATGATAGCGAACGAGGAGCCGGTTTTTGGGTCGCGCTGATCCCAGTCTTTCAGGCGGACAAACATACGTGCGACGTTCTGGCCGTTGCCGCCGGGGCCGGAGCCGACGGTAGCAAACACCGACTCGACGTTACTCTTCTCGTTATTGAGGAAATAATCTTCCGCTTTTTGCACCACTTTCAGCGTCTGCTGTTGGGTGGAGCCGCTCGGGAGCTGTATCGAGGTGGTGAACATACCGCGGTCTTCCAGCGGCAGGAACGAAGTCGGCAGATGCAGGAACAGCAGCACCATGCCGCCGAGCAGCAGGACGTAAATCAAAATCCAGCGCAGCGAGCGATGGAGAATTTTGCCCACGAAAGTTTCATAGCGGCTGGCGCTGCGGTTGAAAGTGCGGTTAAACCAGCCGAAGAACCCTTTTTGACCATGCTCCTCGCCTTTTTGAATCGGTTTTAACAGCGTGGCGCAGAGCGCCGGGGTGAGGATCATCGCCACCAGCACCGACAGCACCATTGCTGAAACGATAGTGATGGAGAACTGGCGGTAAATGGCGCCGGTGGTGCCGCCGAAGAAGGCCATAGGGACGAATACCGCCGAAAGGACCATGGCGATACCGACCAGCGCCCCCTGGATCTGCTTCATCGATTTTCGCGTCGCTTCGCGCGGCGAAAGACCTTCTTCGCTCATAATGCGCTCGACGTTTTCGACGACGACGATGGCGTCATCGACCAGCAGGCCGATAGCCAGCACCGTCGCGAACATCGTCAGGGTGTTAATACTGTAGCCGCAGGCGTAGAGCACGGCGAAGGTGCCCATCAATACCACCGGCACGGCGATGGTCGGGATCAGGGTCGCGCGGAAGTTCTGCAAGAACAAATACATGACCAGGAACACCAGCAGAATCGCCTCCAGCAGCGTTTTCACCACATCGGTAATCGAGGCTTTTACAAAAGAGGTGGTCTCGTAGGCGACTTTATACTGCAGTCCGTGCGGGAAATATTGCGACAGTTCATTAAGACGGGCGATAACGCGCTCGGCGGTGGCCATTTCGTTGGCACCCGAGGCGAGCTTAATCCCCAGCCCCGAAGCGGCCTGACGATTATAGCGGCTCAGATAATCATATTTTTCTGCGCCCATTTCGACGCTGGCGACGTCGCCCAGCGTGACTTCCGAACCATCCTTATTAACGCGCAGGGTAATATCGCGGAACTGCTGCGGCGTTTGTAGCAGCGATTGTGAGTTGATGGTGGCGTTCAGCGCCTGGTTATCAACCGACGGCGTACCGCCCAACTGGCCGACGGCAATCTGCGCGTTCTGCGATTCGATGGCGTCAGTCACATCTTTCGCCGTCATCTGATAGCTGTTGAGTTTCGCCGGATCGAGCCAGATACGCATTGAGTACTGCGAACCGTAGGCGTCGATATCGCCGACGCCGTTGACGCGGCTTAGAGGATCCTGCACGTTACTGGCGACGTAGTCGGCAATATCCTGCTTATCCATGCTGCCGTCGGTAGAGACAAACGCGAGAGTGAGAATGTTGGTGTCGCCGGTTTTGCGCACCGTGACCCCCTGATTCTGTACCGCCTGCGGCAGTTTACGCATCGCCGATTGTAGCTGGTTTTGTACCTGCTGTACGGCTTCATCCGGGTCGGTACCGGCGGTAAAGCTCAGGGTAACCGTTGCCTGACCGGTGGCGCTACTCTGCGATGACATGTACATAAGGTTATCAAGGCCGGTCATATTCTGTTCGATAACCTGGGTGACGGTATTCTCGAGCGTTTGCGCCGAAGCGCCGGGATAATTGGCCGTCACTCGGACGTTAGGCGGCGCCAAATCCGGATATTGTTCTACGGGGAGCGACAAAATTGCCAGCGT
Source organism: Klebsiella sp. 141251 (assembly GCF_050600725.1). Lineage (NCBI taxonomy): Bacteria > Pseudomonadati > Pseudomonadota > Gammaproteobacteria > Enterobacterales > Enterobacteriaceae > Klebsiella > Klebsiella sp. 141251. Next base: position 117,394 of record NZ_JAQIRG010000005.1, read on the forward strand.
GCCGGTCAGGACTAATAAAATAGCCAAAACCCAGGCAAAGATGGGGCGATCGATAAAGAAATTCGCCATCGGAATCAGGACCTCATTGTGTACATTTTTTGTTATTTCGCAGCCTGTGATACTTTATAGATAACCCCGCAGGCAATCGTGGAGAAATTAAGGAGATAGTGTAATTTATCATGTGTCTTTTATGAGAGCGTAAAGAAACGTCTGTCGCTCCTCTCTGAATTTATATGCGCTTATCACGTCTTTTCTGTCATTCCGTCAAAGCCGCTTATTATTGCTCAGCTAAATGAAACAAAATTTCATTCAGGTCAATATTTTTGATCTAAACCGGATTCTGGTGAGAAAAGCCGATTTCTGGGCAAACGACCATTGTCCCACGGTCATGATGTCAGGTAATAAACAGTCATACTAAATGAGGGGTTATTAGCGATAAGCCGGAAGGATGTATGAACCACTTTATTATGAGCGATAGTCGCAAATGCATCGGATGCAGGGGCTGCGAAGTGGCCTGCGTGATGGCGCATAATGGCGAACAACATGTCTTGACCCCACAGCGCTTTTTGCCGCGCATTACCGTGATTAAAAACCAGAAACAGCGTAACGCGGTAACCTGTCGTCACTGTGAAGGCGCGCCCTGCGCGCGTAGCTGTCCTAACGGCGCCATTAGCCGGCAGGAAGACAGCGTATTGGTGCAGGAAGAAAAATGTATCGGCTGTAAATCCTGCGTGGTGGCCTGTCCCTTTGGCGTGATGCAAATCGTCGTCACGCCAAACGGCAGAGCGACGGCGCACAAATGCGACTTATGTCATGGTCGCGAAGCCGGGCCAGCCTGCGTGCAGAATTGTCCGGCGCAGGCGTTACAGTTGGCGACCGATTCCGCGTTAAGCGAGATGGCGAAAGCGCGGCGGCTGCGGGCGGCGCGTGCGGATGCGGCGTCCTGGCAACATCGGACTTTGACCGCTTTAGCGTCAACCGCCGGCGATAAGGCTAGCCAGATGGCGGCCACGCCCACCCGCGGCGAGGCGGATAAACTGGCGGCTGACGCGCGTAAACAGCACTTTGGCGAAATCTATTTGCCGTTCAGCGCGGCGCAGGCGCAGCGGGAAACGCAGCGCTGTCTGAAATGCGGCGATCGCAGCATCTGCGAGTGGACCTGTCCGCTGCATAACCATATTCCGCAGTGGATCGAGCGGGTAAAAGCCGGCGACATCGCCAGCGCCGTTGAGCTTTCCCATCAAACCAACTGCCTGCCGGAAATCACCGGTCGCGTCTGCCCGCAGGATCGTCTGTGCGAGGGGGCCTGCACGCTGCGCGATGAGAGCGGCTCGGTGACGATCGGCAATATCGAACGCTATATCTCCGACCAGGCGCTGGCTGGCGGCTGGCGCCCGGACCTTTCGGCGGTAAAAGCCAGCGGTAAGAGAGTGGCGATTATCGGCGCCGGGCCTGCGGGCCTGGCCTGCGCCGACCTTCTGGCGCGTAGCGGCGTGGCGCCGGTGGTGTTCGATCGCCACCCGGAAATCGGCGGCCTGCTGACGTTCGGCATCCCGCCTTTCAAGCTGGATAAATCATTGCTGGCCCGTCGGCGCGAGATTTTCAGCCAGATGGGCATCCGCTTTGAACTGAACTGCGAGGTGGGTAAAGACATCAAACTCACACAACTGCTTGCAGACTATGACGCGGTTTTCGTTGGCGCCGGTACCTATCGCTCAATGAAAGCCGATCTGCCTAACGAGGAGGCGCCGGGCGTGTATGAGGCGCTGCCGTTCCTTATCGCCAACACCAAACAGGTGATGGGGCTGGAGGCGCTGGCCGATGAACCTTATATCGATACCGCCGGGCTGAAGGTGGTCGTGCTGGGGGGCGGCGATACGGCGATGGACTGCGTGCGTACCGCGCTGCGCCACGGCGCGCAGCAGGTCACCTGCGCCTATCGTCGTGATGAAGCCAATATGCCGGGGTCGAAAAAAGAGGTCAAAAATGCCCGGGAAGAGGGGGCGAGTTTTGAATTCAATGTTCAGCCGATCACCCTTGAGCTCGGTGAGGATGGCCGGGTCAGCGGCGTGCGTTTTCTGCGCACCCAGCTTGGCGAACCGGACGCTCAGGGCCGCCGCAGCCCGTCGCCGATCCCCGGCAGCGAATTTGTGATGCCTGCCGACGCGGTCATTATGGCGTTTGGTTTCCACCCGCATTCAATGCCGTGGCTGGAAGCCGCGGGGGTACAGCTGGATAGCCGCGGGCGGATCAAGGCGAACGTGGAGAGCCGCTATCGATACCAGACCAGTAATCAGAAGATCTTCGCCGGCGGCGACGCGGTGCGCGGCGCGGATTTGGTGGTGACGGCGATGGCGGAAGGGCGGCATGCCGCGCAGGGGATCATGGACTACCTGGGCGTCGCTTCCGCACTGACGCACTAACGACAAAGCAGGCTCCGCGGCGTAGTATGACTGGGTTATTTCACGCTGCGGAGTTTGCATGTCACTTAATATCCACGTCATTAAAGATAAAATCCTCTCCGAAAATTACTTCGTACTGCGCAACATGACCTATGAGTTGACGCGCCGCGACGGCAGCGTCGTGCGTCACAAACGCGAAGTGTACGATCGCGGCAATGGCGCCACGGTTCTGCTCTACAACCCCGGCAAACAGAGTGTGGTTCTGGTGCGCCAGTTCCGCGTCGCCACCTGGGTGAATGGCAACCAGGATGGCATGCTGATTGAAACCTGCGCCGGACTGCTGGATAACGACGCGCCAGAGGTGTGTATCCGCAAGGAGGCGATCGAGGAGACCGGCTATCAGGTCGGCGAGGCGCGCAAGGTCTTCGAACTCTATATGTCGCCCGGCGGCGTGACCGAACTGATTCACTTTTTTATCGCCGAATACAGCGAGGCGCAGCGCGCTAACCGGGGCGGCGGCGTAGATGATGAAGATATTGAGGTGCTGGAACTGCCGTTCGTCCGGGCGCTGGAAATGGTCGCCAGCGGTGAAATCCAGGATGGCAAAGCGGTGATCCTGCTGCAATACCTACAAAATTCCGGCCTCATGTCGCGGGATCTCTGATAAATCTGATTGAGCAAAACCCCGCCAGTGCTGATGATAATGATGAATTAGAAATCACTCTGTCAGTCATACTTCGGGATTGTGCCGCTCATGCTTTATCGGGTTTTAATACTGCTTTTTTTCGGTTTTCTGCCGACGTCGTTGGCGTGGGCGGCGCCAGCCCAGCAGTTGTTTGGAGATTGGCTTGTCACCTGCAACAATCAAAATTATTGCGTCACGCGTAATGTCGGGCTGCATCATGGATTGGTGATGACCCTAAGCCGGAGCGCGGGAGCGGCCACCGATGCCGCTTTGCGCATTGAACTTGGCGGCGTCGGTAATCCGGTTGCCGCGCTGGCGGCCATCGGCCCGCGGCTGCAGCTAGATGGAAAACCGCTGCATTTTGACGGTAAACACTGGCAGATTGCCGATAAGCTGATTAAAACCGGCGATAGCGTCAGTATCGAAGCTTTCCTGCAGCAGGCCCAGGAGGGGAAAGAGATTACCCTGCAAAACGGTCTGCAAAGCATTTCATTGAAGGGCCTGAAGGCCGCGCTGTTATTTATTGATAATCGGCAAAAGCGGGTCGGCAGCGAAACCGCGTGGGTCGGCAAAGGTGAAGAACCGCCGCTCAGCGTACCGCCGGCACCGGCGTTGCGAACCGTGGGTAAAGCGGAAGTAGCGCAGTCGCCGCTCAGCCGCGAAGAACTTAATGAGCTTATCGATTACGGCAATGAGCGGATGAACGCCAGCCCCTGTTCGCTCGATCCTTTCCGTCGGGAAATCCGCGTCACCGCGCTAACCGATGAGAAAGTTCTGTTGATGACCAGTTGCGAAGCGGGCGCGTATAACACCGTCTGGCTGGCGTGGCTGGTGTCGCGCAAAACGCCGCATCTTGCCCGTCAGGTGCGGCTGGCGCTGCCTTTCCAGCCGCCCGGCAATGCGCCGCGCGATATTGAGTTGATTAACGCCAGCTTCGATGAGCAGCGTCATGAACTGGTGACCTTCGATAAAGGCCGCGCGCCGGGCGATTGCGGGATCCAAACCCGCTGGCGCTATGACGGCCAGCGGTTTAATTTGACCCGCTACGCTCAGCAACCGCAGTGCGATAACTGGCAGGGGCCAGACGCCTGGCCCACATTATGGATCACCCGTTAAGCACTTTGCGGCTGACTTCGACAATATGTTCAGCGGTAAAGCCGAAGAACGGGAACAGCTTGTCGGCGGGCGCCGATTCCCCGTAGCGGGTCATACCAACAATTGCGCCTTTCAGGCCGACATATTTATACCAGTAGTCGGCGATACCGGCTTCGATAGCGACGCGGGCGCTAACATCGGAAGGCAGCACCGACTCGCGCCAGGCCTCATCCTGAGCATCGAAAACGTCGGTGGAGGGCAGCGACACCACCCGCACGTTTACGCCGCTGGCCAGCAGCGTCTCCGCCGCCTGAACGGCGATCTCGACTTCCGAACCGGTGGCGATCAGGATGAGATCCGGCTTGCCGCCCGCATCCTTCAGAACGTAACCGCCGCGAGCAATTTCCTGCACCTGTTCCGGCGTACGGGCCATTTGCGCCAGATTCTGTCGCGAAAGGATTAACGCGGTAGGGCCGTCATTGCGCTCGATGGCCGCCTGCCAGGCGACGGCGGTTTCCACCTGATCGCACGGCCGCCAGGTACTAAAATTGGGCGTCAGGCGCAGGCTTGCCAGCTGCTCCACCGCCTGGTGCGTTGGGCCGTCTTCGCCAAGGCCGATTGAATCATGGGTGTAGACCATAATCTGATGCGCCTTCATCAGCGCCGCCATGCGTGCGGCGTTACGCGCGTATTCGACGAACATCAGGAAGGTCGAGGTATAGGGAATAAAACCGCCGTGCAGGGCGATGCCGTTAGCCACCGCGGTCATACCGAATTCGCGTACGCCGTAGTGGATATAATTACCCGCCTGATCCTCTTTGATCGACTTCGAGCCGGACCAGATCGTCAGGTTACTGGGCGCCAGGTCGGCGGAACCGCCGAGCAGCTCAGGCAGATCCGGGCCGTAGGCGTTAAGCGCATTTTGCGAAGCCTTACGGCTGGCTATTTTCGCCGGTTCCGACTGTAGCTTCGCCACATAATCGCGGGCCGTTTTTTGCCAGTCAGCCGGGAGCTCACCTTCCATGCGGCGTTTCAGTTCAGCCGCCAGTTCTGGATACTGCTGCTGGTAAGCGGCGAATTTTTCATTCCACGCATGTTCTGCTTTCTCGCCGCGCGGCCGCGCATCCCAGCCCTGATAAATTTCTTTCGGGATTTCAAACGGCGGATATTTCCAGCCCAGCTGTTCGCGGGCCAGCGCGACCTCCTTTTCCCCCAAGGCCGCGCCGTGCGACTCTTCGGAACCGGCTTTATTTGGTGAACCAAAGCCGATTATGGTGCGGCAAATAATCAGCGAAGGTTTGTCTGTTACCGCCTGCGCTTGCTGGATTGCCTGCTTCACCGCCTGCGGATCGTGACCGTCGATATCGCCAATCACGTGCCAGTGGTAGGCGCGAAAGCGCTCGGCGGTATCGTCGGTGAACCAGCCTTCAACGTGGCCGTCAATAGAGATACCGTTGTGATCGTAGAACCCAATCAGCTTGCCTAATCCCAGGGTGCCCGCCAGCGAACTGGCCTCGTGTGAAATCCCCTCCATCAGACAGCCATCGCCCATAAACACCCAGGTGTAGTGATCGACGATGTCGTGGCCGGGACGGTTAAACTGCGCCGCCAGCGTACGTTCGGCGATAGCCATCCCGACGGCGTTAGCCAGCCCCTGGCCGAGCGGCCCGGTGGTGGTTTCCACGCCGGGGGTATAACCATGTTCCGGGTGACCCGGCGTTTTCGAATGCAGCTGGCGGAAGTTTTTCAGCTCATTCATCGGCAGATCGTAGCCGGTCAAATGCAGCAGGCTATACAGCAGCATCGAAGCATGGCCGTTAGACAAAATGAAACGATCGCGATCGTACCAGTGCGGATTTGTCGGGTTGTGCTTGAGAAAATCGTTCCACAGCACTTCGGCAATATCCGCCATCCCCATCGGAGCGCCGGGGTGGCCGGAGTTGGCTTTCTGGACGGCGTCCATGCTCAGGGCGCGAATGGCGTTAGCAAGCTCTCTTCGGGACATAGTCGTTTACTCCGTGACAAAGGATGACAGTTTGGCTGCTAGCAGATCTTCCAGTTTGCGTTGATCGACGGCGAACTGGCGAATACCTTCCGCCAGCTTTTCTACCGCCATCGGATCCTGGTTATGCTCCCAGCGGAATTCCGCTTCGCTTAGCGGAACCGGGCGCGGAAGTATCTGATGAGCGGGGATGAGTTTACGTATTACCGGCGCGTCGCTGGCCTGCAGCTCTTGTAACAAGGCCGGGGAGATGGTGAGGCGGTCGCAGCCGACCAGCGCGAGGATTTGTTCGGTACGGCGGAAGCTGGCGCCCATCACGATGGTGTTGTACTTATGGAGTTTGAAATAGTCGTAGATATTGCGCACCGATTTCACCCCCGGGTCTTCATCAACCACGTAAGGCTCTAACGGCTGACGCGCCTGATACCAGTCGTAAATACGCCCGACGAAGGGCGAAATCAGAAACACGCCGGCTTCGGCGCAGGCGCGAGCCTGGGCGAATGAGAACAACAGCGTCAGGTTGCAGTGGATCCCTTCTTTTTCCAGCACCTCCGCGGCGCGGATCCCCTCCCATGTGGAGGCCAGTTTGATCAGGATCCGCGACTTATCGATCCCCATTTCCTGATAGAGAGCGACCAGGTGGCGCGCTTTCTCAATACTTTTTTCACGATTGAAGGAGAGACGGGCATCGACTTCGGTAGAGACGCGCCCTGGAATGCTTTTGAGTATTTCCGCGCCGAAATTGACCGCCAGCTTATCGCAGGCATTAGCGACCTGCGCCTCGCGGTTGCCGCCCTGTTTCGCGGCCCAGGCGAGGGCATCATCGATAAGCCCGGCGTAGTTATCCAATCCGGCAGCCTTTAATAGCAGCGAAGGGTTGGTGGTGGCATCTTCCGGCTGATAGTGGCGGATAGATTCAATGTCGCCGCTGTCGGCGACCACGGTGGTGAATTGTTTGATACTGTCTAGCTGATTCATTAAAAAGTACTCCTGGAACAATAAGTTGCATGAGTTCTTGTCGTTATGCGGTAGAGATGGTGATGAGGTACATAACTAAAAAGCATAGCAGACGGGGCTATCATTGACCGTGAAACTAGGTTACATAAATATTATAAATTGATAACAACCAGACCTTTGTGATGGCAAGAGTATGGCGGCCTTCAAAGTTTAAACCGCCGTCAGGCGCGATACTAAGCATCGCCTTAAGGCGGGCCGACGGCTCGCCATCACGCTTCACCCCCTACGATTCGATACGTGAAAGGAACCATAAAATGGATGAGCAGTTGAAACAAAGCGCCCTCGATTTCCACGAGTTCCCGGTGCCCGGGAAAATTCAGGTGTCGCCGACCAAACCCCTGGCGACCCAACGCGATCTAGCGCTGGCATATTCGCCGGGCGTTGCCGCGCCGTGCCTGGAAATTGAGAAGGATCCTTTGGCCGCTTACAAATACACCGCTCGCGGCAACCTTGTCGCGGTGGTCTCCAACGGTACCGCCGTCCTCGGTTTAGGCAATATCGGCGCGCTGGCCGGAAAACCGGTAATGGAAGGAAAGGGCGTTCTGTTTAAGAAATTCGCCGGCATCGATGTGTTTGATATTGAAGTCGATGAGTTGGATCCTGACAAATTCATTAATGTCGTCGCCGCCCTGGAGCCGACGTTTGGCGGCATCAACCTCGAAGATATTAAAGCCCCGGAATGTTTCTATATTGAGCAGAAACTGCGTGAACGCATGAATATTCCGGTGTTCCACGACGATCAGCACGGCACGGCGATTATCAGCACTGCGGCAATTCTCAACGGTCTGCGGGTGGTTGAGAAGAATCTCTCCGATGTGCGGATGGTGGTCTCCGGCGCGGGAGCGGCGGCAATCGCCTGTATGAACCTGCTGGTGGCGCTGGGAATGCAGAAACACAATATCGTGGTCTGCGACTCGAAAGGCGTTATCTATAAAGATCGCGAAGCCAATATGGCGGAAACCAAAGCGGCCTACGCGGTGGAAGACGACGGGAAACGTACCCTCGACGATGTCATCGATGGCGCGGACATTTTCCTCGGCTGCTCCGGGCCGAAAGTTCTGACTCCGGAGATGGTCAAGAAAATGGCGCGCTCGCCGCTGATCCTCGCGCTGGCGAACCCGGAGCCGGAAATCCTGCCGCCGTTGGCGAAGGAAGTGCGCGACGACGTGATTATTTGTACCGGCCGTTCCGACTACCCAAACCAGGTCAACAACGTGCTGTGCTTCCCGTTCATTTTCCGCGGCGCGCTGGATGTTGGCGCGACAGCGATTAACGAAGAGATGAAGCTGGCGGCGGTTCACGCTATCGCCGAGCTGGCGCATGCCGAACAGAGTGAAGTCGTGGCTTCCGCCTATGGCGACCAGGATCTCAGCTTTGGCCCGGAGTACATTATTCCGAAACCGTTCGATCCGCGCCTGATCGTCAAGATCGCGCCAGCGGTTGCCAAAGCGGCGATGGAATCCGGCGTGGCGACGCGGCCGATTGCCGACTTCGATGCCTACATCGAGAAGCTGAGCGAGTTCGTTTATAAAACCAACCTGTTTATGAAGCCGATCTTCTCCCAGGCGCGCAAAGAGCCGAAGCGCGTGGTGCTGGCGGAAGGTGAGGAGACCCGCGTGCTGCACGCCACGCAGGAGCTGGTATCGCTGGGGCTGGCGAAGCCAATCCTCATCGGTCGTCCGAGCGTGATTGAAATGCGCATCCAGAAACTGGGTCTGCAGATCAAACCGGGCGTGGACTTTGAAATCGTCAATAATGAATCCGATCCGCGCTTTAAAGAGTACTGGAGCGAGTACTATCAGCTGATGAAGCGCCGCGGCATTACCCAGGAGCAGGCGCAACGGGCAGTAATTAGCAACACCTCGGTCATTGGCGCGATCATGGTTCATCGCGGTGAGGCGGATGCGATGATCTGCGGAACCATCGGCGATTATCATGAGCACTATCGTGTGGTACAGCCGCTGTTTGGCTTCCGCGACGGCGTCAGCACCGCCGGGGCGATGAACGCGCTGCTGCTGCCAAGCGGTAACACCTTTATCGCCGACACCTACGTCAATCACGATCCATCGCCGGAAGAGCTGGCGGAGATCACCCTGATGGCGGCGGAAAGCGTGCGTCGCTTTGGTATCGAACCGCGCGTGGCGCTGCTGTCGCACTCCAACTTCGGTTCCGCCGATTGCCCGTCGGCCAGCAAAATGCGTAAAACGCTGGAGCTGGTGAAGGCGAGCGCGCCGGATCTGATGATTGACGGTGAAATGCACGGCGATGCCGCGCTGGTCGAAAGCATCCGTAATGACCGTATGCCGGATAGCCCGCTGAAAGGGGCGGCCAATATTCTGGTGATGCCGAATATGGAAGCCGCGCGTATCAGCTACAACCTGCTGCGCGTCTCCAGTTCGGAAGGGGTAACCGTTGGGCCGGTACTAATGGGTATCGCTAAGCCGGTGCATATTCTAACGCCTATCGCCTCCGTGCGCCGTATCGTCAACATGGTGGCGCTGGCGGTCGTGGAAGCGCAGACCCAGCCGCTGTAAACGCAAAAAATTAAGCCCCGGTATTCCGGGGCTTTTTTGTCTCAGGTGGCTAAATTCAGATCCACTCTTTCACTTTGATGAACTCGCTCAGCGCGGCTTCCGGGCTGCCTTCCTGCGGGTGGAAGTTGTATTCCCAGCGCACCAGCGGCGGCATCGACATCAGAATAGACTCCGTACGCCCGCCGGTCTGCAGGCCGAACAGCGTGCCGCGATCCCATACCAGATTAAATTCCACATAGCGCCCGCGGCGATAAAGCTGGAAATCGCGCTCTCGTTCGCCGTAAGGCGTGGTTTTTCGGCGCTCAACGATTGGCAGATAGGCGTCAGTAAAGCCGTTGCCCACCGCCTGCATAAAGGCGAAGCAGTGGTCAAAGTCCGGGGTATTTAAATCATCGAAGAACAGGCCGCCAATGCCGCGCTGTTCGTTACGGTGCTTGAGGTAGAAGTAGTCATCGCACCACTTTTTATAGCGCGGATAGACCTCGTCGCCGAACGGCAGGCACAAATCGCGGGCGGTACGATGCCAGTGGATGGCGTCTTCTTCAAATCCGTAATAAGGCGTTAAATCAAACCCGCCGCCGAACCACCACACCGGGTCGGCGCCGGGCTTCTCGGCAATGAAAAAGCGGACGTTGGCGTGGCTGGTCGGCACATAGGGGTTGCGCGGATGCACCACCAGCGAAACGCCCATCGCTTCAAAGCTGCGCCCGGCGAGCTCCGGGCGGTGGGCGGTTGCCGATGCAGGCATCGCATCGCCGTGGACGTGAGAGAAGTTAACCCCGGCCTGCTCAAAGACGCCGCCGTCGCGTAAAACCCGGCTGCGTCCGCCGCCGCCGCCTTCGCGCTGCCAGCTATCTTCGACAAAATCCTTGCCGTCAACGGCGGAGAGTTTGCCGCAAATGGCATCCTGCAGCTGAAGAAGGAAGGCTTTGACCTGCTGTACATCGGGTTTCATTAACGTCTCTTCGAATGCGCTTTCTGGTTATCGAACCAGTGGAAATAACTAATAATACCGGAAGCAATAGCGTTGGCGATCTTCTGGCGGAAAGCGGTTGTGCCGAGTAGCTTTTCTTCATTTGGGTTGGTAATGAACGATGTCTCGACCAGCACCGAGGGAATGGAAGGTGACTTCAGCACCACAAAGGCCGCCTGTTCTGTATTACGGCTGTGCAGCTTATGCACCGGCTTAATCTTTTTCAGAATATGCGAGCCGAGCGTCAGGCTGTTCTTAATGGTGTCGGTTTGCACCAGATCGAACAATACCTGCTGCAGCAGATGGTCCTTATCCGTCGCTTTTTTACCGGCGACCTCATCGGCGCGGTTTTCGCGCTCGGAGAGATATTTCGCCATGGCGCTACTGGCGCCGCGGTTGGAGAGCGCAAAGACGGAGGCGCCGGCCGCACTCGGGTTGGTAAAGCCGTCGGCGTGAATCGACATAAACAGATCGGCGCCGTGCTGGTGGGCGATTTCAACGCGATCGTATAGCGGAATAAAGGTATCGCCGTTACGCGTCAGGCGGGCATCGATGCCGTTGCTGCGTAAGATACTGCGCACATTTTTGGCAATGGCCAGCACGACGTGTTTTTCTTTCGAACCGTTGTGGCCAATTGCCCCCGTATCGATGCCGCCATGACCGGGGTCAAGCATCACCAGGCGCTTGCTGCCTGCTTTCTTTGCGACGGGTTTGCTGTGTCCATTGGAAGTTTTTAGCGGCTGTTCTTTGGCATTGGCCTGGGAAGCGACGCCGGTTAGCGTCATCGCAGCCAGTCCTGCTTTCAGCACCTGACGGCGCGAAGCAAGTATTTTTAATGGTTTAAAAGTGCTCATTCGGCCTGAATTGTAAACAAGTGATGTCCAATGTTATATCGTATCGCGTTTCCCGTTACGACCACTCAAAATAAGAATTGTTTTACTTTTCATTTCAATACATGACAAAGATATATTATGCCATTTTTTGCCGATGATTTCGCCTGATATTGGCTATCAGTCATATTCGCGCCATAATCACTGTTTTTAACCGTAAATGGTGGGGAATACCATGGAGATTCGCGTTTTTCGCCAGCAGGATTTCGAAGAAGTGATCACCCTTTGGGAGCGCTGCGATCTTCTGCGCCCATGGAACGATCCGGAAATGGATATCGAGCGTAAGCTCAACCACGACGTGAGCTTGTTTCTGGTCGCTGAAGTGAACGGTGAAGTGGTAGGGACGGTAATGGGCGGTTACGACGGTCACCGCGGCTCCGCTTACTATCTTGGCGTACATCCGGAATACCGAGGCCGCGGAATAGCCAATGCGCTGCTCAATCGGCTGGAAAAGAAGCTGATCGCCCGCGGCTGCCCGAAAATTTCAATTATGGTGCGTGACGATAACGAAGTGGTGCAGGGGATGTATGAGCGTCTCGGTTACGAGCACTCGGATGTACTCACCCTGGGTAAACGCCTGATTGAAGATGAAGAATACTGAATTTATTCCTGCCGATTACGATGCCCAGGGCCGTTTGCGGCTGCCGCTGTTGTTTTGGGGCGTGCTGTTGCTGCAGGCGCGCACCTGGGTACTGTTCGTCATGGCCGGCGCCTCCCGCCAGCAGGGCGATGCGCTGCTGAGCCTGTTCTATCCCGATCACGATAACTTCTGGCTGGGGTTACTGCCCGGCGTACCGGCGGTCGCGGCATTTCTGCTTAGCGGTCAGCGTCAGCGTTTCCCGCGTCTCTGGCCGCTGATGCGCTGGCTGCTGATTGCCTCGCAGGCGCTGTTGCTGGCCTGGCAGCCGTGGCTGTGGTTTACCGGCGAGGCGCCTTCCGCGCTGACCATCGCCCTGCTGGCGGCCGATATTTATGCGCTATGGTGGCTGATAACCAGCCGCAGGTTGCACGCCTGTTTTCGCCTCGAAGCGCTTTAATGGCACTTTTTGCCGATCGCGTACTCCAACATGCGTTGAATTAATCAGAAGGATTGAGATATGAAATCGCTACGTCTAATGCTCTGCGCGCTTCCGCTGGCGCTAACCGGCTGCTCAACGATGAGCGCGGTGAACTGGTCGGCTGCCTATCCGTGGAACTGGTTTGGTTCCTCCAACGAGGTCACCGAGCAGGGCGTGGGTAAACTGACAGCATCGACGCCGCTGAATGAGCAGGCGATTAGCGATGCCCTCGGCGGCAGCTACCGTCTGCGCAGCGGAATGAAAACCACGGATGGCAAAATCGTTCACTATTTTGAAGCGCTGAAGGATGACAAGCTGGCGCTGACCATCAACGGCGATGGCGGTACGGTGAGCCGCATTGACGTGCGCGATAGCGCAATTCCTGCCGCCAGCGGCGTGAAAATCGGTACCCCGTTTAGCGAGCTGTACAGCAAAGCGTTCGGCAACTGCGAGAAAGGCGCTCCCGATAACGGCGCGGTGGTGGAATGTAAAGCCGCAGGTAGCCAGCACATCAGCTACGCCTTTACCGGCCACTGGAGCGGCCCGGACGAGCTGATGCCGTCCGACGATACCCTGAAGAACTGGAAAGTCAGCAAAATTATCTGGCGTCGCTAATTTGATCTGAAGAGACACGTGGGCGGATAAAAACGGTTACAATGGCGCGTTAGCAACGTCATAGCGTTGTGGTTGCATCATTTCAGGAGGAGCGATGTCTCAGGTTCAGAGCGGCATTTTGCCGGAACATTGCCGCGCGGCGATTTGGATTGAAGCCAATGTCAAAGGGGATGTTAACGCCCTGCGCGAAGCGAGCAAAATTTTTGTCGATAAAGTGGCCACCTTCCAGGCTAAATTCCCTGACGCCAAACTCGGCGCGGTGGTGGCTTTCGGCAATACCGTCTGGCGTCAGCTGAGCGGCGGTGAAGGCGCGGAAGAGTTAAAAGATTTTCCGGTCTATGGTAAAGGGCTGGCGCCATCCACGCAGTATGACGTGTTGATTCATATTTTATCCGCCCGCCATGAAGTGAACTTTTCCGTCGCCCAGGCGGCGATGGCCGCGTTCGGCGACGCCATTGAAGTGAAAGAAGAAATTCACGGTTTCCGCTGGGTGGAAGAACGCGATCTGAGCGGCTTCGTTGACGGCACCGAAAACCCGGCAGGCGAAGAAACTCGCCGTGAAGTCGCGGTGATTAAAGACGGCGTTGACGCGGGCGGCAGCTACGTATTCGTGCAACGCTGGGAGCACAATCTTAAGCAGCTGAACCGCATGAGCGTGCCGGATCAGGAGATGATGATTGGCCGTACCAAAGAAGCCAATGAAGAGATCGACGGCGACGAGCGCCCGGTCACTTCGCACCTGAGCCGCGTGGACTTAAAAGAAGATGGCAAAGGGCTGAAAATCGTTCGCCAGAGCCTGCCGTACGGTACCGCCAGCGGCACTAACGGCCTGTACTTCTGCGCCTACTGCGCGCGCCTGTACAACATTGAACAGCAGTTGCTGAGCATGTTCGGCGATACCGACGGTAAGCGTGATGCCATGCTGCGCTTCACTAAACCGGTGACCGGCGGTTATTACTTCGCGCCGTCGCTGGAGCGTATTCAGGCGCTGTAATTTTTCCCCTCACCCTAACCCTCTCCCCAAGGGGGAGAGGGGACGGCACGGTGGACTCTCTTTCTCCCTCTCCCTCAGGGAGAGGGGACGTACGGTGCGGTTATGGATTCCGCGTGCGAACTTTCTTTCTTCCTCTCCCTCAGGGAGAGGGGCGGGGTGAGGGCATCGGCGACTCAAGCGCTTCAAGTATTCTCTCCATCACCGCATCTTCATACTCTTCAAACTCATTATTCCAGAAGCGTAAAACCCGCCATCCCTGGCTCTGTAGCCAGCGGGTGCGGCGAACATCGTAGACGCGCCTCTCATCGTGCTGACCGCCGTCCAGTTCAATCGCCAGCCGTGTTGCGCAGCAGGCAAAATCGAGAATGTAGGGACCAACGGGATGTTGGCGGCGAAACTTATAGCAAGCAAAACGGCGGTTGCGCAGTAAGTACCATAGTCGACGTTCTGTTGGCGTTAAGCTACGTCTGAGCTGACGTGCAAATATCTGTGTGTTTTTCATATAAACACAGTGCACCCCTGGCTGCCGTTTGTCACAATGACACGTCGAATCTGCGAGCCGCTTTCAGCAAAGCTTTGCCAGTTGCTTATTCTCTTTTCTACTTCTAAATCGCCAAACGGTATATAAAACCGTTACTCCTTTCGTACTCGTTATAAATATGATGATCATCAGTAAATGATCATTTTTGATAAGGGTGCGCAATGGCCGTTAAATCACTGAAAAAAGGATATCTGGCGCTGGCGGCTTCCATGCTGCTGGTGGCGCAGGCGCAGGCGACTGAACTGCTGAACAGTTCCTATGATGTTTCCCGCGAGCTGTTCGCCGCCCTTAATCCGCCTTTTGAGCAGCAGTGGGCAAAAGAAAACGGCGGCGATAAGCTGACCATCAAGCAGTCCCATGCGGGCTCCTCCAAGCAGGCGTTGGCGATTCTGCAAGGCCTGAAGGCTGACGTCGTGACCTATAACCAGGTGACGGACGTCCAGATTCTGCATGATAAAGGCAACCTGATCCCGGCAGACTGGCAGAGCCGTCTGCCGAATAACAGCTCGCCGTTCTATTCGACCATGGCTTTCCTGGTGCGTAAGGGCAATCCCAAAAATATTCACGACTGGAACGATCTGGTGCGTTCTGACGTGAAGCTGATTTTCCCGAATCCTAAAACTTCAGGCAACGCGCGCTATACCTATCTTGCGGCCTGGGGGGCGGCGGATAAAGCCGATGGCGGCGATAAAGCCAAAACCGAACAGTTTATGACCCAGTTCCTGAAGAACGTCGAGGTCTTCGATACCGGCGGTCGCGGCGCGACCACCACCTTCGTCGAGCGCGGGCTGGGCGATGTGCTGATTACTTTTGAATCGGAAGTTAACAACATCCGTAAACAGTATGAAGCGCAGGGTTTCGAAGTAGTGGTGCCGAAGGTCAATATCCTTGCCGAGTTCCCGGTAGCGTGGGTAGACAAAAACGTTAAGGCCAACGGTACTGAAAAAGCGGCGAAAGCCTACCTGAACTATCTCTATAGTCCGCAGGCGCAGACCATCATCACCGATTACTACTATCGCGTGAATGACCCGAAAGTCATGGCGTCGCTGAAAGATAAATTCCCGCAGACCGAACTGTTCCGCGTGGAAGACCAGTTTGGCAGCTGGCCTGAAGTGATGAAAACCCACTTCGTCAGCGGCGGCGAGCTGGACAAACTGCTGGCAGCGGGGCGTCAGTAATGTTGGCTGTGTCGTCCAAGCGCGTGCTGCCGGGCTTTACCCTGAGCCTTGGCACCAGCCTGCTATTTGTGTGCCTGATTTTACTGTTGCCGCTCAGCGCGCTGGTAATGCAGCTGGCGCAGATGAGCTGGGCGCAGTACTGGGAGGTGATTACCAACCCGCAGGTGGTCGCTGCCTATAAAGTCACGCTGCTGTCTGCTTTTGTGGCGTCAATTTTTAACGGTGTGTTTGGCCTGCTGATGGCGTGGATCCTTACCCGCTATCGTTTCCCGGGCCGTACCCTGCTGGATGCCCTGATGGACCTGCCGTTCGCGCTGCCGACGGCGGTGGCCGGCCTGACGCTGGCCTCGCTGTTCTCGGTTAATGGCTTGTACGGCGAATGGCTGGCGAAGTTTGATATCAAAGTGACTTATACCTGGCTTGGCATCGCGGTGGCGATGGCCTTTACCAGCATCCCGTTTGTGGTGCGTACCGTGCAGCCAGTGCTGGAAGAGTTAGGGCCGGAATATGAAGAGGCGGCGGAAACCCTCGGCGCGACGCGCTTACAGAGTTTCCGCAAAGTGGTGCTGCCGGAGCTGTCGCCGGCTCTGCTGGCGGGGATTGCGCTGTCGTTTACCCGCAGCCTTGGCGAGTTCGGCGCGGTGATTTTTATCGCCGGCAACATCGCGTGGAAAACGGAAGTGACTTCGCTGATGATTTTCATTCGTTTGCAGGAGTTTGATTACCCGGCGGCGAGCGCGATTGCCTCGGTGATCCTCGCGGCGTCGCTGCTGCTGCTGTTCTCCATCAACACTCTGCAGAGTCGCTTTGGTCGACGCGTGGTAGGTCACTAATGGCGGAAGTTACTCAATTGAAGCGCTATGACGCGCCCCGGATCAACTGGGGCAAATGGTTTCTGATCGGCGTCGGGATGCTGGTATCCGCCTTCATCCTCGTGGTGCCGATGATTTATATTTTTGTCCAGGCTTTCAGTAAAGGGTTAATGCCGGTGCTGGAAAATCTGGCCAACCCGGACATGCTGCACGCCATCTGGCTGACGGTGATGATTGCGTTGATTACCGTGCCGGTGAATCTGGTGTTCGGTACGCTGCTGGCCTGGCTGGTGACGCGCTTTACCTTCCCTGGCCGCCAGCTGCTGCTGACGATGCTGGATATCCCGTTCGCCGTCTCGCCGGTGGTGGCAGGTCTGGTTTATTTACTGTTTTACGGCTCCAACGGCCCACTCGGCGGCTGGCTTGATGAGCACAACCTGCAGATCATGTTCGCCTGGCCGGGCATGGTGCTGGCGACTATCTTCGTCACCTGTCCGTTTGTGGTCCGCGAGCTGGTGCCGGTCATGATGAGTCAGGGGAGCAATGAAGATGAAGCGGCGATCCTGCTCGGCGCTTCCGGTTGGCAGATGTTCCGCCGGGTGACGCTACCCAATATTCGCTGGGCGCTGCTGTACGGCGTGGTGTTGACCAACGCCCGCGCGATTGGCGAATTCGGCGCGGTGTCGGTCGTTTCCGGCTCGATCCGCGGCGAAACGCTATCGCTGCCGCTGCAAATTGAATTACTGCAGCAGGACTACAACACCGTCGGTTCGTTTACCGCCGCGGCCCTGCTGACGTTAATGGCTATTTTGACCCTGTTTTTAAAGAGTATGTTGCAATGGCGTCTGGCCAATCAGGAAAAACGCGCGCAACAGGAGGGAAATCATGAGCATTGAGATTGCCAATATTAAGAAATCGTTTGGTCGCACCCAGGTGCTGAATGATATCTCGCTGGATATCCCTTCCGGGCAAATGGTTGCGCTGCTGGGGCCGTCCGGCTCCGGTAAAACCACTTTATTGCGGATTATCGCCGGGCTGGAGCATCAATCCAGCGGCCATATCCGTTTTCACGGCACCGACGTGAGCCGGATGCACGCCCGCGATCGTAAAGTGGGCTTTGTTTTCCAGCACTATGCGCTGTTCCGTCATATGACGGTGTTCGATAACATCGCCTTTGGCCTGACCGTGCTGCCGCGTCGTGAGCGTCCCAATGCGGCGGCGATTAAAGCCAAAGTGACCAAACTGCTGGAGATGGTGCAACTGGCCCATCTTGCCGACCGTTATCCGGCGCAGCTTTCCGGCGGCCAGAAGCAGCGCGTAGCGTTAGCGCGCGCGCTGGCGGTCGAGCCGCAAATTCTGCTGCTGGATGAACCCTTTGGCGCGCTGGATGCGCAGGTGCGTAAAGAACTGCGCCGCTGGCTGCGCCAGCTGCACGAAGAATTAAAATTCACCAGCGTGTTTGTTACCCACGATCAGGAAGAGGCGATGGAAGTCGCCGATCGGGTGGTGGTAATGAGCCAGGGCAATATCGAACAGGCCGATGCGCCTGAACGCGTGTGGCGGGAACCTTCGACCCGTTTTGTGCTCGAGTTTATGGGCGAAGTTAACCGCCTGCAGGGCACCATTCGCGGCGGCCAGTTCCACGTCGGCGCCCACCGCTGGCCTTTAGGCTATACCCCGGCATATCAGGGGCCGGTCGATCTGTTCCTGCGACCGTGGGAAGTAGATATCAGCCGCCGTACCAGCCTGGATTCGCCGTTGCCGGTGCAGGTGCTGGAAGCCAGTCCGAAGGGGCACTACACCCAATTAGTTGTCCAGCCTCTGGGGTGGTATGACGAACCGCTGAGCGTGGTGCTGGCGGGCGATGAGGCCCCGTCCCGCGGCGAACGCCTGTTTGTCGGCTTGCAGAATGCGCGCCTGTATAATGGAACCGAACGCATCGAACCGCGCGGCGAACTTGCTCTGGCAGAGACGGCCTGATAGCTTAAATCCACGTGCTTTTGCCGGGCGGCGCTGCGCTGACCCGGCCGACAGCCCGGAGCGCATGACGCGGCCGGGCTTTTTATTGGACAGCTGAAGTGAACACATTAGAACAAACAATCGGCAACACGCCGCTGGTGAAATTACAACGTCTGGGGCCGGACAACGGCAGCGAAATCTGGCTTAAGCTTGAGGGCAATAACCCGGCGGGCTCGGTAAAAGATCGCGCTGCGCTGTCGATGATTGTCGAAGCGGAAAAGCGCGGCGAAATTAAACCAGGCGACGTGCTTATCGAGGCGACCAGCGGTAATACCGGTATCGCGCTGGCGATGATAGCGGCGTTAAAAGGCTATCAGATGAAACTGCTGATGCCGGACAACATGAGCCAGGAGCGCCGTGCCGCAATGCGCGCCTACGGCGCTGAACTCATCCTGGTCACCAAAGAGCAGGGGATGGAAGGCGCTCGCGATCTGGCCGCCGCGATGGCCGAGCGTGGCGAGGGTAAACTATTGGATCAGTTTAACAATCCGGATAACCCTTACGCCCATTACACCACCACCGGCCCGGAGATCTGGCGCCAGACGGACGGGCGTATCACCCACTTTGTTTCCAGCATGGGCACCACCGGTACCATTACCGGCGTATCGCGTTTTCTGCGCGAACAGGCGAAACCGGTGAGCATCATTGGGTTGCAGCCGGAAGAGGGCAGCAGCATTCCGGGGATCCGCCGCTGGCCGCAGGAATATATGCCGGGCATTTTTAATGCCTCGTTGGTGGATGAGGTGCTGGATATCCACCAGCAGGATGCGGAAAACACGATGCGCCAGTTGGCCGTACAGGAAGGGATCTTCTGTGGCGTCAGTTCCGGCGGCGCGGTTGCCGGGGCGCTGCGTATTGCTCGCGCCAATCCGGGCGCGGTGGTGGTGGCGATCATCTGCGATCGCGGCGATCGCTATCTCTCAACCGGCGTGTTCGGCGAAGAACACTTCAGCCAGGGGGCGGGTATCTAAACGCGCTATCACGGCCTCCCATGCCTGGCATGGGGGGCGGTTAACCTAAAGTGCGTATTTCGCTACCAGCTTATCCAGAAACGCCCATAGCTTTTGATTCATCTCGCGATAATCCCATTGCCTCATTTCATCTTCGCTGCGAATAAAGCGCCTGCCTTTTGCGGCGGTAAGTTCAGGTTGCGAGTGCGTAATTAATAACTCGATGACCTCCGTGTCAAACTCCATATGGCACTGAAAACCGTAGACCCGATCGCTATATTTGACGATTTGCCGCGGGCACCCTTCGCTGGAGGCCAGGACTTCCGCCGCAGGCGTCAGGCCCGGCATATCGTTGTGCCAGTGGCCGACTACCACCGATGGACCGAAATGGGCGATGTTGTCATCCTGCAGTCCGGCGGTGGTCAGGATGATAGGATAGTGGCCAATCTCTTTTTCCGGGCTTTGCATCACCGGCGCCCCCAGCGCTTCGCCGATAAGCTGCGACCCGAGGCAAATCCCGACCACGATACGCCCGGCGGCAATCGCCTGGGCAATCAGGTTTTTCTCGGCATGGGCATCAAACCATGGGCACTCGGCAAGCGTAGTGCGTGGTGATTGCGGGCCGCCAAGTACCACCAACATATCAAAACCTTCGGCATTCGCCGGCAGCGGATCCCCGACATAAACTCGCGACCAGCTGGCCTGATAGCCGCGCGCGTTAACCCAGCGCAGATAGGCGCCAGGCGCTTCAAAAACTTCATGGACGATAAAGTGGATCCGCATAACAACTCCCGTGTTTAACAAGGTAAGACCAGCGATAAATCGTGTGCAAGTTGTTCAATTTGCGCCTCGGTTAAAGCGCCCAGCGACAGGCGCAGGCCATGCGACGGTGTTTTCACGCCAAAGGCTTCACCTTCACGCACCAGCCAACCGGCACGCGCCAGACGCAGCGCCAGCGACTGGCTGACGGTTGATAGCGGCAGCCAGAAATTAAGACCATCGCCAGGCGGAAAATCGCCAACGCCCTGGCGGGCCAACGCGGCGGCGAGCCGCTGATTTTGCTGCTGATAATGGCGCTGGCTCGCAGTCAGAGAAGCGGTAAAAGCGTTATCATTCAGGCAGGAGAACGCCAGCTCTTGTAGTAAATGGCTGACCCACTGGCTACCGGCGTTCAGGCGCAGGCGCAGCGCCGCTGAGGTGGTCGGATCGCTGGCGACTATCGCCAGGCGCAAATCCGGGCCCAGGGTTTTGGACATTGAGCGCACCAGCGCCCAACGCTGAATGCCTTCAGGTAGAGGATTGTGCCAGCGTGTCGCTGAGAGCAGGGCGAAGTGATCGTCAACGATCGCCAGCGTCTGCGGATAGCGGGCGAGCACGGTGCGAATCGCTTGTGCGCGCTCGGGCGTCAAACTGCAGCCGGTCGGGTTGTGGGCGCGTGGAGTCAGTATTACCGCACGGGCGCCGTTGCGCAGCGCTTCTTCAAGCCGCTCTGGGTTCATGCCTTCACCGTCGACGGCGACAGTGCTGGGCTGGAAACCGGCGTAACGCAGCATATTGATGCTGCTCAGAAAGCAGGGGTCTTCTACCGCGACGCTGTCGCCGGGTAGCAGCAGTGCGCAGAGCAGGCGTTCAAGGGCGTCAATTGCGCCGCTGGTCAAGTTGATGTCAAATTCGTGGCCAATATCGCGACTGACCCACTCCCGCGCCCAGTTAGCCAGACGCGGCTCAACGGCGGCATCGCCATATAAGTGCGGGGTCCGCGACAGCTTGGGAAGAAAACGGCCAATATCCGGTAGACGTCGCGGATCCGGATTGCCGCCGGAAATATCAATCAGCGATGTCGTCGGATCGCCGCCCTCGACCGCATTAAGCGTATTAAGCGCCTTAATGGCCGTGCCGTTGCGCCCCTGGCTGACGGCGAGCCCTGAGGTCACCAGCCGCTTGTAGGCCGCCGCCACCGTATTGCGGTTGACTGCCAGTTCGCCTGCCAGCTCGCGCACCGGCGGCAGCGCCTCTCCGGGTTGCAACGCGCCGCTCTGCACCAGATGACGGATGTTATCGAAAATCTCGTTTGCGGTTTTTCCGGTGAACATTATTGACCTATGACAAAATGAATTTTAGCATAGGACGAATGATAATCAGAGTATGACCCGCTGTCCAGCGGGGGGAGAAAGGATGAGTCAGCAAGACGAAATACAGTCCGTGCTCTTTAACGACCACAGCCGGGCGCTGGAGGTTGATATCGTGGCGGTGCAATCGCAGGTGGTCTATGGCAGCGTCGGTAACAGTATCGCGGTACCGGCAATCAAGCAGCATGAATTGCGGGTGATGGCGGTGCCCACGGTGTTATTCAGCAATACCCCACATTACGATACTTTCTACGGTGGGGTGATCCCGGAAGAGTGGTTTAGCGGCTATCTGCGGGCGCTGGAGGAGCGTGATGCGCTTCGCGAGCTGCGGGCGGTAACCACCGGGTATATGGGCAGCGCCGGGCAAATTGCGCTGCTGGCGCAGTGGCTGCAGCGGATCCGTGTGCACCATCCCGACCTCTGTATTCTGGTTGACCCGGTGATTGGCGATGTAGATAGCGGCATCTACGTAAAAGCGGAGATCCCCGAGGCTTATCGCCGCCACCTGTTGCCGCTGGCGCGGGGGATCACGCCAAATCTTTTCGAGCTCGAAACCCTCAGCGGCATGCCGTGCCACAACCAGCAGGAAGCGGTGATCGCCGCGCGTAGTCTGCTTTCCGATACCCTAAAGTGGGTGGTGATTACCAGCGCGCCTGGGCTGGATGCTTCGACTATTAACGTGCTGGTGGTCACCGACGATGCAGTCGAAGTGGTCGTCCATCCTCGCGTCGAAACCGACCTCAAAGGTACCGGCGACCTGTTCTGCGCCGAGCTCATCAGCAACCTGGTGTGCGACATGCCGTTGGGCGACGCTACGCGCGCCGCCGCTCAGCGCGTACTGGCGGTAATGACCTGGACCGAGAGTCAGGGCTGCGATGAACTCATTTTACCGCCGTCGGGAGCGCAATAACGATGCATAGCTATCGGTTAGTGGTACGCAGAGAGGGGAGAACCGTTGGCCATTTTGAGACGATGGGGATGAACGCTCTGGAAGATGCCTGTAGGGCGAGAACGATGTTTGAAAACGAGAGCGGCTGCCAGTGCGAGCTATGGGTCGCGGATAGCGAACGGCGGATTCTGGAAAGTAGCCCGCAGGGGATGAAAATCCTGGCGAGTGAAAAGTGCTACCGGCCGGCATAAAAAAATGGCGCCTGAAGGCGCCATTTTCTCGGCAAGCAAGAATTACTTCTTGATGCGGATAACCGGAGTTTCACCAACGGTGACGCTACCGGACAGTTTGATCAGCTCTTTGATCTCGTCCATGTTGGAGATAACAACCGGAGTCAGGGTAGACTTGGCTTTTTCTTCCAGCAGCGGCAGATCGAATTCGATAACCGGGTCGCCGACTTTCACGCGCTGACCTTCTTCAGCGATGCGCTTGAAGCCTTCGCCTTTCAGTTCAACGGTATCGATACCGAAGTGAACAAACAGCTCAATGCCGCTATCGGATTCAATAGAGAAAGCATGGTTGGTTTCAAAAATTTTACCGATGGTACCCTCTACCGGCGCAACCATTTTGTTGCCAGTAGGTTTGATGGCAATGCCATCACCCACAATTTTCTCCGCAAAAACCACATCCGGCACGTCTTCGATGTTGACGATCTCGCCAGAGAGCGGAGCAACAATCTCAATAGTTCCGGTGTCTTTTTTGTCATCAGAAACCAGAGATTTCAGTTTATCGAACAAACCCATGATCTTCTCCTAAGCAGTAATTTGGGCCGCGCATCTCGTGGATTAGCAGATTGTTTTTTCTTCAATGAACTTGTTAACCAGCGTCATTAACTCGTCCGTCGTCGGTTGAGCAAGAGCCTGCTCTGCTAATACTTTTGCATCTTCGAAGTTCGTGTTACGAATAATCTTCTTGATGCGCGGGATGGAAATGGCGCTCATAGAGAATTCGTCCAGCCCCATACCCAGCAACAGAAGTGTAGCACGTTCATCGCCTGCAAGCTCACCACACATACCCGTCCATTTGCCTTCTGCATGAGAAGCATCAATAACTTGCTTGATCAGAGTCAGCACAGACGGTGACATCGGCTGGTAAAGATGCGAGATCATATCATTACCACGGTCAACTGCCAGAGTATATTGCGTTAAATCATTGGTTCCGATACTAAAGAAATCAACTTCTTTGGCTAAATGACGAGCAATGGTCGCGGCTGCCGGGGTTTCCACCATCACGCCGATCTCAATCGATTCGTCAAAAGCTTTACCTTCGTCACGCAGTTCCTGTTTGTAGATCTCAATCTCTTTCTTCAGTGCGCGCACTTCTTCAACAGAGATGATCATCGGGAACATGATGCGCAGCTTACCGAAAGCGGAGGCACGCAGGATAGCGCGAACCTGGTCGCGGAGGATCTCTTTACGATCCATCGCGATACGCACGGCGCGCCAGCCGAGGAACGGGTTCTCTTCTTTCGGGAAGTTCATGTACGGCAGCTCTTTATCGCCGCCGATGTCCATGGTGCGAACGATAACGGCCTGTGAGCCGCACGCTTCAGCCACCGCTTTATAAGCTGCAAACTGTTCTTCTTCAGTCGGCAGAGAATCGCGGTCCATGAACAGGAATTCAGTACGGTACAGGCCAACGCCTTCCGCGCCGTTGCGCTCAGCGCCATCGACGTCGCGAACGGTACCGATGTTGGCGCAAACTTCAACCTGATGACCGTCGAGAGTGATGGCCGGCAGATCTTTCAGTTTCGCCAGTTCTGCTTTTTCTTCAGCAACCTGCGCCTGCAGCGCACGCAGCTCTTCGATTTTTTCGTTGCTTGGGTTAACCAGAACCTGGTTGTTAACCGCATCGAGAATCAGATAGTCGCCGTTTTTCACCTGGGAGGTGACGCTTCCGGTACCGACGATTGCCGGCAGCTCAAGGGAGCGCGCCATGATAGAGGTGTGGGAAGTACGGCCACCCGCGTCGGTGATGAAACCCAGCACCTTGTTCAGGTTCAGCTGTGCGGTTTCCGACGGGGTGAGATCGGCGGCAACGAGGATAACTTCATCCGCGATAGCGCTCAGATCGATGATTGCCAGGCCCAGAATGTTGCGCAGCAGACGTTTACCGATGTCGCGTACGTCAGCGGCACGCTCTTTCAGGTATTCGTCATCCAGCTCTTCCAGTGCAGTTGCCTGACCTTCGATAACTTCATTGGCTGCCGCATCGGCAGTCATGTGCTTATCTTTAATCAGGGCTATGATTTCCTGCTCAAGCTCCTCATCTTCCAGCAGCATAATATGCCCTTCGAAGATGGCTTCTTTTTCTTCACCGAAAGTTTCACCAGCTTTGGTTTTGATGACCTCCAGCTGGGCGGAGGCCTTGGTGCGGCCGTTCAGGAAACGTTCAACTTCCTGATCAACCTTATCGGCAGAAATTTTCTTCCGGTCGATGACAATTTCGTCTTCTTTCAGCAGGAGAGCCTTGCCGAAAGCGATACCCGGGGATGCTAAAATGCCTGAAATCATAACCCTACCTTACTTGTGACTGATATTAAAAAGAACCCGTGAACTTACTCGAGTTCAGCCATCAGTTTAACCAGATGCTCAACTGCTTTTTGCTCATCTTCGCCTTCAGCGGAGATGGTCACAACGGTACCCTGAGTCAGGCCCAGAGTTTGCAGTTTGAACAGGCTTTTTGCGCTGGCGCTTTTGCCGTTGGAGGTTACAGTGATCTCAGAAGTGAAGCCTTTCGCTTCTTTAACAAACTGAGCAGCAGGGCGGGTGTGCAGACCGTTCGGAGCGGTAATGGTAACTTCTTGCTGGAACATTATATTTCCCCAACTTATAGGTTTAGTGTTGTGGACCTAAAGTCTAGCCTAACGACCAAACTTTAGCCTGTATTGTTAGCGCCGGCGTTACGTGTGTGGCTAAGGCGTCAGCAGCGGAACCGTTGAGAGGACCTTAAGTCCGTTGACGTCTAGCACTTCATTAAACATTATGCCGCGAAAGGAAGACTTGAACCAAATCATAAAATCGATTCAGCCTGCGGAAATCCAAATCTGAATAATTTCGCGCTTCAAAATAAATGTGCTGGTTAAATACCAGACCCTACGAGGTGAATCAATGCCAGGAGGGGTAAAACTTTGACGTATGCCACAAAAAAGCACCCGAAAAGGTGCTTTTTTACACGGTTTTTACAAACTGGCACTACTGTTGCAATTCTTTCTCGGTGAAGAGATCTGCGAACAGCGCCGTGCTTAAATAACGCTCACCGGAAGACGGTAGGATAACCACAATATTCTTATTGGTAAAGGCCTCATCTTCCTGCAGCTTTAACGCCGCGGCGACAGCCGCGCCGGAAGAGATACCGGCCAGAATACCTTCTTCTTCCATCAGGCGACGAGCAGTGGAGATGGCTTCTTCGTTGGTGATGGCGACCACTTTATCGACCAGTTTCAGGTCGAGGTTGCCCGGGATAAAGCCGGCGCCGATGCCCTGAATTTTGTGCGGGCCAGGTTTCAGCTCTTCGCCAGCCAGCGCCTGAGTGATAACCGGCGAGTCGGTTGGCTCAACGGCGACGGTGATCAGATCTTTTTTGCCTTTCGTGCCTTTAATATAACGAGAGACACCGGTCAGGGTACCGCCGGTACCTACGCCGGAGATAAAGACGTCAACCTGGCCGTCGGTGTCTTCCCAGATTTCCGGGCCGGTGGTCTTTTCGTGAATTTCCGGGTTCGCCGGGTTACTGAACTGCTGCAGCAGCAGATATTTTTCCGGGTCGCTGGCGACAATCTCTTCCGCCTTCTGGATGGCGCCTTTCATGCCTTTCGCGCCTTCGGTCAGCACCAGGTTAGCGCCCAGCGCTTTCAGCAGCTTGCGGCGTTCCACGCTCATGGTTTCCGGCATGGTCAGCGTCAGTTTGTAGCCGCGAGCGGCGGCGACGTAGGCGAGGGCGATACCGGTGTTGCCGCTGGTTGGTTCAACCAGTTCCACACCCGGTTTCAGTACGCCGCGCTTTTCAGCATCCCAAATCATATTGGCGCCGATACGGCATTTAACGCTAAAGCTCGGGTTACGAGATTCTACCTTGGCCAGGATTCGGCCATTACCGATGCGGTTCAGTCGTACCAGCGGCGTATGACCGATAGTCAGGGAGTTGTCTTCAAAAATCTTACTCATGGCCCGTCCTTAACTGTATGAAATTTGGGGGTACGGCTTCAGCATACCCGCTTAAACAATATCCGGAAGTAAGGATTTAGCATATCTATATGCTGAAGGGAAATAATGATGAGCAAGAAGGAATAAGACGGAAATAAGGGGCGGCGTGAACCGCCCTGAAAGAGACAGCTCAGCTCGCTATTTCCACATGGCGTGCTTATCGCGGTAGCAATCCACCCACATCGCCGTCGCGCCGCAGATAGCGACTGGCAGAATGACCAGGTTGAGAACCGGGATCATGGTGAACAGGCTGGTCAGCGCGCCAAACTGCATGTTAATGACCTTCCGCGAGCGCAGCGCCTCGCGCATGGTTTTAAACGGCACTTTATGGTTATCGAACGGATAGTCGCAGTACTGAATGGCCAGCATCCAGGCGCTAAACAGGAACCACAGTACCGGCGCGACGGTTTGGCCAATGCCGGGGATAAAGTACAGCAGCAACAGAACGATGGCGCGCGGCAGGTACCAGGCAAACTTTTGCCATTCGCGTTTCATAATGCGCGGGACATCTTTCATGATGCCGAATACGCCAACATCCGGCGGCGTGGCGCCGGTCAGTCGCGCTTCGAGCTGTTCCGCCAGCAGACCGCTAAACGGCGCGGCAATCCAGTTGGCGATGGTCGAAAAGAAGTAACCAAATACCAACAAAATAGAGATAACCGCCATCGGCCATAGCAGGTAGTTTAACCACTGAAGCCATTCAGGCACATGGCTCATTAATGAAGGGATCCAGCTATCGAGGCGGGTAAACAGCCACCAGAACGCGCCGCCCATCAGAATGACGTTAACTAATAAAGGCAGGAACACGAAACGTCGGATCCCTGGCAGCCTGATGAGTTTCCAGCCTTGTGAAAAATAGTAGACGCCGCTACGTGGGGTAGTTGCGGATGATGAAACCATAGTCAGGCGATGCTCCTTTTTTAACATTCAGTGTGAATGCCCGCTTATTTTATCGGGTTGCCAGACAATAACCAGTTAGGAAATGTTCGAAAAAACAGCAAAAAGCACGATTTAGTTCATCTTTATGGGGTGAAAGGGGCAGACGCACTTGCACTTGATGTAATCGGCAAATACTCTTAGTGAGTAAATGTTTGCCGTGGTGGCAAGGTGTTAGAACAACAGAGAATATAATGATGCAGGATTTGCGTCTGATATTAATCATTGTTGGCGCGATCGCCATAATCGCTTTACTGGTACATGGTTTCTGGACCAGCCGTAAAGAGCGTTCCTCGATGTTCCGCGATCGCCCACTGAAACGTATGAAGTCTCGCGACGATGAAACATCGGAAGGCGATGACTTTGATGACGATGTTGAAGGCGTAGGTGAAGTTCGCGTTCACCGGGTTAATCACGCCCCGAACGGCGCATATGGGGAGCAAGAAGCACCTCGTCAGGCGCCGCAACACCAGTATCAGCCTCCGTACGAGCGTCAGGTGCAGCAGCCTGTGCGTCAGGACGAGCCCGTGCATCAGGCGCCGCCGCACGCGCCGCGCCCGCAGCAGCCTGTTGCTCCGCAGCCGCACGTTCAGCCGCCGCAGCACGTTGCCCCTGCGCAGCCGGTCCATCAGCCGCAGCCGACCCAGCCTCAGCCGGTACCGCCGCAATACCAGCAGCCGGTGCAGCCTGCGCCGCAGCAGCCTGTAGCGCAACAGCCGGCGCCAGTCCAACAACCTGTGCCGGTTCAACAGCCAGCCGCGCCGCAGCCGCAACAGGCGCCTGAAGCGCCAGCCGCTGAACCTCAGCAGCCAGCCGCCGCGCCGCAGCCGAAAGAGCGCAAAGAGACGGTCATCGTGATGAACGTCGCCGCGCATCATGGTTCGCAGCTTAACGGTGAACTGCTGATCAACAGCATCCAGCAGGCCGGCTTTAAGTTTGGCGATATGAATATTTTCCACCGTCATTTAAGCCCGGACGGTAGCGGACAGGTATTGTTCAGCCTGGCGAACATGGTTAAACCTGGCACCTTTAATCCGGATGCGATGGTGGATATGACCACGCCGGGCGTGACTATCTTTATGCAGGTGCCGTCGTTTGGCGACGAGCTGCAAAACTTTAAACTGATGCTGCAGTCGGCGCAGTACATCGCCGATGAAGTTGGCGGCGTGGTGCTTGACGATCAGCGCCGGATGATGACGCCGCAGAAACTGCGCGAGTACCAGGATCGTATTCGCGAAGTAAAAGAGGCTAACGCCTGATTTACGCGCTAGCGTGTCGTCTGCTTAATCTGAACCCCCGCCCGTCGGGGGTTTTTTATCATTGATGGTGCGATATGGAACCAATCGAACAAAAACTGACTGAACTGCGAACTACCCTTCGCCATCATGAATATCTGTATCATGTTATGGACACTCCGGAGATTCCCGATGCGGAATATGACCGGCTGATGCGTGAACTGCGCGAACTCGAAGCTCAACATCCTGAACTGATAACCCCCGACTCGCCGACCCAGCGCGTGGGCGCGGCGCCATTGGCCTCTTTCAGCCAGATTCGCCATGAAGTGCCAATGCTGTCGCTGGATAACGTCTTTGATGAAGAGAGTTTCCTCGCCTTTAACAAACGCGTGCAGGACCGTTTAAGCGATACCGCGGACCTGACCTGGTGCTGTGAGCTCAAGCTCGATGGCCTCGCGGTCAGCATCCTGTATGAAAACGGCGTGCTGATGCAGGCGGCGACCCGTGGCGATGGCACCACCGGCGAGGATATCACCTCCAACGTGCGGACCATTCGCGCTATTCCGCTGAAGCTACGCGGCGACAATATTCCGGCGCGTCTGGAAGTACGCGGGGAAGTGTTCCTGCCGCAGGCCGGATTTGAAAAAATTAATGAAGAAGCGCGCCGCACCGGCGGCAAAGTGTTTGCTAACCCGCGCAATGCCGCCGCGGGCTCGTTGCGCCAGTTGGATCCGCGTATTACCGCGAAGCGACCGCTTACTTTCTTCTGCTACGGCGTTGGCGTGCTGGAAGGCGGCGAACTGCCGGCCAGCCACTCTGCGCGTTTGCAGCAGTTTAAGCAGTGGGGATTGCCGGTGAGCGACCGCGTGAAGCTGTGTCATTCTCCAGAGGAAGTGCTTACTTACTATCGCCAGGTTGAGGAAGACCGTCCGCATCTTGGTTTTGATATTGACGGCGTGGTGATAAAAGTTGATTCGCTGGCGTTGCAGGAGCAGCTCGGTTTCGTTGCCCGCGCCCCGCGCTGGGCGGTGGCCTTTAAATTCCCGGCCCAGGAACAGATGACTTTCGTCAACGATGTGGAATTCCAGGTTGGCCGTACCGGAGCGATTACGCCGGTTGCGCGCCTGGAACCGGTGCACGTGGCCGGGGTGCTGGTCAGTAACGCCACGCTGCATAACGCCGACGAAATCGAACGTTTAGGCTTGCGCATTGGCGATAAAGTGGTGATTCGCCGTGCCGGGGACGTGATCCCGCAGGTCGTCAACGTAGTGCTTTCCGAACGCCCGGAACATACGCGTGAAATCATCTTCCCAACCCATTGCCCGGTCTGTCATTCCGATGTTGAACGCGTAGAAGGGGAAGCGGTGGCGCGCTGTACCGGCGGGCTTATCTGCGGCGCGCAGCGTAAAGAAGCGCTGAAGCACTTTGTCTCCCGACGGGCGCTGGATGTCGACGGTATGGGCGATAAAATCATCGATCAGCTGGTTGAGAAAGAGTACGTGCATACGCCAGCCGATCTGTTCCGCCTTAGTGCCGGTAAGCTAACCGGGCTGGATCGCATGGGGCCGAAGTCGGCGCAAAACGTGGTCAACGCGCTGGAAAAAGCAAAAGAGACGACCTTCGCCCGCTTCCTGTATGCGTTAGGTATTCGCGAAGTCGGTGAGGCGACAGCAGCGGGACTGGCAGCGCATTTTGGCACTATTGAAGCGCTGGAACAGGCTTCGATTGAGGAGCTGCAGAAGGTGCCTGACGTCGGGATTGTCGTCGCCACACATACTTTTAACTTCTTCGCCGAAGAGAGCAACCGCGAGGTCATCGCGCAACTGCGCGCTGAAGGCGTTCGCTGGCCGGCGCCGGTGGTGGTGAAGGCGGAAGAAATTGACAGTCCGTTTGCTGGTAAAACCGTGGTATTAACCGGTAGCCTGAGCCAGCTGTCGCGCGATGATGCCAAAGCGCGGCTGGTCGCGCTGGGGGCGAAAGTCGCCGGCAGCGTGTCGAAGAAAACCGATCTGGTGATTGCCGGCGAAGCGGCGGGTTCTAAGCTTGCGAAGGCGCAGGAGTTAGGCATTGAGGTTATCGATGAAGCCGAAATGATGCGCCTGCTGGGAGAATAACGTGGATAAAGCGCAGCTCATCGAGATTGCTAATACCGAGATGCCGTTTGGCAAATATAAGGGGCGCCGCTTGATCGACGTCCCGGAAGAATATTTGCTGTGGTTTGCCCGTAAGGATCAATTCCCTGCCGGGCATCTCGGCGAGCTGATGGCGTTGACCTTATTGATCAAGACCGAGGGGCTGACGCAACTGGTTCAGCCCCTGAAACAACCGCGTTAACCTGCCGTGGCGCGGGATTTCTCCTGCGCCAGTTGGGCGTCTGTCTGCGCTTTATAGCGACGAGCCAGTACGGCGCAGACCATCAGTTGGATCTGATGGAAGATCATTAGCGGCAGCACCATTATTCCCAGAATCGACGCCGGGAACAGGATATTCGCCATCGGTATCCCGTTCGCCAGGCTCTTTTTCGAGCCGCAGAAGACGATGGTAATTTCATCCGGCTTGCTAAAGCCGCAGCGGCGGGCGACAAAGATATTGATCGCGATGACAATAGCCAAGAGTACCAGGCTGACAACGACGATAAACAGCAGCGATCCCACGCCCACTTTATGCCAGATTCCATTGACGACGGCTTCGCTAAAGGCGGAGTAGACCACCAGCAGGATTGAGGTCTGGTCGGTTTTGCCAATCCATTTTTTATGTTTCGCCACCCAACTACCGATCCACGGGCGCGACAGGTGGCCGAGTACAAACGGCAGCAGCAGCTGCAGCATAATCTTACCGACCTGTTCCAGATCGCCGCCAGCGCCATGCAAATGCATCAGCAGTCCTACCAGCAATGGCGAGACAAAAATACCGAGCAGACTTGACGCTGAAGCGGAACAGACCGCCGCGGCGACGTTACCGCCGGCGAGCGAAGTAAAGGCAATTGCTGACTGTACGGTCGCCGGTAAGATACAAAGGTAAATAAAACCGCTATAAAGCATCGGGTCGACCTTAATCGGCGCCCACCACGCAAACAGAACCCCCAGAACCGGAAAAACAATAAAGGTGCTGCACATCACCCACAGGTGTAAACGCCAGTGGCTGCCGCCGGCGATAATTGCTTCACGCGACAGCTTGGCGCCGTGCATAAAGAATAATAGCGCGATGGCGGCGGTGGTGAGGTGCTCGACGAAAGGGACGAATTCGCCGCGCGCCGGAAAGAACGAGGCCAGCAGAACCACGGTAATCAATGTCAGTGTAAATGGATCAAGAATGCGGAAAAGTTTCATAAACGCTCCTGAAATTCGATGCCGCTATTGTGCTTTCTTTGTTTTGAGAAATAAAATTGATTTATTGCATCTATTCATGAATAAAAAAGATGAATTACTCGCTACGTCAGTTAAGGGTCTTTATCACCGTTGCCAGGGCGCGCAGTTTTAGCCGTGCCGGGGAGATTATTGGTCTCAGCCAGTCGGCAGTAAGCCATAGTGTTAAGGAGCTGGAGCACCAGACCGGCGTACGTTTGCTCGACAGAACGACGCGTGAAGTGGTGCTCACCGAGGCAGGCCATCAGCTGGCGGGCAGGCTTGAGCGTTTGCTTGATGAACTCCATGTGACCCTACGTGAAGCGGGGCGGGTAGGGCAGCAGTTGACGGGGACCGTGCGCGTCGCCGCCAGCCAGACCATCTCGGCGCATCTGATCCCGCAATGCATCGCACATAGCAATCGCCGCTATCCGGATATTGATTTCGTACTGCATGACAGGCCGCAGCAGTGGGTGCTGGAAAGTATCCGTCAGGGCGAGGTTGATTTTGGTATCGTTATCGATCCGGGGACGGCGGCAGATCTGCAGTGCGAGTCCGTGTTGGCGGAACCTTTTCTGTTGTTATGCCGTGAGGATCACCGCTTTTCCCGGCAGTCATCGGTCAACTGGCAGGAGCTGCAGGGGGAGAGGCTGGTATTACAGGACTATGCTTCCGGCAGTCGGCCGCTGATTGATGCCGCGCTGGCGCGTTTCGCCATCAAAGCCGATATCGTGCAGGAGATTGGTCATCCGGCGACGCTGTTCCCGATGGTGGAATCGGGGATTGGTATTAGCGTGCTGCCGGCGCTGGCTTTACCCTTGCCGCAGGGCAGCCGTTTGCAGGTAAAAAGATTAACCCCGGTTGTGGAGCGCCAATTGATGCTGGCGCAGCGAAAAAATCGCTCTCTGTCGACCGCGGCGCAGGCGCTATGGGAGATCGTACGCGAAGAGGGCGCAAACCTTACATCAGCCAGGGTCGAGGACCCGCTGTATCAGCGCTAAGCGTCATTCTTAACGCTGGTGGGGAACGCTACTTTTTATACTGCACAATCGTAGATATTTCCTTTTCTCATGCCTGGTGAAAACCCTAATTTAGTCTGTTCAGAAATCAACAGCCCCAATTTGAATCATTGTTTAAATACACTACGTTCGATCAACTTGTTTACACTATACAGAGAATAGAGCGGAGCGTGTCATTGTCGGGCTGCCGAGCTGTTGAATTTTCCAGACGCTATTTGAGAATGGTAAAAATGGAATTATCAGTCCCTTTTATGCTCGTTATTATTTCCATTGCTTCGCTGCTTGCTCAGTGGTTGGCGTGGCGATTACGTATACCTTCTATCCTGCCGCTGCTGCTCATCGGCGTACTACTTGGCCCCGGGGTGCATTTATTGCAACCGGATATATTATTTGGTCCTCTACTTTTCCCACTGGTATCGCTGTCGGTGGCCATCATTCTGTTTGAAGGGGCCCTAACGCTACGCTTTGACGAGATTCGCGGCTTGGGTGGTATTGTGCGCAATTTGGTCACAATTGGAATGTTGATTACCTTCGCCGTTATCTCACTAACCTGCTGGGGGATTTTAGGCCTCACGCCGCAGATTTCAGCGCTGATCGGGGCGGTCACGGTGGTTACAGGGCCGACAGTGATTTCTCCACTCATGCGAGTGGTTCGCCCAACAGCCTCTATTAATCAGGTACTGCGCTGGGAAGGGATCGTCATTGATCCGGTGGGAGCGATTTTTACACTATTAGTATTTGAGTTTATTACTTTGCAGGATCAAACGGGCACATGGCTTCATTTGCTGATCATGCTTACAAAAACGGTCGTTATAGGGCTGGTGAGCGGGGCGGTATTTGGCGTGTTCTTAGGGAATGCGCTCAGGCGTGGTTGGATCCCGGGTTATCTGCAAAACTTCGCTGTTCTATCCTTCGTTCTATTGACGTTTGGCGTGTCCAATACGCTGGCGGATGAATCTGGTCTGCTTGCGGTAACGGTTCTGGGGATCTGGCTGGCTAATATGCGAGAGGTTGAGACCTCGGATATCGTTGAATTTAAAGAAGAGCTATCCGCCATCTTACTTTCAGCGCTATTTATCATCCTGGCGGCCCGTCTGGATATCCATGCACTCTGGGCGATGGGCTGGCCGCTGCTGATATTGATGCTGATCGTCCAGTTTGTGGCCCGTCCACTATGCATTCTTGTCTCGACATGGCGTTCCAGCTTGCATTGGCGTGACAGGCTGATGTTATGTTGGATCGCCCCGCGCGGAATCGTTGCTGCCGCCGTCAGTTCCCTGTTTGCTTTGACGCTGCAAAAAAAAGGCTATGAGAACGCGGATCAGCTGGTAACCGTCGTTTTCGCAATCATTATAGGTACGGTAGTTTTGCAAAGCCTTACCAGCAGTCAATTGGCGCGCTGGCTTGGCGTGCAGCAACGTAGGCCTCGAGGAGTGCTGATTGTCGGGGCGAATACGGTCGCCAGAACCCTGGCCCAGGCGCTCAGAAAACTCGATATTCCGGTTCAGCTGAGCGATAACAGCTGGGAATACTACCGGCTGGCAAGAATGGAAGGGTTACCAACATATTATGGCAATGTCTGGTCTGAACATGCGGAAAACTACCTGAATCTGAGTGAGATTCGTCAGGTGATCGCCTTGTCGCCAAATCGTCACCAGAATGCGCTGACCGCCCTGCATTTTCAGCATATATTTGGTAATAATCGGGTCTTCTCAATCCGTACGGGGCCTGTGACCAAAGGACGTAGTGAGAAAGAAACGCGTCACGAACAGCTTTTCGATACTGAAATGACCTGGGCACGGCTTAGTAGCTTGATAGCGAAAGGCGCAGTCATGAAAGTCACTCGCCTGAATAACAATTTTGGCTGGCCGGAGTATCTCAGCACCAACCCCGGTGCAACACCGCTGTTTGCGCAAAGAGAGGATGGCAATCTGATAGCGATTAATAATGGAATCATGCCGCCGCCACCCTGTACCGTCGTGGCGATTATCGAACCTGGAGTGGAAAGTGAAAAAACTCCGTCAGAAGCGTATTGATAGCCTGTTCTTCATTGTTGGCTGTCGTTGCAGGCCGTTCCGCTATCTGGCGTTCTGCGCATAGCAAAAAGGCGCCTTTAGGGCGCCTTTTTACATTGGTGGGTCGTGCAGGATTCGAACCTGCGACCAATTGATTAAAAGTCAACTGCTCTACCAACTGAGCTAACGACCCGAAGTGGTGGGTGATGACGGGATCGAACCGCCGACCCCCTCCTTGTAAGGGAGGTGCTCTCCCAGCTGAGCTAATCACCCACTTCGGTACTTCACATTTTGACAGAAAATCCAGCTGGCGAGAAAGTGGTGGGTGATGACGGGATCGAACCGCCGACCCCCTCCTTGTAAGGGAGGTGCTCTCCCAGCTGAGCTAATCACCCACTTCTCAATTTTCTGTTCTACACGGCGGAGACTACGTAAAGTAGTTGGTGGGTGATGACGGGATCGAACCGCCGACCCCCTCCTTGTAAGGGAGGTGCTCTCCCAGCTGAGCTAATCACCCCCGCTGTGTGGAGTCGCATTATAGGGAGAGTTGAAATTGAGTCAACGCCTTTTCTAAATAATTTGTTTGTTCGTCGTAAAATTAAACAAAGCGATCGCAAAATCAGCTTCGGCGTATGATTTATAAACAAAAATGGTAAAGCGTGATGTTGAAGCGGGATCTACATTGAGGAATCAGCCTGTGGTGTTAGAATATTCCCCTATCAATTCCAAGAACACTGCCGGCTATCGGCATCTTTATTAAACGTAAGGCCATTTCATGAAAATCAAAACTCGCTTCGCGCCAAGCCCAACAGGCTATCTGCACGTTGGCGGTGCGCGTACTGCTCTCTATTCCTGGCTTTTTGCACGTAACCACGGCGGTGAGTTTGTGCTGCGTATTGAAGACACCGATCTCGAACGCTCCACCCCGGAAGCAATTGAAGCCATCATGGATGGGATGAACTGGCTGAATCTGGAATGGGACGAAGGCCCGTATTTCCAGACTAAACGTTTCGATCGCTATAACGCGGTTATTGATGAAATGCTGGAAGCAGGCACAGCTTATAAATGCTACTGCTCGAAAGAACGTCTGGACGCGCTGCGCGAAGAACAGATGGCGAACGGTGAAAAGCCGCGCTACGACGGTCGCTGCCGCCATGATCATCAGCATCACGCCGCCGATGAGCCTTGCGTCGTGCGTTTTGCTAATCCGCAGGAAGGTTCGGTTATCTTTGACGATCAAATCCGCGGGCCGATCGAATTCAGCAATCAGGAGCTGGACGATCTGATCATTCGCCGTACCGACGGCTCTCCGACCTACAACTTCTGCGTCGTGGTGGATGACTGGGATATGGCGATCACCCACGTGATCCGCGGCGAAGACCACATCAACAATACCCCGCGTCAGATCAACATTCTTAAAGCGCTGAATGCGCCGGTACCGGTGTATGCGCACGTATCGATGATCAACGGCGATGACGGTAAAAAACTCTCCAAGCGCCACGGCGCGGTGAGCGTGATGCAGTACCGCGACGACGGCTACCTGCCGGAAGCGCTGCTGAACTATCTGGTGCGCCTGGGCTGGTCCCATGGCGATCAGGAGATCTTCACTCGCGAAGAGATGATCGAGTTCTTCTCGCTGGGCGCGGTGAGCAAGTCCGCCAGTGCGTTCAACACCGATAAACTGCTGTGGTTAAACCATCACTACATCAACACGCTGCCGGCGGAATATGTGGCGACGCATCTGCAGTGGCACATTGAGCAGGAAAATATCGATACCCGTAACGGCCCTCAGTTGTCCGAGCTGGTTAAGCTGCTGGGCGAGCGTTGCAAAACGCTGAAAGAGATTGCCCAGAGCTGCCGCTACTTCTATGAAGAGTTCGCCGAGTTCGACGCCGATGCGGCGAAGAAACACCTGCGTCCGGTGGCACGTCAGCCGCTGGAAGTGGTTCGCGATAAGCTGGCGGCCATTAGCGACTGGACGGCGGAAAATGTCCACCATGCGATTCAGGCGACCGCCGATGAGCTGGAAGTGGGCATGGGGAAAGTAGGCATGCCGCTGCGCGTGGCCGTGACCGGCGCGGGTCAATCTCCGGCGCTGGACGTCACCGTTCATGCTATCGGTAAATCCCGTAGCGTTGAACGTATCAACAAAGCGCTGGCGTTTATCGCCGAACGCGAAAGCCAGCAGTCCTGAGGCCGAGCGTAAGCTAAAGCAAGCGGCAGGTTAATCCTGCCGTTTTTTTTCGCCGCTATTTTGTCGCAGTGTTGATACCTAACCGCGCCAGGAAGCCACTAATGCCATCGCGGGCAAGAAGATCGCGCAGGTGAGTTTGTTCCGCGGCGGTCATCAGCTGCAGCGTATCGGCGATTTGCCGCCATACCGCATCCGCTTCATTGATAAAGTAGCCGCCGGGCTGTTCGGCGAGCTGGTACTCTTCATTCAGATGGCGAAATGCCGGAATATTGGTCAGAAAATCAATCACTGTCCTATCGATGACAATCAAACGCGCACGCCCGCCTTTGACGCCGGGAATCGCTTCGGTTCGCCACTTTTGTTCTCGCGCCCAACGGTTGACCGTTTGTCTGGCCAGACCCAGAACTTCGGCAAGCTCTGCAGGCGTCATTTTTTCTTTTAGTTTCATCATTCTTATTTTACTGGCCGCGTATTCCAAGACGGTTTAACAACCCGGTAATGCCTTCGCGCAGCAGTAGCGACATTAGCTGCTTCTGTTCGCGATGAGTCATCTCTTTGCAGAGCGTAAGCAATAAGGGTTCGAGATCGGTCTCGGCGACCGAATAGGGAGAGGGCGTTTCCGCTACGCGTTGGGCATTGCGGATAAACTCCCGTACCTGCTCGTTAACGTGTACGAGACGCGCTTTGCCTCCCTGTACGCCAGGCCGCGGAGAAGTTTGCCACCCCTCTTTACGAACCCATTTATTTATCGTCTGTCGGCTGAAGCCAGTTAGATGCGCAATTTCTTCCGGAGTCATTCGTTCCTTGAGCATACTATTTCCTGAGTAAATATGTGGGAATTAGTGCTTCATGTTATAGCATCCTTTTACAGGAAATAGTGACATGTTTAACGCCTGCCTGCGATAAGGCTCGCATTGTCAGCTATTTGCCTGCTTTTTCAGCGATTGAATCAGGAGGGGTAATTTTGCCGTTGACACCTGGCGAAGGAATTCATATTATGCCGCCCGTCAACACGACACGCTTTACGTTACGGGGCTATAGCTCAGCTGGGAGAGCGCTTGCATGGCATGCAAGAGGTCAGCGGTTCGATCCCGCTTAGCTCCACCAAATTCTGCACCCAGCGGATTTGGTTCGTAAAGAGGTCCTGTGGGGCTATAGCTCAGCTGGGAGAGCGCTTGCATGGCATGCAAGAGGTCAGCGGTTCGATCCCGCTTAGCTCCACCAAAATTCGAACCCTCGCTACGGCGGGGGTTTTTGCTTTAGCGTCCTCAATGTAAATGATTTTCAGCTTACGTCAGCGTGTATCGAGCAAATAAAAACCAACGTAATTTAGGAATTTTTCTCGGTTTATTTTCTTGCCTGCCATTATTAACCAACATACTATTTTCTGATTGCCTATAATTTTTAGCCGCAGAGGTGTTGATTAACAATAATGACTGACATATTTAACATCAAAGTTAAAAAAACTCTGCTGGCGTTAATTGTTTGTTTGATTTTTATTCCGCTTTCTCGATTAATTTCTCCGCAAACCCTTATCGACGGAAAACAAATTTATCTGGCATGGCTGCCATTAAGCGTCATGTACGCAACCATTTGTATTTTTGGTCGTTATGCCGTTGCTCCCTTGATTGTTGCGTTTGCAATTACTAATACATTTATAATAGATCTAACCTATGCGCAGGCCGCTATCCTATTATTCTGTCAGTTATTTTCCGTCTTTTTCACCTTCGCAATCATGCGCTCGTTGTCGGGAAAAAAATGGCGTAGCGGAAGGCCAGCGAAGCGCCATATCGGTCGTCGTATCTTCTGGGGCGGCTTCTTTGCCCCCATCCTGCTTAAGCTGACGATGTATCTGGCCGGGCGCTTCTTCGCCTTCCCGCTTGCCGTCTCCAGCTACTTCAGTACTGCGTCAATCATCTATTCCGTTATTGATATCCAGGCGTTGATATGCGCCGCCTTAATCTTTACTACCGCTTTCTATTACCCGATGAGAATGATAGTTAGCCCACGTTATCGGCGGGTGTTTTGGCTGCGTCATTGTCAACCGTGGCTGGTGAAAGAAAAAAGAACCTTTACCTTGTACTGGTTTATGGCATTAATCACAATCATGCTGGTGCTTTGTGCGCCTTTTGATTCCGATTTAATTGCCGGATATCTGGTGCCAATTATTTTTATTCTCTACTTCGTTGGTATTGGGCGTCTGGGGCATGAGTTAATTCGCATTACGTGGGCTATTTCGGCATTCTTTTTAGTCGCCTATAACAAAAATTTTCTGCAGGGTGTTCAGTCGGGGTACTCCTTGTCATTTGTCCTGTCGGTGTTAATTTCATTCACGATTTGTTTGTTTTACATGACAGATATTTATTCGCGTAGTGACAGAATTAAACAACGCTGGCGCGATCGAGCTGAAGAAGATCCGTTAACCGGGTTACCCAATTTGCGGGCGCTGGAAGGACATTTGCGCCAGTCGCCGCGGGTTGTTATTAGCAGTCTGCGCATCGAAAACCTGGACTTCCTTAGCCGCCATTACGGCATGATGATGCGGGTAGAGTGCAAGCGGCAAATAGCCCGCCGTCTGCAGCCGCTACTGGACCACCGCGATAAAATTTATCAGCTCCCGGGTAGCGAGTTGTTGCTGGTGATTGAGGGGCCGGAACCGGCTGCGCGGCTAAATCACATCGTCGCGATGCTTAACCACGCTAAATTTAACTGGCATAACCAGGTTCTGGATTTAGAGTTTGGCGCGGCGTGGGGGAGTTACAGCGGCATTGAGACCGAATTACACCCTATGCTCGGCCAGCTTAGTTGGTTATCGGAGCAGGCTGGCGCCGTGCAGCGGGTGCTGGCGTTAGATACCGCGCAGGAGGAGGTTTCTGACCAAACAACCGAACAGGTGCGGATGCTGACGAAAATAAAACAAGCGCTGAACGAGCGTAATCTCCTGCTGTACGCGCAGCCGATTCAGAATGCGGAGGGGGAGGGCTATTACGAAATCCTCACCCGTATGCGCTGCGGCGAGACGATTATCACGCCTGATCGGTTTATTCCACTTATTGCACAGTTTAACCTCAGCCAGCGCTTCGATATGCTGGTGCTGGAAACGCTGTTCAGCCAGCTTGATCAACATCCCGGCCGACGCTTCTCCGTCAATTTGCTGCCGTATACGCTGATGCAAAAGGATAGCGCCGCGCAGATTATCGCGCTGTTTAAGCGTTATCGCGTTTCGCCTGCTTATATCACGATTGAGATAACTGAAGAGCAGGCGTTCTCGAATGCGGATACCAGCATGCATAATATTCAGCTGCTGAGTGAGTTCGGTTGCGCTATCGCCATTGATGACTTCGGTACCGGTTACGCTAACTATGAGCGTCTGAAAAGCCTGCAGGCGGATATCGTAAAAATTGACGGCTGCTTCGTGCACGAAATCGAGAGCGACCAGCTTGATGCGATTATCGTGAAATCCATTATCGAAATCGCGCGGGCGAAACAGCTTACGGTCGTCGCAGAGTACGTAGAGACTCAGGCGCAAAAGGCGATGCTGTTGGCGCTGGGCGTCGATTATTTACAGGGCTACCTGATTGGCAAACCGCAGCCGTTAAGCGAATTGAAGGCGTAAAAAAGCCGGGCGATACTGCAGCCCGGCTTGTTATTTTATTAACGTCTGTTTGTGATTACAGTACCAGCGCAGCGATAGAGGCTGACAACACGCTGACCAGCGTGGAACCGTAAACCAGTTTCAGACCAAAGCGAGAAACCACGTTACCTTGCTCTTCATTCAGGCCTTTAATCGCCCCGGCGATGATGCCGATAGAAGAGAAGTTGGCGAAGGAGACCAGGAAGATGGAGATGATACCTTCCGCACGCGGGGAGAGCGTCGCTGCCACTTTCTGCAGATCCATCATCGCCACGAATTCGTTAGACACCAGTTTGGTCGCCATGATACTGCCTACCTGCAGCGCTTCGCTCGCCGGCACACCCATCACCCACGCAACCGGGTAGAAGATGTAGCCGAGGATCCCCTGGAAGGAGATGCTGTAGCCAAACCAGCCGGTGACGGTGGCGAACAGGGCGTTGAGCGCGGAAATCAGCGCGATAAAGCCGATCAGCATCGCCGCAACGATAATCGCTACTTTAAAGCCTGCCAGAATGTATTCACCCAGCATTTCGAAGAAGCTCTGACCTTCGTGCAGATTGGACATCTGCAGGTTTTCTTCGCTCTGCTCAACGCGATACGGGTTAATCAGCGACAGAACAATAAAGGTGCTGAACATGTTGAGCACCAGCGCGGCAACCACATACTTCGGCTGCAGCATAGTCATATAGGCGCCGACGATGGACATCGAAACGGTAGACATCGCGGTTGCCGCCATGGTGTACATACGGTTGCGCGACATTTTGCCGAGAATATCTTTATAGGCGATGAAGTTTTCCGACTGGCCGAGGATCAGCGAGCTGACGGCGTTGAA
This sequence comes from Klebsiella sp. 141251, assembly GCF_050600725.1. Taxonomy (NCBI): domain Bacteria; kingdom Pseudomonadati; phylum Pseudomonadota; class Gammaproteobacteria; order Enterobacterales; family Enterobacteriaceae; genus Klebsiella; species Klebsiella sp. 141251. Next base: position 159,651 of record NZ_JAQIRG010000005.1, read on the forward strand.
AGATTCCAGTTTACCCATGCCGTTAACTTTCGACAGCACGGTACCGATCGCGCGGATGACAATCGGCAGAATGCGAATATGCTGTAAAATACCTATCAGCGCGGAAATAAAGACGATTGGGCACAAAACCTTCAGGAAGAAGAAGGCCAGACCTTTATCGTTCATGTTACCGAATACGAAGTTGGTGCCTTCGTTGGCGAAACCGAGAAGTTTCTCGAACATCTCAGAAAAGCCTTTCACGAAACCCAGACCGACATCGGAGTTCAGGAAGAACCAGGCCAGCAAAACTTCAATAACAAGTAATTGAATAACATAACGAATGCGGATCTGCTTACGGTTGTGACTGACCAGCAAGGCCAGTATAGCCACCACAACGATCGCGAGGACAAAATGCAAGACGCGGTCCATATTTGCTCCAAATATGAGGCAGGTTAAATTTCCGTGCACATTCTATGCAACAAGCCTAAATAAAACGAGATCGAATCCACACTATTGCAAGGATATGTGACCAATAACAAAAATAGTGATCAATCGTACATTTTTGTTATGTTATGCAAAGGTATTAAAAGTTGCATTAATGTACTAATCTGATGAAAGGCGCGTTGTCGACAGCTTCACGCCCGTTTCGTTATTTGGCCTGCTATCGTTCCCTCCTATCAAAGCAATCATTATCACCTTTCTAAATGAACTTGATAATCATTCGCATTTTGATAGCATTAAACATAGCAAAGGCTATATTTCCAGGGGCAGAAAATGACTAACAGTCGCGTTGAGAATAGCAGCGGTCGCGCAGCGCGCAAGATGAGGCTCGCACTGATGGGGCCCGCATTCATTGCTGCCATCGGCTACATCGATCCGGGTAACTTCGCCACGAATATCCAGGCTGGCGCCAGCTTTGGCTATCAATTGTTATGGGTAGTGGTATGGGCGAACCTGATGGCGATGCTGATTCAGGTGTTATCGGCCAAGCTCGGTATCGCCACCGGTAAAAACCTCGCGGAACAGATCCGCGACCATTACCCGCGCCCGGTGGTGTGGTTTTACTGGATACAGGCGGAAATTATCGCCATGGCGACCGATCTGGCTGAATTCATCGGCGCGGCCATCGGCTTTAAGCTGCTGCTCGGCGTTTCCTTATTACAGGGGGCGGTGCTGACCGGCGTCGCCACCTTCCTGATCCTGATGTTGCAGCGTCGCGGGCAGAAACCGCTGGAAAAAGTCATCGGCGGGCTGCTGCTGTTTGTGGCGGTGGCTTATGTGGTCGAGCTTATCTTCTCGCAGCCGGCGTTAGCGCCGCTGGCCAAAGGCATGATTATTCCGAGCCTGCCGAATGGCGAAGCGGTATTCCTTGCCGCCGGGGTTCTCGGGGCGACGATTATGCCGCACGTTATCTATCTGCACTCATCGCTGACGCAAAACCTGCACGACGGCTCGCGCAAAGAACGCTATAACGCCACGCGTTGGGACGTGGCGATTGCAATGACCATTGCCGGCTTCGTTAACCTGGCGATGATGGCGACCGCCGCCGCTGCGTTTCACTTCAACGGCCACACCGGCGTGGCCGATCTCGACCAGGCTTATTTAACTCTCGAACCGCTGCTTAGCCATGCCGCCGCGACGATTTTTGGTCTCAGTCTGGTTGCCGCCGGTCTCTCGTCGACGGTAGTCGGAACGCTTGCCGGGCAGGTCGTGATGCAGGGGTTTATCCGCTTCCATATTCCGCTGTGGTTTCGCCGGACTATCACCATGCTGCCGTCGTTTATCGTGATTATGATGGGGCTGGATCCAACGCGTATCCTGGTGATGAGCCAGGTATTGCTGAGCTTCGGGATTGCGCTGGCGCTGGTGCCGCTGCTGATTTTTACCAGCGATGCGCGGTTAATGGGCGATCTGGTAAACAGTCGCTGGGTAAAACGCATCGGTTGGCTGATTGTGGCGATTGTGGTGGCGCTGAACGGCTGGCTGATTATTGGTTCCGCATTAGATTAATACGGCAACAAAAAAGGGAGCTTTCGCTCCCTTTATCAATTAGTGGTGCCCGTGACCATGTCCGCGCCCGCCGCCAGGGCCTCGGCCCCAGCCGCCACGGCGATCGTTCCAGCCTTCGCGATAGCCGCGCTCGTAAGCACGACCACGATCCCAGCCGCGTTTATCCCAACCGCGATGCCAGCCGTTATCATGGCGATGCCAGCGATGATCGCGCCATTCATAATGACGACGCCAGTAATCACGGTCGCGCCAGCCGCCACCGTCCCAGTAGTTACCGTAACCGTCACGATCGCCAATTTGTAATTTTACCGATGGCAGCAGGGTGATTTCACCAGCATTGGCGATAACCGGCGCGCACGCCAGCAGTACCGCAGCCAGAATCAGTGACCTGAACATACTCTTCTCCTCACGATCGGGTCTTAATGACCTGTTAACCAGATATTACGAGCCGGTAAAGAGGCGTAGCATCAGGGAACTCTTAAATCGCAAGAAATAGCACTTTTTGCCAAAGTAAAAATGAGTTTACACCGCAAGGATCGCATCAATGGCGGCGCACTCTTCAGCGCTGAACTGACGATTGCTTAGCATACCCACGGCATCGTCCAGTTGCGCCGTTTTACTGGCGCCGATCAGCACTGACGTCACTTTATCTTCACGCAGCACCCAGGCCAGGGCCATCTGTGATAGCTTCTGTCCGCGGCGCCCGGCAATGGCGTCAAGCTGGCGGACTTTTTCCAGCCGCTCGGCGGTGAGCTGTTCCGGCTGTAAAAAACGGCTATTGCTGGCTGCGCGCGAGTCTGGCGGAATACCGTTTAGATAGCGGTTGGTCAACTGCCCGCCAGCCAGCGGTGAAAACGCTATACTTCCCACGCCTTCGGCCTGCAGCATCGCTAATAATCCTTCTTCCACCCAGCGTTCAAACATCGAATATTTGGGTTGGTGAATCAGGCAAGGCGTGCCGAGATCGTTGAGGATAGCGATAGCCTGACGCGCCAGCTCAAGCGGGTAGTTCGATAAACCAACGTAGAGAGCTTTTCCCTGGCGAACCAGATGATCCAACGCGCGCATAGTCTCTTCCAGCGGCGTTTCCGGGTCCGGGCGGTGGTGATAGAAGATATCGACGTACTCAAGACCCATCCGCTTCAGGCTCTGGTCGAGACTGGCGACCAGATACTTGCGCGATCCCCAGTCGCCATAAGGACCGTCCCACATGGTATAGCCGGCTTTACTGGAGATGATGAGTTCGTCGCGGTAGGGCAGAAAATCTTCTTTCAGGAACCGCCCGAAGTTGCTCTCCGCCGATCCCGGCGGTGGGCCGTAATTGTTCGCCAGGTCGAAGTGGGTAATCCCGAGGTCGAAGGCGTGACGCAGCAACTGGCGGCTGACCTCGACCTGTGTCTCATCGCCAAAGTTATGCCACAGACCGAGAGATATCGCCGGTAGCTTCAGGCCGCTGCGCCCGCATCGGCGGTATTCCATGGTCTGATAACGCGTGTCGCTTGCCTGGTAAACCATACTTCCTCCGCATCAAAACAGGGTGTGTATACGTTTACACTAATCAATGTTGCACGCGGAGTATATGGGGATAACGCGTAAATTTTGCTTTCCACCCTCATTATTGCTCACAATCTGGACAGGTAAAACGCATATCTAATACTCAGATTACCTGCACAACAACAAGGATTATGGATATGCAACCGACTTACACCATTGGCGATTATCTGCTGGATCGTCTCGTAGATTGTGGTATCGATCGCCTGTTCGGCGTACCTGGTGATTACAACTTACAGTTTCTCGATCACGTGATAGCCCATCAAAATTTGGGATGGGTCGGCTGTGCTAACGAACTGAACGCGGCCTACGCCGCAGACGGCTATGCGCGTATAAAAGGCGCCGGCGCGCTGCTAACCACCTATGGCGTAGGTGAGTTAAGCGCGTTAAATGGAGTGGCCGGTAGCTATGCGGAACATATCCCGGTGCTGCACATTGTGGGCGCGCCATCTACCGGCGCGCAGCAGCGCGGCGAACTGCTGCACCATACCCTCGGCGATGGCGATTTCACCCATTTCTCGCGGATGAGCGAACATATTACCTGTTCTCAGGCGACGTTAACGGCGGGCAACGCCTGTCACGAAATTGACCGGGTATTAAGCGACATGCTGACCCACCACCGCCCAGGGTATCTGATGCTGCCTGCCGACGTGGCGAAGGCCCGTGCGGTGCCGCCGGCCCGCGCGCTGGTCATTAAGGGCCCCGCGGCCGATGAAAACCAGCTTGCCGGCTTTCGCGAGCACGCGGCCAAACTGTTGCGCAGCAGTCGCCGCGTGTCGCTGCTGGCGGATTTTCTCGCTCAGCGTTACGGTCTGCAAAACACACTACAGCAGTGGGTTAAGTCCGCGCCTATTACCCACGCCACCATGCTGATGGGGAAAGGGCTATTTGACGAACAAGGCTCAGGTTTTGCCGGGACCTATAGCGGGATCGCCAGCGCGCCGCAGACTCGCGAGGCGATGGAAAGCGCCGATGCCATCATCTGCGTGGGTACGCGCTTTACCGATACGATTACCGCCGGCTTTACCCATCATTTGCCAACGGAGAAAACCATCGAAATCCAGCCGTTCGCCGCGCGGGTTGGCGATCACTGGTTCAGCCGGATCCCGATGGATCAGGCGCTGGCGGCACTCATTGACGTTTCTGGCAAGCTGTCCGCCGAATGGAGCGCGCCAGATATCATCGCGCCCGACGCTTCCGGCGCGCCGCAGGGGAATCTGACGCAGAAAAGCTTCTGGAGTACGGTCGAGAAACAGCTGCGGCCGGGCGACATTATTCTTGCCGACCAGGGGACCTCGGCATTCGGCATCGCCTCATTAAAACTTCCCTCCCAGGCGACGCTGCTGGTGCAGCCGCTATGGGGCTCAATCGGCTTTACGCTACCTGCCGCCTACGGCGCACAGACAGCCGCCGCGGACAGAAGGGTGGTATTAATCATTGGCGATGGCGCCGCCCAGCTCACTATCCAGGAGATGAGCTCAATGCTGCGCGATAAGCAAAAGCTGTTAATTTTGCTGTTGAATAATGAGGGCTACACCGTCGAGCGCGCGATTCACGGGCCGGAACAGCGCTACAACGATATCGCATTGTGGGACTGGAGCCGCTTCCCCGATGCTTTTGCGCCGGATACGCCTTCCCGCTGTTGGCGGGTAACGCAAACCGGCGAATTGGCGGAGGCGATGGCCGATAGCGTTAATTCCGATAAGTTAACGATGGTCGAAGTCATGCTGCCGAAAATGGATATTCCTGATTTCTTACGCGCGGTCACCCAGGCGCTGGAAAATCGCAACAACCGCGGCTAATCGCCGCGGCGTTTGGCAATCATCAACGGCTTCCCGGCCAGCAGTAGCCAGGCCGGGAGCATCACGATACAAAGCAGCGGCAACAGGGTGGTGTCAGGCACCACTACTGACGCCATAAACAGACTCAGCCAGCCGTCGCGGGTAACGACCAGCACCAGGCCGAGGATCGCGCAGGAGATGGTAATGGCGGCCGGTACCGCTTCAACGTGAGCATGCAGCATTAGCCCCAACGAGACGCCGACAAACACCGCCGGGAAAATACGCCCGCCGCGGAAACCGCATGCGGACGCCAGCACCAGCGCCGCCAATTTCACCACGGCAATGAGCAGAAAATCGCCGGCGCCAAGCGTCTGGCTGGAGGCCAGTTGCTGCATTTCGTCCAGACCTTTAAATAGCGTAATATGTCCGCCGATAACGCCCAGGATCCCCAGTAAAAAACCACCGATTCCCAGCATTAACACCGGATTTTTCAGCCGGTGGATGAGCGCGTGCAGACGCGGCAGACACCACACGGCGACCATGCCCACGGCGATGGCGATAAGCGTGACAATCGCGCCGCTGATGATATCGACGATGCGCAGGTGCGGATAGTGCGGGATTGGCAGGGTGAAATTGGGATGGAAAAAAATACCGGTCGTCAATGCGCCTGCCGCCGCCGCCAGCAGCGGGGCGAACAGCCGGTCCCATAACGGAACGTCGCTGCTGTTATTGAGCGTTTGCGAAAAAATAAGCGCCGCGGCAACCGGCGTGCCGAACAGCGCGCCGATGGTTCCCGACGCGGCGAGAATTGTCCAGTCCAGCGAACTTACCCGTGGAAACAGACGCGAACCGAGGGCGACGGCAAGCGCTATATTGACGACCATGATCGGATGTTCCGGCCCGAGACTGACACCGCCCGCGAGGCCGAGAATCAATGCCGCCAGTAACCCCGGTAGCGCGTTGGTGGCGATGGGCGCGCCGATCAAGGATTCGGTTGCCGGATCCGGCCCCCCATGACCGGGGCTGAAACGGACTACCAGCCCCACGGCAATCCCGGTGAGAGTGAGGATGGCAATTATCCACAGCGGGCTATCGGCGGCAATGCCGACATGCGCCGGCAGGTCGCTCCACAAGATGCTCTGTAGGACTGCGGCTATCTTCATCGCCACAATCAATACCAGGCTGGATGCGATACCAATAAGAATGGCGGGTATCGATAACAACAGCATCGTTCTGGCGCGCGGGTGCAGCATGAAGGGTTCCTTTTAAATGTCCTGAAGCGCTACTTTGCCTGTCTCTGTAAAGAGCTTCGGCGCAAATGGTGCTGAAACGATAAACTTAAGGCCAAACCTGACGTTGCGTGTATGACATAAACTGGCATGTTACATAGATTACAGTCTAAATGTGACCAATGTCGCTAAACTACCGGCGGCTGTACGTTGGTCGTTGTTGTTATGTCGCCATGAATTTACAGTGTGCGAAAAGAATTATTTTGACTTTAGCGGAGCCGTAACGGAATGACAAAATTTGCTTTAGTAGGAGACGTCGGCGGAACTAACGCCCGTCTGGCGTTATGTGATATCGCAAGCGGGGAGATTTCCCGCGCTAAAACTTATTCCGGGCTCGATTACCCAAGCCTTGAGGCCGTTGTACGCGTCTATCTCGACGAACAAGCCGTGAAGGTCGAGGATGGCTGCATCGCCATTGCTTGCCCCATCACCGGCGACTGGGTGGCGATGACCAACCATACCTGGGCTTTTTCTATTGCCGAGATGAAAAAGAACCTCGGATTTGCGCATCTGGAAATCATTAATGATTTCACCGCGGTGTCGATGGCGATCCCAATGCTCAAAACTGAGCATCTGATCCAGTTCGGCGGCGCGCAACCGGCGGAAGGTAAACCGATCGCCGTCTACGGCGCTGGTACTGGTCTTGGCGTAGCGCACCTGGTACATGTTGATAAACGCTGGGTGAGCCTGCCGGGCGAGGGCGGCCACGTCGATTTCGCGCCGAATAGCGAAGAAGAGGGCATTATTCTTGAGGAGTTACGCAACGAGTTGGGCCACGTGTCCGCCGAACGCGTTTTGTCCGGCCCTGGATTAGTTAATCTGTATCGGGCTATCGTTAAATCCGATGGCCGTTTGCCGGAAAACCTACAGCCGAAGGACGTCACTGAACGTGCGCTGGCGGATACCTGCATTGATTGTCGCCGCGCGCTGTCGCTGTTCTGCGTCATTATGGGGCGCTTTGGCGGTAACCTGGCGCTAACCCTTGGCACATTCGGCGGCGTGTACATCGCGGGCGGCATTGTCCCGCGTTTCCTTGAGTTCTTTAAGGCGTCGGGTTTCCGCGGCGGGTTTGAAGATAAAGGGCGCTTTAAAGCCTACGTGCAGGATATTCCGGTCTATCTCATCGTTCATGATAACCCTGGCCTGCTCGGCTCCGGCGCGCATCTGCGCCAGACGCTTGGGTATATACTCTAAGCCACTCTCAGTCGGGCGGCGTTTGGCGCCGCCCATCTCATTACAGATTCATCAACTGGCGAAACTCTTTTACCTTACTGCGGCTGACCGGCACCTGAAACTCAAGGTCGCGCAATCGTAGGACGTAGGTGTTGTTGAACCATGGTTCAATTTCGCGGATTTTATTCAGATTGACGCAGTACGAGCGGTGACAGCGAAAGAAGTGCGCAGCCGGCAGCTTGCTGCAGAATTCGGTGATGTTCATCGGCATGACGAATGATTCACGGCGCGTATAGACGAAGGTCATTTTCTCATGCGCTTCCGCGTAATAAATATCGTGAATGCTGGTGACGATGATCCGCTCGTCTTTAATCAGATTAATGGTGTCGTTTTCGCGGGTTGGGTTGTGCGCGGGCGTGCCGCTTACCGCCACTTGCTGCTGTTGCTGCCAGGCGCTGGACAGCTTCTGCAACATATTAATAATCCGTGATTCCTGATAAGGCTTGAGGATGTAGTCAAACGCTTCCAGTTCAAAGGCTTCCACCGCATGTTCTTTCCACGCGGTGATAAAGACGATGAACGGCTTATGCGCGAACTGGCTAATATTTTGCGCCAGCAGCACGCCATCCAGCGAGGGGATATTGATGTCGAGAAAGATGGCATCGACTTTATTGTGCTGCAGGAATTTCAGCACGTCGAGACCGTCGTCGAAGGTGCCGACGATCTCCATCTGGCTGTGGGTGTTAATCAACCAGGTGAGTTCCTGCTGCGCCGGGAACTCATCCTCAACAATAATGACTTTCATGTTTTCTCCGCTCATGGCAACAGCGATACCGGTTCAGTCGCCGGGGCGTGCTGGTTGGGGACGTAGAACGCAATCTCCGTCCCCGGCGTCAAGCGGCGGATATGCAGCCCTTCGCCGTAGAGCAGTTTCACCCGATGATGAACATTCAGCAGGCCAATTTTATTACCCGGCATCTCGTCGGCTTCGACGCGGGCCACCACCGCCGGGTCAATACCGTTCCCGGTATCCCGTACGCTGATGCGCACCCGGTTTCCGCATTCGTTGATGGCGATAGTCACCACGCCCTTGCCCCGACAGGGTTGAATACCGTGGACGATGGCATTTTCTACCAGAGGCTGAATGAGCAGGCTGGGGATGACGCAGCTGACGTCCTCATCAATATCATAAATCACCGTCAGCTTGTCGCCGAATCGCGCCTGCTCGATCGCAATATAATCCTTAATTTGGTATAGCTCGCGCTTGATGTCGATCTGCTCGTCATCTTTTAACTCAATGTTATAGCGTAAATAACGCGACAAATTGAAAATCAACTGCCGGGCGGTATCCGGATTCATACGGATGGAAGAGGAGATGGCGTTAAGCGCATTAAACAGAAAATGGGGATTTATTTTACTCTGCAGGGCGCGCAGTTCCGCTTTATTGGCCATTTCACGCAGCTGTTCGGCCCGGGAGACCTCAAGCTGGGTGGAGATTATTTGCGACAGGCCGATCGCCATCTCCTGCAGCGAGGAGGTAATACGATGCGCGTGGCAGTAGTAAATTTTCAGCGTGCCGGTCACCACACCTTTCTCGCGTAGCGGAATCACCAGCATGGAGTGGATCTCCGGCGTTCTGTAGGCTTCATCGTTGTTTTTAATGATGATGGTGTCGCTTTCAATAGCTTTACGAGTCGTTGGGCTGATATCGTTGTTGCGATCGTTATAGTTATTTTCCCCATAGCCAACGTAGGCCAGCACCCGGTCAGTGGTGGTAATCGCGACCGCATCGGCATTGATGTCCCGGCGAATAATATCGCAAACCTGACGCAGCGATTCGCTGTTAACGTGGCGGAACAGCGGCAGCGTTTTGTTGGCGATATCCAACGCCAGTTTTGCCTGGCGCGCCGCGCTGGCCTCTTTCTCGCCTTCCACGCTCTGGACCAGCAGCACAATAAAACCGATGCAGATGCTGCCAAGGATCATCGGAATACCGATTTTGGAGACAATATCGATCCCCAGCGCCAGCGTCGGCGCCCACAGCACCACGAGGATCATGGTTAGCGTTTCGCACAGCATCCCGGCCAGAATCCCCACCTTCCAGCGCTGGGCTTTCGGAATTTTGCGATTAATAAGCCCGGAAAGTAGCCCGGCGACAATGCTGGTGATAAAGCAGGGGATGGCCGTTACACCATCAATATCAATGAGATAGCGGTGTACCCCGGCAATCACGCCGACAATCGCGCCGACCCACGGCCCAAACAGGATCCCGCCGGACATCACCGCGATAATCCGTACGTTGACCAGCGAACCCTCTACCGGAACGCCGGACCAGGTGCTGAACAGCGCAAACATGGAGAAAATGGCGGTGACCGCCAGCAGCTCGCGAGGCGTATGCGCCGATTTATGCAGCAGTTCGCGGAACAGGCGTAAGCGGATAAGAAAAAAGAGGCAAATGAGCATTAATGCCGCGCGGTCAAAAACCGCCAGCAGCATATTAAATATATCGTGCATGGATGCGCCCAGGATTCGCGGGAAAGCAATATGATAGAAAACCTCACGCCAGAAGGCTAGCAGCAGAGATAAATGGGGAACAGGCTTAAAAATTAAAGGGGATAAGTCGCTCACTCCAGCTATCAGGGCATTTATGAGTAACGATGATACATTTGAGTATTATAAATGATATCAATATGTTGATTGTTTATTTACGTTACATTCGTTTTGGGAACACGTTCTGCCGCATACTGAGGCGTGATGACCCGTTTTACGCGTGGGCGATTATTTTTTATCAACCCTCTCGACAGCGTGTTTTTTTTCAGGTTATTTTCTAAACGTGCCACATCGGTGGCCGCGTCGCTCGGACGGTCCGGGCGCTAACGTTAATCTGAGGAATCTATGGCTGAATTCAGTCCTGAACGCCGTTTTACGCGTATCGATCGTCTCCCTCCGTATGTTTTTAACATCACTGCCGAACTGAAAATGGCTGCGCGTCGGCGCGGCGAAGATATTATCGATTTCAGTATGGGCAACCCGGATGGCGCCACGCCGCCGCATATTGTTGAAAAACTGTGTACCGTCGCCCAGCGTCCGGATACCCACGGTTACTCTACTTCCCGCGGTATTCCTCGTCTGCGCCGCGCGATTTCACGTTGGTATCAGGAACGTTATGACGTCGATATCGACCCGGAATCAGAAGCCATCGTGACGATTGGTTCGAAAGAGGGGCTGGCGCATCTGATGCTGGCGACGCTCGATCATGGCGATACGGTGCTGGTGCCAAACCCCAGCTATCCGATTCATATTTACGGCGCGGTTATCGCCGGGGCGCAGGTCCGTTCCGTCCCGCTGGTGGAAGGCGTAGATTTCTTCAATGAACTGGAACGCGCGATCCGCGAGAGTTATCCGAAGCCAAAAATGATGATTCTGGGCTTCCCGTCGAACCCGACCGCGCAGTGCGTCGAGCTCGATTTCTTTGAGAAGGTGGTGGCGCTGGCGAAACGCTATGACGTGCTGGTGGTGCACGATCTGGCCTACGCTGATATCGTCTATGATGGCTGGAAAGCGCCGTCGATTATGCAGGTGCCCGGCGCGCGCGATGTGGCGGTCGAATTCTTCACCCTGTCAAAAAGCTACAACATGGCCGGCTGGCGTATCGGCTTTATGGTGGGGAATAAAACGCTGGTTAACGCGTTGGCCCGCATCAAAAGTTATCATGACTACGGGACCTTTACACCGCTGCAGGTGGCGGCGATTGCCGCGCTGGAAGGCGATCAGCAATGCGTGCGCGATATTGCGGAACAATATAAACGTCGTCGTGATGTGCTGGTGAAAGGGCTGCATGAGGCAGGCTGGATGGTTGAGTGCCCGAAAGCGTCGATGTACGTGTGGGCCAAAATTCCGCAGCCATATGCGGCAATGGGATCGCTGGAATTCGCCAAAAAGCTGCTGCAGGAGGCTAAAGTGTGCGTCTCGCCGGGAATCGGTTTTGGCGACTATGGCGATACTCATGTGCGTTTCGCGTTGATCGAAAACCGCGATCGTATCCGTCAGGCTATCCGTGGCATCAAATCCATGTTCCGCGCCGATGGACTGCTACCGGCGGCCAGTAAAACGGTGACTGAACACCACGAATAAAAAATGGGAGCCGCCTGGCTCCCATTTCTTTGCTGCATAGCAGGTTAAATCATCAGGGCGAAAGTACCGGCCCAAACGATGACCATAAAAGAAATTCCCATCAAAAAGTATTTCACGACATGTCACTCCGCATTTCGGCGAAACGCCTAAATGAATTTAACTTTAACCGTTGTGGGACTGTCGCAGATAAAACCAGACTATTCTGGCGGCTGCGGCAGTCCGAAATTCTGTGCGCTATTTGCTCCAGATGGCGCTAATGTACGCTTAAAAAATGGTGGAAACAAGATCCATTTTTTTATTAATTTTTAGTTACTTACGACTGTCGTGAATAGGCGACACATTAATTTCATTCGGTAATAAATTCAATTACGGCGACGGTGATTTAAAGCAATACCCGGACATTTCGTAGTTATTTGATTTTGGGATTTTTTCTATTGGCGGGGAGGTGCAGAAATCATCTTCTGCACCCTGTAGCGATGAGGTTAGCGGGCGGTTGTCGTCGGCGCGCGCCACTGATGCGGATAACGTGCGGGCACAAAGCGCAAGGTAAGCGCCATTAAGATGAATACGCAGATGGCGTGGAATTCCCAGTCCAGCTGGTAGTTTCCGCTCAGGCTGCGCAGCAGCCCCGAAAGCCATGGCGATAACCCGGCGATAATAAAACCGACGCCCTGCATAAACGCCACCAGCCGAGCGGCGACGGCCGGCTGCGGCGAATGGTCCAGCGCCAGCACCAGACAAAGCGGAAATGCGCCGCCTAGTCCTACGCCGCAACTCACTGCCCACAGCAGAGGCCACTGTTGCGGTAGCCAAATGAAACCGCAGAACCCGAACAACTGCAGCGCCAATGCCAGCATCAGCAGCTTACGACGATCTTCGTGGCGAGCGAGCATCGGCAGCACCAGCGCGCCGGCGGTTTGGCCGACGGTCATCAATGCCAGAAGCGTGCCGCTAAACTGGGCGCTGTGGCCAAGCTGCATATAATAGGGTGGTAACCAGGCAATCAGGCTGGCGTAGCCGCCATTGATCAGACCGAAATAAAGACCAAGCGTCCAGGCGCGGTGGTGGCGAAAGACAGCCGGCGTGACTTGCGCCGATGCGGCAGCCGGCGCGGCGGGCAGCATTTTGCAGAGCGGCAACCAGCCAATGATCGCAGCCAGAGCCGGTAGAGCCCACCACGCCAGCGCGTGATGCCAGAGCGCGCTATGCTGCGCAAGCCAGGGGGTGATCGCAGCGCCAAGGCCGCCCCCGCCCATCAGCGCCGCCGACCATAACCCCATCACCTGCGGCGTGCGGTGATGAAAGAGACGCTTAATGACGCTGGGTATAATCGCCTGAATCACGCCGATGCCAATCCCGCCGAGCAGCGCGCTACTAAGCAGCAGGCCGCTTTGCGGAGCCAGCTCACGCAGGATTGCGCCAATGCCTATCGCCAGCAGACTTAACGCGATACTGCGGTTTTCACTAACGTGGCGGTTAACCCAGCCTCCGGCTAGCGCCAGCACCCCCATCGCGATGACCGGAAGGGCGGTCAGTAGTGAAACCAGGGTAAAGCTCATGCCTGTTGCGTGCTGCAGTTGCGGCAGTAATGGACCTATCGAGGTCAGTAGCGGGCGCATATTAATGCCGATCAGTACCAGCACCAATAGCGTCAGCGTTTTGCGTTGTGTCTGGCTCATTACGCTTTATCCGCCCAGCGCTGATACAAGGCCAGCCCTTCGGGTTGTGGGCAATGGTGAATGGGGAGTGATTGGTTTTCCAATGGCTGCTGCAATTGCTGGTAGATAGCGGCGGTAGAGAGATTGAAGCGCTCGCCATCCTGATTGCTGTTGGCGAAATAGACTTCGCGCACGCCGGTTAAATACATCGCGCTCAGACACATCGGGCAGGGTTGCCCGCTGGCGTAAACCACGCATTCACGCAATACCTGATTGCCCAAATGTAGAGAAACGTCGCGGATGGCGTTGAGTTCAGCGTGTGCGGTAGGATCGCCGCTCTGGTGCAAGGTATTCACCGCTTCGGCAATGACTTCGCCGTGGCGTACTATGACGGCGCCGAACGGGCGGCCGCCGTTTTCAACATTAGCGGCGGCAAGCGTAATGGCGCGCTGAAGATGGTTATCATGAGTAGGCATGAGCGGCTCCTGTAAAAGTCGGGTAGAAGAACTTAATCGGCGGCAGGCTGGAGATTGAATCCTGCAACAGGGTAGCGAGCTTACGCCATAAGCTAAAAGACTTATTTATAATTGAGTTAATCAGATTAACTTATGGATTGAGGAAATGCCCTGATGTTCTACCAGGTATATCCGACGCCGAGGATGCCATACAGTTCACCGCTGTGCTGGACAATGGGACTATTGGCAATATCATCATCATAGCGTTCGTAGTTTGCCGCTATCATTCCGACCCAGTGGGGGCTGAAGCGGTAGCTGGTAATGATGGCGACCATTGGTGATACCGTCGTGCCGGTATCCCATTGGGGACGCTCGGGCGTCGCCTCGCTTGCTGATATGCCGCCAAAATAGTAGTTCGCCATATTATGACTCCGTACCATCAGGCCCATCCCCGGCATCACCAGCAGATTGTCTTTGATGATCGGAAAATCAGCCCATAGCAGCAGCTCCTGGCCGTTGCTGCGGCCGCTGATATCTGAACTGATGCGCGCGCTTATCAGCGCGTATGGTGTGATCCATGTGGCGCCAATACCGCCTTCCAGTTCGCCTTTACGTTCGTTCATCCCCCTAAAAGCCGTATCGTCGTCGGGATCTAAATTACCGAAACGCCAGCGTCCGTAGCCGTATAGCGCGATAGTGTCATCAAGATGAAAATAGTAGCGGGCGCGGTCGCCCAGATACATTAACTGGTCGCCAAAATATAATCCGCCGGGAATAAAGTGGGTTTCGTTGTCCTGCTTTTGGTAGCGCGCGGTACCGCTAATCGCGGCGCCGCCGAGAACCCAACCTTTCGGCACCGGGCTATTCGGGTTATCAGCAGAAAAAATGTCGATCGAGCCGAGGTCGACCTCAGCGCGAGTGGAACCACAATACAAAGCAAGGGTACCGAGAACGACTACAGGGCATCGGGATAGTTTCAGCATGAGCTCATAGTTGGCGTGAAATGATGAAGTGAATGTGAATCGTCTGTGATAAACACCAGAAGATATATAGACGATAGAGCACGTGTTGGGGAATTTTTTTTGTTTTTTATCGTACTTTTTTTGCTTTGCTTTTGATCGAGAAAGTAAAGTGTGGCGGTATCGGTACTATCACTATGGATAATGGCGGATTATTCGTGTGAATAATCCGCACAAAAGTGAGTATTATGAATTGAGGATCAGTTCAGAGAGTGAAGCCATCGAATGATTTTCGTTGGTGACGATGCCTTCTTTTTTTAACTTTTCCATAATGGATTTAAAGGCGAGCTGTTTACTGCTTTCTGTCGCATTCAGTAAATCGCGGTTAAAGGCGGGGTTGGATTGAATAATATAATTAATGAATTCGAGTAATAGCTTATTTTGTGGCGGTGTTGATGGCTCATTAATGGTTTTTTCATTATATGAATTCATCGCGGCCTCAGAATACTCTAGCGGACGACTGCTGATGGTGTGCTCGTAAATTTTCTCAATTTCTTTGCTGGTAATATACAGCTTGTTAAGCTCAATCGTCGGCTTATCATCATTATCAGGAATGAAATTGCAGTAGATGACGTTTTTAGCTGGGGAGATAATGCTCAGCGTATCTTCTTGTTGAATGTTATCTGGATTCTCCAGCACATCCATTAAATTTCTTGAATGAGTGTGCCATAAACCAGAAACAGAAACGTTGAGTTTAATTTTGGCGATGGCGCTGTCGTGATCGGCATCAATGACCGACACATTTTCATTCAGGGTGATGATGTTGTTTATTTTAGAGTGCTGAGACCAGGGCTTGTTGGCTTTGGTAATGTCATCAAAACCGCCGTAGCCGTATGATGAGTCGCCAACCCCCTGATTCCGGGTCAGGGCGCTATTGAGCGTGCCGCGATTCTTTTTCAGTTTCAGGCACAGGCTGATAGCGCCGATATCGTGCCAGTGAAGTAAATCTTCCAGTTCGCACTGCAGGAGTTTTTGCGCACGAGCGATAGAGCAATACTCCAGTGGTGGGAGATTGTTCAACTTCCAAATGTTTCTTTCTATCTTATTCATGGCGATAATTATATGTAAATGTTTTTAATAATCTGCGTTCCTGATGAACAGAGCGCCAGCGTTGTTGTTCGACTACACTATCCTTTCCATAAAAAATTATTCAGCAGTGAAATATAAATCCACAATGAAGAATCTTTATGTGACAGATGGCGGCAGTTAAAACACCTACCATAATCGATTATAATATCTTTTTCTTAATAAGGTATAGAATATTGCTTAATTAACGATAAAAATGGGGTGAGCCGTGGTGCTTTATTCTGGTGATGGATATACTCTATATTAATTATAGATGATATAAATAAAAAAGACGCCGCAGCGCCTTTTTGCAATAATCATCGCAGGCTCAAATTAGCGAGCACTCTTCTGAAGAGTAAAACCGCCATCCCCCACCTGGGCCGTGGCATACCACGCCATTAATTCCTCGGTGCCTGGCGCGCCTTCGGCTGGTGCCCATGGCGCGGAATCCTGTTCGGCTACCGGCTGATAGCCTCCGTGCTTGACTTCAAAAATGATACCGCCGTGATCCAGCGACAGTACCGCATGCCAGGTGCCGGCCGCCATTTCCAGCGCCGTGCATTCTTCTCCTAATACCACGCGGTGGGTCACGGTGCCTTGTTCATCGAAGTTCAGTACTACAAAACGGCCGCTTAACGGCAGCAGCAGCTCAAAAGTATGAGGATGACGGTGAGGGCGAATGTAGGTTCCCGGCTCCATGGCAATGGCCAGACGCTGTACCGGATCGCTGAGTTCCGGATGGAAGTTACGATGCGCCCGTAGGCGGGGAGCGGCCGCCGCGGCTGCGCTCTGTTGCTGCATATCACTGATGGTGAATTGTTTCATCTAAACCGCCTGCTTGAAAAACTGATAAACGAAGGCTTTCGCCGCTATCTACGACTAACGATCGGGCCTTTTACTGGAATACTTACAGATAAAGCTTAGCTAAAGTAGATGGTTTATTGCTGATTATAAAGGGGTTATTGAATTCGGTAGACGCCAGGAGAAGGTGATATGGTGTCCCCTGCAGGAATCGAACCTGCAACTAGCCCTTAGGAGGGGCTCGTTATATCCATTTAACTAAGGGGACAAGGCGGCGGGATTATAGCGTTTTTTCCGCCGCCCGTTAAGCGCATTGCGATTAATTGCTTAATTTGCAGCCGTTTAGCCCTTTTTATCTGCTTCGGCCTTCGCTTTGGCTTTCTGTTCCTGGGTCATGTCGTTGCGAATCTGGGCGTGGCTTAGCAGGGCGAAGATAAAGGTGCCGCCGCAGATGTTGCCGGCGAGCGTCGGCAGCGCGAACGGCCAGAAGAACTCCTGCCAGGGCAGGGCGCCGCTGAAAATCAGATAGAAAATTTCCACACTGCCGACGACGATATGCGTGGTGTCCGCCAGCGCAATCAGCCAGGTCATCAGGATGATGACGATGACTTTCGCCGAGCCGGCGGCCGGGAACATCCAGACCATTGTCGCCACCAGCCAGCCGGAAATAATCGCGTTGGCAAACATTTCGGTCGGCGTGTTTTCCATGACTTTCTGGCTGATGCTTTGAAACGCCTCACGAGTGGCGTCATCGAAAATCGGCATGATATTAAACGCCCAGGCGGCGATAGCCCCACCCAATAAATTACCTAATAACACCACGCCCCACAGGCGCAGCAATAAAGCAATATTACCGGCGCTGGGTTTATGCATAATCGGCAGCACGGCGGTGACGGTATTTTCCGTAAACAGCTGCTGGCGGGCGAGAATGACAATAATAAAGCCGAAGGTGTATCCCAAATTCTCCAGCAGATAACCGCCGGGCAGGGCGCCAAGGTGAACATGAAAAATCCCCTTGGCTACCAGCGAGGCGCTGATCGACAAACCGGCGGCAATTGCTGACCATAGTAGCGCCATGGCGTCGCGCTCGAGCTCCTTTTCACCCTCCTGGCGAATCACCTCATGGGTAGCCATTGCCTGCGAAGGCAGACGCTCTTCATCTACTTCTATTTTCTCGCCATGCTGTTTCTCTTCGCTTTCAACTTCTCGTTCATCGCTATCATGCATACTGGTGGGGGTATTTTGTCGGGTCATGGCTGCTCTCCCTTTGTATTTGTTACTAAGCGTAGAGAGAAATCAGCGCGGCGGCACAGGATATGCTCCTAAATTCAGCGCAATGGCAAGAATAGCAATACGAATATTGCAAAATATGTATAGAATCGGGGAGCAACAATTATGCCAAAGAAGGCTATGCTGAAAGCAGCTACCCAACGATAAAATGCTAATGGGGGCGCCGTCCCGGATGCCTCCAGCGATAGTCAGAATTAACAGGGAGACACCTATGAATTATCGCCTGTCGGCGCTTGCGCTTGGCGCCACATTGCTGGTGGGATGTGCCAGTTCCAGCACTGACGATCGGCCGCAGGGGCGTTCAGATCCGCTTGAAGGGTTTAACCGTACCATGTTCAACTTCAACTTTAATGTGGTTGATCCTTATGTACTGCGTCCCGTCGCCGTCGCCTGGCGTGATTATGTGCCGCAACCGGCGCGTAATGGTTTAAGCAACTTCACCAGCAACCTTGAAGAGCCGGCGGTAATGGTCAACTCCTTCCTGCAGGGCGATCCCTATAAAGGCATGGTGCATTTCACACGCTTCTTCCTTAACACTATTCTCGGGATGGGCGGCTTAATCGACGTCGCAGGTATGGCGAACCCGCAGCTGCAGCGCGTTGAACCGCATCGCTTTGGTAGCACGCTGGGCCACTACGGCGTGGGCTACGGCCCGTACGTACAGCTGCCGTTCTATGGTAGTTTCACCCTGCGTGATGAGGGCGGCGACATGGCCGATGGCCTGTATCCGGTACTCTCCTGGCTGACCTGGCCGATGTCCATCGGTAAATGGGCGGTCGAAGGGATTGAAACGCGCGCTCAGCTGCTGGATTCCGACGGCCTGCTGCGCCAGTCTTCCGATCCATACATCCTGATGCGTGAAGCCTACTTCCAGCGGCACGACTTTATCGCCAACGGCGGTAAGCTGACGCCGGCCGATAATCCGAACGCGCAGGCGATTCAGGATGAGCTGAAAGATATCGATTCGCAGTAATCCATGCGGGGCAGAAAAGAAAAAGGGTGAACATGATGTTCACCCTTTTTTATACCGTTGGCTTATCAGAAGCGGTAGTTGAAATTCGCGCCGTACAGCCAGGCGGTACCTTCAGAACGGAAGGTGTAAGGACCTTCTTTAATTTCCACGTGCTGACCGTGCATGTAAGAGACACCAACATCCACTGAAGCATCTTTATTGAACGCGTAGGTGGTACCGGCGCTCAGCCACAGGCGATCCTGATCCGGGATAGAGATGGAGCGGGTGCCAGCTGGAATCGGGCTATCATCGAAGGCGATACCGGTACGGAAGGTCCAGTTATCGTCATAGTAATAGGTGGTACCCAGCGCGATGCGGTAAGCATCTTTAAAGCCTTCATCTTTATAGAACAGCGTCTGGCCATTGCTGCCAGTGGCCTTCAGCTCCTGGAACTGGCTCCAACTGGTGTAGGTCAGGCTATAGTGAACTGCCCACTGCGGCGCGACGCGGTTATAACCCGACAGTTCCCACATCTCTGGCAAGTTGAGGGTCAGCGAGCCGTTAGTGGTACGGCCATCGGTACCGGCCGGTAAACCGAAGTTGCCGAGGATCTGGTTATACGCGGACGGCAGATCGCTCTTATAGTTGCCATCAAAGTCGATTTTAACTTCAGAGCGGTAGGTGAAACCGTAGCGGTTGTTTTTGTCCAGCTCATACAGGATACCGGCGTTCCAGCCGAAGCCCCATTCGTTGCCGTTCAAATGCGCAATCTGAGTGTCGGCAGGGATCTGGCCGACCCTGCCCGCCAGCGCTGGCGGCAGTTTACCGGAACCGGCAACGATTTGTCCTAAATCACCTGCGTAGCGTTCGATTTTCGCTTTCGCGTACACCGCGTCAAAACCTAAACCAAAGCTCCAGTTGCTGTTCAGGCGATAGGCGCCGCTTAAATTGAAGTTAACGGTGGTGAGATCGGTTGTGCCGCCCATACTGCCGGCAGCATAGTTATCAGCAAATTCAGTCGCGAGACCGTAGTTAGAGGTGATAGATGCGCCCCAACCAAACTGATCATTAATTGGCGAAACAAAGTGGAGGTTTGGTACCCATGCCGTTGGGGCAATATTGTCCGCATTCAGACTTTTACCGGTAGGCGAAGTACCGGAAACATTAACGTCCGGATCGACGAAGACGGCGCCTGCCGACATTGTCGGCCGGTCAAACATCATGATTAACGCGGGGTTACGGCTGGCGTTGCCCGCATCGTCAGCGATTGCCCCTTCACCGGAATAGGCACGACCAAGGCCGGAAGCGGAGAATTCATTTAACTGGAATCCTGCGGACCAGGCTTGGGTTGAAACAAGTGCTACAGCCACTGCAAGGGCAGATTGGGTAAAGCGGGTTTTCTGGCTCATGCCCATAACCTCATTGAGTTATTTTTATTTAAACTATGTTACATGCCGTAACAGAAGCGCGAAGTGTAGGGTCTGCTTTACAACAGAGAAATCAGACCAGTGGCCTGAGTATAGGTCTGACCAGATGAGTTGTTGCAAGTTTGTTTATAAGATTTTTCAAGTGTGATAACAGAAACGCGATCCAGCTGGCAAAATTGCCCTGCTTCGTCATACCCAATTTGGGGCATTTTTGTTTTGGATCATTTTTAAGTGTGATTTCTGTCACTTAAGCGTTTTCCTGCCATTAACAACTGGAGGGGGGACGAGGGCGGACGTAAAATAGGCGCATTATTTGTCTGGCACCGAAGGTGCATATACAGAGGAAATCTACGATGAGTAAATGTAGCGCTGATGAAACCCCGGTTTGCTGCTGTATGGATGTTGGCACCATTGTGGACAACACCGACTGCACCGCCTCCTACAGCCGTGTGTTTGCAAACCGCGCTGAAGCGGAAGCAACCCTCGCCGCGCTGAGCGAAAAAGCCCGCAATGTGGAATCTGAACCGTGCAAAATTAACTCGACGTTCACCGACGTTGATGGCGGCGTGCAGTTGAATATCGATTTTGTTTTTAGCTGTGAAGCGGAATCGCTGATCTTCCAGCTGGGGTTACGTTAATCCTCTCTCTTAACGCCTCTTTCCTGAGGCGTTATCTTTTCTATTCAATGTGTTTTGGCTCCCACTTTTTCTCTTCCCCGATTGGCTTAATGTAAAAAATTAGTTAAGACTAGTTATCAGGTCAGACCACTTGGTTTTATCGGTTAACAGGGGAGAGTTATGAGTCAGGCATTACCGCTTATCACCCGTCAGGGCGATCGCATTGCCATTGTCAGCGGTTTACGTACCCCATTTGCCCGTCAGGCGACGGCGTATCACGGCGTTCCGGCCGTAGATCTGGGTAAAATGGTCGTCGGCGAAATGCTGGCGCGCAGTGAAGTTCCCCCGGAAGTGATTGAACAACTGGTCTTCGGCCAGGTTGTACAGATGCCGGAAGCGCCGAATATTGCTCGTGAAATCGTGCTCGGTACCGGCATGAATGTACATACCGACGCCTATAGCGTCAGCCGCGCCTGCGCCACCAGTTTCCAGGCGGTAGCTAATATTGCCGAAAGCCTGATGGCCGGCACGATCCGCGCGGGCATCGCCGGCGGCGCTGATTCCTCCTCCGTTCTCCCCATCGGCGTGAGTAAAAAACTGGCCCGCACCCTGGTGGATGCCAATAAAGCGCGCACCCTTGGCCAACGGCTAAAACTCTTTTCCCGCCTGCGCCTGCGCGATCTTTTACCGGTGCCGCCTGCTGTCGCGGAATACTCCACCGGCCTGCGGATGGGCGACACCGCCGAGCAGATGGCGAAAACCTGGGGCATTAGCCGTGAAGATCAGGACGCGCTGGCGCTGCGTTCACACCAGCTTGCCGCCCGCGCCTGGGAAGAGGGCAAACTGGCCAGTGAAGTGATGACGGCCTATGTACCGCCTTATCGCGAGCCGCTGGAGCAGGACAACAATATTCGTAAAAATTCAACCCTGGTGGATTACCAAAAGTTACGTCCGGCGTTCGATCGTAAACACGGTAGCGTCACGGCGGCAAACAGTACGCCGCTCACCGACGGCGCCGCCGCGGTGATCATGATGACCGAATCCCGGGCCAAAGAGTTGGGGTTAACGCCGCTGGGCTACCTGCGTAGCTATGCTTTCACCGCTATTGATGTCTGGCAGGATATGTTGCTGGGGCCGGCGTGGGCGACGCCGCTGGCGTTGGATAGGGCGGGAATTACCCTTGCAGACCTCACGTTGATTGATATGCATGAAGCTTTCGCCGCGCAGACGCTGGCGAATCTACAATGTTTAGCCAGTAATCGTTTCGCCCGGGAAGTGCTGGGCCGTTCACAGGCAACCGGGGAAGTCGATGCCAGCAAGTTCAACGTGCTGGGCGGCTCTATCGCCTACGGACACCCCTTTGCGGCGACCGGCGCGCGCATGATTACCCAGACGTTGCATGAACTCCGGCGCCGCGGCGGCGGATTTGGTCTGGTTACCGCCTGCGCGGCGGGGGGTTTAGGTTCCGCTATGGTTCTGGAGGTCGAATAATGGAAGCGGCAACAGCTTTTACGCTTGAAATTCGCCCGGATAACATCGCCGTTATTACCATCGACGCGCCCGGCGAAAAGATGAATACCCTGAAAGCCGAGTTCGGCGGCGAGGTGCGGACGATTATCCGCCAGCTCCGCGAAAATAAGGCGCTGCGCGGCGCCGTATTTATCTCCGCTAAACCCGACAACTTTATCGCCGGCGCGGATATCAACATGATTGCTCGTTGTACCAGCGCCGCAGAAGCCGAAGCGCTGGCGCGCCAGGGCCAGCAGATCATGTCCGAGATCCACGCGCTTTCTATCCCGGTGATTGCCGCCATTCACGGCGCCTGCCTTGGCGGCGGCCTGGAGCTGGCGCTGGCCTGTCATGGGCGTGTCTGTAGCGACGATGATAAAACGCGGTTGGGATTGCCGGAAGTGCAACTGGGGTTGCTACCGGGCTCCGGCGGCACTCAACGTCTGCCGCGGCTGATTGGCGTCAGTACGGCGCTTGAAATGATCCTCACCGGTAAACAATTGCGTCCGCGTCAGGCGTTGAAAGCCGGGCTGGTGGACGATGTTGTCCCGCAATCAATATTGCTGCGGACCGCGGTTGAGCTGGCGTTACAGGGGCGGCCGGCGAGCCGAACTGTACCGGTGCGCGAACGGGTACTTGCCGGGCCTCTGGGGCGTCAACTGCTGTTCCGCATGGTGGCGAAAAAGACCCGGCAAAAAACGCAGGGTAATTACCCGGCGGCAGAACGTATTTTACAGGTGATAGAAAACGGACTGGCGCACGGCTGCAGCAGCGGTTACGCCGAAGAGGCACGAGCGTTTGGCGAACTGGCGATGACGCCGCAATCGCAAGCGTTACGTTCTATTTTCTTTGCCAGCACCGATCTGAAAAAAGATCGTGGCGCCGAAGCTGACCCCGCTCCGCTGAATAGCATTGCTGTACTCGGCGGCGGCTTAATGGGAGGCGGAATTGCTTACGTCACCGCCTGTAAAGGCGGCCTGCCGGTACGCATAAAAGACATTCAGGCGAAAGGCATCAATCATGCGCTCAAGTACAGTTGGGATCTGCTGGATAAGCAAGTGCGTCGCCGCTATCTGCGCGCCAGTGAACGCGATCGTCAGCTGGCGCTGATTTCCGGCGCTACGGATTATCATGGCTTTGCCCACCGCGATGTGGTCATCGAAGCGGTGTTTGAGGATCTGGCGCTGAAACAGCGGATGGTTGGCGAGATCGAACAATGCTGCGGGCCGCAGACGATCTTTGCCTCCAATACCTCATCGCTACCGATCGGCGAGATCGCCGCTCAGGCCGCGCGGCCAGAGAAGGTAATTGGACTGCACTTTTTCAGCCCGGTCGAAAAAATGCCGCTGGTTGAGGTTATCCCGCACGCAACGACCGATGAGCAAACCATCGCCACGGTGGTGAAGCTGGCGAAGCTGCAGGGCAAAACGCCAATCGTGGTCGCGGATCGCGCAGGTTTTTATGTTAACCGTATTCTGGCGCCCTATATCAATGAAGCCATGCGCCTGCTGCTGGAGGGCGAGCCGGTTGAACATATTGATAATGCGTTGGTTAAATTTGGTTTCCCGGTTGGACCTATTCAGTTGCTGGATGAAGTCGGCATTGATACCGGCACTAAGATTATCCCGGTACTGGAGACCGCTTTTGGTGAACGTTTTAGCCCGCCTGCAAACATCATTGACGCGATTTTGAAGGACGATCGCAAAGGCAGAAAAAATAATCGCGGTTTCTATCTTTATGAGACAAAAAGGCGTAAAAGCAAAAAACGGGCTGACCCGGCTATTTACCCATTATTGGCAGTGGCTAGCCCGCAGGCGCGTTTGTCTGCTCAGCAGGTCGCTGAACGCTGCGTGATGATGATGCTCAACGAGGCGGCGCGCTGTTTTGATGAACAGATCGTACGTAGCGCGCGTGATGGCGATATTGGCGCCGTCTTTGGTATAGGTTTTCCGCCGTTTCTCGGCGGCCCGTTCCGCTATATGGATAGCCTCGGCGCGGGTGAAGTCGCCGCAATCTTGCAGCGTCTGGCCGCACAGTACGGCCCTCGTTTTTCTCCGTGCGACACCTTATTGCGCATGGCCGAGCAGGGGGCGACCTTTTGGCCCACTGGTGAACGGACGACCTAAGTTATGGTCAAAAGAAGGTAAATCCAACGTGGACTGGCGCTGTTGATTGGCGGTTTTGTAAACAAATATTGACTATACTTACGCCATTGAGGTAAAAAACAGCGTTTCATTCGTTGGATGGATCAGGCACAATGCCCGGCCACCGGGTCGCCTGCGTATTGTTTACGCAGAGCGAGTTGCGGTGATTCTGGTTAACAAAAGCGGTGCAATATGCAAGTTTTTATCATGCGTCACGGCGACGCTGCCCTCGATGCAGCCAGTGACTCCGTTCGTCCCTTAACCGTTTGCGGTTGTGACGAATCTCGTCAGATGGCAACCTGGCTGAAAGGTCAAAAAGTGGATATTGAGCGGGTGCTTGTCAGCCCTTACCTGCGTGCAGAGCAAACTCTCGACGTGGTAGGGGAGTGCATGAACCTGCCGAAAGATGTCGACGTGATGCCGGAACTCACGCCGTGCGGCGATGTAGGGATGGTTAGCGCTTATCTTCAGGCGCTGGCGAATGAGGGCGTGAAAACGGCGCTGGTCGTTTCACACCTGCCGTTGGTGGGGTACCTCGTCTCAGAGCTGTGCCCGGGGGAAACGCCCCCGATGTTTACTACCTCAGCGATTGCCTGCGTCACCCTCGACGCCGACGGCAAGGGCGAATTCAACTGGCAGATGAGCCCCTGCAATTTGAGAATGGCGAAAGCCATCTAAGGCTTTCCACCCTCGGAGCTTCCGCTTACGGAAGCTCCGGCGGCAACCACTCTTCAACTTCAATCAGTACCAATAGCGCGGCATCGCCGCCGTACTCTTTTGGTGCCTGATGGAACGCCATAATATGCGGATGTTGCGCCAGCCACAGCGGCGTTTGCTGCTTGAGGATATGTTTGCCGTGTCCGTGCATCACGCAGGCGCAGAAGATATGTTCGCGGCGGCAGGCGGCAATCAGCGCGCCCAATTCTTGTTTTGCCTGCATCTGGGTCAGGCCATGCAGATCGAGAAACAGCTCCGGCGAATAGTCGCCGCGGCGCAGTTTTTTCAGCTCAAAATGGCTGACATCCGCGCGCACGTACTTCATCGCGCCTTCCGTATTGAGCAACGGCTGAAATTCGTCGGAAAAATAGTGGCTGTTATCCACCTGTTCCTGCAGCAATCGCTTAGGCGGAACCTCGCCGAGCTTCTTGCGCTGCGGGCGGTGTACGATAGTGTCCTGTTTAATTTGCCGGGTGCCGGTCATTAGCTGGCGGAACAGCGCCTGATCCTCCGCGCTTAGCGGTGTTTTCTTTTTCATTGCCCAATCTCACTATTTCTTTTCGTTAGTTTACCCGACTCGCCCGCGCTTCAGGCAAGGAAAACCTATTTTTCCCCACTCCGGCTGCGCAAGAATGCTGATTTATCGCCGCCGTCGTGGCAAACTAGCCGCCGAATTTATAGCAGAGCGTGCCCTGGAGGATTGCGTGGATAAAATTTTTGTTGATGAAGCGGTCAATGAGCTGCAGACCATTCAGGACATGCTGCGTTGGGCGGTAAGTCGTTTTAGCGCCGCCAACATCTGGTACGGTCATGGCACCGATAACCCGTGGGATGAGGCCGTACAGCTGGTATTACCCTCGCTGTACCTGCCGTTAGATATACCGGAAGATATGCGCACCGCGCGCCTGACCTCCAGCGAAAAACATCGTATCGTCGAGCGCGTGATTCGCCGCGTCAACGAACGCATACCCGTCGCTTACCTGACCAACAAAGCATGGTTCTGCGGCCATGAATTCTATGTCGATGAGCGCGTGCTGGTACCGCGCTCGCCGATTGGCGAACTGATCAATAACCAGTTCTCCGGGCTGATAAATCACAAACCGCAGCATATTCTCGATATGTGTACCGGTAGCGCCTGTATTGCCATCGCCTGCGCCTATGCCTTCCCGGAAGCCGAAGTCGACGCTGTCGATATCTCCCCGGACGCGCTGGCCGTTGCCGAACATAACGTTGAAGAACATGGCCTGATTAACCAGGTTACACCGATCCGTTCCGATCTGTTCCGCGATCTGCCGAAGCTGCAGTACGATCTGATCGTGACCAATCCGCCGTACGTTGATGAAGAAGATATGGCCGATCTGCCCGATGAATATGAGCATGAGCCGGTTCTGGGTCTGGCTTCCGGTAGCGATGGCCTGAAGCTGACGCGCCGCATTCTTGGCTGCGCGCCGGATTACCTCAACGACGACGGTATTCTGATTTGTGAAGTCGGTAACAGCATGGTACATCTGATGGAGCAGTACCCGGACGTGCCGTTCACCTGGCTTGAGTTTGATAACGGCGGTGATGGCGTCTTTATGCTGACTAAACAGCAGCTCATTGACGCGCGTGCGCATTTCGGCATTTATAAAGACTAAAAAAACAACACGCAAACATAACGAAAAGAATGGAGCCGTGATGGCAGGAAATACAATTGGACAACTCTTTCGCGTCACCACCTTCGGCGAATCGCACGGCCTGGCGCTGGGTTGCATCGTCGACGGGGTGCCGCCAGGCATTCCGCTGACCGAAGCTGACCTGCAGCACGATCTGGATCGCCGTCGCCCTGGGACATCGCGTTACACCACCCAGCGCCGCGAACCGGACCAGGTGAAAATCCTTTCCGGCGTCTTCGAAGGCGTGACCACCGGCACCAGTATTGGCCTGTTGATTGAAAACACCGATCAGCGTTCCCAGGACTACGGCGCGATTAAAGATCTGTTCCGCCCGGGTCATGCGGATTACACCTACGAGCAGAAATACGGCCTGCGCGACTATCGCGGCGGCGGCCGTTCGTCTGCGCGTGAAACCGCGATGCGCGTGGCGGCCGGGGCGATTGCCAAAAAATTCCTCGCGGCTAAATTTGGTATTGTGATCCGCGGCTGCCTGACGCAGATGGGCGATATTCCGTTGGCCATCAAAGACTGGGATCAGGTTGAGCAGAACCCGTTCTTCTGCCCGGATCCGGATAAAATCGACGCGCTGGATGAACTGATGCGCGGCCTGAAAAAAGAGGGCGACTCTATTGGCGCGAAAGTGACCGTCGTGGCTGACGGCGTTCCTCCGGGCCTCGGCGAGCCGGTGTTCGACCGCCTGGATGCCGATATCGCCCACGCGCTGATGAGCATCAACGCGGTGAAAGGGGTAGAAATCGGCGATGGTTTTGAGGTGGTCAAACTGCGCGGCAGCGAAAACCGCGACGAAATCACCAAAGCCGGCTTCCAGAGTAACCACGCCGGCGGCATTCTTGGCGGTATCAGCAGCGGCCAGCAAATTGTTGCTAACATCGCGCTGAAGCCAACCTCCAGTATTACCGTTCCCGGTCATACGATTAACCGCTTCGGCGAAGAAGTCGAAATGATCACCAAAGGGCGTCACGATCCGTGCGTCGGCATTCGCGCGGTTCCAATCGCCGAGGCCATGCTGGCTATCGTGTTAATGGATCACTTTATGCGTCAGCGCGCGCAGAATGGCGACGTGACGACATCAATTCCACGCTGGTAACCGATGAAAAATACCGTTATCGCGGTGCTGGCGCTGTTGGCCAGCACCGCCAGCCTGGCGGCGACGCCGTGGCAGAAAATATCCCAGCCGATTAGTGGCAGCGCTCAGTCTATTGGCGCGTTTGCCAATGGCTGCATCGTCGGCGCCCAGCCGCTGCCGCTGAACTCCCCTGATTACCAGGTGATGCGTACCGATCAGCGCCGCTACTTCGGCCACCCGGATCTCGTGCAGTTTATTCAGCGACTGAGCCTGCAGGCGCACAATAAAGGTATGGGGACGGTGCTGATTGGCGATATGGGCATGCCGGCTGGCGGGCGCTTTAACGGCGGCCACGCCAGCCATCAGTCGGGTCTGGATGTTGATATTTTCCTGCAACTGCCGCAGACCCGCTGGACCTCCGCACAGCTGCTGAAACCGCAGGCGCTGGACTTAGTCGCCCGCGATGGTAAGCGGGTGGTGCCGTCGCTGTGGAGCCCGCAAATCAGCAATCTGATTAAAATGGCGGCGGAAGATAACGATGTAACACGTATTTTCGTCAACCCGGCTATCAAACAGCAATTGTGCCTCGATGCCGGTAACGATCGCCAATGGTTACGCAAAGTCCGCCCGTGGTTCCAGCATCGCGCCCATATGCACGTGCGCCTGCGCTGCCCGGCGGGCAGCCTCGAGTGCGAAGATCAAGCGCCGCCACCGGCTGGCGATGGCTGCGGAGCCGAGCTGCAAAGCTGGTTTGAACCGCCTAAACCTGGGTCAACCCCACCTGTGAAGAAGACGCCGCCTCCGCTGCCGCCTTCCTGTCAGGCGCTACTGGATGAGCATCTTCTCTAATGGATAGTTTTGCCGAGCTGTTTATGGTGTCGCCAATGGTTCTGGTGGCACTCTTTTTTGTCGCAATTCTGGCCGGATTTATTGATTCCTTAGCCGGCGGCGGCGGGTTGTTGACCGTCCCGGCGCTGATGGCGGCGGGTATGCCGCCCGCTCAGGCGTTGGCGACCAACAAGCTACAGGCCTGCGGCGGTTCCATTTCCGCGACGCTCTATTTTATCCGTCGCAAGGTAGTGAATCTCGCCGATCAGAAACTCAATATTCTGATGACGTTTATCGGCTCGACGGCGGGCGCGCTGCTGGTGCAGCACGTGCAGTCCGATATTTTAAAGCAAATCCTGCCGCTGCTGGTGATTGGCATCGGGCTGTACTTTTTGCTGATGCCGAAGCTCGGGGAATCCGATCGTCAGCGTCGCCTGTATGGCTTGCCGTTCGCGCTGGTCGCTGGCGGCAGCGTTGGTTTCTACGATGGTTTTTTTGGCCCCGGCGCCGGTTCTTTTTATGCGCTGGCCTTTGTGACGCTCGCCGGGTTTAATCTGGCGAAATCCACCGCTCACGCCAAACTGCTAAACGCCACCTCCAATATTGGCGGACTGCTGCTGTTTATTATTGGCGGCAAAGTGATTTGGGCTACCGGTTTTGTGATGATGGCCGGGCAGTTTATCGGTGCTCGCGCCGGTTCGCGGCTGGTGCTGAGTAAAGGACAGTCGCTGATTCGGCCAATGATCGTCATCGTCTCCGCGGTGATGAGCGCTAAACTTCTTTATGACAGCCACGGGGCTGAGATTTTGCAGTGGTTGGGAATTCACTAATGCAACAGCAACACCATTATCAGCAGTTGGTCGAGATCTTTGACGGCTGCTTTGCCGATGATTTTAATACCCGTCTGATTAAAGGCGACGACGAACCGATCTATCTTCCTGCAGATAGCGAAGTGCCCTATAACCGGATCGTGTTTGCCCACGGCTTTTACGCCAGCGCGCTGCACGAAATTTCCCACTGGTGTATCGCCGGCAAGGCGCGGCGCGAGCTGGTGGATTTTGGTTACTGGTACTGCCCGGACGGCCGCGATGCAATGACGCAAAGCAAGTTCGAAGACGTCGAGGTTAAGCCACAGGCTTTTGACTGGTTGTTCTGTACGGCGGCGGGATTTCCATTTAACGTCAGCTGCGACAACCTCGAAGGCGACTTTGAACCCGACCGTATTGCGTTTCAGCGGCGCGTGCATGCCCAGGTGATGACTTATCTGGAGCAGGGGATCCCTGAGCGCCCGGCGCGCTTTATTCGCGCGCTGCAACAGTATTACCAAACGCCGCCGCTGACGGCAGAACAATTTCCGTGGCCGGAAGACCTGCACTAAAGCCACGAATTACAAATGAAAGAGGAAAGACGATGATCGCGGAGTTTGAATCACGCATTCTGGCGTTAATTGACGATATGGTAGACCACGCCAGTGATGACGAACTGTTTGCTGGCGGTTATCTGCGCGGCCACCTGACGCTGGCGGTGGCCGAGCTGGAAGGGGAAGGGGAGCACTCGGCGCAGGCGATTAATGATAAAGTCGCCAGCAGCCTGGAAAAGGCCATCAGCGCGGGTGAACTGTCGCCGCCGGATCAGATTCTGGTGCAGGGAATGTGGAATAACCTGTACCAGCAGGCGAAAAATCAGGCCTGATAACTGATGTCATCCGGATGAGGCGTTAGCCGACATCCGGAGACTCTCCCCGGTCGCGCTGCGCTTACCGGGGCTACCAGGCTGTAGATACTGTTATCGGTTTGCAATTTTTATCTTGAGAAAGCATTTATCTCGTTTCGCTCCAGAGTATCTTGCGCTCCCGGTTAATTCTTCTGCAATATGTTTTCCGTGGCGCAGAGAGCGCACAGGGCCTTCCGGGCTACCAAATCGCACAGCGCGGTAGCCCCGGTAAGCGGCAGCGCCACCGGGGGTTTTTAGGCCACCAGCGCCGGCAGTTTTAGCCTGCGTAGTGAATAAATTAACGGCAGACCGCACGGACCGTAGGCCGGATAAGGCGCAAGTCGCCGTTATTTTACCGCTTTTCCCTTCAGCAGTTTTCTCACCCACAGCCGATTCGGATTCAGCGCCGCCAGCGTGTCGCTATCCAGCGGCAGCGGTTCTTCACTCATCTGCGCGGCCAGCAGTTCGGCGCTCAATGGCGCGGTGCACAGCCCACGAGATCCCAATGCCGCGAGCATAAACAGATTGTGATAAACCGGCGCGCTGTCGACATTTTCCTGCTGTTCGTGAAGCGTGGCGTACTGCGTCAACGTTTTCTCATAATCCGGAACGTTGCCCACCATCGGCAGGTGGTCGCGGGTGGCGCAGCGTACGCCGCAGCGGGCGTCGTTGCCGCTAACATCCACCTCTTTTGCCCATGCCGCCTGCGGGAAACAATCAATCAGGCGCTGGCGATTTTGCATCTGATCTTCGGCGCTGAAATCGGTATCTGTCTTGCCGCGATGATAGCTGGCGCCGATACAGTGTTGCTGATTCGCGGGATTCTGCGGCGTCAGATAGCCGTCATAGCATAACACCTGGCGCAGGGCGGAAAGCCCCGGCGTGGTGGGGATATGGCTAACCTGGCCGCCGACCGGATAAGCCGGCAACTGCGCGGTCTGGGCAAAATCAGTCAGGCGATGTCCGTTCGCCAGTACCACCGCCTGATGATGATGCTGCTGATTGAGCAACCAGCCGTCGCCCTCCGCGCTGAGCGTTTCAACGGGATAACCGAAGTGGCTGCGTAGTCCCTGCGTTGCCGCCAGCGACAGCAATTCTGCCGTCAACTGCTGCGGGCACAGCCAGCCGCCGGCAGGATAGGTAATGCCGCCACAGCCGGTATCAACGCCGGTAAGTTCAGCGACCCGATCCGCCGTCACCGCGCGGGCGATCTCCGCAGGTATATCTGACGCCAACATTTGGGCGATTTTCTGCGCGCTTTTTTCATCCCAGGCGAGTTGGGTTACGCCGCACCATTGATGATCGAATTCCACTGGCAACGCGTCGTAAACGCGGCGCGCGAAAGTAAACGCCGCCGGGAAGAAGCGCGCCAGCGCTGGATCGTGCTGGCTTAATAGCGGATACAGCGCGCCCTGGCGATTGCCGGATGCGCCGCTGGCGGGCGCATCGTCAGCGCAGTACAACGTCACCTGCCAGTCGCGACGCAGCAGCGCCAGCGAGAGCAGGGCGCTGGCGATACCGCCGCCGATCACCGCCGCTTCGCGCGATTGGCTGCCGCTGCGGGCAAACCATGGCGTCCGCGCCAGCGTCGGAGCGTCGGCGGTCAATTCGCCGATTAGCATTTCGCGCTTGCGGCCAAAGCCTTTGCGTTTTTGCATGCTAAAACCGGCCTCCTGCAGCCCGCGGCGCACGAAACCGGCTGAGGTAAAGGTCGCCAGCGTGCCGCCGGGGCGGGCCAGGCGCGCCATGGCGGAAAACAGCCCCGGCGTCCACATATCCGGATTTTTCGCCGGCGCGAAGCCGTCGAGGAACCAGGCGTCGACCTGGCGGTTAAGGGAATCATCAAGCTGGTCGGTAAGCGCGTTGATATCTCCAAACCATAAATCCAACGTGACGCGGCCATCGTCGAGCAGCAGGCGGTGGCAGCCCGCGATTGGTAGCGGCCACTGCGCCTGTAGCTGTTCAGCCCATGGCGCCAGTTCCGGCCAGTGCTGGTGCGCCAGACGCAGGTCGTCGGCCTTCAGCGGAAATTTTTCAAAACTGATGAAATGTAATCTTTGCAGCGTAGCCTGCGGATTATCGCGACGAAAAACAGCAAACGCCTGCCACAGCGTCAGGAAATTGAGCCCGGTGCCGAAGCCGCTCTCCGCGACGATAAACAGCGAGCGCGGGTGGGTTGGGAAACGGCTATCAAGCCGGTTGCCGTTGAGAAAAACGTAGCGCGTCTCTTCCAGACCGTTGTCATTAGAAAAATAAACGTCGTCAAAATCTCGGGAAACAGGTGTACCCTCAGCGTTGAATTCCAGGTTGGCGGGTTGTATGGCGTTTTGTTTCACGTAAGTTACTCGAATCACAAGGCGTAGCGCGATCTTAACGATGTGTGCCAGAAGGCGCAAATTTATACACAAAATGGCTGATCGGACTTGTTCGGCGTACAAGTGTACGCTATTGTGCGACTCGAAACTTAAAATAGTGCGACTTACAGAGGTATTGAATGAAACGTGCAGTGATTACTGGCTTGGGCATCGTTTCCAGCATCGGTAATAACCAGCAGGAAGTCCTGGCATCTCTGCGTGAAGGACGTTCAGGGATCACTTTCTCTCAGGAGCTGAAGGATTCAGGAATGCGTAGCCACGTATGGGGCAACGTCAAACTGGATACCACGGGCCTCATTGACCGCAAAGTAGTGCGCTTTATGAGCGACGCATCCATTTATGCTTATCTGTCCATGGAGCAGGCGGTAGCCGACGCCGGTCTGGCGCCGGAAGCATACCAGAATAACCCGCGTGTCGGCCTGATTGCAGGTTCCGGCGGCGGCTCCCCGAAATTCCAGGTCTTCGGCGCCGATGCCATGCGTAGCCCGCGTGGTCTGAAAGCCGTGGGCCCATATGTTGTCACCAAAGCGATGGCTTCCGGCGTATCCGCCTGCCTCGCCACGCCGTTTAAAATCCACGGCGTCAACTACTCTATCAGCTCCGCTTGCGCCACTTCCGCACACTGCATCGGTAACGCAGTAGAACAGATTCAGCTGGGCAAACAGGACATCGTCTTTGCCGGCGGCGGCGAAGAGCTGTGCTGGGAAATGGCTTGCGAGTTCGACGCCATGGGCGCGCTGTCCACCAAATACAACGATTCTCCGGACAAAGCGTCCCGTACCTATGATGCGAACCGCGACGGTTTCGTTATCGCGGGCGGCGGCGGCATGGTCGTGGTTGAAGAGCTGGAACACGCGCTGGCGCGCGGCGCGCATATCTATGCGGAAATCGTCGGTTACGGCGCGACTTCCGATGGCGCGGACATGGTTGCGCCATCTGGCGAAGGCGCAGTGCGCTGCATGCAGATGGCGATGCACGGCGTTGATACCCCGATTGACTACCTGAACTCCCACGGCACTTCTACTCCGGTAGGCGACGTGAAAGAGCTGGGCGCTATCCGCGAAGTCTTCGGCGACAATAGCCCGGCTATCTCCGCCACCAAAGCGATGACCGGCCACTCTCTGGGCGCCGCAGGCGTACAGGAAGCCATCTACTCTCTGCTGATGCTGGAGCACGGATTTATCGCGCCAAGCATTAACATCGAAGAGATGGACGAGCAGGCTGCCGGCCTTAACATCGTCACCAAACCGACCGATGCTCAGCTGACCACCGTGATGTCCAACAGCTTCGGCTTCGGCGGCACCAACGCTACTCTGGTTATGCGTAAATACAACGCCTAATTGGTACGAAACAGAACCAGGGGAGCCTCAGGCTCCCCTTTTTTTGACGTCTTGACAGCGCCCGGCGAGAGAAGGCAAATTGCTCGCCATTATTCTCATTCCATCTTCTCGCCTTGCTCTGCAAAACTGGGGTAACGCATGTCCGCAGCGACAAAAACGATAAACAACGCTTCAGAGAATCTCTCGCTATTTCGCATTACCTTTGCGGTTTTTCTGACCTATATGACCGTGGGGTTGCCGCTACCGGTTATCCCACTATTTGTGCATCACGATCTCGGTTTTGGCAACACTCTCGTCGGCGTGGCCGTCGGCATCCAGTTTCTCGCCACGGTCTTAACCCGCGGCTATGCCGGGAGACTGGCCGATCAGTACGGCGCGAAACGCTCGGTGCTGCAAGGAATGTTGGCCTGTGCTCTGGCCGGCGGCGCCTGGCTGGCGGCGGCGCTGCTGCCGGTGCCGGTAATGGCCAAATTTGGCCTGCTGGTGCTGGGCCGTTTGATTCTCGGTTTTGGTGAAAGCCAACTGCTGACCGGCAACTTAAGCTGGGGATTAGGGCTGGTTGGCCCGCGTCGTTCCGGTAAAGTGATGTCGTGGAACGGCATGGCGATGTATGGGGCGCTGGCGGTGGGCGCGCCGCTGGGGCTGCTGATTTACAGCCGTTTCGGCGTGGCGACGCTGGCCTGCGTCACGATGGCGC
Source organism: Klebsiella sp. 141251 (assembly GCF_050600725.1). NCBI lineage: Bacteria > Pseudomonadati > Pseudomonadota > Gammaproteobacteria > Enterobacterales > Enterobacteriaceae > Klebsiella > Klebsiella sp. 141251. The sequence goes on from NZ_JAQIRG010000005.1 coordinate 194,917, forward strand.
TGCCGTTGCTGGCGTGGGCGATTAACGGCACGGTCCGTAAAGTTCCCGCTCACGGCGGCGAGCGTCCTTCGCTATGGAGCGTCATCGGCATGATCTGGCGGCCGGGAATTGGTCTCGGCCTGCAGGGCGTCGGCTTTGCGGTAATCGGCACCTTTGTTTCGCTCTATTTCGCCAGCCACGGCTGGGCGATGGCCGGCTTCACGTTGACCGCGTTTGGCGGCGCTTTTGTCCTGATGCGTATTCTGTTCGGCTGGATGCCGGATCGCTTCGGCGGCATTAAGGTGGCGATGGTGTCACTACTGATTGAAGCTATTGGCCTGACGCTGCTGTGGCAAGCGCCGGGCGCCTGGGTCGCGCTGGCGGGCGCCGCTTTGACCGGCTGCGGTTGCTCGCTTATCTTCCCGGCGCTGGGCGTTGAGGTAGTCAAACGGGTTCCGGCTCAGGTTCGCGGCACCGCGCTTGGCGGCTATGCCGCGTTTCAGGATATCTCTTACGGCGTCACCGGCCCGCTGACTGGCCTGCTTGCCACCTCGTTGGGCTATGCATCCGTTTTTCTTGCCGGGGCGATTTGCGCGGTATTAGGGATTGTGGTCACTCTGTTGACGCTACGTAAATAAAGGCATAACGGCGGCTATCAGGCCGCCGTTATTGTTTTAGGCTTACAGCACCAGCCACAGCAGAATAATCACCACCAGCAGCGCAATTGCCACCGTCCACGCTTTTTTACTATACACCGCATGGGGGGCGGGCAGTGGCTCGACCGGGGTAATTGCCATTGTCGCCTGGGCGCGGGCCACGCGTAGCGCAAAGACTTTATTTAATAGCGTTAGCACTTGCGGGCTGGTTAAGGTCGTCGTTGGCGTTACCTGCCAACTGCTTTGCGCGAAATCGGCGATTTTCTGCCACTCCTGCGCCTCCAGCGGTTGCTTAAGCGCTGCCTGCAGCGAATTCATCGTCGGTGCGGTTTGCGCGCTCAGCGTTTGTCGCGCCTGCAGCCAGTATGAGAGCGGGGTGAAGTGGGTGGCGGGGATCAGCTCGCCGGATTTCACGCCGCACAGCTCAAGCATTGATTGCCAGATAAGCTTACTCGATTCGCCGGTTGCGGCGGCCAGTTTGGTCACTAACTGGTTCAGGGTGTTATGTTCCGCCGGCAGCAAAGGACGCAGCGTCGGCGTACGCTGCTGCGGCTGCGGGATCGCCAACTGGCCGTTTTGCAGCAGATGCAGCACGTTCTCCAGCTGCGCCTGGGTCAGCGCATGCAGCACGGTTTGACCATAATTCTGGCGGATATAATCGCTCACCGCCTGACGGTTATTCCCCTGGGTCAGCAGTTCGCTGAGTTGGGCGAGAATTTGCCGGTGGTGATGGTTTTGCTGAGCGATACTTAAGCGCTGATTCAGGTTGCTCTCAGCCGCGCTGAAATGGCTCGCCAGTAGCGGCGTATCGCCTTTCAGACCCAGATCGTGCTTCACGCAGGCCCACACTTCGGCGTTTTGCTGCGATGTCAGCGTCACCAGACGCGTTATCAGCCGCTCCAGAACGGTGCGTTGCTGCATGGTGAGCGCATTTGGACCCACGGCGGATGCGCCGGATGGGCCAGTCCCCGGAGGGCGATCGGACATACCTGAAACGGGTGGTGTCATGATGAATCCTTACCGTAGTGCTGTACTTAAGCCGGGTGATGATGTTCCTGGCGGCCAGATTATGGCACACTTCCCCGGTTTACTCTCGTTCTCAGACAGGTACTGAACCGTGAAAATCCTCGTTGATGAAAATATGCCCTATGCGCGTGAGCTTTTTAGCCGTTTGGGAGACGTGCAGGCCGTTCCCGGTCGTCCCATTCCGCAGGAAGCGTTAACCGACGCCGACGCGCTGATGGTGCGTTCCGTTACTAAGGTGAACGAAGCGCTGCTCTCCGGTAAGACGATTAAGTTTGTCGGCACCGCCACCGCAGGCACCGATCATGTCGATCAAGCGTGGCTGCAGCAGGCGGGGATTGGCTTTTCCGCCGCGCCGGGCTGTAATGCGATCGCGGTGGTGGAGTATGTTTTCTCGGCGCTGCTGATGCTCGCCGAGCGCGATGGATTCGCGCTGGCTGACCGCACCGTCGGTATCGTCGGCGTCGGCAACGTTGGCGGGCGTTTGCAAAAACGTCTGGAAGCGCTGGGAATTAAAACGTTACTCTGCGATCCGCCGCGCGCCAATCGCGGCGATGAAGGCGACTTCCGCAGCCTGGACGAGTTAGTGCAGCAGGCGGATATCCTGACGTTCCACACGCCGTTGTTTAAAGACGGACAGTATAAAACGCTGCATCTTGCCGATGAAGCGCTGATTAGCCGCCTGCAGCCGGGGGCTATTCTGATTAACGCCTGCCGTGGCCCCGTGGTGGATAACGCGGCGCTGCTCAAGCGCTTGCAGGCCGGGCAGCAGCTGAGCGTGGTGCTCGACGTCTGGGAACCCGAACCGGATCTGAATACCGAGTTGCTGGCGCGTGTCGATATCGGTACCTCGCATATCGCCGGTTATACCCTTGAAGGCAAAGCGCGCGGCACCACTCAGGTGTTTGAAGCCTATAGCGCGTTCATTGGCCATCCGCAGCAGGTGGCGCTGGATACGCTACTGCCGGCGCCGGAATTTGGCCGCATTACTCTGCACGGCCCGCTCGATCAGGCGACGCTGAAAAGGCTGGTCCATTTGGTGTATGATGTGCGCCGCGATGATGCGCCGCTGCGTAAAGTGGCAGGCATTGCCGGCGAATTCGACAAGCTGCGTAAAAATTATCAGGAACGCCGCGAATGGTCGTCCCTGTACGTACAGTGCAGCGATGAAAAAGCAGCGACGCTGCTGCGTCAGCTCGGTTTTAATGCCGTACATCATCCTGTTCGTTAATATCTTCTTAATGCCCCTGTCAGATAATCCGGCAGGGTCGCTATTTTCTGGAGTACACCACCATGTCTGAAGGCTGGAATATTGCCGTACTGGGCGCAACCGGCGCCGTAGGCGAAGCCCTGCTTGAAACCCTTGCTGAACGCCAGTTTCCGGTAGGCGAAATTTATGCGCTGGCGCGCAATGAAAGCGCGGGCGAACATCTGCGTTATGGTGGCAAATCGGTCATCGTGCAGGACGCCGCCGAATTTGACTGGACCCAGGCCCAGTTGGCTTTCTTCGCCGCAGGCGTCGAAGCCAGCGCGGCGTATGTCGAAGAAGCCACCAACGCCGGTTGTCTGGTTATCGATCTTAGCGGCCTGTTCGCGCTGGAGCCGGACGTGCCGCTGGTGGTGCCGGACGTTAACCCGTTCGTCCTCGGCGACTACCGCAACCGTAACGTGATTGCGGTACCAAACAGCCTGACCAGCCAGCTGCTGACGGCGCTGAAACCGCTGATCGATGATGGCGGCCTGTCGCGTATTACCGTTACCAATCTGCTGTCTGCCTCGGCGCAGGGGAAAAAAGCGGTCGATGCGCTGGCGGGGCAGAGCGCGAAGCTGCTGAACGGTATTCCGATTGATGAAGACGATTTCTTTGGTCGCCAGCTGGCTTTCAACATGTTGCCGATTCTGCCGGATCGCGAAGGTAGCGTGCGCGAAGAACGACGTATCGTCGATGAAGCGCGCAAAATTCTCCAGGATGACGGCCTGATGATTTCCGCGAGCGTCGTGCAATCGCCGGTCTTCTATGGTCATGCGCAGATGGTGAATTTTGAAGCGCTGCGTCCGCTGGCGGCGGAGGAGGCGCGCGACGCCTTTACCCGCGGCGAGGATATTGAGCTTTCTGAAGAGGGCGAGTTCCCGACGCAGGTCGGCGATGCTTCCGGTAACGCGCGTCTGTCCATCGGTTGCGTGCATAACGATTACGGCATGCCCGAGCAGATTCAGTTCTGGTCGGTTGCCGATAACGTGCGCTTTGGCGGCGCGCTGATGGCGGTGAAAATCGCCGAGAAGCTGGTTCAGGAGTATTTGTACTGATGTCTGAAGCACAGCAGCAGCCGGTGTATAAAATCGCGCTGGGCATCGAGTACGACGGCAGCAAATACTACGGCTGGCAGCGGCAAAACGAAGTGCGCAGCGTGCAGGAAAAGCTGGAAAAGGCGCTGTCGCAGGTGGCGGCCGAACCGGTACACGTATTCTGCGCCGGGCGTACCGACGCCGGCGTTCATGGTACCGGCCAGGTGGTGCACTTTGAAACCCGCGCCCAGCGTAAAGACGCCGCGTGGACGCTGGGCGTAAATGCGAATTTACCTGGTGACATCGCCGTGCGTTGGGTGAAGCATGTAGCAGACGATTTTCACGCCCGCTTCAGCGCGACGGCCCGTCGTTACCGTTACGTCATCTATAATCACCGCCTGCGTCCGGCGGTGTTAAGCCAGGGGGTGACGCATTATTACCACCCTCTGGATGCCGGGCGGATGCATCGCGCCGCGCAGTGTTTAATTGGCGAGAATGACTTCACCTCGTTTCGCGCGGTGCAATGTCAGTCGCGCACGCCGTGGCGTAACGTGATGCATATCAACGTGACCCGTCACGGGGCTTATGTGGTGGTGGATATCAAGGCGAACGCTTTTGTTCATCATATGGTAAGGAACATCGTCGGCAGCCTGATGGAAGTAGGCGCCGGAAACCAGCCAGAGAGCTGGATTGCAGAACTGCTGGCGGCGAAGGACCGGACTCTGGCTGCCGCGACGGCGAAAGCGGAAGGATTGTATCTGGTGTCGGTGGATTATCCGGCCCATTTCGATCTGCCGGTAATGCCGATGGGCCCGCTATTTTTGGCGGACTAATATCAGCGCCCCCGTAACAGGGGGCGGTTGTCACTAAAGGCTAAGACAAATATGGACCTGATTCATTTTTTGATTGATTTCATCCTGCATATTGATGTGCACCTTGCGGAGCTGGTCGCACAGTATGGCGTCTGGGTTTACGCCATCCTGTTTTTGATTCTGTTCTGCGAAACCGGCCTGGTGGTGACGCCGTTCCTGCCCGGAGATTCTCTGCTGTTCGTCGCCGGCGCGCTCTCCGCGCTGCCAACTAACGATCTCAACGTACACCTGATGGTCACGCTGATGGTCATTGCCGCCGTTGTTGGCGATGCCCTGAACTACACCATCGGTAGATTGTTCGGCGAAAAGCTATTCAGCAATCCGAACTCGAAGATTTTCCGTCGCAGCTATCTCGACAAAACCCATACCTTCTATGAACGTCACGGCGGCAAAACCATCATCCTCGCGCGTTTTGTGCCGATCGTCAGAACCTTTGCGCCGTTTGTGGCGGGAATGGGCCACATGTCCTATCGTCATTTTGCGGCGTATAACGTGGTAGGCGCGCTGCTGTGGGTACTGCTGTTCACCTATGCCGGGTACCTGTTTGGTGATTTGCCGATCGTGCAGGAAAATCTGAAGCTGCTGATCGTGGCGATTATCGTCCTGTCGGTACTGCCAGGTGTTATCGAAGTGATTCGCCATCGCCGGGCGGCGGCAAAGCAGGCTAAATAAGCCCTTAGCGGCATTTTCGCCGGGCGTTGCAATGACGTCCGGCGCGCAAAGTGTGAGCGGTTCGACCACTTTTTTATCCCATGTTACGGGATGTTATGATTTAATGTGCAACATTCATGGTCTGTGAGGGGCAAAAGTGGCATTATGCGCCCCTTGCGACAAAACTGGCATCGACCAGGTTCAGGTAGAAAGGTTATCAATGAGCTGGATTGAACGAATTAAAAGCAATATAACCCCCACCCGTAAGGCAAGTATTCCTGAAGGTGTATGGACCAAGTGCGACAGCTGCGGTCAGGTACTGTACCGCGCAGAGCTGGAGCGCAACCTGGAGGTTTGCCCTAAGTGCGATCACCACATGCGTATGTCGGCGCGCAATCGCCTGCATAGCCTGCTGGACGAAGGTTCTCTCGTGGAGCTGGGTAGCGAGCTCGAGCCAAAGGATGTGCTGAAGTTCCGCGATTCGAAAAAGTATAAAGACCGTCTGGCCTCTGCACAGAAAGAGACCGGCGAGAAAGACGCGCTGGTGGTGATGAAAGGCACCCTGCACGGCATGCCTGTCGTGGCGGCGGCATTTGAATTCGCCTTTATGGGCGGTTCGATGGGTTCCGTTGTTGGCGCGCGTTTCGTCCGTGCGGTTGAGCAGGCGCTGGAAGACAACTGCCCGCTAATCTGCTTCTCCGCTTCCGGCGGCGCCCGTATGCAGGAAGCGCTGATGTCGCTGATGCAGATGGCGAAGACCTCCGCGGCGCTGGCGAAAATGCAGGAACGCGGTTTACCGTACATCTCCGTGCTGACCGACCCGACCATGGGCGGCGTCTCCGCGAGCTTCGCGATGCTGGGCGATCTTAATATCGCCGAGCCGAAAGCGCTGATCGGCTTCGCCGGTCCTCGCGTTATCGAGCAGACCGTGCGTGAGAAGCTGCCGCCGGGATTCCAACGCAGTGAGTTCCTGATTGAGAAAGGGGCGATCGACATGATTATTCGTCGTCCTGAAATGCGTCTGAAATTAGCCAGCATCCTGGCGAAACTGATGAATCTTCCTTCGCCGCAGGCCGATGCGCCTCACGAAGGCGAGGTGGTGCCACCGGTACCGGATCAGGAACCAGAGGCCTGATAATGCAGAGGGCAGGGCCGACAGGCGCTGCCCTTTTTTTTACCGTTAACTCTCGCGGACATCATGGAAAAAGATCCTATTCCTCAGGCCACGTCGCCCCTGGCTACGTGGCTTTCTTATCTGGAGCATCTGCACAGTAAAGCCATCGATCTGGGGCTTTCGCGGGTGAGCGAAGTCGCCGGACGGATGGCGATACTAAAACCGGCGCCGTTTGTCTTTACCGTGGCGGGTACCAACGGCAAAGGCACCACCTGCCGGACGCTGGAATCCGTGCTGATGGCGGCGGGTTATAAAGTTGGCGTGTATAGTTCGCCGCATCTGGTGCGCTATACCGAGCGCGTGCGCATTCAGGGCGCTGAGCTGCCGGAAGCGGCGCATACCGCCTCATTTGCCGAAATCGAAGCGGCACGCGGTGATATCTCGCTGAGCTATTTTGAATTTGGCACGCTGTCCGCGCTATGGCTGTTTAAGCAGGCGCAGCTCGATGTGGTTATCCTCGAAGTGGGCCTCGGCGGGCGCCTGGACGCCACGAATATCGTCGATGCCGACGTGGCGGTGGTCACCAGCATCGCGCTGGATCATACCGACTGGCTGGGGCCGGATCGTGAAAGCATTGGCCGTGAAAAAGCCGGTATTTTCCGCGCCGGCAAACCGGCAGTGGTGGGCGAACCCGATATGCCGCACACGATTGCCGACGTGGCGGATGAAAAAGGCGCGACGCTGTTGCGCCGCGACCACGACTGGCGTTATAGCGTGACTGGCCAGTCATGGAACTTTAGCGATGGTCAGGGCGAGTTGGCAGGGCTGCCGCTGCCGCAGGTTCCATTGCCGAACGCCGCGACGGCGCTGGCGGCGCTACGCGCCAGCGGGCTTAACGTCGCTGAACAGGCGCTGCGCGACGGTATTCATCACGCCATGCTGCCGGGGCGTTTTCAGATTATCAGCGAGGCGCCGCGGGTGATCCTCGATGTCGCGCATAACCCGCATGCGGCGGCTTATCTCGCCGGGCGTCTCAAAACCTTAGCGAAAACGGGGCGCGTACTGGCGGTTATTGGTATGCTGCATGATAAAGATATCGCCGGAACCCTGGCGAATCTGGCGCCTGAAGTAGACGCGTGGTACTGCGCGCCGCTGGAAGGGCCGCGCGGCGCCACGGCGGATCAGCTGATTGCGCATCTGCGCGCAGGGCAAAGTTATGACAGCGTAGCCCAGGCGTGGCATGCCGCCATGGCGGATGCCAAAGCCGAAGATACGGTGCTGGTGTGTGGTTCCTTCCACACGGTAGCGCATGTAATGGAAGAGATAGACGCGGGGAGAATCGGTGGCGAGTAAGTTTCAGAACCGTTTAGTCGGGACGATTGTACTGGTAGCGCTGGGGGTAATTATTCTCCCGGGTCTGCTCGACGGTCAGAAAAAACATTATCAGGATGAGTTTGCGGCGATCCCGTTGGTGCCGAAGCCGGGCGATCGCGATGAGCCGGATATGCTGCCGGCGGCTACCCAGGCGCTGCCTTCGCAGCCGCCGGAAGGCGCCGCGGAAGAGGTGAGAGCGGGAGACGCCGCGGCGCCATCGCTGGATCCGTCGCGCATCCCGGTAAACAACAATAGCTTCGATGAAGTTCAGGAGCCGGTGGTGGCCGCCAAGCCGCAGCCGAAACCACAGCCGAAGCCGGTTGAGAAACCGCAGCCGCAGCAGGTCGCGCAGACGCCGCCTCCGGCGAAACCGCAGCCGCAACCACAGCCGCAACAGCAGCAGGCCGCTATTCCGGCGCCGACCGGAAAAGCCTATGTGGTGCAGTTAGGGGCGTTGAAGAATGCCGATAAGGTTAACGAAATCGTGGGTAAGCTGCGTTCCTCGGGCTTTAAAGCCTGGACATCGCCATCCACGCCGGTTCAGGGTAAAATTACCCGTATTCTGGTGGGGCCGGATGCGTCGAAAGACAAGCTGAAGGGGCAACTCGGCGAGCTGCAGCAAATTTCTGGCCTGAGCGGCGTGGTCATGGGATATAGCCCGAATTAAAAAACCATATCCGCTCCGATTGGGTGAGCCAGCAAGCGGGTTAACCTGCTGAAACCCTTGCCGGATACGCCCTGAAGAGGCGTCAGGCAGTATGGCGTTGAATGTTTTTTCAGCGCCATTTTTATTTCTGTAGGGCACGGAAATCCCTACGCAAACGTTTTCTTTTTCTGTTAGAATGCGCCCCGAACTGGACGACAGGGCGTAAAATCGTGGGATGTATATGGTCTGGATTGATTACGCCATTATTGCGGTAATTGGTTTTTCCTGTTTGGTTAGCCTTATCCGCGGCTTTGTTCGTGAAGCGTTATCGCTGGTGACATGGGGATGTGCCTTCTTTGTCGCCAGTCATTACTACACTTACCTGGCTGTCTGGTTCACGGGCTTTGAAGACGAACTGGTCCGAAATGGGATTGCTATCGCGATATTGTTTATCGCAACGCTTATCGTCGGCGCTATCGTTAACTATGTGATAGGCGCTCTGGTAGAGAAAACCGGTCTGTCAGGAACAGACAGGGTGTTGGGGATCTGTTTTGGCGCCCTGCGCGGCGTGCTGATCGTCTCCGCTATTCTGTTCTTTCTCGACAGCTTCACCGGTATGGCAAAAAGTGAAGACTGGCAAAAGTCTGAGCTTATCCCGCAGTTCAGTTTCGTTATCAGATGGTTCTTTGACTATCTGCAGAGCTCGTCAAGTTTCTTGCCCAAAGCATAAGCGTTGGGATGTAGCTTAACGAGGAAAAGACGTATGTGCGGTATTGTCGGTATCGCCGGTGTTATGCCGGTAAACCAGTCGATTTATGACGCGTTAACGGTGCTTCAGCATCGTGGGCAGGATGCCGCGGGCATCATCACCATTGATGCAAATAACTGCTTCCGTTTGCGTAAAGCCAACGGACTGGTGAGCGATGTGTTCGAAGCGCGCCACATGCAGCGTATGCAGGGAAATATGGGGATTGGCCACGTCCGTTACCCAACGGCAGGCAGTTCCAGCGCTTCTGAAGCGCAGCCTTTTTACGTTAACTCGCCGTACGGCATTACGTTGGCCCATAATGGCAACCTGACCAATGCCCACGAGCTGCGTCAAAAGCTGTTTGAAGAAAAACGCCGCCACATCAACACCACCTCCGATTCCGAAATTCTGCTCAATATCTTCGCCAGCGAGCTGGATAATTTCCGTCATTACCCGCTGGAAGCCGATAACATTTTCGCCGCGATTGCCGCGACGAATCGCCAGATCCGCGGCGCGTACGCCTGCGTGGCGATGATTATCGGCCACGGCATGGTCGCTTTCCGCGACCCGAACGGTATTCGTCCGCTGGTGCTCGGCAAGCGCGATATCGGCGATGGCCGCACCGAGTATATGGTCGCCTCCGAAAGCGTGGCGCTGGATACTCTGGGCTTTGAATTCCTGCGCGACGTCGCGCCGGGCGAAGCGGTTTACATCACCGAGAAAGGCCAGCTGTTTACCCGCCAGTGCGCGGAAAACCCGGTCAGCAACCCATGCCTGTTCGAATACGTCTATTTCGCGCGTCCGGACTCCTTTATCGACAAGATTTCCGTCTATAGCGCCCGCGTGAACATGGGCACGAAGCTTGGCGAGAAAATTGCCCGTGAGTGGGAAGATCTGGATATCGATGTCGTTATTCCGATCCCGGAAACCTCCTGCGATATCGCCCTGGAGATTGCCCGTATCCTTGATAAACCGTATCGTCAGGGCTTCGTCAAAAACCGCTATGTTGGTCGTACCTTTATCATGCCGGGCCAGCAGCTGCGCCGTAAATCCGTGCGCCGTAAGCTGAATGCCAACCGCGCCGAATTCCGTGATAAGAACGTGCTGCTGGTGGATGACTCTATCGTTCGCGGCACCACCTCTGAACAGATTATCGAAATGGCGCGCGAAGCGGGGGCGAAAAAGGTGTATCTGGCCTCCGCGGCGCCGGAAATTCGCTTCCCGAACGTCTACGGTATCGATATGCCGACCGCCAACGAGCTTATCGCCCACGGTCGCGAAGTTGACGAGATCCGCCAGATCATCGGCGCCGATGGCCTGATTTTCCAGGATCTGGACGATCTGATCGAAGCGGTACGCGCCGAGAACCCGGACATTCAACAGTTCGAGTGTTCTGTCTTTAACGGCGTGTACGTCACCAAAGACGTTGACCAACAGTATCTCGATTATCTTGATTCTCTGCGTAACGACGATGCGAAAGCGGTGCAACTGCAAACCGAAGTTGAAAACTTAGAGATGCATAACGAAGGCTAATTGGTCCCTTGTTGCTGGCCCGCCGTCTTTCGAAGACCGCGGGCCTTTTTATTTTTACCCGCCAGGTTGCGTCGGGGACTATAATCCGGCAAAGTCTGCGGCACTATGCGCAAGGGGTATAACATCGTGAAACGACTCATTATCGGCATTTCCGGCGCCAGCGGCGCGATTTACGGCGTACGCCTGCTACAGGTGCTGCGTGACGTCGCGGAGGTCGAGACCCATCTGATAATGAGCCAGGCGGCGCGTCAGACGCTGTCGCTGGAAACCGACTACTCGCTGCGCGAAGTGCAGGCGCTGGCCGATGTGGTACACGACGCGCGCGATATCGCCGCCAGCATCTCCTCCGGCTCGTTTAAAACCAGCGGGATGGTTATTCTACCGTGCTCGATGAAAACGCTCTCCGGCATCGTCAATAGCTATACCGACGGTCTGCTGACCCGCGCAGCGGACGTGGTGTTAAAAGAGCGCCGCCCGCTGGTGCTTTGCGTACGCGAGACGCCGTTCCACCTTGGGCATCTGCGTTTAATGGTGCAGGCGGCGGAAATGGGCGCGGTGATCATGCCGCCGGTGCCGGCCTTCTATCATCGTCCCCAGACGCTGGACGATGTGATTAATCAGACGGTTAACCGGGTTATCGATCAGTTTGATATTGACCTGCCGCAGGACCTGTTTACCCGCTGGCAGGGCGGGGCCTGATGCACCCGTTTGGTGCATTTTATTTACCTTTGCCTTCCACTGGTGCATTTTTGTTGTCCTGATCAAATCCTCGACATTTAATTTGTTTTTTTGCGTTTTGCCGCTGCGGTTTATCCGTTAATGCTGGTATCTTCCCTTCTAAGACAATCTTGCAACTTTATATTAACAAATTTAACGCTGTTACCGGCACGCACCGGGAAAATGGCATAAAACCTGCAAGAACCGTCGGCAACACACATAACCAGACAGCGCACAACATAACAACATCACGACACTTAAGGGCTTTCTATGAAGAAGACGATCCTGGCTCTCTCGTTAATCATGGGAATCAGTAGCGCCGCCAGCGTATCTGCGGCGCTGCCGCAAAGTATCCGCATCGGCACCGATACCACCTATGCGCCTTTCTCGTCGAAGGATTCGAAGGGCAACTTTATTGGCTTTGACATCGATCTGGGCAATGAACTGTGCTCGCGTATCAAGGTGAAGTGCACCTGGGTGGGCAGCGATTTTGACGCGCTGATCCCCTCGCTGAAAGCGAAGAAAATCGACGCGATTATCTCGTCGCTGTCGATTACCGAAAAACGCCAGCAGGAGATTGCGTTCTCTGACAAGCTGTACGCGGCAGACTCTCGTCTGATCGCGGCAAAAGGCTCGCCGATTCAGCCGACGCTGGAGTCGCTGAAAGGCAAGCATGTTGGCGTACTGCAGGGCTCTACTCAGGAGGCCTATGCCAACGAACGCTGGCGCAGCCAGGGCGTGGATGTTGTCGCCTATGCCAACCAGGATCTGATCTATTCCGACCTCGCCGCCGGGCGTCTCGATGCGGCGCTGCAGGATGAAGTCGCGGCCAGCGAAGGTTTCCTCAAACAACCTGCCGGTAAAGATTACGCCTTTGCCGGCCCTTCCGTTAAAGACAAAAAATACTTCGGCGATGGTACCGGCATCGGCCTGCGCAAAGAAGATGGCGAGCTGAAAGCCGCTTTCGACAAAGCGCTGGGTGAGATGCGGAAAGACGGCACCTACGACAAAATGGCGAAGAAATACTTCAACTTTAACGTCTACGGCGATTAAGACTGTAGCGGTCTGGTTATGCCAGGCCGCTCCATTGCGACGCGGTTATTGTTGCCCTTGATAGGTGCAAGCGGTTAATGGCTTGCACCAGAATGGGGCGATAGCGGTTTTTCTTTGTTCAGAAAGTGCATAGTTAAGCGTTTCTGATGCAAAAAAATCTGCTTTCATGCGCATTTTGCTTTGCCTTGGCAGGGCGAATAATGGCACGATAACTGGCGTAAGTGCTTCTAATAAACCCGTTAGAATGACAGTCTGTTGAGGATAATTATGAAAAAACTGGCGTTGTCTCTTTCTTTGGCGCTGGCCCTTTCCAGCGTTTCCACGGTATTCGCAGCCATTCCACAGAAAATCCGTATTGGTACCGATCCTACTTATGCGCCGTTCGAATCGAAGAATGCGCAGGGTCAATTGATTGGTTTTGACATCGATCTGGCGAAAGAGCTGTGTAAGCGTATCAATACCCAATGTACCTTCGTTGAAAACCCGCTGGATGCGCTGATCCCCTCGTTAAAAGCGAAGAAAATCGATGCGATTATGTCCTCGTTGTCGATCACCGAAAAGCGCCAGCAGGAAATTGCTTTCACCGACAAACTTTATGCCGCTGATTCCCGTCTGGTGGTGAAAAAGGGCAGCGATATTACCCCGGACCTGAGCAAGTTGAAAGGCAAGCGCATTGGCGTGCTGCAGGGCACCACTCAGGAAACCTACGGCAACGAGCACTGGGCGCCGAAAGGCATTGAAATTGTCTCCTATCAGGGCCAGGACAATATCTATTCCGACCTGACCGCGGGCCGTATTGACGCCGCGTTCCAGGATGAGGTCGCCGCCAGCGAAGGTTTCCTCAAACAACCGATTGGCAAAGATTATCAGTTTGGCGGCCCGTCCATTAAGGATGAGAAGTTGTTTGGCGTCGGTACCGGCATGGGTCTGCGGAAAGACGACACCGAGCTGCGTGAGGCGCTAAATAAAGCTTTCGCCGAGATGCGTAAAGACGGCACTTACGACAAGCTGGCGAAGAAATATTTCGATTTTAACGTGTACGGCGACTAATCATCGTTAGTACCTCGCCGCACGCGTTTTCACGTGCGGCGATCGATGACAGACAGGGCAGACAGCATGCTGTACGGGTTCTCACAGGTTATTTTTCAGGGCGCGCTGGTCACCCTTGAGCTGGCGCTTAGCTCGGTGGTGCTGGCGGTCCTTATCGGGCTGGTGGGCGCGGGGGCGAAACTATCCGCCAACCGGCCTATGGCGCTGGTGTTTGAAGGCTATACCACGCTGATCCGCGGGGTGCCGGATCTGGTGCTGATGCTGCTGATTTTCTATGGGCTACAAATCGCCCTTAACAGCATCACCGATGCATTCGGCATGGCGCAATTTGATATTGATCCGATGATTGCCGGTATTATCACCCTCGGCTTTATCTATGGAGCGTACTTCACTGAAACCTTCCGTGGCGCGTTTCTGGCGGTGCCGAAAGGCCATATTGAAGCGGCGACGGCATTTGGCTTCAGCGGCTGGCAGACGTTCCGCCGCATCCTGTTTCCGGCGATGATGCGCTATGCGCTGCCCGGCATCGGCAACAACTGGCAGGTGATTCTCAAAGCCACCGCGCTGGTGTCGCTGCTCGGTCTGGAAGACGTGGTTAAGGCAACGCAACTGGCGGGCAAAAGTACCTGGCAGCCGTTCTATTTCGCTATCGTCTGTGGGGCTATCTATCTGGTGTTTACCACGATTTCCAATGGTGTGCTGCTGCTGCTTGAACGCCGCTACTCCGTGGGTGTGAAGAGGGCTGACCTGTGATTGAAATTATTCAGGAGTACTGGAAATCCCTGCTGTGGACCGACGGTTACCGTTTTACCGGCGTGGCGATCACCCTGTGGCTGTTGATTGCTTCAGTGGTGATGGGCGGCATCCTCGCGGTGTTTCTCGCCATCGGGCGCGTATCGAGCAATAAATACATCCAGTTTCCGATCTGGCTGTTTACCTATATTTTCCGCGGCACGCCGCTGTACGTGCAGCTGCTGGTGTTTTACTCCGGGATGTATACGCTGGAAATCGTCAAAGGCAGCGATCTGTTGAATGCGTTTTTCCGCAGCGGCCTGAACTGTACGGTTTTGGCATTGACCTTAAATACCTGCGCCTACACCACCGAGATTTTTGCCGGGGCGATTCGTTCGGTGGCGCCGGGCGAGATTGAGGCCGCGCGGGCTTACGGCTTTTCGTCAGTTAAGTTGTACCGCTGCATTATTTTGCCCTCTGCGCTACGTATTGCGCTGCCAGCGTACAGTAACGAAGTCATTCTGATGCTGCACTCGACGGCGCTGGCGTTTACCGCCACGGTGCCGGATTTGCTGAAAATCGCGCGCGATATTAACTCGGCGACCTATCAGCCGTTTACCGCTTTCGGCATCGCCGCGGTACTGTACTTAATTATTTCGTATGTGCTGATTAGCTTGTTCCGCAAGGCGGAAAAGCGCTGGCTGCAGCATATCAAACCTTCTTCGACGCACTGAGAAAGCCATGACCGACAATAAATTAAGCGTTATCGATCTGCATAAACGTTACGGCGAGCACGAGGTGCTGAAAGGCGTCTCGCTGAAAGCGAAGGCCGGAGACGTGATTAGTATTATCGGCTCATCGGGTTCCGGTAAAAGTACCTTCCTGCGCTGCATTAACTTTCTTGAGAAGCCAAGCGAAGGAACGATTATCGTCAACGGGCAGAATATTGGCCTGGTGCGCGATAAAGACGGCCAGTTGAAGGTCGCGGATAAAAACCAGCTGCGTCTGCTGCGCACGCGACTGACGATGGTGTTCCAGCACTTCAACCTGTGGAGCCACATGACGGTACTGGAAAACGTCATGGAGGCGCCGATTCAGGTGCTCGGCCTCAACAAACAGGAAGCGCGCGAGCGGGCGGTGAAGTATCTGGCGAAAGTCGGCATCGATGAACGCCAGCAGATCAAATATCCGGTACATCTTTCCGGCGGTCAGCAGCAGCGCGTGTCCATCGCGCGGGCGCTGGCGATGGAGCCGGACGTACTGTTGTTTGATGAGCCGACCTCGGCACTTGATCCGGAGCTGGTGGGCGAAGTATTGCGTATTATGCAAAAACTGGCGGAAGAGGGGAAAACCATGGTGGTCGTCACCCACGAAATGGGCTTTGCCCGCCACGTCTCTTCACACGTGATTTTCCTCCATCAGGGAAGAATCGAAGAAGAAGGGCATCCCGACGAGCTGTTCGGCAACCCGAAAAGCCAGCGCCTGCAGCAGTTCCTTAAAGGTTCACTGAAGTAATCGCCTCTATCCCGGCGGGTTTGCTCGCCGGGAATGACTTAACGCTCCAGTCGGTAGATCCAATCATCGTAATCCACGCCGTTGAGGTGGTAGGCCTGTTCCAGCACCTGAATGCGTACAAAACCCAGCTTTTCCAGCAGCCGCGACGACCCCAGGTTATCTCCCAGCACCCAGGCATTAATGGCGTGGATGCCAAGGGTGGTAAAACCGTAATCACAAATCGCGCGCAGCGCTTCGCTGGCGTAGCCCTGGCCCTGCGCTTGCGGCAGTAACGCGTAGCCGACGTCGGCCTCGTGCGGATTTTTCGTACTGATGCGCAGACCAATATCTCCCAGCGGCGTGCCGGCCGAATCGCGCAACACAAAGACGCCGGTATCTTCGCAGCGGCATTCAAACACGCTGCGTAGCGCCGTTTCGCTTAACACCTCACCCATGTAACGCATGACGTCAGGATCCTGACGCAGACGCAGAAAAAAGGGCCAATCGGCCGGAGTGAAGCGGGAAAGCAACAGGCGGGGCGTTGTTATCGTAGTCATAAAGCGATTAATCAGCTAAAACGAAAGCCTACTTTACCACTATGCTGCGCCGGGTAACATGCTCGTCCTCGCGAATCAGCCCGTGGGTGACGTGGCGCTCAGACTCTGCAGGTAGCGCTGCACGCGGTGATTTTCAGGTGAACGGCGAAGCTGTAGCGCCAGGTTGAGGCTATCCAGCAGTTGGGCGTTAGCCACCATCGGCGAATCGGCGGCGATGCGCTTTTCCGCGACTAACCATTCAACGACGGATTTCCAGCGCCAGAGAGGGGAATTGCCTTTCACACGCTGTACGGGGCCGGGAAACCGCCCGCTGCCGCGAGCGCCCTCTTTTAATAGCGCGATCGCCTGGCGGGAGACGCCGATAAGTTCGGCGATATCGCTCAGCCCGACCAATGTCGAATCGATGGACTCCACGCGGATATCTGGCAGCGCGGCGGTTTCTACATCGCGGATGGCGGACAGCGCCGCCTGTTCCAGCGATTGGCCCTCGCGATCGAACTCGAGGTAGACCGCGGTACCGTAAAAGCAGACCAGAGCGTCGCTACAGCCTGCGGCAAAGAGCGCATCTTCCAGTCCGGGCGTTTGACTGGTGACGCCGGACAGCGTCAGCGTAAAATTAAATATCGGCATCGTTTAGCGTTCCTTATGCGTGATGCGCGCGGTAGCCGGGATGGGACACCGTTCGACCATTCTGATTATTTGCCGGGCGTGGTTTTCAGGGACGGCGGGCGTCGACCAAATGCTCATCATATGTTCACGGTGTTCAGCCACGCCGTAGACGAGGCGCCCAAAGCAATGAGCGCTTTTACCTGCAGGCAGCAATATCCACCCCCGCGCCAGCGCCGTGGCAATCGCCATCCTGATATGTTTGTCCGGATGTTCCTTCATCGTTAAATCCTGCTCAGAATAAAAAGAGTGTTGACGGGTGTCAACGTGTTTTGAGAGTATATTCCTCGTCAGGACGTTATGGCAGGAGTATATTTTTGCGGTTGGAATGCGCTTCACAAGAAGCGTAGCAAGGAGAACGAGGAATTAACGATTTGCGAGGCGGCTTCCGCCCCAGGGAAGAGAACGGGGAGCCGTTACTCCCCGTTTATCTACCTAGCCCAACACATCCTTCAGCGCCTCTTCCAGATCGTACCAGCGGAAGCTAAAGCCGGCGGCTTCCAGGCGTTTTGGCAGCGCGCGCTGGCCGCCGAGCACCAGTACCGAGGATTCCCCCATCAGCAGGCGAATGGCGGCGGCGGGAACGCGGAAAATCGCCGGGCGATTAAGCGCGTGGCCGAGCGCGTGGGCAAACTGTTCGTTACGCACGGGATAGGGCGAGACCATATTGAACGGGCCGCGCAGATCGTTATCCAGCAGCCACAGAATACCGTTCACCATATCATCGATATGGATCCACGCCAGATACTGGCGACCGTCGCCGATAGGTCCGCCCAGGCCGAGCTTAAACGCGGGCGTCATTTTGGCCAGGATCCCGCCCCGCGGCGCTAAGACGACGCCGGTGCGCAACAGGCACACGCGCGTGCGATCGCTTTGCGCCTCACAGGCGATTTGCTCCCAGCGGGCGCAAAGTTTATGGGTAAATTCATTGTGCGGCGGCTCTTCCTCGGTCACCACGACTTCACCGAGATCGCCGTAATAGCCGGTAGCGGAACCGCTAATCAGCACGGAGGGTGGTGTTTCGCTGGCTTTAAATAACGCGACCAGCTGGCGGGTGATGTCCCAGCGGCTGTGGCACAGGCGCTCTTTTTGCTCTGCCGTCCAGCGCTTATCGGCGATCGGTTCACCGGCAAGGTTAATGACGGCGTCAAAGCCATCGAGGTTGTTTTGCCCCTCGAAACCGCGCCACAGCGTGACGCGGGGATCGAGACGGGCTTTCGCGCGTTCAGGGTTGCGGGTGGAAACCGTGAGTTGGTGCCCAAGTTCCAGCAGCCTGGTAATAAGATGCCGACCAATGAGCCCGGTACCGCCAGTGAGCAGGATTTCCATACCGCCTCCCTTACAAACGTTTTAGCGCCGCCAGCTCATAGTCATCGATACTGAGTCGGCATAGCGCAGCGCGTGAAGTTTATCGATCTCTACTTCAGCATAAGTGACCCAGTGATGTTCGCATGCGATATTGAGCACATCCTGGGTTAATTTTTCCAGCAGCGAGAAGCGGTTATTCTCGATATGGCTGATGATGCGTTTAGTAATGGTGCGATAGTTCAGGGCATCATTGATGTCTTCGCTGTCGCGAGCCTTATCGGCCGGATAGTGAATCACCACATTCACCAACACATCCTGACGGTTGGCGATCTCTTCCTCTTTGATTCCAATAAAAGTACGCAGGCGCAGGTTCTTAATACGAATAATGGCGTCTGGCTGAGACATTGCAGGCTTCCTCCGTGTAGTAATTTCCGCAATCATACATCAAAGCACGCCCTGCGAGCAGGGGATTAATACTGTTGCGTTTTGAGTAGCGCTTGTTGCGTTGCCGGGCGCTGGCGGATGCGTTCAAACCAGTTATGCACCGCCGGGAACTGGCTAAGATCGATGCGTTGGCGCTGGTGGGCGTTAATCCATGGCCAGCAGGCGATATCGGCGATACTGTAGTGCTCGCCGCCCAACCATGGACTGGCTTCAAGACGCCGGTTCATTACGCCATACAGACGCTGGCTTTCGACCTGATAGCGTTCAATGGCGTAGGGGACAGCCTGAGGCGCGTGATGGTTAAAGTGGTGGTTTTGCCCAAGCATCGGCCCCAGACCGCCGACCTGCCAGAACAGCCATTGCAGGGTGGTATGCCGTTCGCGCAGCTCGCCGCTCAGTAATTTTCCCGATTTTTCCGCCAGATAGAGCAGGATCTCTCCGGACTCAAACAGGCTTAACGGCGCGCCGCCGTCGACCGGAACGTGGTCAACGATCGCCGGGATCTTATTATTTGGCGAGATAGCCAGAAACTGCGGGCGAAACTGTTCACCTTTGCCGATATCGACGCGTATCAGGCGATAGGCCAGCTGCGCCTCTTCGAGAAAAAGAGTGATTTTGTGGCCGTTGGGGGTGGGTGCGTAGTAAAGATCGATCATGAGGTCTCCCGCCATCGAAGGTCGCAAACGTTTCGAGTATAGGCGACCTGCGCAATCGCGGGGCAAAGATTATATTGCGAAATCCTCATGCGGCTGCCAGTGACATCTTATAGCAGACCAGCTATGTTGATTTATCTCCCCCTGGCTTCATTGAGGATGTTATGAATCAGCCTGTTATTACCCTGTGGTCCGATGCCGATTTTTTCTCCCCCTATGTGATGTCCGTGTACGTGGCGCTGCAGGAAAAAAGCCTGCCGTTCACTCTTAAGACCGTCAATCTCGACAGCGGCGAGCATCTGCAGCCAGGCTGGAAGGGCTACTCCGCGACACGGCGCGTGCCGCTGTTGGAAGTGGATAATTTTTCGCTGAGCGAATCCTCGGCCATTACCGAATACCTTGATGAACGCTTTGCGCCGCCGGAGTGGGAGCGCTTGTATCCGCACGACCTGCAAAAACGCGCGCGGGCGCGGCAGGTGCAGGCCTGGCTGCGCAGCGATCTGATGCCCATACGCGAAGAACGTTCCACCGATGTGGTGTTTGGCGGCGCGAAGAAGCCGGCGCTGAGCGCCGCGGGGCAAACCAGTGCGGCTAAACTCTTTGCTACCGCCGGCGCGCTTTTGGCGCATGGCGGGCAGAATCTGTTTGGCGAATGGTGTATTGCCGATGCCGATCTTGCACTGATGCTAAACCGTCTGGTGCTGAACGGCGACGAGGTGCCGGAAGCGCTGGCGGACTACGCGACCTTCCAGTGGCAGCGGGCATCTGTTCAGCGTTATGCCGCACTGTCGGCTAAACGTAGCGGCTGATAAGCGCAGGCAGTTCCGTTATCATAGACAGACCGTATTGTCTGGTAAGGGGTTGATATGAAACTGATGTTCGCATCCGATATTCACGGCTCGCTGCCTGCGACCGAACGCGTTCTGGAACGCTTCGCGCAGAGCGGGGCGCAGTGGCTGGTTATCCTCGGCGATGTGCTTAATCACGGGCCGCGCAACGCGCTGCCGGAAGGGTATGCGCCGGCGCAGGTCGCCGAGCGGCTGAACAGCGTCGCGCAGCGGATTATCGCCGTCCGCGGTAACTGCGATAGCGAAGTCGATCAAATGCTGCTGCATTTCCCCATTACCGCCCCCTGGCAGCAGGTGCTCAGCGAACGCTACCGCCTGTTTCTGACCCACGGTCATCTCTATAGTCCGGATAATTTGCCGCCGCTCGCCGCTGGCGATGTACTGGCTTATGGTCATACTCATATTCCGGTTGCCGAGAAACGCGGCGATATTTTCCTCTTCAATCCTGGTTCTGTGAGCATCCCGAAAGGCGGCTTTGCCGCCAGCTACGGCATGCTGGAAGATGATCGGCTGCAGGTTTTCGCACTCAAAGATAATCAGGTTATTGCAGAGGCCGCAATTTACCCGTAATTTACCCCTCAATCGTAAAGACGCGCCGCGAGAGCGCTTAAAAGTAAGGTTTCCTGATGGCGGAACAGAAGCATTTGGCAAGCACAGAATGGGTCGATATTGTTAATGAAAACAATGAGGTGATAGCACAGTCCAGCCGCGAGCAGATGCGCGCGCAGTGTCTGCGTCACCGCGCGACCTATATTGTGGTTCATGATGGGATGGGCAAGATTCTGGTGCAGCGCCGTACCGAGAGCAAAGATTTCATGCCGGGCATGCTGGATGCGACCGCCGGCGGCGTGGTGCAGGCGGATGAACAGCTGCTGGACTCCGCGCGCCGCGAAGCGGAAGAAGAGCTGGGGATTGCGGGCGTGCCTTTTGCCGATCACGGCCAATTCTACTACGAAGATAAACACTGCCGCGTCTGGGGAAGCCTGTTTAGCTGTGTTTCTCATGGCCCGTTCGCCCTGCAGGAAGAAGAGGTCAGCGAAGTATGCTGGTTGACGCCGGAAGAGATCACCGCGCGCTGCGATGAGTTCACCGCCGATTCACTGAAAGCGCTGGCGCTGTGGATGACCCGTAACGCGGGCAATACCGGCCACGATCGCGACGAGCCGGAAGAAGACGAAGCGTAATTTCCTTTACGTGTTAGCGTCATAAAAAAGGCAGCCATTTGGCTGCCTTTTTTGTCTCAGCGGGAGATTATTTCTGCTGCTGAGAAGACTGAATCGCCGTCAGTGCGATGGTGTAGACGATATCGTCTACCAGCGCGCCGCGGGACAGGTCGTTTACCGGCTTACGCATACCCTGCAGCATTGGCCCGATGGAAATCAGGTCAGCGGAACGCTGTACGGCTTTGTAAGTGGTGTTACCGGTGTTCAGATCCGGGAAGATGAACACGGTCGCGCGGCCAGCTACCGGAGAGTTTGGCGCTTTGGACTTCGCAACATCGGCCATTACCGCGGCATCATACTGCAGCGGACCGTCGATCATCAGGTCAGGACGTTTTTCCTGCGCCAGACGAGTTGCTTCGCGTACTTTTTCTACATCGCTACCTGCGCCGGAGGTGCCGGTGGAGTAGGAGAGCATCGCCACGCGCGGTTCGATACCGAAGGCAATCGCGGAATCAGCGGACTGAATCGCGATTTCCGCCAGCTGTTCTGCCGTCGGATCCGGGTTGATCGCGCAGTCGCCGTAAACGTAAACCTGTTCCGGCAGCAGCATGAAGAATACGGAAGAGACCAGCGAGCTGCCCGGCGCCGTTTTGATAAGCTGCAGCGGCGGACGGATGGTATTGGCGGTGGTGTGAACCGCGCCGGATACCAGGCCGTCGACTTCGTCTTGTTCCAGCATCAGGGTGCCGAGAACCACGTTATCTTCCAGCTGTTCGCGCGCAACCGCTTCGGTCATACCTTTGTTCTTACGCAGTTCGACCAGACGCGCCACGTAGCTTTCGCGAACCACTTCCGGATCGACGATTTCAATACCAGCGCCCAGCTCTACGCCCTGAGAGGCCGCAACGCGGTTGATCTCATCCGGGTTGCCCAGCAGCACGCAGGTTGCAATACCGCGCTCGGCACAGATGGCCGCCGCTTTAACAGTACGCGGTTCGTCGCCTTCCGGCAGAACGACGCGTTTGCCCGCTTTACGCGCCAGCTCGGTCAGCTGGTAGCGGAAGGCTGGCGGAGACAAACGACGGCTGCGCTCGGAGGTCGCGGTCAGCGATTCGATCCAGTCGGCGTTGATATAGTTAGCAACGTATTCCTGAACTTTCTCGATGCGCTCGTGATCGTCAACCGGTACTTCCAGGTTGAAGCTCTGCAGGCTCAGAGAGGTCTGCCAGGTGTTGGTGTTAACCATGAATACCGGCAGGCCGGTGGCGAAAGCACGTTCACACAGCTTGCTGATGCGCGCGTCCATTTCATAGCCGCCGGTCAGCAGGATAGCGCCGATTTCTACGCCGTTCATCGCCGCCAGGCAGGCAGCGACCAGTACGTCAGGACGGTCTGCGGAAGTCACCAGCAGAGAACCCGGACGGAAGTGTTCCAGCATGTGCGGAATGCTGCGCGCGCAGAAGGTTACAGACTTCACGCGGCGAGTATTGATGTCGCCTTCGTTGATCACGGTCGCATTCAGGTGATGCGCCATGTCGATAGCGCGCGTGGCGATCAGATCGAAGCTCCATGGCACCGCGCCCAGCACCGGCAGTGGGCTGCCATTCTGCAGTTGAGCCGGGTCGATCTTCACGACTTTCGCTTTAGACGAGTCGTCAAAGATTTCGGACAGGTCAGGGCGTGTACGGCCTTGTTCATCAACCGGAGCATTCAGTTTGTTAACGATAACGCCAGTGATGCTGGTGTTTTTCGCGCCGCCGAAGCTGTTGCGAGTCAGTTCGATACGCTCGTTCAGCTGTTCCGGGGTATCGGTGCCCTGAGACATCACGAAGACGATTTCCGCGTTAAGCGTTTTTGCGATTTCGTAGTTCAGAGACTGAGCGAACTGGTGTTTACGAGTCGGGACCAGGCCTTCAACCAGCACCACTTCAGCATCCTGAGTGTTGGCATGGTAGTTGGCGATGATTTCTTCCATCAGCACGTCTTTCTGGTTGCTGGACAGCAGCGACTCAACGTGGCTCATGTTCATCGGCTCAGCGGCAGTCGTCGTTGAAGAGCTGGCGCGAACGATGGTGGTAGTCTGGTCTGGAGTATCGCCACCGGAACGCGGCTGGGCGATAGGTTTAAAGACGCTCAGGCGAACGCCTTTGCGTTCCATAGCGCGGATAACACCGAGGCTGACGCTGGTCAGGCCTACGCTGGTTCCGGTAGGGATCAGCATGATAGTACGGGACACGATATATCCTCTTTCGTTACCGCCAGTTTTAGGCGGGATACAAAACAGCACCGCCAGCTTACCGTCATGCTTCAAGTGGTAACTCGAAGACGTCAGGGTTATCGCTGGCGGTGTGGAATTAAGCGGTCAGACGGTGTGCGTCTTGAGCGATAACCAGCTCTTCGTTGGTCGGGATAACCACGGCAGGGCGGGTGCCTTCTTTGTTGATGAAGCCAGACTTACCGAAACGGGCAGCCAGGTTACGCTCGTGATCAACTTCGAAGCCCAGAACGCCCAGTTTACCCAGGGATAGTTCACGAACCATCGCGGCGTTTTCACCGATACCACCGGTGAAGATAACCGCGTCCAGACGACCGTCCATCAGCGCGGTGTAAGAACCGATGTATTTCGCCAGGCGGTGGCAGTAAACGTCCATTGCGCGCTTAGCGTCAGCTTTATCCGCGTAGTTGTCTTCAACGTAGCGGCAGTCGCTGGTGACTTCGGTCAGACCCAGCAGGCCGGACTCTTTGGTCAGCATTTTGTTGATAGCATCTACGCTCATACCCAGCGCGTCGTGCAGGTGGAAAATGATCGCCGGGTCGATATCGCCAGAGCGAGTACCCATCACCAGACCTTCCAGCGGGGTCAGACCCATGGAGGTATCAACGCATTTACCGTTACGGATAGCGGAAACGGAACCACCGTTGCCGAGGTGGCAGGTGATGATGTTCAGTTCTTCAACCGGCTTGTTCAGTACCTTAGCGGCTTCCTGAGTCACATAGTAGTGGCTGGTGCCGTGCGCGCCGTAACGACGTACGCCGTGCTCTTTGTACAGGCTGTACGGCAGGGCGTACAGGTAGGACTCTTCCGGCATGGTCTGATGGAACGCGGTGTCGAACACGGCAACGTTCTTGTCTTTCAGGTGCGGGAAGGATTTCAGCGCTTCAGCGATACCGATCAGGTGCGCCGGGTTGTGCAGCGGTGCGAAGGAAGCGGAGTCTTTGATGCCCTGAATAACGGAATCGTCGATGACGACGGAACTGGTGTATTTTTCACCGCCGTGAACGATACGATGGCCAATTGCGGTCAGCTGTGCTGACAGTTCTGGTTTTTGTGCCAGAATAGTGTTAACGATAAAGTTCAGCGCTTCACTGTGAGCGGCGCCTGCGCCTAACTCAGCTTCGTGTTTGCCGCCGTCCATTTTCCATTTGATACGGGCTTCAGGAAGATGGAAACATTCGGCTAAACCGGAGAGATATTCGTCACCGTTAACGGCATCCAGGATAGCAAATTTCAGGGAAGAGCTACCGCAGTTCAGAACCAGTACTAACTTACTCGACATGGAAGTACCTTTTATGATACGTGGCTAAAAAAACATCAGTGTGTCACAAAGCGTAGCGCAGGATGACATCGACATTTATGATTAACATCATGCCTTGTTCTGTTTTCTGGCACGATGAGGGAAGTACATATGATTTTATGTCATTTTGCATAATTTTCCGCCAGCAGCAGAATATGCGATAATTTGACTAACCTGGTAAAAGGGTCTAACCGCCCTCTCAGGTGGGCACAGGATACCTGATTGCCGCATCCATTGCCAAAATCTTTTGAACGTTGTCATGCACAGTTGGTGTTTTGCACGAAAATTTTAAGTTTTATATGTAAAGTTGAGGTATAGCCATGTCGACCCCTGAGAATCGCCCCGTTAGCTTTTTCAGCTTGTTTCGTCGCGGGCAGCACTATGCGAAGACCTGGCCCCTCGATAAGCGATTGGCGCCGGTGTTTGTCGAAAACCGCATTATTCGCGCTACCCGCTACGCGATTCGCATCATGCCGCCGGTTGCGGTCTTCACCTTATGCTGGCAGATAGCGCTCGGCGGCCAGCTTGGCCCGGCCGTCGCCACCGCGTTGTTTGCCTTAAGCCTGCCGATGCAGGGGCTGTGGTGGTTGGGCAAGCGTTCCGTGACGCCATTACCGCCATCAATATTGAACTGGTTTTATGAAGTGCGCGGCAAATTACAAGAGGCCGGGCAGGCGTTAGCGCCGGTTGACGGCAAGCCGGATTACCAGGCGTTGGCTGACACGCTTAAGCGCGCCTTCAAACAACTGGATAAAACTTTCCTTGATGATTTGTAATTCCATACGGAAAACGCATATAAAAGAAGGCGCATGATTTATGCGCCTTCTTTATTTCACGCCGTAAGTGCTACAGGAGTCAAAAATGGAAATGACCAATGCGCAGCGTCTGATTTTGTCCAATCAGTACAAGATGATGACTATGCTCGACCCGGACAACGCCGAACGTTACCGCCGTCTACAGACCATCATCGAGCGTGGATATGGGCTGCAAATGCGCGAGCTGGACCGCGAATTTGGCCAACTGACGGAAGAAACCTGCCGGACCATTATCGATATCATGGAGATGTACCACGCGCTGCACGTTTCGTGGACCAACCTGAAGGACGCCTCCGCTATCGATGAACGTCGGGTGACCTTCCTTGGTTTTGACGTCGCCACCGAGGCCCGCTATCTCGGCTACGTGCGCTTTATGGTCAATGTAGAAGGGCGCTATAGCCACTTCGATGCCGGTACTCACGGCTTTAACTCGCAGACGCCGATGTGGGAAAAATACCAGCGTATGCTGGCCGCCTGGCACTCCTGCCCGCGCCAGTATCACTTGAGTAGTAACGAAATTAACCAAATTATCAATGCCTGATGGAGGTGCCCGTGCAGTGTAAAGGTTTCCTGTTCGATCTCGACGGGACGCTGGTGGATTCTTTGCCGGTGGTCGAGCGTTCATGGTGTAAATGGGGCGATCGTTTCGGCATTCCGCACGATGAGATTCTCGGTTTCATTCACGGTAAACAGGCCATCACTTCGATTCGTCATTTTATGCCGGGGCGCAGCGAAGAGGATATTCAGGCCGAGTTCCGCTTCCTTGAGCAGATTGAAGCCACCGATATCGACGGCATTGTCGCACTGCCGGGCGCGTTAAGCTTGCTGAATACGCTTAATGAAGCGGGGATCCCGTGGGCTATCGTGACTTCGGGTTCCATTCCGGTTGCTCACGCCCGCCACCGCGCGGCAGGTCTGCCGATGCCGAAAGTGTTCGTTACCGCCGAGCAGGTGAAGAAGGGGAAACCGGCGCCGGATGCCTATCTGCTCGGCGCCGAACTGCTGGGCATACCGGCACAACAGTGCGCGGTGGTGGAAGATGCGCCGGCGGGGCTGCTTTCCGGGCTGGCTGCCGGATGCCGCACCATCGCCGTCAACGTTCCGGCCGATGCGCCGCGCCTTGATGAGGCCGATCTGGTGCTGACGACCCTCGAAAGCTTGCGCATTGAGCGGCAGGCGGATGGCAATGTTCAGGTGAATCTTAAAGCATAATCTCATGACTTAGCCCCGCGTTGCCGGGGCTTTTTTGTGCCACAATTTCGGCTCCCTCTTCAGACAAGGATAAGTTGTGAACGGTGAATTGATTTGGGTGTTATCGCTACTGGCCATCGCGGTTGTCTTGTTTGCGACCGGCAAGGTGCGCATGGATGCCATCGCGCTGATGGTGATAGTTGCGTTTGTGCTTAGCGGTACCTTAACCCTCAGCGAAGCCTTCTCCGGCTTTAGCGATCCGAACGTTATTCTCATTGCTGCTTTATTTATCATTGGCGACGGCCTGGTGCGCACCGGCGTGGCGACTAAGATGGGCTCCTGGCTGGTCAAGGTTGCCGGCAATAGCGAAACCAAAATGCTGGTCTACCTGATGCTCACCGTTGCCGGACTGGGGGCGTTTATGAGCTCAACCGGCGTAGTGGCGATATTTATTCCGGTAGTGCTCAGCGTCTCGCTGCGTATGAATACCTCGCCGTCGCGGCTGATGATGCCGCTAAGCTTCGCCGGGCTGATTAGCGGCATGATGACGCTGGTGGCGACGCCGCCGAACCTGGTGGTCAACAGTGAGCTGCTGCGCGAGGGGTTGCATGGCTTCAGCTTCTTCAGCGTGACCCCGATTGGCCTGGTGGTGCTGGTGTTGGGTATCGTCTATATGCTGGTGATGCGCTTTATGCTGAAGGGCGAAGATGACAGCGCCGCCCGCGATGGCCGCAAGAAAAGCACCTTCCGCGATTTAATCAAAGAGTACCACCTCACCGGTAGGGCGCGCCGGCTGGCGATTCGTCCGGGCTCGCCGATGATCGGCCAGCGGCTTGATGATTTAAAGCTGCGTGAACGTTACTGCGCCAACGTTATCGGCGTCGAACGCTGGCGGCGTTTTCGCCGGGTGATCGTCAACGTTAACGGGGTGTCGGAGTTTCGCGCCCGCGACGTGTTGCTGATCGATATGTCGGCATCCGACGTCGATCTGCGGCAGTTTTGCGGCGAGCAGATGCTTGAGCCGATGGTGCTGCGCGGCGAATACTTTTCCGACCAGGCGCTGGACGTCGGTATGGCGGAAGTTTCGTTAATCCCTGACTCAGAGCTTATCGGCAAAACGGTGCGCGAGATGGCCTTCCGTACCCGTTTTGGTCTGAATATCGTTGGCCTGAAGCGCGATGGTAAAGCGCTCGACGGCGCGGTAGTCGATGAACAACTCCAGTTAGGCGACATTATGCTGGTAGTTGGCAACTGGCGGCAGATAGCCATGCTGGCAAAACGCGGCCGCGATTTTGTGGTGCTGAATATGCCGGTAGAGGTCAACGATGCTTCGCCCGCGCACAGCCAGGCGCCGCACGCCATTTTCTGCCTGGTGTTAATGGTAGCGCTGATGCTTACCGATGAAATCCCCAACCCTATCGCCGCCATCATCGCCTGCCTGTTGATGGGCAAGTTTCGCTGCATCAACGCCGAGAGCGCCTATAAGGCGATCCACTGGCCGAGCATCATTTTGATTGTAGGTATGATGCCCTTCGCCCTGGCGTTGCAGAAAACCGGCGGCGTGGATTTAGTGGTGCAGGGATTAATGGACGTCGCCGGAAGTAAAGGCCCCTATTTGATGCTGGGTTGTTTGTTTGTGATGTGCGCGGCGATTGGTCTGTTTATCTCGAATACCGCGACGGCGGTGCTGATGGCGCCAATTGCTCTGGCGGCGGCGAAATCGATGGGAGTATCGCCATATCCTTTTGCCATGGTGGTGGCGATGGCGGCTTCGGCGGCGTTTATGACCCCGGTCTCTTCACCGGTTAATACGCTGGTGCTAGGACCCGGTAAATATTCGTTCAGTGATTTTGTCAAAATCGGTGTGCCCTTCACCGTACTGGTGATGGTGGTCTGCGTACTGCTGATCCCGGTACTCTTTCCGTTTTAATTCATTCAGGCCGGGCAGGGGCTGCCCGGCCTGAATATTAAAGCGGTGAATCCTGGCTGATTTCATCGAGCGACAGCTGGAAGCTCGGGACAAATACCTGCATAAAGTAATCCATCTCCGGGCTACGGCGCGACTCCAGCGTTTTTTCCAGCCGACCTTTCGCCAGCAGAAATTCGTTATTGCCGGCAGAAAGCTCTTCAAGACATTTCAGATAAGCGCACAGGGCGTCGGCCTGCTTCACAATCGACTGCTCTTCTTCGCTGTAATGGTGTTCATCAATCAGTGGCTCAAAGATATCGCGCAGCTCATCGGGAACCATATCGACCAGTTTTTGCTGAGCGATTTTTTCAATCGCTTTATATTCCTGGGCAATCTGCGAATTGAAATATTTCACCGGCGTGGGCAGATCGCCGGTGAGGACCTCGGAGGCATCGTGATACATCGCCAGCAGGGCAATGCGTTCGGCGTTGACCTGGCCGCCAAACTTGCGGTTCTTAATTGCCGCCAGCGCATGGGCGACCATCGCCACCTGCAAACTGTGCTCGGAGACGTTCTCGGTGCGCACATTGCGCATCAAAGGCCAGCGGTTAATTAGTTTCAGGCGGGAGAGGTGGGCAAAGAAATGACTCTGACTCATAGGAACCCTTAAGCAGTGACAACATCGGGTTCCATTGTGCGCAGGGATCGCCGCCGGATGCAAATACCGGCGGCGGCGCGATTAAAGCTGATGATAGCCGGAGAGGAAGCGCCCGAAGCGGGAAATCGCCATTTCCAGGTCATCTTCACGCGGCAGGGTGACGATACGTACGTGATCCGGCCACGGCCAGTTGAACGCGGTACCCTGAACCAGCAGCACTTTCTCCTGCAGCAGGAAATCGAGCACCATTTTCTGGTCATCGTGGATATTAAAGCGTTTGGCGTCGATTTTCGGGAACATATACAGCGCGCCTTTCGGCTTGACGCAGGAGACGCCCGGGATCTCGTTGATTAACTCCCAGGCGCGGTTACGTTGCTCATACAAGCGCCCGCCCGGAATGATAAATTCGCTAATGCTCTGATAGCCGCCTAGCGCGGTTTGGATAGCGTGTTGCGCCGGGACGTTGGCGCACAGGCGCATCGAGGCCAGCATTTCCAGCCCTTCGATATAGCCTTTGGCGTGCTTTTTCGGCCCGTTCAGCACCATCCAGCCCTGGCGGAAACCAGCGACGCGATAGGTCTTCGACAGCCCGTTGAAGGTGACGGTTAACATATCCGGCGCCAGTGCGGCGATAGAGTGATGTTCGGCGTCGTCATACAGGATCTTGTCGTAGATTTCGTCGGCGAAAATAATCAGGTTGTGCTGACGGGCGATCTCGACAATCTCCTGCAGCAGCTCTTTGGAATAAACGGCGCCCGTTGGGTTATTCGGGTTAATGATGACGATCCCGCGGGTGCGCGGCGTTATTTTGGCGCGGATATCGTCGAGATCCGGGAACCAGTCTGAGGATTCGTCGCACAGATAGTGCACCGCTTTGCCGCTGGAAAGCGAGACCGCTGCGGTCCACAGCGGGTAGTCAGGGGCTGGAACCAGCATCTCGTCGCCGCTGTTGAGCAGGGCCTGCATGGCCTGGACGATCAGCTCGGAAACGCCGTTACCGATATAGATATCTTCCACGGTAACATCGCGCATTCCGCGCGCCTGGTAGTGCTGCATAATTGCTTTACGGGCGGAATAGAGACCTTTTGAGTCGCTGTAGCCCTGGGCGGTCGGCAGATTGCGGATAACGTCGACGAGGATTTCGTCAGGCGCATCAAAGCCGAACGGCGCCGGGTTGCCGATATTCAGCTTGAGTACCTTGTTGCCTTCTTCTTCAAGGCGTTTCGCTTCTTTCAGAACCGGACCGCGGATGTCATAACAGACATTCTCTAACTTGCTGGATTTTTCGATAGGGGACATGAACCTTTGACCTTTTAGCTGTTATCGCCACTCCCTGCCGTGGAAGTCAGCACGGAACAATGTACTCCGCATCCCCGCTGTTTTGAAGGGTTAACAGGAGAAGATTTTGCGAATAGTATTTTTTTAGAGTAATGAATTTGTCTGTGTAATGGCGTTATTCTTTATATAATGTGCCTGATATGGGTTTTGGAATGGTTTTATGTTGCGCATATTGCGCAGATACATGGATATTTATCTGGTTTGTTGCTGATGGAAAAAGCGGGTTGCCTGAATTTTAACCGCTAAAAGACACTATGCTAATAAGAAAGAGGGTGCTGATAACTGTAGCAACTATGTTAATTTTTTTTAATAAAACATGCCAATTAATGAATCAGGTATATTTGATTGCATAGATTATTTCGGGTTTTGTTAATTTAATTATAGTGCTGCAAAAATGTTTAAAATTACCTTAGATAATACTGATTAGCGCTTATAAATATTGTGGTTTTCGGTTAGGATATGACGGTTAATATCGACGTATAAACCTCTGTTTAACGGCGTGATTTTATTAATATATTGTTATTGCAGGCTTTTTTGTTTGTGTTCCAGCAGGCGTTGTTATGCGTGTCGGGCTTCCGGGCGTAACGAGATTTGTTATTGCAGACTTTGTTTGAGATTCATCACATAACGTAAGTCTCAGTAATTAAAAATGCGTAGAGCTACGAACAAAATATTACTCAAATTTTTCGCACATTTGTCGCGAACGAGTGCTTTCACATGCAATGACGTTCTTCCAGTTGTCATCTGCGGCAATTGTCCGCTCGGCACGAGGCTCATGGAATAGCCGGAAACCTGGATACAGCATCAACAAGGCAGGCCAGCATCAGCGCCTGTAAGTGAAGAAATATGATAAATGCAAATCGTCCGATACTGAATCTCGATCTCGATCTGCTGCGGACCTTCGTCGCCGTCGCCGATCTGAGCACCTTTGCGGCGGCCGCTGCCGCGGTATGTCGTACCCAGTCCGCCGTCAGTCAGCAGATGCAGCGCCTGGAGCAACTGGTTGGCAAAGAGCTTTTCGCTCGACATGGGCGTAATAAATTACTGACCGAGCAGGGGATCCAACTGCTCAGCTACGCGCGCAAAATACTGCGTTTTAATGATGAAGCCTGCATGTCGCTAATGTTTGGCAGCCTGCAGGGGACGCTGACTATCGGCGCTGCCGATGAAACGGCGGATACCATCCTGCCTTATCTGCTCAATCGAATCGGCAGCTTCTATCCCAAACTGACGCTGGAAATTAAGGTCCTGAATTACGCCGATATCGTTGCGAAGTTAGGCAGCGGCGAGATCGATCTGGCGTTAACCACTCATCAAACCGGCGAATTTGATGTCCTGACGCTGCGTACCTCGCCGACGCTGTGGTACTGCGCCGCGGATTACGTACTGGCGCACGGAGAATCCGTTCCGCTGGTGCTGCTCGAAGAGTCCGGGCCGTTCCGTGAAGATATCATTTCCGCGCTTAATGCCGCGCAGGTCCCCTGGCATCTGGCGCATGCCGCCAGTTCTCTGGCCGGGGTAAAAGCCGCGGTGAAGGCGGGGCTTGGCGTCACCGCGCGACCGGTTGAAATGATGAGCCCTGAGCTGCGCGTGCCGGGTAAAAGCGACGGTTTGCCCGGCCTGCCGGATACCCATTATGTGTTGAGCTGTAATCCACAGCGGGAAAACGAGCTGGCGCAGGCAATTTTTCAGTCGCTGAGCCAGGACCATAACCCGTGGAAAACAGAAACGCTCTATACCCCGGAAGGGGGAGACGGCTCCCTGGTTTCATAAAGCCAAATTATCATATATCGATCACAATAATCCGGTAACAAAATGTAAGTGTAAAAAAGAGCCGCCGATCGACAAAATGAGGTCAGTGGCTCTTTTTTTTTATATTTTACAAGGATTTTAAGCAGTTTAATAATTTATTGATATATGAATCAATAGGTTGGCCCGGAAGCGGCCATTGTTTCCCTGTTTTTAGCTGCAGTTTCAATACTTCCTGCTAATGTTAAAAAACCGGACGGATTGTTGCCGTTTTCCAGATGTAATTAACAAAAGCGTGTCACAGATCAAGAAAATACCCCTACTTGGGGGGAGGAATCGCGGCCAAATCCTGTCAAAATAGATTGGCGAAACTGATTTACGTCTAAAACGGACACGATTCAACAACACTAAATCCGAATGATATGCAAGGTTATTACGCAACAAAGGGCATTTAATGTTAATGAAAAGATTCCAATGTAAATTAATGTAGTTAAAACTTTTGTTAAAGTTGACAAAAGGTTAAAGAAAGGGGTAAAAAGCCACGGCATTTGGGCTTCCTCATCAACCAGGGACGCTTTTTTGCAAGGTCATTTTTTTATTCCTCCCGTGAAACGCTGTGGCGTTCATCTGCCATCAAGAGCAGAGGGTTTTGGCGCTACACTTTTTTGGTTAAGCAATGCGTATGTCAACATCCACTGAAGTCATCGCTCATCATTGGGCATTCGCTATATTTCTCATCATCGCTATCGGTCTGTGCTGCCTGATGCTCGTCGGCGGCTGGTACCTCGGCGGTCGCGCGCGCGCGCGTAGCAAAAACACGCCGTTTGAATCGGGGATCGACTCCGTTGGTTCGGCCCGCTTACGTCTTTCTGCGAAGTTTTATCTGGTCGCCATGTTCTTCGTTATCTTCGACGTGGAAGCCCTGTATCTCTACGCATGGTCAACCTCCATTCGCGAAAGCGGCTGGGTTGGCTTTGTGGAAGCCGCAATTTTCATTTTAGTGCTACTGGCTGGTCTGGTTTACCTTGTTCGCATCGGCGCACTGGACTGGACGCCTGCGCGTTCCCGTCGCACGCTGGTTAACCCGGAAACAGACAGTCCCACTAACCGTCATATGCAGTAAAAGCGAGGCAATAAGATGGATTATACGCTCACCCGCATAGATCCTAACGGTGAGAACGACCGTTACCCCCTGCAAAAACAGGAGATCGTAACCGACCCCCTGGAGCAAGAAGTCAATAAAAGCGTGTATATGGGGAAACTCGAACATGCGCTGCATGACATGGTGAACTGGGGCCGTAAGAACTCGATTTGGCCGTACAACTTCGGCCTGTCTTGCTGCTATGTAGAAATGGTGACGTCATTCACTGCGGTGCATGACGTTGCGCGTTTTGGCGCGGAAGTACTGCGTGCCTCTCCGCGTCAGGCCGACCTGATGGTGGTCGCCGGCACCTGCTTCACCAAAATGGCCCCGGTAATTCAGCGCCTGTACGATCAGATGCTGGAGCCGAAGTGGGTTATCTCTATGGGCGCATGCGCTAACTCCGGCGGGATGTACGATATCTACTCCGTCGTGCAGGGCGTGGATAAGTTTATTCCGGTTGATGTTTACATCCCGGGCTGTCCGCCGCGTCCGGAAGCTTATATGCAGGCGCTGATGCTGCTGCAGGAATCCATTGGTAAAGAGCGCCGTCCTCTCTCATGGGTGGTTGGCGATCAGGGCGTCTATCGCGCCAACATGCAATCCGAGCGCGAGCGTAAACGCGGCGAACGAATTGCGGTGACCAATCTGCGGACTCCGGACGAGATTTAACTTGCGCCTGCGGGCGGGAACCAGACTTCGCAAATCAATCTACAAAAGCAGCGAAGCCTCGCCCGGCAGTCACCACGGACCTTTTGCAATGGTGAACAATATGACTGATTTAACCGCGCATGACGCCGCACCAGCCTGGCAAACCCGCGATCACCTTGATGACCCGGTGATCGGCGAACTGCGCAACCGTTTTGGGCCGGATGCCTTTACCGTTCAGCCTACCCGTACCGGCGTTCCGGTGGTGTGGGTGAAGCGCGAACAGCTGCTTGAGGTGGGTGATTTCCTGAAGAGATTGCCAAAACCTTACGTGATGCTGTTTGACCTGCACGGCATGGACGAACGTTTACGTACGCACCGCGATGGCTTGCCAGCCGCGGATTTTTCCGTTTTCTACCACCTGATCTCAGTAGACCGCAACCGCGATATCATGCTCAAGGTGGCGTTGTCTGAAAACGATCTGCATCTGCCGACCTTCACCAAACTTTTCCCTAACGCCAACTGGTATGAGCGTGAAACCTGGGAAATGTTTGGCGTGACCTTTGACGGTCACCCGAATCTGCGCCGCATCATGATGCCGCCGACCTGGGAAGGCCACCCGCTGCGTAAAGACTATCCGGCGCGCGCCACCGAATTCGATCCGTTTGAGCTGACTAAAGCCAAGCAGGATCTGGAAATGGAAGCGTTAACCTTCAAGCCGGAAGAGTGGGGCATGAAGCGCGGCACCGAAAACGAGGACTTTATGTTCCTCAACCTCGGCCCGAACCACCCGTCCGCTCACGGCGCATTCCGTATCATTCTGCAGCTGGATGGCGAAGAGATCGTCGACTGCGTGCCGGATATCGGCTACCACCACCGCGGCGCGGAGAAGATGGGCGAACGTCAGTCCTGGCACAGCTACATCCCTTACACCGACCGTATTGAATACCTCGGCGGCTGCGTCAACGAGATGCCGTACGTACTGGCGGTGGAAAAACTGGCCGGGATCACCGTGCCGGATCGCGTGAACGTGATCCGCGTGATGCTGTCCGAACTGTTCCGCATCAACAGCCACCTGCTGTATATCTCGACCTTTATTCAGGACGTCGGCGCGATGACGCCGGTCTTCTTCGCCTTTACCGACCGTCAGAAAATCTACGATCTGGTCGAAGCGATCACCGGTTTCCGTATGCACCCGGCGTGGTTCCGCATCGGCGGCGTCGCCCACGACCTGCCGCGCGGATGGGATCGCCTGCTGCGCGAATTCCTTGAGTGGATGCCGAAGCGCCTGGATTCCTATGAGAAAGCCGCGCTGCGCAACACCATTCTGATTGGCCGCTCGAAAGGCGTTGCTGCCTACACCGCGAAAGAAGCGCTGGAGTGGGGCACCACCGGCGCAGGTCTGCGCGCGACAGGTATCGGCTTCGACGTGCGTAAATGGCGTCCTTATTCTGGCTACGAAAACTTCGACTTTGAAATCCCGACCGGCGGCGGCGTTTCCGACTGCTACACCCGCGTGATGCTAAAAGTGGAAGAGCTGCGCCAGAGCCTGCGCATTCTCCAGCAGTGCCTCGATAATATGCCGGAAGGCCCGTTCAAAGCGGATCACCCGCTGACCACGCCGCCGCCGAAAGAGCGCACGCTGCAGCACATTGAGACCCTGATTACTCACTTCCTGCAGGTTTCCTGGGGTCCGGTGATGCCGGCCAACGAATCCTTCCAGATGGTTGAAGCGACGAAGGGGATTAACAGTTACTACCTGACCAGCGACGGCAGCACCATGAGCTACCGTACCCGTATTCGTACCCCGAGCTATGCGCACCTGCAGCAGATCCCGGCGGCGATCCGCGGCAGCCTGGTATCCGACCTTATCGTCTATCTGGGTAGTATCGATTTTGTTATGTCAGACGTGGACCGCTAATTATGCACGAGAATCAACAACCACAAACCGAGGCTTTTGAGCTGAGTGCGGCAGAGCGTGAGGCTATTGAGCACGAGAAGCACCACTACGAAGACCCGCGTGCGGCGTCCATCGAAGCGCTGAAAATTGTTCAAAAACAGCGCGGCTGGGTGCCGGATGGCGCGATCTATGCGATCGCCGATGTGCTGGGGATCCCGGCAAGCGACGTCGAAGGCGTGGCGACATTCTATAGCCAGATCTTCCGCCAGCCGGTTGGCCGTCACGTGATCCGCTACTGCGACAGCGTGGTGTGCCATATCACCGGCTTCCAGGGGATCCAGTCGGCTATCGAGAAAAAGCTGGACATCAAACCGGGTCAAACCACCTTTGATGGCCGCTTCACGCTGCTGCCGACCTGTTGCCTTGGCAACTGCGACAAGGGGCCGACCATGATGATTGATGACGACACGCACAGTTATCTGACGCCGGAAGCGATTCCTGACCTCCTGGAGCGGTATAAATGAAAACCATTATTCGTACTGCCGAAACGCATCCATTAACCTGGCGTCTGCGCGATGACAAGCAGCCGGTGTGGCTGGACGAGTATCGCAGCAAAAACGGTTATGAAGGGGCGCGCAAGGCCTTAGGCGGCATGGCGCCGGATGAAATCGTCAATGCGGTAAAAGACGCCGGCCTGAAAGGGCGCGGCGGCGCGGGCTTTTCCACCGGTCTGAAGTGGAGCCTGATGCCGAAAGACGAGTCCATGAACATCCGTTACCTGCTGTGTAACGCTGATGAAATGGAACCGGGCACCTATAAAGACCGTCTGCTGATGGAACAGCTGCCGCACCTGCTGGTGGAAGGTATGCTGATCTCCGCCTTTGCGCTGAAGGCCTACCGCGGTTACATCTTCCTGCGCGGCGAATATATCGAAGCGGCGCAGCATCTGCGTCGTGCGATCGCCGAAGCCACCGAAGCGGGCCTGTTGGGGAAAAATATCCTCGGCACCGGTTTTGACTTCGAGCTGTTCGTGCATACCGGGGCAGGGCGCTATATCTGCGGTGAAGAGACGGCGCTTATCAACTCGCTGGAAGGCCGCCGCGCGAACCCGCGCTCCAAGCCACCGTTCCCGGCGAGCTCGGGCGTATGGGGCAAACCGACCTGCGTCAACAACGTTGAAACCCTGTGCAACGTGCCAGCCATTCTCGCCAACGGCGTGGAGTGGTACCAGAATATTTCAACCAGCAAAGATGCCGGCACCAAGCTGATGGGCTTCTCCGGGCGCGTGAAGAATCCGGGCGTCTGGGAACTGCCGTTCGGCACCACCGCGCGCGAGATCCTCGAAGATTACGCTGGCGGCATGCGCGATGGCCTGAAGTTTAAAGCCTGGCAGCCGGGCGGCGCCGGTACCGACTTCCTGACCGAAGCGCACCTCGATTTGCCGATGGAGTTTGAAAGCATTGGTAAGGCAGGGAGCCGTCTGGGCACCGCGCTGGCGATGGCCGTCGACCACGAGATCGGCATGGTTCCGCTGGTGCGCAACCTCGAAGAATTTTTTGCCCGTGAATCCTGCGGCTGGTGTACGCCTTGCCGCGACGGTCTGCCGTGGAGCGTGAAGATCCTGCGCGCCCTGGAGCGCGGCGAAGGCCAGCCTGGCGACATCGAAACCCTTGAGCAACTGTGTCGATTCCTCGGGCCGGGTAAAACCTTCTGCGCGCACGCGCCGGGCGCGGTTGAACCGCTGCAGAGCGCTATCAAATATTTCCGCGAAGAATTCGAGGCTGGCATTAAGCAGCAGTTCAGCAATACCCATGCAATTAACGGTATTCAGCCGAACCTGCTTAAGACGCGCTGGTAATCTAAAGGTTTTTTATTTTTGGAAGCACGCAAATGGCTACGATTCATGTAGACGGCAAAGAATACGAGGTCAACGGAGCGGACAACCTGCTAGAGGCTTGTCTCTCTCTTGGTCTTGATATTCCATACTTTTGCTGGCACCCGGCGCTAGGGAGCGTCGGTGCTTGCCGCCAGTGTGCGGTGAAGCAATATCAGAACGCGGAAGACACGCGTGGTCGCCTGGTGATGTCCTGTATGACTCCGGCATCCGACGGCACCTTTATTTCTATTGACGACGGCGAAGCGAAGCAGTTCCGCGAAAGCGTGGTGGAGTGGCTGATGACCAACCACCCGCACGATTGCCCGGTCTGCGAAGAGGGCGGCAACTGCCACCTGCAGGATATGACGGTCATGACCGGTCATAGCTTCCGCCGCTATCGTTTCACCAAGCGTACCCACCGCAACCAGGATCTGGGGCCATTTATTTCTCACGAAATGAACCGCTGCATCGCCTGCTACCGCTGCGTTCGCTACTATAAAGATTATGCCGACGGCACCGATCTGGGCGTTTATGGCGCTCATGACAACGTCTACTTCGGCCGCCCGGAAGATGGCACGCTGGAAAGCGAGTTCTCCGGTAACCTGGTTGAAGTTTGCCCGACCGGCGTCTTCACCGATAAAACGCACTCCGAGCGTTACAACCGTAAGTGGGACATGCAGTTTGCGCCGAGCATCTGCCAGCAGTGTTCCATTGGCTGTAACATCAGCCCTGGCGAACGCTATGGCGAGCTGCGTCGTATCGAAAACCGCTATAACGGTACCGTTAACCGCTACTTCCTCTGCGACCGCGGTCGTTTCGGCTATGGCTACGTAAACCTCAAAGATCGTCCGCGTCAGCCGGTTCAGCGCCGCGGCGACGATCTGATCGCGCTCAACGCCGAACAGGCGATGCAGGGGGCGGCGGATATCCTGCGTCAGTCGAAGAAAGTCATTGGTATCGGTTCTCCGCGCGCCAGCATTGAAAGCAACTTCGCGCTGCGTGAGCTGGTCGGTAGCGAAAACTTCTATACCGGCATCGCTAAAGGCGAACAAGCGCGCCTGCAGATGATGCTTAAAGTGCTGCGTGAAGGCGGGATCCATACCCCGACGCTGCGCGATATCGAATCCTACGATGCGGTACTGGTGCTGGGCGAAGACATTACCCAGACCGGCGCGCGCGTTGCCCTGGCAGTACGCCAGGCGGTGAAAGGGAAAGCACGTGAAATGGCGGCGGCGCAGAAAGTGGCCGACTGGCAGATTGCGGCAATTCTCAACATCGGACAGCGCGCCAAGCATCCGTTATTTGTCACTAATATCGACGACACGCGTCTGGATGACATCGCGGCGTGGACTTACCGCGCGCCGGTGGAAGATCAGGCGCGTCTGGGCTTCGCTATCGCCCATGCGCTGGATGACAGCGCGCCGGCGGTTGATGGCCTGAGCCATGACCTGCAGGGTAAAGTCGATGTGATCGTTCAGGCGCTGGCCGGGGCGAAAAAACCGCTGATTATCTCCGGCACTAACGCCGGCAGCATGGAAATCATTCAGGCTGCCGCTAACGTGGCGAAAGCGTTGAAAGGCCGCGGCGCCGATGTTGGCATCACGATGGTTGCCCGCGCGGTGAACAGCGTCGGTCTGGGCATGATCGGTGGCGGCTCGCTTGAAGAGGCGCTGGACGAACTGGAAAGCGGCGCCGCAGACGCGGTTATCGTGCTGGAAAACGACCTGCACCGTCATGCTTCCGCCGCGCGCGTCGACGCAGCGCTTGCGAAAGCGCCGCTGGTGATGGTGGTTGACCATCAGCGCACCGCGATTATGGACAAAGCGCACCTGGTGCTCTCCGCGGCAAGCTTTGCGGAAAGCGACGGTACCGTGGTGAACAACGAAGGCCGCGCCCAGCGCTTCTTCCAGGTTTACGACCCGGCTTACTACGACGCGAAAACCGTGATGCTGGAAAGCTGGCGCTGGCTGCATTCGCTGCACAGTACCGTTAACAACCGTCAGGTTGACTGGACGCAGCTGGACCACGTCATCGATGCCGCGATTGCCGCCCTGCCGCAGCTGGCGGGCATTAAAGATGCCGCGCCGGATGCGACCTTCCGCATTCGCGGCCAGAAGCTGGCGCGTGAACCGCACCGCTACAGCGGCCGCACGGCGATGCGCGCTAACATCAGCGTGCACGAGCCGCGTCAGCCGCAGGATAAAGACACCATGTTCGCCTTCTCAATGGAAGGGAACAACCAGCCGTCCGCGCCGCGTTCGCAGATCCCGTTCGCCTGGGCGCCGGGCTGGAACTCCCCGCAGGCATGGAACAAATTCCAGGATGAAGTGGGCGGTAAACTGCGCCACGGCGATCCGGGCGTGCGTCTGATTGAAGCTTCCGCCAGCGGGCTGGAGTACTTCACGGCGGTTCCGGCCAGCTTCCACGCGGAAGAGGGCAAATGGCGTATCGCGCCTTACTACCACCTGTTTGGCAGCGATGAGCTGTCTCAGCGCTCTCCGGTGTTCCAGAGCCGGATGCCTGAGCCGTACATCAAGCTGAACCCGGCGGATGCCGCAAAGCTTGGCGTCAACGCCGGAGCGATGGTTTCCTTCAGCGTAGAAGGCCAGACGCTGAGTCTGCCGCTGGTTATTTCTGAAGGACTGGCCGCGGGACAGGTTGGCTTACCGATGGGCATGCCGGGCATCGCGCCGGTACTGGCCGGGGCGCGTATTGATTCACTGCAGGAGGCGCAAGCATGAGTTGGTTAACGCCGGATCTTATCGACATTCTGTTAAGCATCCTGAAGGCCGTGGTCATTCTGCTGGTGGTCGTCACCTGCGGCGCGTTCATGAGCTTCGGCGAGCGTCGTCTGCTCGGCCTGTTCCAGAACCGCTACGGACCTAACCGCGTGGGCTGGGGCGGTTCGCTGCAGCTGGTCGCCGACATGATCAAGATGTTCTTCAAAGAGGACTGGATCCCGCGCTTCTCCGATCGCGTGATCTTTACTCTGGCGCCGGTTATCGCCTTTACCTCGTTGCTGCTGGCCTTTGCTATCGTGCCGGTTAGCCCGTCGTGGGTGGTCGCCGATCTGAACATCGGTATTCTGTTCTTCCTGATGATGGCAGGCCTGGCGGTTTACGCGGTCCTGTTCGCCGGTTGGTCGAGCAACAACAAATACTCGCTGCTGGGGGCGATGCGTGCTTCCGCACAAACGTTGAGCTACGAAGTGTTCCTTGGTCTCTCCCTGATGGGCGTGGTGGCGCAGGCGGGGTCATTCAACATGACCGATATCGTCAACAACCAGGCGCATCTGTGGAACGTCATCCCGCAGTTCTTCGGCTTCGTGACTTTCGCCATCGCCGGCGTGGCGGTGTGTCACCGTCACCCGTTCGACCAGCCGGAAGCGGAGCAGGAACTGGCCGATGGTTACCACATTGAATATTCCGGTATGAAATTCGGTCTGTTCTTCGTCGGTGAATACATCGGTATCGTCACCGTCTCAGCGCTGATCGTTACGCTGTTCTTCGGCGGCTGGAATGGCCCGTGGTTACCGCCTTTCATCTGGTTCGCGCTGAAAACCGCGTTCTTCATGATGATGTTCATTTTGATCCGCGCATCATTACCGCGTCCGCGTTATGACCAGGTAATGTCCTTTGGCTGGAAGGTATGCCTGCCGTTAACGCTGGTCAACTTGTTGGTAACGGCGGCTGTCATTCTCTGGCAGGCGCAATAAGGGGTGAATTGAACATGACCTTAAAAGAATTATTGGTAGGGTTCGGCACCCAGGTCCGCAGTATTTGCATGATCGGGATGCACGCCTTCGCCAAACGTGAAACTCAGATGTACCCGGAAGAGCCGGTATATCTGCCGCCGCGCTATCGTGGCCGTATCGTGCTGACGCGCGATCCGGACGGTGAAGAGCGCTGCGTTGCCTGTAACCTGTGTGCGGTAGCCTGCCCGGTTGGCTGTATTTCTCTGCAGAAAGCAGAGACCAAAGACGGCCGCTGGTACCCGGAGTTCTTCCGCATCAACTTCTCACGCTGCATTTTCTGCGGCCTGTGCGAAGAAGCGTGCCCGACCACGGCGATTCAGTTGACCCCGGACTTCGAACTGGGCGAATACAAACGTCAGGATCTGGTGTACGAAAAAGAGGATCTGCTGATTTCCGGTCCGGGCAAATACCCGGAATATAACTTCTACCGGATGGCGGGTATGGCAATCGACGGCAAAGATAAGGGCGAAGCGGAAAACGAAGCTAAGCCAATCGACGTCAAGAGCCTGTTACCGTAAGGAGAGGGGCAATGGAATTCGCTTTTTATATCTGTGGCCTGATAGCCATCCTCGCAACCTTGCGGGTCGTCACCCACACCAATCCGGTGCACGCGTTGTTGTACCTGATCATTTCGCTGTTAGCGATTGCCGGGGTGTTTTTCTCGCTGGGCGCTTACTTCGCCGGTGCGCTGGAAATCATCGTTTACGCCGGGGCCATTATGGTGCTGTTCGTGTTCGTGGTGATGATGCTCAACCTTGGCGGCACCGAGATCGAACAGGAACGCAAATGGCTGCAGCCGGGGATCTGGATTGGCCCGGCCATCCTTTCCGCGGTGCTGCTGGTGGTTATCGTTTACGCCATCCTGGGCATCAATGACCAGGGTATCGACGGCGCGGCGATCAACGCCAAAGAAGTGGGTATTGCGCTGTTTGGGCCGTACGTCCTGGCGGTGGAGCTGGCCTCCATGCTGCTGCTGGCGGGCCTGGTTGTCGCCTTCCACATTGGCCGCGAAGAGCGCGCCGGTGAGGTGCTGAGCAACCGCGTGAACGACAGCGACAAAAGAAAAACGGAGGAACACGCATGATCCCCTTAACACATGGACTGATCCTGGCCGCCATCCTGTTTGTGCTCGGCCTGACTGGTCTTGTGATCCGCCGCAATCTGCTATTTATGCTGATTAGCCTGGAAATCATGATTAACGCCGCCGCGCTGGCATTCGTGGTCGCGGGAAGCTACTGGGGCCAGACTGATGGTCAGATTATGTATATCCTCGCTATCAGCCTCGCGGCTGCGGAAGCGAGTATCGGTCTGGCGCTGCTGCTGCAGCTCCATCGTCGCCGCCAGAACCTGAACATCGATTCAGTAAGTGAGTTGCGTGGATGAACATGCTTGCCTTAACCATTCTTCTGCCATTGATTGGCTTTGTGCTGCTGGCCTTCTCCCGCGGACGCTGGTCGGAAAATCTTTCCGCCACCGTTGGGATGGGCTCGGTAGGCCTGGCGGCGCTGGTGACGGCGTACGTCGGCGTCGACTTTTTCGCTAACGGCAAACAGGCGGTCAGCGTACCGCTGTGGAACTGGATGTCGGTCGGTGATTTCAACATCGGCTTCAACCTGGTGCTGGATGGCCTGTCTCTGACCATGCTCTCCGTGGTTACCGGCGTCGGCTTCCTGATCCACATGTTCGCCTCCTGGTACATGCGCGGCGAAGAGGGCTACTCTCGCTTCTTCGCTTACACCAACCTGTTTATCGCCAGCATGGTCGTTCTGGTGCTGGCCGATAACCTGCTGTTGATGTACCTGGGTTGGGAAGGCGTGGGTCTCTGTTCTTACCTGCTGATCGGTTTCTACTACACCGATCCGAAGAACAACGCCGCGGCGATGAAAGCGTTCGTGGTCACCCGCGTCGGCGACGTGTTCCTCGCCTTCGCGCTGTTCATTCTTTATAACGAACTGGGCACCCTGAACTTCCGTGAAATGGTTGAGCTGGCGCC
This sequence comes from Klebsiella sp. 141251, assembly GCF_050600725.1. NCBI lineage: Bacteria > Pseudomonadati > Pseudomonadota > Gammaproteobacteria > Enterobacterales > Enterobacteriaceae > Klebsiella > Klebsiella sp. 141251. The sequence goes on from NZ_JAQIRG010000005.1 coordinate 239,031, forward strand.
GCAGCACTTCGCTAACGGCAGCACCACGCTGCAGTGGGCGACGCTGATGCTGCTCGGCGGCGCGGTCGGTAAATCCGCTCAGCTGCCGCTGCAAACGTGGCTTGCCGATGCGATGGCGGGCCCGACGCCGGTCTCTGCGCTGATCCACGCCGCTACCATGGTGACCGCGGGCGTGTACCTGATTGCCCGTACCCACGGCCTGTTCCTGATGACGCCGGAAGTGCTGCATCTGGTCGGTATCGTTGGCGCAATCACGCTGGTGCTGGCGGGCTTCGCCGCGCTGGTGCAGACCGACATCAAACGCGTGCTGGCTTACTCGACCATGAGCCAGATTGGCTACATGTTCCTCGCGCTGGGCGTGCAGGCATGGGACGCGGCGATCTTCCACCTGATGACGCACGCGTTCTTTAAAGCGCTGCTGTTCCTGTCGTCCGGTTCGGTGATCCTCGCCTGCCATCACGAACAGAACATCTTCAAGATGGGCGGCCTGCGCAAATCCATTCCGCTGGTTTATGTCTGCTTCCTGGTGGGGGGCGCGGCGCTGTCCGCTCTGCCGCTTATCACCGCAGGCTTCTTCAGTAAGGATGAGATTCTGGCTGGCGCGATGGCCAACGGCCATATCAATCTGATGGTAGCGGGCCTGGTCGGCGCCTTTATGACCTCGCTGTATACTTTCCGTATGATTTTCATCGTGTTCCACGGTAAAGAGCAAATTCACGCGCACGCAGGGAAGGGGATTACCCACCATCTGCCGCTGATTGTGCTGCTGGTTCTGTCCACCTTCGTTGGCGCGCTGATTGTGCCGCCGCTGGAAGGCGTTCTGCCGCAGACCACTGAGCTCGCTCACGGTAGCGTGATGACGCTGGAAATGACCTCCGGGATTATCGCTATCGCCGGCATCCTGATCGCCGCGTGGCTGTGGCTGGGCAACCGTACGCTGGTGACTTCCATCGCCAACAGCGCGCCTGGCCGCTTCTTTGGTACCTGGTGGTTCCATGCCTGGGGCTTCGACTGGTTATACGACAAAGTGTTCGTGAAACCATTCCTCGGTATTGCCTGGCTGCTGAAGAGCGATCCGCTGAACTCGTTGATGAATATCCCGGCGATTCTGTCCCGCTTCGCAGGCAAAGGTCTGCTGGTGAGCGAGAACGGCTATCTGCGCTGGTATGTGGCTTCAATGAGCATCGGCGCGGTGGTGGTGCTGGCTCTGCTGATGGTACTGCGTTGAGTTTGTTGGCTGGATGAACGATTGCCGGATAGCGCTGCGCTTATCCGGCCTACAAACCCAAAAATAATTTTTAGAATTCGTTGAAAATCTGTTCCTGATGTACAGGCGTCATCGGCGAAGTCAGACCGGAGACCGCCAGCGCAGAGCAACCGGAGCGTACTGAAGTACGTGAGGATTGCGAGCACTGCCGGGATTTGGGCTGACGAGTGAGATAGCCTGAGCAGGAGTAAATATAAGGGACATACTTAGCTATGTTATTACCCTGGTTGATATTAATCCCCTTTATTGGCGGCTTCCTGTGCTGGCAGACTGAACGCTTTGGCGTGAAACTGCCGCGCTGGATTGCGCTGATTACCATGGGACTGACGCTGGTGCTTGGCCTGCAGCTGTGGATGCAGGGCGGCTATTCTCTGACGCAATCCGCGGGGATTCCGCAGTGGCAGTCGGAATTCGTGCTGCCGTGGATCCCACGTTTCGGCATTAGCATCCATCTGGCGATTGACGGTTTGTCGCTGCTCATGGTGGTGCTGACCGGCCTGCTCGGCGTGTTGGCGGTGCTCTGTTCCTGGCGCGAAATCGAAAAGTACCAGGGCTTTTTCCACCTCAACCTGATGTGGATCCTGGGCGGCGTCATCGGCGTATTCCTCGCCATCGACATGTTCCTGTTCTTCTTCTTCTGGGAAATGATGTTGGTGCCGATGTACTTCCTGATCGCGCTGTGGGGTCACAAAGCCTCTGACGGTAAAACGCGTATCACGGCGGCCACCAAGTTCTTCATCTATACCCAGGCGAGCGGCCTGGTGATGCTGATCGCCATTCTGGCGCTGGCATTCGTTCACTTCAACGCCACCGGCGTGTGGACCTTCAACTATGAAGAGCTGCTGAAAACCCCGATGTCGCACGGCGTGGAATACATGCTGATGCTCGGCTTCTTCATCGCCTTCGCGGTGAAAATGCCGGTGGTGCCGCTGCACGGCTGGCTACCGGACGCCCACTCCCAGGCGCCGACTGCCGGTTCCGTCGACCTCGCGGGCATCTTGTTGAAAACCGCGGCCTACGGTCTGCTGCGCTTTGCGCTGCCGCTGTTCCCGAACGCCTCCGCCGAGTTTGCGCCAATCGCCATGTGGCTGGGCGTGATCGGTATCTTCTACGGCGCGTGGATGGCCTTCGCCCAGACCGATATCAAACGTCTGATTGCATACACCTCCGTTTCCCACATGGGCTTCGTGCTGATTGCTATCTACACCGGTAGCCAGCTGGCTTATCAAGGGGCGGTGATTCAGATGATTGCCCACGGTCTGTCCGCGGCGGGTCTGTTCATTCTGTGTGGTCAGCTGTACGAACGTCTGCACACCCGCGATATGCGCCAGATGGGCGGTTTGTGGAGCAAAATTAAATGGCTGCCGGCGATGTCGATGTTCTTCGCTGTCGCCACCCTGGGGATGCCGGGCACCGGTAACTTTGTCGGCGAATTTATGATTCTGTTCGGCAGTTATAAAGTGGTGCCGGTGATTACCGTTATCTCGACCTTTGGTCTGGTATTCGCTTCCGTTTACTCGCTGTCGATGCTGCATCGCGCCTACTTCGGTAAGGCGAAAAGCGAAATCGCGACGAAAGAGCTGCCGGGGATGTCCCTGCGTGAACTGTCTATCATCCTGCTGCTGGTGGTGCTGCTGGTGCTGTTGGGCTTCTTCCCGCAGCCGATTCTCGACACCTCGCATGCTGCGATGAGCAACATTCAGCAGTGGTTTGTTAATTCTGTTTCTACTACAAGGCCGTAATTCGCCATGACAATAACTCCACAACAACTGATCGCACTGCTACCGCTGCTGATCGTCGGCTTGACGGTGGTGGTTGTGATGCTCTCCATTGCGTGGCGACGCAATCATTTTCTCAATGCCACGTTGTCGGTTCTCGGACTAAACGCCGCGCTGGTCTCGCTCTGGTTTGTCGGTCAGAACGGGGCGATGGACGTCACCCCGCTGATCCGCGTTGACGGTTACTCGATGCTCTATACCGGGCTGGTGCTGTTGGCGAGCCTCGCGACCTGTACTTTCGCCTACCCATGGCTTGAGGGTTACAAGGACAATAAAGAAGAGTTCTACCTGCTGGTGCTGATCGCCGCGCTGGGTGGCATTCTGCTGGCCGGCGCCAATCACCTGGCCTCGCTGTTCCTCGGTATCGAATTAATTTCGCTGCCGTTGTTCGGCCTGGTCGGCTACGCCTTCCGCCAGAAACGTTCGCTGGAAGCGAGCATCAAATACACCATCCTCTCCGCGGCAGCCTCGTCTTTCCTGCTGTTCGGTATGGCGCTGGTGTATGCGAACTCCGGCAACCTGTCCTTCCTCGCGCTGGGCAAGAGCCTGGCTGACAACGCGCTGCACGAGCCGCTGCTGCTGGCGGGCCTCGGTCTGATGATCGTCGGTCTTGGCTTTAAACTGTCGCTGGTGCCGTTCCACCTGTGGACGCCGGATGTTTACCAGGGCGCGCCTGCGCCGGTATCCACCTTCCTGGCTACCGCCAGCAAGATTGCCATCTTCGGCGTGGTGATGCGTCTGTTCCTGTACATGCCGGTGGGCGACAGCGAAGCGGTACGCGTGGTGCTGGGCCTGATCGCCTTCGCCTCTATCATCTTCGGTAACCTGATGGCGCTGAGCCAGACCAACATTAAGCGTCTGCTCGGTTACTCTTCCATTTCCCACCTCGGCTATCTGCTGGTGGCGTTAATCGCCCTGCAGAGCGGCGAAATGTCGATGGAAGCCGTTGGCGTCTACCTGGCCGGTTATCTGTTCAGCAGCCTCGGCGCGTTCGGCGTGGTCAGCCTGATGTCCAGCCCGTACCGCGGTCCGGATGCTGACTCGCTGTTCTCCTACCGCGGTCTGTTCTGGCACCGTCCGATCCTGTCGGCGGTAATGACGGTGATGATGCTGTCGCTGGCCGGTATTCCGATGACCCTCGGCTTTATCGGTAAGTTCTACGTGCTGGCCGTCGGTGTGCATGCGCACCTGTGGTGGCTGGTTGCCGCGGTAGTGATTGGTTCGGCGATTGGTCTCTACTACTACCTGCGCGTTGCCGTCAGCCTGTACCTGAGCGCCCCGGAGCAACTGAACCGCGATGCGCCGTCAAACTGGCAGTACAGCGCCGGCGGTATCGTGGTGCTGATCTCCGCGCTGCTGGTGCTGGTGCTCGGCGTATGGCCGCAGCCGCTGATTAGCATCGTACAGCTGGCGACGCCGCTGATGTAATCTGCGCTATAAATAAAAAACCGCCGACTTGTCGGCGGTTTTTTTATGCCCGCGGTTTACGCCAGCCGATAGACCATAAAATCCTCCGCCAGTAGCGTATTGGCGAAAATCTCCCGGCATTCCGCCAGCATGCGCAGGCAGCCTTCGGCATCGTAGCGCGAGCTAAAGTGGGTGGCGATTAGCGTGCCGACCCCCGCTTCTTTGGCAAGCGCCGCGGTTTGCTGACTGGAAGAGTGGCCACGGCTATTGGCTTTCTCCGCCATCGCCTGCTCAAGGGTGGTTTCGTGGACCATCACATCCGCGCCGCGCGCCATCTCCAGCGCCTGCGGACAGGGGGCGGTATCGCCAAAAATGGCCAGCGTTTTACCCGGCGTCGATGGTCCCAGATAGCGGCTACCGTCGATGACCCGGCCATCTTCCAGCTCAACGCGCTGGCCGAGCTTGAGCTGATGGAACAGCGGCCCCGGACGCACGCCATCGGCAATCAGTTGGGCGGCATCGAGCGTTCCGGGTTTGTCATGCTGTTCGATGCGGTAGCCGTAGCACTCCACCGGATGGCTGAGCGGGTACGCGCTGACCCGATAGCCGTCTTCGTCGAAGACCAGACCGGGGCCGACTTCAATGATAGTGAGCGGATAATCGGTCCACGAGCCGCTCAGGCGCAGCGCGGTTTCGATGAATTCTTTAATCCCTTTTGGTCCGTAGACCGTCAGCGGCAGCGAATTTCCCTGCATTGAGCGGCTGCACAACAGGCCGGGCAGGCCGAACAGATGATCGCCGTGCAGGTGAGTGATGAAAATTTTATTCAGTTTGCCTGGGTGGTAAGGGGTATGGAGAAACTGATGCTGGGTGCCTTCGCCGCAGTCAAACAACCACATTTCAGCGCTGGTGGGTTGTTGCAAATTCAGTATTATCGACGTCATATTACGCGTACGGGTCGGCACGCCGGCGGATGTCCCCAAAAATGTTAATTCCATCGTCCAGTGTCCTCAGGCGAGTGGTAAAGCATCAGTATATCAATAAGGAGTAACAAATGATGACCTGGCAGGATTTACATCACAGTGAGCTCACCGTTGCCCAACTGTACGCCTTGCTGAAGCTGCGCAGCGCGGTGTTTGTCGTCGAACAACACTGCGTCTATCAGGATATCGACGGCGATGATTTAGTCGGTGAGAACCGTCATCTGCTCGGCTGGCGCGACGGCGAGCTGGTGGCCTATGCGCGGATCCTCAAAAGCGAAGAGGAGTTCGAACCGGTGGTGATCGGCCGGGTTATCGTCAGCCCGACCGTGCGCGGCGAGAAGCTGGGCTACCAGCTGATGGAGCAGGCGCTGGCCAGCTGCCGGCAGAACTGGCCGCAGAAGGCGATTTATCTGGGAGCGCAGGCGCATTTGCAGAAATTTTATGCCAGCTTTGGTTTTGTGCCGGTGACGGACGTATACGATGAAGACGGGATTGCCCATATCGGTATGGCGCGTGACATCACAACTCATTAAGAAGCTAAATAGTAATAGCGTATCGCTATCAATTATCTATACTTTTCCTCCTGTAGCGAATCCAGTGGCTGGCGTTCGCCGTGCCTGTTAAGGTTCGCTCCCTCATGATGGGTACTGCTATTTATCGCAGCTACCCTTTATAATGTGGGGGTTTTAATTTCGTGGAGGTTCGCGTGCTGTCTGTTTCCACCGCGCTGGAAAGCCTGTTGGGCTGCCTGGCTGAAGATTTCCCTCCGTCACCCGGCACGCGAATTTTTGATATCCCATTCCCGTTAAACGACGCCTTCGACCCGTTACTGTGGTGTGCGCATCAGCCGTGCTGGCCGCAATTCTACTGGCAGCAGCGTAACGGCGATGAAGAGCTGGCGGCGCTGGGCGCGGTAACCACCTTTGCCTCCTTGTCCGCGGCGCATGGTTTTTTATGTGCGCAGGGGCGGGAAGATCTGCGCATCAGCGGGCTGAACGCGTTCGACCCTCATCAGGGTAATCTGTTTCTGCCGCGGCTGGAGTGGCGCCGCCTGGGTGGTAAAGCGACTTTACGGCTGGTGGTACATAGCGCGACCTCGCTGCTTGATGACGCGGCTGCCGCGCGGGCGTTTCTTCAATCATTAAATAGCGAGCAGGCGACGGCGGCATCGATGCCGTCGCTGCGAAGCGAGCAGCATGCGCCGGAATACCCGCAGTGGCGCGAGCTGATTATGCAGGCGACGCAGGCAATCGGCGCCGGCGAAATGGATAAGGTTGTGCTGGCGCGGGTCACGGATTTACGCTTTAGCGCGCCGCTGCAGGCGTTTGCCATTATGGCGGCCAGTCGGCGCAGCAATCTTAACTGTTTCCACTTCCTGATGGCCTTTAGCCCGCAGCAGGCGTTTCTCGGCTCCACGCCGGAACGGCTATGGCGGCGACGCGGCGCGCTGCTGCGCACCGAAGCGCTGGCGGGCACCGTCGCTAACCATCACGATGACGCCCGGGCGCAGCAGTTGGCCGATTGGCTAATGAAAGACGATAAAAACCAGCGGGAGAATATGCTGGTGGTGGAGGATATCTGCCAGCGTTTGCAGGGCGAGTCGCCGACGCTTGACATTCTGCCGCCGCAGGTCGTACGCCTGCGCAAGGTGCAGCATCTGCGGCGCTGTATCTGGAGCGAACTGGCCGAGCCCGACGATAGCCGCTGCTTGCTGCAGCTGCAGCCTACCGCGGCGGTGGCGGGGCTACCGCGCCAGGCGGCGCTGGCTTTCATCCGCCGTCATGAGCCTTTCGCCCGCGAATGGTATGCCGGCTCCGCAGGTTATCTTTCACTGGCGCAAAGCGAGTTTTGCGTGGCGCTGCGCTCGGCAAAAGTCGAAAACGACACCCTGCGGCTGTATGCCGGGGCCGGTATTGTCAGCGGATCTGACCCGCAGCAGGAGTGGCAAGAAATAGAAAATAAAGCGGCGGGACTACGAACGTTATTACTTTCAGAAACGTAGAGAGACGACGTATATCAAAACGACGCAACTCTGCCTTATCTATACTTAGCATCAATATTTGATACCGGACAATTTCATGTCAGTAAGCGCATTTAACCGACGCTGGGCGGCGGTGATCCTTGAAGCTTTAACCCGCCATGGCGTGCAGCACATTTGCATTGCCCCAGGCTCGCGCTCGACGCCCTTAACCCTGGCGGCGGCGGAAAACCGCGCTTTTATTCATCACACTCATTTTGACGAACGTGGCCTTGGTCACCTGGCACTGGGACTGGCGAAGGCCAGCCGCCAGCCGGTGGCGGTGATTGTCACCTCCGGAACCGCGACCGCGAATCTCTATCCGGCGCTGATTGAAGCGGGCCTGACGGGTGAAAAACTGATCCTGCTGACCGCCGACCGCCCGCCGGAGCTTATCGACTGCGGCGCCAATCAGGCCATCCGCCAACCGGGAATGTTTGCTTCTCATCCTGCGCAGACCGTTTCTTTACCGCGTCCTTCGCAGGATATTTCCGCCCGCTGGTTGGTCTCGACCATCGATCAGGCGCTGGGCGAGCTGCATGCCGGCGGGGTGCATATCAACTGCCCGTTCGCTGAGCCGCTATATGGCGATATGGACGATAGCGGGCTGGAGTGGCAACAGCAGCTCGGCAACTGGTGGCAGAGCGATAAACCCTGGTTGCGTCAGGCGCTGCAGATGGAGAGTGAGAAACAGCGCGACTGGTTCTTCTGGCGGCAAAAACGCGGCGTAGTAGTCGCGGGCAGGATGAGCGCCGCGGAAGGTAAAAAAGTGGCCGAATGGGCGCAAACCCTCGGCTGGCCGCTGATTGGCGATGTCCTGTCGCAGACCGGGCAGCCGTTGCCGTGCGCCGACCTGTGGCTGGGAAACGGTAAAGCGGTCAGCGAACTGGCGCAGGCGCAAATCGTCGTGCAACTCGGTAGCAGTCTGACCGGCAAACGCGTGCTCCAGTGGCAGGCGACCTGCGAGCCGGATGAATACTGGCTGGTGGATAATCTGCGCGGTCGCCTCGATCCGGCGCAGCACCGCGGTCGCCGTCTGCTCTCAAGCGTTGAGCGCTGGCTCGAACTGCATCCGGCGGAGAAACGCCAGCCGTGGGCGACGGTGATCCCGCAGCTTGCCGGGCAGGCGTGGCAGGCCGCGGTCGCCAGCAACGAGCCCTTTGGCGAAGCGCAGCTGGCGCAGCGCATTCGGCGCTATTTGCCGGATCAGGGACAGCTGTTTGTTGGCAACAGTTTAGTGGTACGCCTGATAGACGCGCTGGGGCAACTGCCGGCGGGTTATCCGGTCTATAGTAATCGCGGCGCCAGCGGCATCGATGGCCTACTGGCGACAGCCGCCGGCGTGCAGCGCGCGAGCGCCCGGCCTACGCTTGCGATCGTCGGCGATCTTTCGGCGTTATACGATCTCAACTCGCTGGCCCTGCTGCGCCAGGCTTCGGCGCCGCTGGTGCTGGTCGTGGTCAATAATAACGGCGGGCAGATTTTCTCTATGCTGCCGACGCCGCAGGACGAGAGGCGTCAGTTCTATTTAATGCCGCAGGACGTGGATTTCAGCCACGCGGCGGCGATGTTCGGTCTGGCTTATCACCGCCCTGATGACTGGCAGTCGCTGGATGAGGCGATGGCAGGCGCGTGGCGCCGCGCCGGAGCGACGGTGATTGAGCTGGCGGTTAACGAGACCGACGGTACGCAGACTCTCCAGCAACTGCTGGCGCAGGTAAGCCGGCTGTGACGCTCAACGCGGCGGTTGAAAGCGGCCAGCCGGGTTATCCCTGGCTGGTATTCCTGCACGGCTTTTCCGGAGACCGCGACGAGTGGCGTACGGTTGGCGAAGCGTTTCCGGCCTGGCCGCGGCTGTATCTCGATCTGCCGGGACACGGTGGCTCGGCGGATATCGCGGTCGATGGCTTTGCTGGGGTCAGCGAATTACTGCAATCTACGCTAAATAGTTACAACATCCTGGATTACTGGCTGGTTGGCTACTCCCTGGGCGGCCGGGTGGCGATGAACTTCGCCTGCCAGCCGCGCGCGGGCCTGCGCGGCCTGATCGTCGAGGGCGGACATCCGGGCCTGCAGGATGAAGCGTCGCGGCAGGCCCGGCGCGGCAATGATAGCGCCTGGGCGGAACGCTTTCGCCGCGAGCCGTTAGCGCAGGTCTTCGCCGACTGGTATCAGCAGCCGGTCTTCGCTTCGCTGAATGCGGCGCAGCGCGCGTCGCTGGTCGCCCTACGTCGCCACAATAACGGCGCTACGCTGGCGGCGATGCTGGAGGCGACCTCCCTTGCCCGGCAGGCCGATTTGCGCCCGTCTCTGCAGGCTCGCGATTTTCCTTTTCACTACCTGTGCGGCGAACGCGACGCGAAGTTTCGCGCTATCGCGCAAGCGCTCGCCGCCGATACCCATATCATTCACCATGCCGGACACAACGCGCACCGGGACAACCCCTCGGCGGTGATTGCCTGTCTGGCGCAGATTCTGGCAAGTTAACTGAAGGACATTCTATGATCTCTCTTGATGAAGCAATGCTCTATGCCCCCGTTGAATGGCACGATTGCTCAGAAGGCTATACCGATATTCGTTATCAAAAATCGACTGACGGGATTGCTAAAATCACCATCAATCGTCCGCAGGTGCGCAACGCCTTCCGTCCGCTGACCGTTAAAGAGATGATTCAGGCGCTGGCGGATGCCCGCTATGACGACAATATCGGCGTCATCGTGCTGACCGGTGAAGGCGATAAAGCTTTCTGCGCCGGCGGCGACCAGAAAGTCCGCGGCGACTACGGCGGCTATCAGGACGACTCCGGCGTTCACCATCTCAACGTACTCGACTTCCAGCGCCAGATCCGCACCTGCCCGAAACCGGTAGTAGCGATGGTCGCCGGTTACTCTATCGGCGGCGGCCACGTACTGCACATGATGTGCGACCTGACCATCGCGGCGGATAATGCCATCTTCGGCCAGACCGGGCCTAAAGTCGGCTCCTTTGATGGCGGCTGGGGCGCTTCCTATATGGCGCGTATCGTCGGGCAGAAAAAAGCGCGCGAAATCTGGTTCCTGTGCCGTCAGTACGACGCCCAGCAGGCGCTGGATATGGGGCTGGTGAACACCGTGGTCCCGTTGGCGGATCTGGAAAAAGAGACCGTGCGCTGGTGCCGTGAAATGCTGCAAAACAGCCCGATGGCGCTGCGTTGCCTGAAAGCGGCGCTGAACGCCGACTGCGATGGCCAGGCCGGGCTGCAGGAGCTGGCGGGTAACGCCACCATGCTGTTCTACATGACGGAAGAAGGGCAAGAAGGGCGTAACGCCTTTAACCAGAAACGTCAGCCGGACTTCAGCAAATTTAAACGGAATCCATAATGCGCGTTTCGCAGGTTTACCGCTGGCAGATACCGATGGACGCGGGCGTGGTTCTGCGCGAACGGCGGTTAAAAACCCGCGATGGGCTGTTCATCCGCCTGCAGGAGGGTGAACGCGAAGGCTGGGGGGAAATTTCTCCCCTGCCGGGATTCAGTGACGAAACGCTGGAAGAGGCGCAAATGGCGCTGCTGGCGTGGGCGCGGGCCTGGCGCGACGGCGCCGAGCCGCCGCTTCCCATGCAGCCCTCCGTCGCTTTTGGTATTAGCTGCGCGCAGGCGGAGCTTGGCGGCGAACTACCGCAGGCGGCGGATTATCGCGCGGCGCCGCTCTGTTCCGGCGACCCGGATGAACTGTTCGCCAAACTGGCGGCGATGCCCGGCGAGAAAGTCGCTAAGGTGAAAGTGGGGCTGTGGGAGGCGGTACGCGACGGCATGGTGGTGAATCTGCTGCTGGAAGCGATCCCCGACCTGCAGCTGCGGCTGGATGCCAACCGGGCGTGGACGCCGGTCAAAGCGCAGCAGTTCGCCAAATACGTTAATCCGGCGTATCGCCAACGCATTGCCTTTCTCGAAGAACCGTGCAAAAGCCGCGACGATTCGCGCGAATTCAGCCAGCAGAGCGGTATCGCTATCGCCTGGGATGAAAGCCTGCGCGAGGCGGATTTCCGCTTTGTCGCCGAGCCCGGCGTGCGCGCGGTGGTGATCAAACCGACGCTGACCGGCAGCTTGCAAAAGGTTCAGCAACAGGTCGCTGCGGCGCATGCGCTGGGGCTGAGCGCGGTGATTAGCTCGTCGATCGAGTCCAGCCTGGGGTTAACGCAGTTGGCGCGGATCGCCGCCTGGCTGACCCCGCAGACTATCCCCGGACTCGACACGCTGGCGCTGATGGGCGCGCAGCTGGTGCGGGCGTGGCCGGAGAGTACGCTGCCAATATTCAATGCTGATGAGCTGGAGCAACTGCTGTGATGTTTTCCGATTGGCCGTGGCGCCACTGGCGTCAGTTACGCGGCGAGTCGCAGGCGCTACGCCTGAATGACCAGGCGTTGACCTGGCGTGAGCTATGCGCGCGGATTGACGCGCTGGCGTCTGGTTTTGCCGCGCAGGGCGTCATGGAAGGTCAGGGCGTGGCGCTACGGGCCTACAACCAGCCGGAGACGCTACTCGCCTGGCTGGCGCTGCTGCAGTGCGGGGCGCGGGTGCTGCCGCTTAATCCGCAGCTGCCTATGGCATTGCTGCAGGAACTGCTGCCTGCGTTAACCGTACAGCATCAACTGGTGCTTAACGGTGATACGCTGCCGGGGAATTTACCGGCGTTAACTCTGCAGGCGGCAGAAGCCGCCCATACCGTTTGCTGGCATGGCGAACGGCTGGTGTCGATGACGTTAACCTCCGGCTCGACCGGCCTGCCAAAGGCGGCGGTGCATAGCGCCAGCGCCCATCTGGCCAGCGCCGCTGGCGTGCTGGCGCTGATGCCGTTTGCCGGGGAGGACGACTGGCTGCTGTCGCTACCATTGTTCCATGTCTCCGGGCAGGGGATCATCTGGCGTTGGCTGCGGGCTGGCGCGCGGCTGACGGTGCGCGATAGACAACCGCTGGAGCAAGCGCTGCTGGGCTGTACCCATGCTTCACTGGTACCGACTCAGCTATGGCGCCTGCTGAATGGCGATGCCGATGTTTCACTCAAGGCGGTGCTGCTTGGCGGCGCGGCGATCCCCGTCGAGCTGACCGAAAGGGCGCGAGCGCAGGGGATACGCAGCTTCTGCGGCTATGGCCTCACCGAATTCGCCTCCACGGTCTGCGCTAAAGAGGCCGACGGCGAGGCGGATGTGGGCGAAGCGCTGCCGGGGCGGGAGGTGAAAATTGTCGCCGGCGAGATCTGGCTGCGGGCGGCGAGCATGGCCGCCGGCTACTGGCGGAATGGTCAACTGTTGTCATTAACCAACGATGAAGGCTGGTTTGCGACGCGCGATCGCGGGGAGTTACGTGCCGGTCGACTGTCGGTTATTGGGCGACTGGATAATCTCTTTTTTAGCGGCGGCGAAGGCATTCAGCCGGAGGAGGTTGAGCGCGTGATACTCGCCCATCCGCAGGTTCAGCAGGTGTTTATTGTGCCGCAGGATGATGTCGAATATGGCCAGCGCCCGGTGGCGGTGGTTGAATGCGAGGATGGCTGCGAAATGACCACCCTGGCGGCATGGAGTGCTGAACGGTTAGCGCGTTTCCAGCAGCCGATACAGTGGCTACGGCTGCCGGAAACGTTAAAGAACGGCGGGATTAAGATTTCGCGCCGGGCGCTGCGCGAATGGGTCAATTCGCCTGTTTAGCCGATATTGGCCTCGGCGCGGCGCTGGCGCTGTTTACGTCTCAGACGCAGCAGCGGCGGTACCACCAGGACAGCGACAGCCAGCATCAGCAGCGTTTTGGTTACGCCGCTTTCCCAGAGGATAGCCAGATTACCGTTGCTGATTGACAGCGCGCGGCGCAGGTTCTGCTCCAGCATCTCGCCCAACACAAAACCGAGGATCAGCGGCGACATCGGGAAGTGCATTTTACGCATGATGTAGCCGAGCACGCCGAGGCCAACCATCAGCAACAGGTCAAAGGTGGTGCTGTGAACCGCATAGACGCCAACGGCGGAAACGGCGGCGATGGCGGGTACCAGGAACCATAGCGGGATCGTCAGCATGCGGGTGAACAGGCCAATCAGCGGAATGTTCATAATAAGCAGCATCACGTTGGCGATAAGCAGCGCGGCGATGAGCCCCCAGACGATATCCGGCTGTTCGGTGAACATCGCCGGGCCGGGCGTAATGTTATACAGCGTCAATGCGCCCATCATGACCGCGGTGGTGCCGGAGCCAGGCACGCCAAGCGTCAGCATCGGAATAAACGAACCACAGGCGGAGGCGTTATTCGCGGCTTCCGGCGCCGCCACGCCGCGAATATCCCCCTTGCCGAAGTTATCGCTATTACCGCTGATTTTTTTCTCCGTCATATAGGTGATGGCGCTGGCGATGGTCGCCCCGGCGCCGGGTAGAATACCAACGAAGAAACCCACCACGGAAGAGCGTAGGGTCGCGCCGACGCACTGCGCGGCCTCTTTGGTGTTAAACAGCATGCGCCCGGTTTTACGCACCAGCGTTTGCCCGCCGCTGGTGCTCTCCAGCATCAACAGAATCTCCGAAACGGAGAACAGACCGATAACCACCACAATAAATTGCACGCCATCGGAGAGATGGACGCTGTCGAAGGTGAAGCGGTAAACCCCGGTGTTGGCATCGACGCCGACCGTCGCCAGGCCCAAACCGATTAACGCCGCGAGGAACGATTTCAGTGGGTTTTGCGCCATCATGCTGCCGAGGCAGGCGATGGCAAACACCATCAGCGCGAAATATTCCGCCGGGCCGAACGCCAGCGACCACTGGGCGAGGAGCGGCGCGAACAGAATAATACCGCCGATCGCAATCAGCGAACCGAAGAAAGAGCTGACGGCGGAAATCGACAGCGCGACGCCGCCGCGCCCTTGCTGCGCCATGGGATAGCCATCAAGCGCCGTCATGATGGCGGCGGCATCGCCGGGCACGTTCAGCAGGATAGACGAAATACGCCCGCCATATTCGCAGCCGATATAGACCGTCGCCAACAGAATCAGCGCCGATTCCGCGGGCAGGTGCAGGGCAAAGGCCAGCGGCAGCAGAATGGCGACGCCGTTAATCGGCCCGAGGCCGGGCAGCAGCCCGACGATGGTTCCGACAAAGCAGCCGATGAGGGCGATAAGCAGATTTTCCGGCGTCATGGCGACGGCGAAACCCTGCGACAGATAGATCCAGGTATCCATAAGCTTCTCCGTTAATTTAACCAGACGCCAAGCGGCAGAGTCACATCAAGTAAGGTATCAAAGGCGTACCATAACGAGACGCCCATCACCACGCCGGCAATACCTGCCGCCGGTAGCGTGGCGCCGAACAGCAGGCCGATCACCGCCGTCAGCAGCGCGGTGGCTAGCGGAAAGCCCAGCCATTCAAATCCCCAGGCATAGATCACCAGCACCACGACCATGGTTAACAGCCGTTGCAGGACATGTCGTCCCGGCCACTCGATGGCGTCCGGGCGACGCAGCAGCATCAGCGCCGAACACAGCAGCATCAGGCCGATAATACCCAATGGGAAAGGGCGCGGGCCGACGGGTTCATACGAGTATTCGCTGTGGATCTGCCAGGCGATAAACAGGCCGCCAATGCATAACAACAGCCAGACTCCGGCAAAGATACGATCGCTCATTAGCGCCTCCGCGGATTATTTAGCCAGGCCAAAGGCTTTCGCCTGTTCGCGATAATCGCTGACCTGCTGTTTTACATAGGTATCGAGCTCCTTGCCGTTCATGTTGAATTCAAACAGGCCGCGCAGTTCACGTTGCTTTTTGAACTCATCGGTTTGCTGCAGTTTAGTGAATTCATCAACCCACCACTGGTAGTCGGCATCGCTTACTTTCGGGCCCATAAAGAAGCCGCGAATAATCGGCCAGACCAGGTCATAGCCCTGCTCTTTAGCGGTAGGGACATCGGCCAGCGCGCCCGGCAGACGTTCGTTGGAGAAGACCGCCAGGACGCGGATCTTATTTCCCTGCAGGTACGGTACCATTTCACTGAGATCGCCGGAGACCGCCTGCACATGGTTGCCGAGCAGCGCGGTTACCGGCTCGCCGCCGCCCTCAAAGGCGACGTAGCGCATCTTGTGCGGGTCAACGTTGGCTTTTTGCGCCAGCAGCGCCGCTTTCATCCAGTCCTGGCTGCCGATGGAGGCCCCGGCGCCAATGACGATAGTGGCGGGATTTTTCTCCATCGCGGTCATGAATGACTTCAGGTCTTTCCATGGCGAATCGGCGCGTACGGCAATCATGCCGTAGTCGGTACCGACGCTGGCCAGCCAGCGCACGTCATCAACGCCGTAGCGGCCGAATTTCCCCTGCGACAAATTCAGCAGCGAGCCGCCGGAAAAGGCGACCACGGTTCCGGCTTCCGCCGGGCGCTGGGCGACGATGGCGTTATAGGCTACCGCGCCGACGCCGCCGGGCATATAGGTGACGCGCATCGGTTTCTCGATCGCGCCGGTTTCCATCAGGCTCACCTGAATCAGCTTACAGGTGAGGTCGAAGCCGCCGCCGGGCTTGGCGGGCGCGATACATTCGGTGCGGGACGGGGCTTGCGCCGCGAAAGCGGTGGTTGTACAGAGGCACAGCGCGATGGCGCTAAGATGGCGGAAAAATGGCGTTTTCATAGGCTTCCTCAGTTGGTACAGGGAATGTTTTTCTGATTATGTGAACCGACATGTGGCGATTCGGTTGCGTGATTGTTAAAACAGTTACCTTTCATTTCCCTTTCAATGCGGCAGCAACTTTACAGGATGTGATATGCGTCTCTTATTAGCCGAGGATAACCGTGAGCTGGCTCACTGGCTGGAAAAAGCGTTGGTGCAGGGCGGTTTTGCCGTGGATTGCGTTTTTGATGGCCGGGCGGCGGATCACCTGCTGCAAAGCGAAAAATATGCGCTGGCGGTGCTGGATATCGGTATGCCGGGCCTGGATGGCCTCGAGGTGGTACAGCGGTTACGTAAGCGTGGACAAACGCTGCCGGTGCTGCTGTTGACCGCGCGCAGCGCGGTAGCGGATCGGGTGAAAGGGCTGAACGTCGGCGCCGATGATTACCTGCCTAAACCTTTTGAACTGGAGGAGCTCGACGCCCGGCTGCGGGCGCTGCTGCGACGCAGCGAAGGGCAGGTCCATGAGGTGCAGCAGCTTGGCGATCTGGAATATCGCGATGAAGGCTATTTTCTGCTGCGCGGTGAGATGTTGCCCCTGACGCCGCGCGAGCTGGCGCTGTTGAAAGTGTTGATGTTTCGCCGTACCCGTCCGGTTTCCCGCCAGCAGTTGTTTGAACAGGTGTTTAGCCTCAGCGACGACGTCAGTCCGGAAAGCATCGAACTTTACATTCACCGACTGCGCAAGAAGCTCCAGCAGAGTAATGTGCGTATCACTACGCTACGCGGGCTGGGTTATCTGCTGGAGTGTGAGCCGCATGAGCTGGGGTAAACCGCAATCGCTGTATGCCCAACTGCTGCTGTTTCTCGGCCTGCCGCTGGCGCTGTTGTGGGGGTTATCGGCATTCAATAGCTACGTGAGCGCGCTGCAGGCGGCGACGCAGGCCTACGATCGTACGCTGCTCTCCTCGGCGCGCACCGTGGCGGAGCGGCTGGTAGTGCGCGGCGGTCATCTGGAGGTCAATGTGCCCTGGGTGGTGCTGGACAGCTTTGAACTCAACATGAACGACCGGCTGTATTACAAGGTGGTCGACCCGCAGGGGAAAGTGATTTCCGGCTTTGACGATCTGCCGGCAATGCCGCCGGCCACTTCACGAACTCAACTTTATCCGGCGCTGGCATGGTTTTATCATACCGAATACCGCGGTCAGGCCATCCGCGTGGCGCGCCTGCTGCAGCCGGTCAACGAAGGCGGCATCGTTGGTATGGCGGAGATTTATATTGCCGAAACGCTGCAGTCGCGGCGCTGGCTGGCCGGGCAACTGCTGTTCTCATCCTGGGTGTCGCAGGGCTTATTAGTGCTGTTGACGTTGGTACTGGCGGGGTGGCTACTGCGCCGCGTTCTGCGGCCAATGCGTCAGCTCTCGGCGCTGATGGTGCGCCGTGAACCCGGCCTGCTGACGCCGCTACCGGAATTGTTGCCGTGGTCGGAAACGCGGCTGCTGATCGTGGCTTTTAACCGCTATATCGACCGCCTGCGGGTGATGATCTCCCGGCAGGAACGCTTTAGCGCCGATGCTTCACATCAGTTGAAAACGCCGCTGGCGGTCCTGAAAACCCAGGCTTCGGTGGCGCTGGCCAGCGACGATCCGCGGCTGTGGCGCGAGAGTTTGCAGGCCATGCGCGCGACGCTGGATGATACGATTTTACTCACCGAACGTTTGTTGCAACTGGCGACGGTGAAACGCCGGGAGCAGGGCGAGCAGGCGTTTGCCGCGGTCGATCTGCAGGAGGTCGTGCACCATAGCTGTTTTTCGCGTATTGCTCAGGCGCGCAGTAAAAACATCGATCTGGGTTATGAGGGCGAACAGTCGCCGGTGTACGTTTTGGGTGATGGCGTTTTGTTGGGCGAACTGTGCGCCAACCTGCTCGACAATGCGATTCGCTACACGCCGGAACGCGGAACGGTGACGCTGAGCCTGCATCGCGATGGCGAAGCCGTCACGCTGAGCGTGGAGGATAGCGGCCCGGGCATCGAGGAAAACCTGATTCACCAGGCGCTGACGCCGTTTCGACGGCTGGAGAATGGCGGCGGCCTACCCGGCGCCGGGCTGGGCCTGGCGCTGGTAAACGATATCGCGCGTCTGCATCGTAGCCGGCCGCAACTGTCGCGCAGCGAAAGCCTGGGAGGATTAAAGGTGACGCTGCGTCTGCTGACCGTGGCTTAAAGCAGCCCTTTCTGGCTGAGGGTGAGGCGGGTCGCGGCATTAAGATCGTAATGTTGCAGGTCTTCGCCCTTCACCCAGGCGTAATCGTCGAATTCCTCGTTGATCGTGACCTCGCGGTTGGCGCTTATGCAATCGAAAATCAAATAGATCATGTAGATCTCTTCCTGGCGACCATCGGCATAGGTTTTCACGCGGGTATCATCGCGGAAGCTCCATGGCGTGATGTGGGTCAACTGCAGTTTTTCGCCAAGCTCCTCGCGGACTTCGCGTCGCAGCGCCTCTTCAATACTTTCCCCCGGTTCCACGCCGCCGCCGGACAGCGCCCACTGTCCGGGAAAAACCCCGCGGTCGGCAGCCATCTTGCACAACAGATAATGGCCATCATTTTGGATGAGCGGGCAAACAATCGTCCTTTGACGCATGATTTTTCTCCTTCGCAGTGAGTCGGGCCGGGTATCGAGGAAACAGTTTGCGAGGCGCCTCGGCAAACCGCAAGGGAAATACGGCGCTGGCTCTACAGAGTGCTAAGTTAAGCGAAATTATCTTATGGAGAGCCACCATGGAAAGGACCACCCATTCCCCACATGACGCCGTGTTTAAACACCTGCTGTCGCATCGGGCGACGGCGCGGGATTTTCTGGATATTCACCTTCCTGAACATTTGCGAGAATTATGCAATCTGCAAACGCTGCAGTTGGAATCCGGAAGTTTTATCGATGAAGACCTGCGCGCCAGCCATTCCGATATTCTTTACTCGCTGCAAACCCAGGCGGGAGACGGATATATCTATCTGCTTATCGAACATCAAAGCTCTGTGGACCGTCATATGGCATTTCGCCTGATGCGTTATGCGATAGCAGCGATGCAGCGGCATCTGGATAAAGGGCATACACAACTGCCATTGGTGATCCCGCTGCTTTTTTATCATGGGCAAGTCTCGCCCTGGCCGTATCCCATGTGCTGGCTGGAAGGATTTGCTCATCCGCAAACCGCGCGGCAGGTATACAATCAGGATTTTCACTTAATCGATATCACGGTGCTTCCTGACGATACAATAATGCAGCACCGACGGGTCGCGATGCTTGAGTTGCTGCAAAAGCATATCCGGCAACGCGATATGATGGAACTGCAGGAGCAACTAGCCAGCCTGTTGGCGCTGGGATACACTAGCCGCAGACAGCTCAGGACGCTGCTTCACTATTTATTGCAGGCAGGAAATGCCGCCGATCCGGTCGCCTTTTTACGTAATCTTGCGCAAAATGTCCCCAGACGGCCGCATAAGGAGACGCTAATGAACATTGCCCAGTTTCTGGAACAACGCGGCCATCAGCAGGGCCTGCAGCAAGGTCTTGAACAGGGAGAACAATTGGCTACGCAACGTATTGCCCAGGCGATGCTGGAAAACGGGCTTGACCTGGCGCTGGTGGCGAAGCTGACGGGGCTTGCGCCGGAGCGTCTGGCCCTGCTCGCCCATTAATTTTTCTGCTTCTTTCAAACGGCCTGCGCGACGCTGATTGCGCAGGTTAATATATATTTATTTAATCAATACAACCTAATTAAATATAACTACGCTGAATTTGAATTCGGTGGAATTTACTTTCTTTCGCAAATGCGCGTCCGTATTGATGTAAAAAGACGCAACTGGTTACACTCTTGTGAAAAATCATTTCGCCAGGTCATTGATTCCTGACGGGTGCGCAGTAGAATTTTCTGGTTTTTTCGGGACTTCTTTGATTCTTCTTTTCTGGATAGAGTAAATAATGAAAAAGAGCATTTTTATGGCCCTGGCCGGGGTAATGATGGTTTCCTCGGCGGCCCATGCTATTAGCGTTACCGGCGAAGCCGGCGAGCACTATACCAACCTCGGCGTTGGCTTCGGCACCGAATCCACCGGCCTGGCAATTTCCGGCAACTGGTTGCATAGCGATAACGACGGCGACGCCGCGGGCCTGGGTCTGGGTCTGAATATTCCGCTGGGACCATTCCTGGCGACCGTGGGCGGCAAAGGTATCTACACCAATCCGAAGCAGGGCGATGAAGGTTACGCGGCGGCGGTCGGCGGCGGCCTGCAGTGGAAAATCGGCGATAGCTTCCGTCTGTACGGCGACTATTACTACTCGCCTGATTCACTCTCCAGCGGCATCGATAGCTATGAAGAAGCTAACGTCGGCGCCAGCTGGACCATTATGCGTCCGCTTAGCATCCAGGCAGGCTATCGCTACCTGAACCTGGCGGGTAAAGACGGCAACCGTGATAACACTATCGCCGACGGTCCGTACATCGGCGCCAGCGCCAGCTTCTAATCCTCCGGCGCGGCCTGCCGCCGCGCCAAATTTCTTCGTCGCCAGCCCGCGCCTTTGCGCTATAGTAATTCGACTTATCAGGCTGGAGTTCATAATGCTACAAGTGGAAATGCTGTCCACCGGCGATGAAGTGCTGCATGGGCAGATTGTCGATACCAATGCCGCCTGGCTGGCGGATTACTTTTTTAATCAGGGTTTACCGTTAACGCGCCGCAATACCGTCGGCGATGACCTCGACGCGCTGGTGGCTATTCTGCGCGAACGCAGCGAACAGGCGGATGTGCTGATCGTGAATGGCGGTCTGGGGCCGACCAGCGACGATCTTAGCGCGCTGGCGGCGGCGACGGCGAAAGGCGAAGGTTTGGTCCTCAACGCTGAATGGCTGGAGACGATGACGCGATTCTTTGCCGAGCGCGGTCGGCCAATGGCGCAAAGCAATCGCAAGCAGGCGGAAATCCCCGCCAGCGCCGAAATGATCAATAATCCGGTGGGCACCGCCTGCGGGTTCGCCGTACAGCTCAACCGCTGCCTGATGTTTTTCACCCCCGGCGTGCCGTCTGAATTCAAAGTTATGGTCGAGCAGGAGATCGTACCGCGTTTACGTGCGCGCTTCACGCTTCCGTCGCCGCCGGTTTGTCTGCGTTTAACTACCTTCGGACGTTCGGAAAGCGAGTTGGCGCAGAGCCTCAACCATCTGCAGCTACCGCCGGGTGTGGTGATGGGCTATCGCTCGTCAATGCCGATTATCGAACTGAAGCTGACCGGTCCTGCCACGCAGCGCGATGCGATGCTGGCGTTGTGGCCAGAGGTGCGTAAAGTGGCCGGGGAGAGCGTTATCTTCGAGGGCACGGAAGGGTTACCGGCGCAGATCGCGCGCTGCCTGCAGGAGCGTCAGCTTAGCCTGACCTTGAGCGAACAGTTCACCAGCGGCCTGCTGGCGCTGCAGCTGAGGCGGGCGAACGCGCCGCTTCTCGCCAGCGAAGTGGTGCCGGCGCAGGAGGAGACGTTGGCGCAATCGGCGCGCTGGGCCGCCGAGCGGCGCGTAAACCATTTTGCCGGACTGGCATTGTCGGTCAGCGGTCAGGAGGCCGATTACCTGAACTTTGTGCTGGCGACGCCGGAAGGTACGCACGCGCTGCGGGTTAAGTTCAGCGTGAATCGCCACGGGCTGGCGGTGCGACAAGAAGTGTGCGCCATGATGGCGCTGAATATGCTGCGCCGCTGGCTCAACGGTAAGCCGGTCAGCGGCGAGCATGGCTGGATCAACGTCGTCGAGACGCTGTTTATCGACTGATTCAGGCAGGCGCCCCCAGCGCCTGCGCCAGCAGAGTAATGGGATGTTCGCAGCGCTTGCTGGTGGACATCTCTATCTGCCATTTGCAGGTTTCGCAATCGGTAATCACTAAGTCCGCGCCGCTCTCCTCAATCTGGCGAAATAATGGTGCGCCAATCGCCTGCGCCGACGAATAGTTTTCCGACTTAAAGCCGAAGGTGCCGGCGATACCGCAGCACTGCGAATCCAGTACTTCCAGCTGTAGGCCCGGGATTTGGCGCAAAAGCTCAAGGGTGTATAGCGACCAGCCCATTTTTTCCATGTGACATGGAGTGTGATAGACCACCTTCAGCGGCAGCGGGCGCAATGGAAGGGTTTTGCCGGCATCGAGCTGTTTCCAAATCCAGCGGGTTGCTAACTCCACCCGATCCCGCAGATCGCTGTTATCGATATCCAGGAGATGGGGATATTCATCGCGCAGGGTAAAAGTACAGGTTGAAGAGGTGGCGATGATCGGCAAGGTGTTTTCGCGCATGGCGGCGACGTTGCTGTGCGCTTGCTTGCGCGCTTTGTCAAAAAAGCCGTTGGCGATAAGCGGGACGCCGCAGCATTTTTCTTTTGATAAGAGCTGCACGCCGGTACCCAGCGCGTTGACGACGCGAATCAGATCCTTACCCAATTGCGGGTGGTTATAGTTGACGTAGCAGCCATGGAAGAAAGCCACCTGCTCGCTGTACTGCGCCTGTGCGGCGGCGAGCTGGCGGTAAGCGCGGCGGAAGGTGCCGAAGCCATATTTTGGCAGCGTGCGGCGATGGTCGATTTTCAGCGCCGCATCGAGCAGGCGGCGCACCGGTTTTAAACCGGTCGTGGCGTTGACCAGCGGCGCAAAAGGCGTGGAAAGGGTACCCATCAGGTCGGTATGGCTGAGGATAGCATCGCGCAGGGTCGGTGTTTGCTGGCTGTACTGCGCACGCGCGCGTTGAATGATATCGCCGATTTTCACATCAGATGGACAGGCCACCTCGCAGCGTTTGCAATTAATACAATATTTCAGCGCGTCGTCGTACAGCGCGCCATCTTTCAGACGCAGACGTTCGCCGTCCGGCCCCGCCTGTTTCGGGCCAGGATAGCGCGGATTCACCCGGCTCACCGGGCAGGCGGTGGTACAGACCGTACATTTTATGCAGCTTTCAAAGCGGGTATCATTCATGGCCGGCCTCCTGCAAGGTCGTGGATCTGTCTGGCGGCATGCAGCGCGGTGACGGCGCAAACGCCGCCGCCGCAGCCGAGTTGAATGGCATCGAAACCGCCGAGCAGCGAGCCGATAGCGAAAAGATTACTCAGCGGCTGGCCGAGCAGGTGTGGGCGTAGCATGGGGTCCGTCTTCAAACCAAAGCGTTGCCACGGTTGTGACGCGAAGAAATCACGCTGATACCAGCTATCGCGCGCCAGAGTTTGCTGCAGATCGAGGCCGAGAATCGGTTCGCGCACGCTATCACGCGTGGCGACGAGACCGTTACTGAAAAAGCTACCGCTCGCCAGCACGGTAAAGCGCGGGCGCAGCGCGATATCGCCGTGATTTCGCGTCCATACGGCCTCGACGGCGCCCTGCTGATGGCTGATTTTCACCACTTCGTCACCGGCAAGCCAGGTACCGCCGGTGCGGATGAACTGACGCTGAAGCTGGCTATGCAGGCGCATCCCCGGCACCGAAGGCGGTAGCGTCGGCAGCAGACGCAGCGGGCAGGGCAGATGTTCCTGTAGCCAATGCCAGAGGCGATTATCCGCGAGCCCAAAACAGGCGGGCATCATCAGCAGCTCGTACTCTTGCGCCAGCGGCAGCAGCGCGGACTGCAGGGCAGGCCACAGGTTTTCATCATCAAGCACGCGGGCGATGTTGGCGGCACGGAACTCCGTAGGGTTATCGCGCAGCACATCAAGCAGCGGTAAATCAATCTCCGCGGCGGTGGCATTCACTCCGCTCTGCCCGAGGGCGGCGGCTGCCAGGTGCGGCTGAAAATCGGCAAAACCGCTAATTCCTACCAGGCATACCCGTTGCTGCGCGAAGGGCGCCAGCGGAACCTCTTCCGGCGACAGCCACGCCGGGCGCAACGTCCCCAGCGGCGTCACCCGCAGATGAGGTTGGTGCGCTTCGCCTTGCATGTTCGCGCCGCAAGCGGCCAGCAGCGTTTCGGTCTGCCTGGCGTATTCGAGCACCGCGTCTGCGCCGAGGCGGGAGTAAGGGTGTTCAGGAAGCTGAACGGCCAGTTGCTGAAGACCTTGTGCGACGTCTGTGACGGTATCACCGTTCGGCAGCGCCGAGAGCAGGTCTAACGAAGCAGAGGAAAAGTGCAGCGCGCTTTGCCCGCGGCTGATTATCACGCAGCGTAGGCCGTATTGATTCAGCGCCAGCCCGCACAGTAGACCGGCTAGTCCGCCGCCGACGATGGCGCAATCAAATTTCATCCTGATGCTCCTTTTGCAGTCCGCATAAGCCGAGGTAGACCCAGCGGGTAAATTCACTTTCGCGCAGCGCGTCGCCCCAGGCGATGGGCTGAACGCCCTTCCAGCGTTCATTAAGAAATTCCGACAGCTGAGTTAACGACTGCGCCGGTGTGGCGACGTTGAAGCGCTGTAGCAGCCCGGCGGCGCGGCAGGCGCACAGTTCCCCCTGGCAGGTGCCCATACCGACTCGGGTCCGGCGGCGCAGGTCGAGCAGATTCTTCACCGCCAGATTCTCTACCGCGTACTGCACTTCCCCGGCGGTGACCGCTTCACATTCACAGACCAGGCTACGGTGCTGGCGGCTGTCGCCGAGCCATGCCGGGGTGCGGTCGCCGTGGCGATAGACCGCCGACCCGCGCAGCGGTGTCGGTAGCGAGATAATCTTTTTCAGCGTGGTTTCTGTAGCTTCCTGCGAGCCCGGCAGCGGACGCTCCGCGGTGCGGCACGGCTCAGTATTGCCGAGTTTGCGGCAGACGGCGCCGCTGGCCCATTCCGCCATCAGACGGTAGGTCATCAACTTACCGCCGGTGATGGTGATAAAGCCTTCCATACCGTCGCGCTGGGCGTGGTCGAGCAGCACAATACCGCGGCTGACGCTGCGCCCGCTGGGGTCGTCATCGCTGGCGACCAGCGGCCGGACGCCGGAGTAAGCGCGTAGCACTCGGGTGCGCCCCATGATCGGCGCCAGTTTTTCACCTTCGCGCAGCAGCGTATCGACCTCTTCCGTCGTCACCCGGTTATCGTCAATTTCATCATAAGGAATATGCGTCGAGGTGGTGCCAATCAGCGAGATGGTATCGCCGGGCACCAGAATATCGGCATCCGCCGGCTTGCGGCAGCGGTTAATCACCTGGTTATTAATGCGGTGATCGAGGATCAGCAGCGAGCCTTTTGCCGGGAACATGGAGATGCGCAGATCGGCGTATTCCGCGATGCGTTGGCCCCAGATCCCGGCGGCGTTGACGACGACCTGTGCACGCATACTGCGCGCTTCGTGACGTTGATGATCGTAGATCTGTACGCCGTACACACGATCGCCCTGACGTAGCAGGCCGGTAACCTCGCAGCCGGTGAGGATCTGCGCGCCGTGTTCGCGGGCGTCGAGCATATTAGCGGCCGTCAGGCGGAACGGATCGACGGTGCCGTCCGGTACCTGTACGGCGCCAAGCAGCGTCGGGTTGACCGCGGGTTCCAGACGCAAAGCTTCAGCGGGGGTAAGCGGTTTGGCATCGATACCGGCCTGCTGACAGGCGTTGATAAAGGTTTGCTGCCAGGCGATGTCATCTTCGGGTAGGGTGATAAACAGCCCGTTGGTGGGTTCAATGCAGTGGCGGGCGATGCGGCGTAAAATGCGATTCTCGCTGATGCATTCGCGCGCGGATTCGCCATCGGTGACGGCATAGCGTGCGCCGCTGTGCAACAGACCATGGTTACGGCCGGTGGCGCCGGTGGCGATATCGTGCCGCTCAATCAACGCTACGCGTAACCCGCGCAGGGCGCAGTCGCGGGCGATTCCCGCGCCGGTGGCGCCGCCGCCAATAATCAGCGCATCAAATTCTTGCGTCTCGGCCATCTTCCGGTCCTCTACTTTCGTTTTACACCATTTAGCCATATCAAAAGTGTGGAATGTTTGATTTCGAGCATATTTGCGCGCAATTCGAGCGTTTGCTGTGATTTTGTGCTCACATTGGAAAATTTTGTCATATATCTGTAACAAAATGTGCGATATTTCACAGTATTAGTTCTACGCTTTGCCTACCATCGCGACCTAATTAGAAGTGCGTGAATAAATTAGATTTTTTGCGTCGATGTCAGTAAAACAGCAATGGCCACGGAGGCTGATATGTTAAGTATTTTTAAACCCGCAGCGCATAAAGCGCGTTTGCCGGCGGCGGAAATCGACCCGTTGTATCGTCGATTACGTTGGCAGATCTTTATTGGCATCTTCTTCGGTTATGCCGCTTACTATCTGGTTCGTAAGAACTTTGCGCTGGCGATGCCTTATCTGATTGAGCAGGGGTTCTCTCGTGGCGACCTCGGTTTCGCGCTTTCCGGTATCTCCATCGCCTACGGATTTTCGAAATTCATCATGGGATCGGTCTCCGACCGCTCGAATCCGCGCATTTTCCTGCCCGCAGGGTTAATTCTGGCGGCGCTGGTGATGCTGGTGATGGGCTTCGTGCCGTGGGCGACTTCCAGCATCATGATCATGTTCGTATTGCTGTTTCTTTGCGGATGGTTCCAGGGGATGGGCTGGCCGCCGTGTGGTCGTACCATGGTGCATTGGTGGTCGCAGAAAGAGCGCGGCGGGATTGTCTCAGTGTGGAACTGCGCGCATAACGTCGGCGGCGGTATTCCGCCGCTGCTGTTCCTGCTGGGGATGGCGTGGTTTAACGACTGGCACGCGGCGCTGTATATGCCCGCCTTCGGCGCGATTCTGCTGGCCATTTTTGCCTTCGCGATGATGCGAGATACCCCGCAGTCCTGCGGTCTGCCGCCGATCGAAGAGTATAAAAACGACTATCCGGATGACTATAGCGAAAAGCACGAAGAAGAGCTGACGGCGAAGCAGATCTTTATGCAGTACATTCTGCCAAACAAGCTGCTGTGGTACATCGCTATCGCTAACGTCTTCGTTTATCTGCTGCGCTACGGCATTCTGGACTGGTCGCCGACCTACCTGAAAGAGGTCAAACACTTCGCGCTGGATAAGTCCTCCTGGGCCTACTTCCTCTATGAGTACGCGGGGATCCCCGGCACCCTGCTGTGCGGCTGGATGTCGGACAAAGTATTTAAAGGCAACCGCGGCGCAACCGGCGTGTTCTTTATGACCCTGGTGACGATTGCCACTATCGTTTACTGGCTGAACCCTCCGGGTAATCCGGGCGTCGATATGGCCTGTATGATCGTCATTGGCTTCCTGATTTACGGCCCGGTGATGCTGATCGGTCTGCATGCGCTGGAACTGGCGCCGAAAAAAGCTGCCGGCACCGCTGCGGGCTTCACCGGTCTGTTCGGTTATCTCGGCGGTTCCGTAGCCGCGAGCGCCATTGTTGGCTATACCGTCGATTTCTTCGGCTGGGACGGCGGCTTCATGGTAATGATTGGCGGTAGCGTACTGGCGGTTCTGCTGCTGATTATCGTTATGCTTGGCGAGCGTCGTCATCATCAACAACTGAAACAAGCCTAAGGAGCGGCGATGAAAATGAAACTTACCGCGCTAATGAGCGGAATGATTTTGGCCAGTTCGGCGCTGTGCTTCAGCGCCGTCGCGGCAGAGAAAATTGTCATCGCCCACCGCGGCGCCAGCGGGTATCTGCCGGAACATACCCTGCCGGCGAAAGCGATGGCTTACGCTCAGGGGGCGGATTACCTTGAGCAAGACCTGGTGATGACCAAAGACGACCGGCTGGTGGTGTTGCATGACCACTATCTTGATCGGGTGACTGACGTAGCGCAGCGTTTCCCGCAGCGGGCGCGTAAAGATGGTCGTTTTTACGCTATTGACTTTACCCTGGCCGAGATTAAGTCGCTGAAGTTCACCGAAGGTTTTGAGCCGAAAGATGGTAAAAACGTGCAAACCTATCCCGGGCGTTTCCCGATGGGTAAATCCGATTTCCGTATTCATACCTTTGAAGAAGAGATTGAGTTTGTACAGGGGCTAAACCATTCGACGGGTAAAAATATCGGTATCTACCCGGAAATCAAAGCGCCGTGGTTCCACCATCAGGAAGGCAAAGATATTGCCGCCAGCACGCTGAAAGTGCTGAAGGAATATGGCTACACCAGCAAGCAGGATAAGGTTTATCTGCAGTGCTTTGACGCCAACGA
Source organism: Klebsiella sp. 141251 (assembly GCF_050600725.1). Classification (NCBI taxonomy): domain Bacteria; kingdom Pseudomonadati; phylum Pseudomonadota; class Gammaproteobacteria; order Enterobacterales; family Enterobacteriaceae; genus Klebsiella; species Klebsiella sp. 141251. The sequence goes on from NZ_JAQIRG010000005.1 coordinate 267,237, forward strand.
GCTCAAACGCATTAAGAATGAGCTGGAGCCGAAGATGGGGATGGATCTCAATCTGGTGCAGCTCATCGCCTATACCGACTGGAATGAAACGCAGCAGAAACAGGCCGATGGTAAATGGGTGAACTACAGCTATGACTGGATGTTCAAGCCGGGGGCGATGGCGCAGATTGCGCAGTACGCCGACGGTATCGGCCCGGATTACCATATGCTGGTAGCGGAAGGCTCGAAGCCGGGCGCGGTGAAGCTGACGGCGATGGTAAAAGAGGCGCACGCCAGCCATCTGCAGGTACATCCGTACACCGTGCGCGCGGATCAGTTGCCGGAGTACGCCACTAACGTTAATCAGCTCTATGACGTGCTGTATAACCAGGCGGGCGTCGACGGCTTGTTTACCGATTTCCCGGATAAAGCGGCGCAGTTCCTGGACGCGAAATAAAACAAAAGGGCCGTAAGGCCCTTTTTTATGTTTTCCCCCTCTCCCTGTGGGAGAGGGCCGGGGTGAGGGCATCAGGCCGCACACATCGACAACACTACATCTCGATCTCAATATCGCCTTTCGCCCGGCAGCAGCAGGGCAAAATTTCTCCCGGCTGGATAAACGCCAGCGGTTCGGTCAGCCAGTCAACCTGGCCTGACACCAGACGCGTGCGGCAGGAACCGCAATAGCCTTCGCGGCACTGATACTCCACGTCGATGTTATGCGATTCAAGCGCGGCCAACAGGGAAGGATGTTCATCCTGACACTCAAGGCGAGTGTCAGAAATCCTCAAGAAAATCCGCTTCATTACAGCTGGAAGTTGCTCAGATCGTCAGCGTCGACTTCAGAATCGATCTGGCCGACGAGATAAGAGCTGACTTCCACTTCCTGCGGCGCGACCTGAACGTTGTCGGAAACCAGCCAGGTGTTGATCCATGGGATCGGGTTGGAGCGGGTCTGGAACGGTAGATCGAGGCCCACCGCCTGCATGCGGATATTGGTGATGTACTCGACGTACTGGCAGAGAATATCTTTGTTCAGGCCGATCATCGAGCCGTCGCGGAACAGATAGTCCGCCCACTCTTTTTCCTGCTGCGCCGCCAGCACGAACAGGTCATAGCACTCCTGTTTGCACTCTTCGGCGATTTCCGCCATTTCCGGATCGTCGCTGCCGGAGCGCAGCAGGTTCAGCATATGCTGAGTGCCGGTCAGGTGCAGCGCTTCATCACGGGCGATCAGGCGAATAATCTTGGCGTTGCCTTCCATCAGCTTGCGTTCGGCAAAGGCGAAGGAGCAGGCGAAGCTAACGTAGAAGCGGATCGCTTCCAGCGCGTTGACGCTCATCAGGCACAGATACAGTTTCTTTTTCAGCTCGCGCAGATTCACGGTCACGGTTTTGCCGTTGACGGTGTGGGTGCCTTCGCCCAGCAAATGCCAGTAGCTGGTCATTTCGATCAGCGAATCGTAATAGTGCGAGATGCCTTCCGCGCGTTTCTGGATCTGCTCATTGGTCACGATATCGTCGAACACCGTCGCCGGATCGTTGACGATGTTGCGAATAATATGGGTGTAAGAGCGCGAGTGGATCGTCTCGGAAAAGGCCCAGGTTTCCACCCAGGTTTCCAGTTCGGGGATGGAAATCAGCGGCAGCAGCGCGACGTTCGGGCTACGGCCCTGGATGGAGTCGAGCAACGTCTGATATTTCAGGTTGCTGATGAAAATATGCTTTTCATGTTCCGGCAGCGCCTGATAGTCGATGCGATCGCGCGAAACGTCGACTTCTTCCGGGCGCCAGAAGAAGGAAAGCTGCTTTTCAATCAGCTTTTCAAAGATGTCATATTTTTGCTGATCGTAGCGGGCCACGTTAACCGGCTGGCCAAAAAACATCGGCTCAAGCAGTTGATTGTTTTTCGTCTGTGAAAAAGTGGTGTATGCCATGAGTGGGTCCTGTTGAGATTGTATCGCCCGGCAACACTGCGTTTGCCGGGCCTACAAAACCGTAGGCCGGGTAGGCATCGCGCCACCCGGCAAAAATACCTTAGATCTTACATGCGCCGCTTTCGCAGCCGTCGTCCTGAATTGACGGCGCCAGGTCATCCTGGGCGTCTTCCGCGCCATCACGGGTGTTGTGATAGTACAGCGTTTTCACGCCGAATTTATAGGCGTTGAGCAGGTCTTTCAGCAACTGCTGCATCGGCACTTTTCCGGACGGGAAACGCGTCGGGTCGTAGTTGGTGTTGGCGGAAATCGACTGATCGATAAACTTCTGCATGATGCCGACCAGCTGCAGATAGCCGTCGTTATTCGGCATTTCCCACAGCAGTTCGTAGGCGTTCTGCAGATTTTCGTAATCCGGAACGACCTGGCGCAGGATCCCGTCTTTCGACGCTTTGATGCTCACGTGGCCGCGCGGCGGCTCAATGCCGTTGGTGGCGTTGGAGATCTGCGAAGAGGTCTCAGACGGCATCAATGCGGAGAGCGTGGAGTTACGCAGGCCGTGGGTTTTGATGGATTCGCGCAGCTGCTCCCAGTCGAAATGCAGGGATTCGCTCACGATCGCATCCAGGTCTTTCTTGTAGGTATCGATCGGCAGAATACCCTGCGCGTAGGTGGTTTCGTTGAACCACGGGCAGGCGCCTTGTTCGATAGCCAGTTCGTTGGAGGCCTTCAGCAGATAATACTGAATAGCTTCGAACGTTTTGTGCGTCAGATTGTTGGCGCTGCCGTCGGAGTAGCGTTTGCCATGTTTCGCCAGATAGTAAGCGAAGTTGATAACGCCGATGCCCAGCGTACGACGACCCATCGCGCCGCGTTTGGCCGCCGGGATTGGGTAATCCTGATAATCCAGCAACGCATCCAGGGCGCGCACCGCCAGCACCGCCAGATCTTCCAGCTCATCGAGGCTATCGATGGCGCCAAGGTTGAACGCCGACAGCGTGCACAGCGCGATTTCGCCGTTTTCGTCGTTCACATCGTCCAGCGGTTTGGTCGGCAGGGCGATTTCCAGGCACAGGTTAGACTGACGCACCGGCGCGACAACCGGGTCGAACGGGCTGTGGGTGTTGCAGTGGTCAACGTTCTGGATATAGATACGGCCGGTGGAGGCGCGTTCCTGCATCATCAGCGAGAACAGCTCAACGGCTTTAATACGCTGTTTGCGGATGCTGTCGTCTTTTTCGTATTTAGTATACAGACGTTCGAACTCGTCCTGATCGGCGAAGAACGCATCGTACAGGCCAGGAACGTCGGACGGGCTGAACAGGGTGATGTCCTCGCCTTTCAGCAGGCGGGTGTACATCAGCTTGTTGATCTGCACGCCGTAGTCCATGTGGCGAACGCGGTTGGCGTCGGTGCCGCGGTTGTTTTTCAACACCAGCAGGCTTTCGACTTCCAGATGCCACATTGGATAGAAGAGGGTGGCCGCGCCGCCGCGAACGCCGCCCTGCGAGCAGGATTTCACCGCGGTCTGGAAGTGCTTATAGAACGGGATGCAGCCGGTGTGGAAAGCTTCGCCGCCGCGGATCGGGCTACCCAGCGCGCGAATGCGGCCGGCGTTGATACCGATACCGGCGCGCTGGGAAACGTATTTCACAATCGCGCTGGAGGTGGCGTTGATCGAATCCAGGCTATCGCCGCACTCGATCAGCACGCAGGAGCTGAACTGACGAGTAGGGGTACGCACGCCGGACATGATCGGCGTCGGCAGCGAAATTTTAAAGGTGGACACCGCGTCATAGAAACGCTTGATGTAGTCCAGACGGGTCTCACGCGGATAGTTAGAGAACAGGCAAGCCGCGACCAGAATATAGAGGAACTGGGCGCTTTCATAGATTTCGCCGCTGACGCGGTTCTGCACCAGGTATTTACCTTCCAGCTGCTTAACGGCGGCATAGGAGAAGTTCATATCGCGCCAGTGGTCGATAAAACCGTCCATCTGCTGGAACTCTTCTTCCGTGTAGTCTTCCAGCAGATGATGATCGTATTTACCTTTTTCGACCATGTTCACCACATGGGTGTACAGCGCTGGCGGTTCAAACTGGCCAAACGCTTTTTTGCGCAGGTGGAAAATCGCCAGTCGCGCGGCGAGGTACTGGTAGTCAGGCGCATCGCGGGAGATCAGGTCCGCTGCGGCCTTAATAATGGTCTCATGGATGTCGGCGGTTTTGATGCCGTCATAGAACTGAATATGCGAACGCAGTTCTACCTGAGAAATCGAAACGTTATTCAGTCCTTCTGCCGCCCAATCTAGTACGCGATGGATTTTGTCGAGATTGATACGCTCGGTGCTACCGTCGCGCTTTGTCACCAGCAGACTCTGATTCATGTGGTTTTTACCTGTCCGTGAGAAAAAATATCCCCCCATTTATCCACAGCAAGTCGTTGTGACTAACTCTGTGGATAAATACTATATGTAGGGGGTTGTCGATAAAAAGAACGCTATATGGTGAGTTATTTTAGTAAGGATTCTTTTGAGTACAAGGGTTGATTTTGACGTTAATTTGAGGTTGCGCAGGCGTAATAATCGCTAAGTCCACGCCGTATAAGGCCTGGAGAAGAAGTCAATAAAACAGAAAAAAAAATCAAAATTTGATCGAGTGCTGATTTCTTCGTCGGAAGGGAAAATTGCGCAGCTTGATGCCGCGCAATCATCATCATAAAAACGTATGACGTTATGCTTTTTTCGCCGTTGTATGCAACATATAGTTAACATCAACCCCCGGCGCCAGCTTGAAGGTATTAGTGAGCGGATTGTAATGCAGGCCGGTAATGTGCTGCTCTTTCAGAGAAGTCTGATCGATCCAGCCGATGAGCTCCGCCGGCTTGATGAACTTCTTAACGTCATGCGTACCTTTTGGCACCATTTTCATCACGTATTCCGCGCCGACCACGGCCATCAGCCAGGCTTTGCCGTTGCGGTTAATGGTCGAGAAGAAGACCTGGCCGCCGGGCTTCACCAGCCGCGCGCAGGCATGCACGACCGACTGTGGATCAGGGACGTGCTCGAGCATCTCCATACAGGTGACGACGTCGTACTGTTGGGCGTGCTTCGCCGCGTGCTCTTCGACGGTCTCCTGCACATACTCCACCTGAACGCCGCTCTCCAGCGCGTGCAGTTTTGCGACCTGCAGCGGCTCGAAGCCCATGTCCAGACCGGTGACCGTCGCACCTTCGCGCGCCATGCTTTCGGCGAGGATGCCGCCGCCGCAGCCGACATCAAGCACTTTTTTGCCGAACAGGCCGCCGGAGCGTTCGGCAATATAGCCAAGGCGCAACGGGTTGATGCGATGCAGCGGTTTGAACTCGCCTTCTAAATCCCACCAGCGCGAGGCGACGGCTTCAAATTTGGCGATTTCATTGTGATCAACGTTGGGGGCCACCGACGGTTTTTCGGCATTCATGGGCGCTTTTACTCCTTTTCTGTTCTGACCTGCGAGTATATCAGCAGACTGCCACGAATAAACCGTATTGCTTTACCTCTATTACGACGGCTGTGTTATAATTTGCGACCTTTGAATCCGGGACACAGTAGAGGGATAGCGGTTAGATGAGCGACCTTGCGAGAGAAATTACACCGGTCAACATTGAGGAAGAGCTGAAAAGCTCGTATCTGGATTATGCGATGTCGGTCATTGTTGGCCGTGCGCTGCCGGATGTCCGAGATGGCCTGAAGCCGGTACACCGTCGCGTACTATACGCCATGAACGTATTGGGCAATGACTGGAACAAAGCCTATAAAAAATCAGCCCGTGTCGTTGGCGACGTAATCGGTAAATACCACCCGCATGGTGATACCGCCGTTTATGACACCATCGTACGTATGGCGCAGCCGTTCTCCTTGCGTTATATGCTGGTCGATGGCCAGGGTAACTTTGGTTCTGTCGATGGCGACTCCGCCGCAGCGATGCGTTATACGGAAATCCGTATGTCGAAGATCGCTCATGAGCTGATGGCCGATCTCGAAAAAGAGACGGTTGATTTCGTCGACAACTATGACGGCACGGAGAAAATCCCTGACGTCATGCCGACAAAAATCCCTAACCTGCTGGTGAACGGTTCTTCCGGTATCGCCGTAGGTATGGCGACCAACATTCCGCCGCATAACCTGACGGAAGTGATCAACGGCTGCCTGGCGTACGTTGATAACGAAGACATCAGCATTGAAGGGCTGATGGAACACATTCCGGGCCCGGACTTCCCGACCGCCGCTATCATTAACGGCCGTCGCGGTATTGAAGAGGCCTATCGTACCGGTCGCGGTAAAGTTTACATTCGCGCGCGCGCGGAAGTCGAAGCTGACGCGAAAACCGGTCGTGAAACCATTATCGTGCATGAAATTCCGTATCAGGTGAACAAAGCGCGCCTGATCGAGAAAATCGCCGAGCTGGTGAAAGAAAAACGCGTTGAAGGCATCAGCGCGCTGCGCGACGAATCTGACAAAGACGGTATGCGTATCGTTATCGAAGTGAAACGCGACGCGGTGGGTGAAGTGGTTCTTAACAACCTCTACTCCCAGACCCAACTGCAGGTTTCTTTCGGTATCAACATGGTTGCGCTGCACCACGGTCAGCCGAAGATCATGAACCTGAAAGACATCATTGCGGCGTTTGTTCGTCACCGCCGCGAAGTTGTCACTCGTCGTACTATTTTCGAACTGCGCAAAGCGCGCGACCGTGCGCATATCCTTGAAGCGCTGGCGATTGCGCTGGCTAACATCGATCCGATCATTGAACTGATTCGCCGCGCGCCGACGCCGGCGGAAGCAAAAGCGGGTTTAATCGCGCGTTCATGGGATCTGGGCAATGTCTCCGCGATGCTGGAGCGCGCCGGCGATAACGCCGCGCGTCCGGAGTGGCTGGAGCCGGAGTTCGGCGTGCGTGACGGCCAGTACTATCTGACCGAACAGCAGGCCCAGGCGATTCTGGATCTGCGTCTGCAGAAACTGACCGGTCTGGAGCATGAAAAACTGCTCGACGAGTACAAAGAGCTGCTGGATCAGATTGCCGAGCTGCTGCACATTCTGGGTAGCGCCGATCGTCTGATGGAAGTTATTCGCGAAGAGCTGGAGCTGGTTAAAGAACAGTTTGGCGATGCGCGTCGTACCGAAATCACCGCCAACAGCGCCGATATCAATATCGAAGACCTGATCAACCAGGAAGATGTTGTCGTGACCCTGTCGCACCAGGGCTATGTGAAATATCAGCCATTAACCGACTACGAAGCGCAGCGTCGTGGCGGTAAAGGCAAATCGGCAGCGCGTATTAAAGAAGAAGACTTTATCGACCGCCTGCTGGTGGCTAACACCCATGACACGATCCTCTGCTTCTCCAGCCGTGGTCGTTTGTACTGGATGAAGGTTTATCAGCTGCCGGAAGCCAGCCGCGGCGCGCGTGGTCGGCCGATCGTCAACCTGCTGCCGTTGGAAGCTGACGAGCGTATCACCGCTATCCTGCCGGTTCGTGAGTACGAAGAGGGCGTTAACGTCTTTATGGCGACCGCCAGCGGTACCGTGAAGAAAACGGCATTGACCGAGTTCAGCCGTCCGCGTTCTGCCGGTATCATTGCCGTCAATCTGAACGAAGGCGACGAACTGATCGGCGTCGATCTGACTTCTGGCCAGGACGAAGTGATGTTGTTCTCCGCCGCTGGTAAAGTGGTGCGCTTTAAAGAAGACGCCGTTCGCGCTATGGGGCGTACCGCAACCGGCGTACGCGGTATCAAGCTGGCAGGCGAAGATAGCGTTGTGTCGCTGATCATTCCTCGCGGCGAAGGCGCTATCCTGACCGTGACGCAAAACGGTTACGGCAAGCGTACTGCGGCAGCAGAGTATCCGACCAAGTCACGTGCGACGCAGGGCGTTATCTCTATTAAGGTCACCGAACGTAACGGTTCCGTGGTCGGCGCCGTGCAGGTCGATGATTGCGACCAGATCATGATGATCACCGATGCGGGCACCCTGGTGCGTACTCGCGTTTCTGAAGTGAGCATCGTGGGTCGTAATACTCAGGGCGTGATTCTGATCCGTACCGCGGAAGATGAAAATGTTGTTGGCCTGCAGCGCGTGGCTGAACCGGTTGACGACGAAGAACTGGATGCCATCGACGGCAGCGTAGCGGAAGGCGATGATGATATCGCGCCGGAAAACGATGCTGACGACGACATCGCCGAAGACGAAGAGTAATCGTCCCAGGTAAATGTTCTGAAAGGGCCGGGTATTATCCCGGCCCTTTTTGCATTAACATTGCGGCAGAGCCCATTTACCGCTACTTTAACCCCATTCTGTTGAGCCCCTGACGACCGAGCATTGCCCCATTGAAATATCTTGCCTCGTTTCATACGACCTTAAAGGTTTCTCGTTATCTGTTCAGAGCGCTGGCGGTTCTGCTATGGATGCTGATTGCTTTTGTCTCCGTGTTTTATATCGTTAACGCATTGCATGAACGGGAATCGGAAATTCGTCAGGAGCTGAATCTTAACGCCGACCAGGCGCAGCGCTATATCCAGCGGACTGCGGATGTCATTAAAGAGCTGAAGTACGTCGCAGGCAACCGCGCGGCGACCGGGAGCGAGGGCAGCGCGGCGCTGGCCAACAGCGGCAATATCACTATCCCCAATTTTGAACCGCTGTATCCGGATTCCGACTGCAGCGCAATGAGCGGCGCCTGGCGCAATTCGCTGCAATCGCTGGCGTGGTTCATGCGCTACTGGCGCGATAATTTCTCCGCCGCCTACGACCTGAACCGTATCTTTTTAATTGGCAGCGACAACCTCTGTATGGCTAACTTCGGCCTGCGCGATATGCCGCTGGAGCGCGATCAGGCGCTGAAGGTGCTGCATCAACGTATCGAACAATATCGCGATGCGCCGCAAAACGAGCGGGGCAATAACCTGTTCTGGATTAGCCAGGGCGTGCGTCCGGGCGTCGGCTATTTCTATGCCCTGACGCCAATCTATATGGCTAACCGCCTGCAGGCGATGCTCGGCGTCGAGCAGACTATCCGTATGGAGAGCTTCTTTACGCCAGGCAGCCTGCCGATGAGCGTGACGATCCTCGATGATAACGGCCAGCAGCTCATTTCCCTTGCCGGACCGGATAACAGCATTAAACCGGAAACCCGCTGGATGCAGGAGCGGATGTGGTTTGGCTACAGTTCTGGTTTCCGCGAACTGGTGCTGAAAAAGAGCCTGCTGCCGTCATCGCTGAGTATTGTCTATTCGGTTTCCGTCGATCAGGTGCTCGAGCGTATCAGGATGCTGATCCTCAACGCTATCGTGCTGAATATCCTGACTGGCGCGATCCTGTTCGCGCTGGCGCGCATGTATGAACGGCGGATATTTATTCCGGCGGAAAACGACGCCCAGCGTCTGGAAGAGCATGAGCAGTTCAACCGTAAAATCGTCGCCTCCGCGCCGGTAGGGATCTGTATTCTGCGTACCCAGGACGGCACTAACATACTCAGTAACGAACTGGCGCATAACTATCTGAATATGCTGACTCACGAAGACCGCCAGCGGCTCACGCAGATTATCTGCGGCCAGCAGGTCAACTTCGTCGACGTGTTAACCAGCAACAACACCAACCTGCAGATTAGCTTTGTACACTCGCGCTATCGTAATGAAAACGTAGCGATATGCGTGCTGGTGGATGTTTCCGCCCGTGTGAAAATGGAAGAGTCGCTGCAGGAGATGGCCCAGGCGGCGGAACAGGCCAGCCAGTCGAAATCGATGTTCCTCGCCACCGTTAGCCACGAGTTGCGTACGCCGCTGTACGGCATTATTGGCAACCTCGATCTGCTGCAGACCAAAGCGTTGCCGAAGGGAGTCGATCGGCTGGTGACGGCGATGAATAACTCCTCCAGCCTGCTATTGAAGATTATCAGCGATATTCTCGACTTCTCGAAGATTGAGTCAGAGCAGCTAAAAATCGAACCGCGAGAGTTCTCGCCACGCGAGGTCATGAATCATATTTCGGCGAACTATCTACCGCTGGTGGTGCGCAAACAGCTGGGGCTGTACTGTTTCATCGAGCCGGATGTCCCGCAAACGATGATCGGCGACCCGATGCGTCTGCAGCAGGTTATTTCCAACCTGCTGAGTAACGCTATTAAATTTACCGATACCGGCTGTATCGTGTTGCACGTCCAGCGCGCCGGCGACTATCTGCAAATTAGCGTACGTGACACCGGCGAGGGGATCCCGGCGAAAGAGGTTGTGCGCCTGTTCGACCCGTTCTTCCAGGTCGGTACCGGAGTACAGCGTAATTTCCAGGGCACCGGCTTGGGGCTGGCTATCTGTGAAAAACTTATCAGCATGATGGATGGCGACATTGCCGTGGAAACTGAACCCGGCATGGGAAGCCGTTTCACTATTCGTATTCCGCTATACGGCATGCAGCCGATGCCGCCGCTGCTGGCCGATCGGCACAGCAACAGCACCTGTTGGCTGGAGATTCATAACACGTCACTGGCGCTTTTTGTCGAATCGCTGCTGCAATATCATGGCCTGACGGTACGTCAATTTGCTGGTCAGACGCCGGCTGCCGACGATATTTTATTAACCGATGATGAAGGCTATGAGGGTTGGCCGGGAAGCGCTGCGGTAATCTTCTGCCGCCGCCATATCGGCATTCCTGTTGAGCGCGCGCCGGGAGAGTGGCTACATAGCGTTACCACGCCGCATGAGCTCCTGCCATTACTGGGGCGTCTGCTGCATCTGGCGCTGGCGGCGGAAGAGAATGGTCCGGCGCTATCGGCCCATGACGCGCCAACGGCCAGCAATGACGACATGATGATTCTGGTGGTCGACGATCATCCGATTAACCGCCGCCTGTTGGCCGATCAGCTTGGCTCGCTGGGTTATCAATGCGTAACGGCCAATGATGGCATCGATGCGCTTAACGTCCTCAGTAAACAGCATATTGATATTGTTCTCAGCGATGTGAACATGCCCAATATGGATGGTTACCGTCTGACGCAGCGGATCCGTCAGCTGGAGATGACGTTGCCGGTTATTGGCGTGACGGCTAACGCGCTGGCGGAAGAAAAACAGCGTTGTCTGGAATCGGGAATGGATAGCTGCCTGTCAAAACCGGTGACGCTGGATATCCTTAAGCACACGCTGGCCACCTATGCCGCACAGGTACGTAAAGCCAGAAAAACAAGCTGAGGCCGCACGGAATGGTGCTGAGAGCTCCCCGGCGCGCGATGCTCTCCGGGGCGGGAATAAAGTTTCAGAATGGCCCGGAAACGGCGGCTGGCCGCCATCCGGGAAAAGTGAATTACTCTTTATCCGTTGAGGTAAGAGAAACGGAAGAGAGGTAGTTCAGCAGTGCGATATCATTTTCGACACCCAGCTTCATCATTGCCGATTTCTTCTGGCTACTGATGGTTTTAATGCTGCGGTTCAGCTTTTTGGCGATCTCGGTGACCAGGAAGCCTTCAGCGAACAAACGCAGAACTTCACTCTCTTTCGGCGACAGGCGTTTGTCGCCATAACCGCCGGCGCTGATTTTTTCCAGCAGGCGGGAGACGCTTTCCGGAGTAAACTTTTTGCCTTTCTGCAGCGCGGCCAGCGCTTTCGGCAGATCGGTCGGCGCACCCTGCTTCAGTACGATCCCTTCAATATCGAGATCCAGTACTGCGCTGAGGATAGCCGGGTTGTTGTTCATGGTCAGAACGATAATCGACAGTTCAGGAAAATGGCGTTTGATGTATTTGATCAGGGTGATCCCATCGCCATATTTGTCGCCAGGCATCGACAAGTCGGTAATCAGGACGTGCGCGTCAAGTTTAGGAAGATTGTTAATCAGAGCTGTGGAATCTTCAAATTCGCCAACAACATTCACCCACTCGATCTGCTCAAGTGACTTACGAATGCCGAACAGTACGATCGGATGGTCATCGGCAATAATTACGTTCATATTGTTCATGTATTAGGCTACCTTGCTACAGCAAGCTCTTGACGTAACCGTCAATGTCGCTGATGTATTTTTCTATACCTTGAGCATCTCTTTCATGAATCAGATGCTCAAGCGCTTCACATAACTGCTTGCCGGGTATCAGATTAAGCATCGCAAACGCCCCTTTGAGGCGGTGAGCGGTCTGCGCCAGCGCAGCGAAATCGCTGATGGTTAATTCAGTATACAATCTCTGAACATCATCCGGAACAGTGTCGGCAAACAGCGCGTAATAACCGCTGGCATGGAGTTCAGCATTCCCTTCATTTCCAGTGGAGGTGGGCTGAATCTCTTCTTGCGCCAGCTGCTGCTCAATCAGCTGCAGGATAGCTTCCTGCATGGCAGTGCTGATATTAAAATTGACGCTCAACTGACCAGGGCCAATTTTGCGTATCCCAACCTCATCATCGCTTAAAAGCAAGCCTGAAGCAGTAAGATTAGACGGATTATCAGTTAAAAAGAGATCGTACTCTTGACTTGAGAGTCTTTCGTCCGGGGTGATGCAGCTCGCGCCCCAGCTCTCTAACTGGCGCGTCACGATGCGGCGTACTTCATTGGCGGTAATGTCAATCATTACGACTACATCGTCCAACAGGTGTTCGCCGGAGTCGCTCTCTTCCTCGCTTGCCGCCATTTTAAGGTGTAGCGAGTAGCGGGTGCCGAGCGATTCTCGCGCCTTAATATTAAGCTGCCCGCCAAGCTTGCGGGTTAAACGGTCGCATAACCAGAAGGTGAGGGCATTGGCCTTGCCGTACTGGTCGGCTTGCGTCTCGTTAAGGAACGGGAAGTGCATATTATCGATTTCATTAGCGCTTACGCCGTTGCCGGTATCAAGGATACGGAAAGTCAGCCGATCGTCGGCAGATTCATCTTTGCTCACCTCAAGGGTGATTTTACCGATAGAGGTAGTGGTGATCGCGTACTGAATCAGCAGTAATAGCGTGCGGCGCAGCGCGTCGCGATCGCCGTAGCGCTGCTCGTTGGCCGGCAGCGCGTTATTGATTAACAGCTGGAGTCCCTTGCGTTTTACCATTGGTAGGACTTCAGGAACTACTTCATCTATTAAGCCCTGAATGGAGAATAAGCCGGGTGTGGTTTTCCAGGCGTCGCTTTCCAGTAAGTTCGCCAACTGAATCTCATCGACCAGATGAACCAGTTCATCCGCGCGCTGCGCCAGTTTACGGCTCTCATTAATGCCGATGGCCGCCGCTTCATGCGCCAGCGCCTGCGCCGGTTCTTTCAGCGCGGCGCCGATGTTCTGCATAAAGGCGATACGCCCCTGCTGATTTTTTTCATACAGACGCTGGGCCTGTTTGAGCTTTTTGTTCACCAGTACTTCTCTGTCCTGGTCGCGAATAATCAGGATCTGCGTACGCGGAGCAACCTGGCTACGGTACTGGCGGATTTCATAAAGTTCATTATTGATCGTCGCCTGAATGACCCCTTGATGCTGATCGGCCATGTTGGTGATGTTCTGCAGGTTCAGATGAGGCAACAGATGATCGGCGATCGGGTTGCTGATAATAGTGCGATTGGCTTCCTGATCGTGCACCAACAGGCCCAGCGGCAGCAAAGAGACAATCTCTTCATTAATTGCGCGCTGAGCGCGAAGCTCGCTGTTGGCGGCGGTGGGTGCCGCGCTAACGCTGCCAGTATTACGGCGACCGCTATAGTGACGGAATGTGGTAAAGCCAAACAGGGTTAATGCCAGCAGACCAATGGTGAGCAGCAGCGGCAGTAAAATATTCTGCAGGGATTCCATCAGCAAAGTGCTGAACGGCACGACCCACACCAGCCGCATGCCGGTGGTATTGATGGCGGTAGTTATCTCAATACGCAGGCCATTGAAGCTGACGCTAACGTTATCAACGGCTTCTTTATCAGGGCTGTTGGCGGCATTCTGCGCCGGATCTGCCTCCAGACGGAAGCTGTCCAACGACATGCTCGGGGGGATGAGGTCGTTAATCGGTAAATCGAAGGCCACCACCGTTGCCAGGTGGCCCGGTTGGTTAAAGGTGGTACGCAGCGTGAAGTAGTGGCCATTTTGCCAGGTCAAATGGCGCAGCGAAGAAAAGGTTTCCCGTTCGTCCAGCGTATTTGCCTGCAGCAGCATTTCGGCGCGGCGGGATTCCACCACGCTGCTAATCGTCGATTCTTTAAAACTCGAAGACAGATCTTTCAGCGGCAGGGTAGAGACCAGAATCAAGCTGTTATCCAGCCCGTTCAGATAATACATCGACCAGGGGATGGTTTCCGCGCCCCATAGAATATCGAGGTAATTAGAAATTTTCTGCGTCATCTCAAGCGTCGAGCTGTCATGAGATCCGAAAATCAGCGCCTCGGTTTTGCGCCGAGGCTTTTCCAGATAGTAGACATCCTGCTTTAGCCGGGTTTCCTGCAGCCCATCGCTTGAAGTACTGGAACTGGTGGCTGCGATATTGTCGTAAATCTGCCAGGTGGCGTAACGCCAGGTATCGATGCGTTTGTGCAACGCGTGGCTGATATCAACCACCTGGTAACTTCTGTCTTTTAGCCACGTATTGACCGAGCTTTGGATCATCACGCCCATCGTCGCGAGCAAGACGATAACCATCAAAATGAAGAAGCGGGTGATGTTGCCTGGGATCAGGGAGAATTTTTTTTGGGTCATCGCGTAGCAGGGCTGCTCAGTAGTGTTTGTAAACAAGATGTTGCGCCATAGTGACGGGCAGCACAACGAATACTGGCTGGAAGTATAAAGGCTAAAACGGGAAATCCATACAACAGATTGACGCTGAGGGATCTTTTAATGCTGAGATTTGTCTCAAAACCATAGCGACGACGAATATGTACAGTGGAATTGATCTTGTACAATTAACTGGCATTTGTTGCAGATAAATAGCACGAAAAAACAAGAAATTGGCGAAATAGGCTAACTTTCATTCGGAATTGATTGATTAATAGTCGTTATTTTTTTATGCGATAGCACAGCATAATTAAAGATACGTAAAGAAGGGTAAAAAAAACCGGATGCGAGGCATCCGGTTGAAATAGGGGTAAACAGACATTCAGAACTGAATGACGGTAATAAATAAAGTTAATGATGATAGCGAGGATTATTTTAGTCTTCGGGGAAGATTTTGTTTTACCATTCAGTGCTATACATTTACCTGCTTTCAATAATTTGATTTTAAAGATAAATATTATTTTTTTGATTTTTGATGCTTATTTTGGCGACCATTATCGTGCCTGAAAAGTTCCTTGATATTTACAAACTGAAACATCTTGTGCGCATTTTGAAACACCTTAGAAGTTTTCGTATCATATTCTTGTTGGATTATTCTGCATTTTGCAGCACAATGAATACAGCCGACTGATTAGAAGGGTAATCAGTAAGCAGTGGCAATAATAAAAGGCATATAACAAACAGAGGGTTAATAACATGAAAGTTAAAGTACTGTCCCTCCTGGTACCAGCACTGCTGGTAGCGGGCGCAGCAAATGCGGCTGAAATTTATAACAAAGACGGCAACAAATTAGATCTGTACGGTAAAATTGATGGTCTGCACTACTTCTCTGACGACAAGAGCGTAGACGGCGACCAGACCTACATGCGTATCGGCGTGAAAGGCGAAACCCAGATCAACGACCAGCTGACCGGTTACGGCCAGTGGGAATACAACGTTCAGGCTAACAACACCGAAGGTTCTGACAAGCAGTCCTGGACCCGTCTGGCATTCGCTGGTCTGAAATTCGGCGACGCGGGTTCTTTCGACTACGGTCGTAACTACGGCGTTGTATACGACGTGACTTCCTGGACCGACGTTCTGCCGGAATTCGGCGGCGACACCTACGGTTCCGACAACTTCCTGCAGTCCCGTGCTAACGGCGTTGCTACCTACCGTAACTCTGACTTCTTCGGTCTGGTTGACGGCCTGAACTTTGCTCTGCAGTACCAGGGTAAAAACGGCAGCACCAGCGGTGAAGACATGACCAACAACGGTCGCGGCTTCCAGAAACAGAACGGCGAAGGCTACGGCACCTCCGTTACTTATGATATCTGGGACGGCATCAGCGCTGGTTTCGCGTACTCCCACTCTAAACGTACTGACGATCAGAACGTTAATGGTGTTATGGGTCACGGCGACGACGCTGAAACCTATACCGGTGGCCTGAAATACGACGCTAACAACGTATACCTGGCGACTCAGTACACCCAGACTTACAACGCAACTCGCACTGGCGACATCGGTTTTGCTGACAAAGCGCAGAACTTCGAAGTGGTTGCTCAGTACCAGTTCGATTTCGGCCTGCGTCCGTCCATCGCTTACCTGCAGTCTAAAGGTAAGGACCTGTCCATTCGTGGCACCGGTATCAACTATGGCGACCAGGATATCCTGAAATACGTTGACCTGGGCGCGACCTACTACTTCAACAAAAACATGTCCACCTACGTTGATTACAAAATCAACCTGCTGGACGACAACGACTTCACCCGCGCTGCCGGTATCTCTACCGACAACGTCGTTGCTCTGGGCCTGGTTTACCAGTTCTAAGCAAGCTGAAGTGTTGAAAAAGGCGCCTGTGGGCGCCTTTTTTTATGCCCGGTTTAACCTCGCTGGTATACTCTGGCTGCCTTTGTAACAGGAGCCCGTTTTCATGGATACCACCTTTTTCCGCGCCGCCTTTATCGGCCTCTGCGTTCTGCTTACCGGCTGTGATTCCGCGACCTCCCCGGCCACGCCAAAATCCGCCGCCACCGTGCTCGATGGCAAAACGATGGGGACCTATTGGCGCGTTAGCGTCGTCGGGTTGGATCCGGCGAAAGCCGAAGATTTACGCCATAAAGTTCAGGCGCAGCTCGATGGTGACGATCTGCTGCTTTCGACCTGGAAAAACGACTCCGCGCTGATGCGCTTCAATCATGCCGCCACTACCGAACCGTGGCCGGTGAACGAAGCGATGGCGGATATCGTCACTCTGTCGCTGCGTATTGGCGCAAAAACCGCCGGAGCGATGGATGTTACCGTCGGGCCGCTGGTCAATCTATGGGGATTTGGCCCGGATAAGCAACCGGTAAAAACGCCGACGGAGCAGCAAATCGCGGCGGCAAAAGCGCGTACCGGGCTGCAGCATCTGACGGTGATTAACCGCGCCGATCAACAGTATCTGCAAAAAGATATTGCCGATTTATTTGTCGATCTTTCCACGGTCGGCGAGGGCTATGCCGCCGATCATCTGGCGCGGCTGATGGAGCAGGAAGGAATTGCCCGCTATCTGGTATCGGTTGGCGGCGCGCTGGTCAGCCGCGGGATGAACGGCGACGATAAACCCTGGCGAGTGGCGATTCAAAAACCAACCGACCGCGAAAACGCCGTCCAGGCGATAGTCGATATCAACGGCCACGGCATCAGCACCTCCGGCAGCTATCGCAACTACTACGAGCTGGACGGCAAACGTATTTCTCACGTTATCGATCCGCAAACCGGGCACCCCATCAACCATAAGCTGGTTTCGGTGACGGTGATTGCGCCGACGGCGCTGGAAGCCGACGGTTGGGATACCGGGCTGATGGTATTAGGGCCGGAAAAAGCCCAACAGGTGGCACACGAGCAGGGGCTGGCGGTCTATATGATTGTCAAAGAGGGCGACGGCTTTAAGACCTGGATGTCGCCGCAGTTCCGCACCTTCCTGGTCGGCGAGCAGAATTAAAAAGCAAGAAGCGCAGTTTTTTAGATCGGAGCAAGGCGCAAAGTAAGGATACACTTACAGCAGGAGCCCGCTATGAAACCGATGATTGCCGATATGACTAACGATGACCGCCGCTGGCAGGCGGTCTGCGAACGTGACGCCAGCGCCGACGGGCAGTTTGTCTTCGCCGTGTTGACCACCGGCGTCTGCTGCCGTCCCTCGTGCCGTTCACGGCGCGCGCTACGGGAGAATGTCCGCTTTTATTCTGATGTCGAAGCGGCAAAGGCCGCCGGATATCGCCCCTGTAAACGGTGTCGGCCGGATAATCTCGACCCCGACCAACAGCGGGTCGAGAAGGTGGCCGCCGCCTGTCGCCTGCTGGAACAAGAGGCGCCAATCACCCTTGAGGCGCTGGCGCAGCAGCTGGCGGTCAGCCCGTTTCACTTCCATCGTATTTTTAAATCGGTCACCGGGCTTACGCCCAAGGCCTGGCAGCAGGCGTGGCGCGCGCGGCGCCTACGCGAAGCATTAAGCCAGGGCGAGAATGTCACCCGCGCGGCATTAGCTGCAGGCTTCCCCGATTCCGCCAGCTATTATCGCCAGGCAAACGAGACGCTGGGCATGACCGCCCGCCAGTTTAAACGCGGCGGCGAAGATGTGGTGATTCGCTGGGTTTGCAGCGATAGCGCCTCTGGCCGGTGCCTGGTGGCGTTCAGCGAACGTGGCGTATGCGCCGTGTTGCTGGGCGATGACGATAAGGCGTTATATGCGCAGCTGGCGAGCTTGTTTCCCGGCGCCCAATTACAGCCGGGTGATGACACGTTTACCGAACGCGTGGCGCAGGTGGTTGCCCATCTGGATAATCCGCAGCAGGCGGTGAATTTGCCGCTGGATATTCGCGGTACCGCTTTCCAGCAACGGGTGTGGCAAGCCTTGCGCCAGATCCCGCCAGGCGAAACCCGCAGCTACCGCGAGGTGGCGCACAGCATTGGTCAACCGCGTGCGGTCAGAGCGGTTGCCGGGGCCTGTGCGGCTAATAAACTGGCGATAGTCATTCCTTGCCATCGGGTAGTGCGTGAGGGCGGGGCGCTTTCCGGCTATCGTTGGGGCAGCGAACGCAAAGCGCTGCTGCTGGCGCGCGAAGCAAAAATACGGGAGAAATAATGCTCGATCTGTTTGCCGATACGCCACCCTGGCAGGAGCCGCTGGCCCCCGGGGCGATGATATTACGCCGTTTCGCCGTTCAGCGCGCGCCGGCGCTGCTGCAGGCCATCGCCGGAGTGGCCAGCGCTTCTCCGTTCCGCCAGATGGTGACCCCCGGTGGTTATACCATGTCGGTGGCTATGACCAACTGTGGCCAACTCGGCTGGACGACCGATATGCACGGCTATCTCTATGCGCCGGGCGATCCGTTGACCGGCGAACATTGGCCGCCGATGCCATTGATTTTTCAGCAACTGGCGGCGGAGGCGGCGCAGGAGGCGGGCTATGCTCATTTCTCCCCGGACGCCTGTTTGATTAACCGCTACCAGCCTGGCGCGAAGCTGTCGCTGCATCAGGATAAAGACGAGCGGGATTTGCGCGCGCCTATCGTTTCCGTGTCGCTGGGACTGCCGGCAGTGTTTCAGTTTGGCGGGCTGAAACGTAACGATCCGCTGCGTCGGCTGCTGCTGGAGCATGGCGATGTGGTGGTGTGGGGCGGCGAATCACGGCTCTTTTACCACGGCATCCAGCCGCTTAAACCGGGGGAGCACCCGCTGACCGGCGCCTGTCGTTACAACCTCACTTTTCGCCTCGCGGGTCACCGGCAAAAACAAAAATAAGAATTATTCTTGCTGTCGTCGGCAAGCCGTTTAAACTGCTGGCTGTTTGCTTGTCCGGATCGTAGCTTATGGAATTACTTGTTCTTGTCTGGCGCCAGTACCGCTGGCCGTTCATTGCCGTCATGGCGCTCAGTTTGCTCAGCGCGGCGCTGGGTATCGGGCTTATCGCTTTTATAAACCTGCGCCTGATTTCCCTTGTGGATACCTCGCTCACCGTGCTGCCGGAGTTTCTCGGCCTGCTGCTGCTGTTGATGGCGGTCACGCTCGGCTCGCAGCTGGCGTTAACCACCCTTGGCCACCATTTCGTCTATCGCCTGCGCGGCGAATTTATAAAACGCATTCTCGACACCCAAATCGAAAAGATCGAAAAAATCGGCAGCGCTTCGCTGCTGGCGGGCTTAACCAGCGACGTGCGTAACATTACCATCGCCTTTGTGCGCCTGCCGGAGCTGGTGCAGGGGATTATCCTGACCTTCGGGTCCGCCGCCTACCTGGCTTTTCTGTCAGGTAAAATGATGCTGGTGACCGCGGTCTGGATGGCGGTCACCATCTGGGGCGGCTTTGTGTTGGTGGCGCGCGTCTATAAGCATATGGCGACGCTGCGCGAGACCGAAGATAAGCTGTATCATGATTATCAGACGGTGCTGGAAGGGCGCAAAGAGCTGACGCTGAACCGCGAACGCGCCGAATATGTTTTTAATCAGCTGTATCTGCCGGATGCCCGCGATTATCGCCACCACATCATTCGCGCCGATACGTTCCACCTGAGCGCGGTGAACTGGTCGAATATCATGATGCTTGGCGCCATCGGTCTGGTGTTCTGGATGGCTAATGGCCTCGGGTGGGCCAATACCGCGGTGGCGGCGACCTATTCCCTGACGCTGCTATTCCTGCGTACGCCGCTGCTGTCGGCAGTGGGGGCGCTGCCGACCTTGCTCAGCGCCCAGGTGGCATTCAATAAACTGCATCAGTTCGCGCTGGCGCCTTACCGCCCCGGTTTCCCCGAGCCGCAGGCGCATCCGCACTGGCAGACTCTGGAGCTGCGCGACGTCTCGTTCCGCTACCCGGATAACAGTTTTGCCGTCGGGCCGATTAATCTGACTCTCAAACGCGGCGAACTGGTGTTTCTGATTGGCGGCAATGGCAGCGGCAAGTCGACGCTGGCGATGCTGCTGACCGGGCTGTATCAACCGCTCTCCGGGCAGATCCTGCTCGATGGTCAACCTCTGGCGACGGAAAAACCAGAAGATTACCGCAAGCTATTCTCGGCGGTATTTACCGATGTCTGGCTATTTGATCGTCTGTTAGGGCCAAAAGGCGAACGCGTCGATCCGGCGCTGGTCGCGAAGTGGCTGGCGTATCTGAAGATGGACCACAAGCTGCAGCTGGAAGAGGGGAAAATCCTCGATCTGAAGCTGTCTAAAGGGCAGAAAAAGCGTGTGGCGCTGCTGCTGGCGCTGGCCGAAGAGCGCGATATCATTTTGCTCGATGAGTGGGCAGCGGATCAGGATCCGCATTTCCGCCGCGAGTTTTATCAGGTGCTATTGCCGCTGATGCAGCAAATGGGGAAAACCGTGTTTGCCATCAGCCACGATGATCACTATTTCCAGCATGCCGATCGCCTGCTGGAGATGCGCAGCGGCAAGCTGAGCGAGCTCACCGGCGTTGAGCGCGAACTGGCGACCCGCGACGCGGTAGCACGTACTGCTTAACGTTTTTGCTGGTTACCCGATCGGGCGTTTTCGTCCGATCGGGACATATTGCTGGTTTTTACAGCAGATAAATTGCTGGCGGTTATTATTTCCCCCTCCTCGCGCTATGCTTATGGCTGCGGCCATGCAGGTCGACTTCTATTCTCACAAGGATTGCCTGAGCGATGTCCGTTTTGCATAAAAAAAGCGCCCGATTACGCGATGAAGAACGCGCCCGCCTGATTTGGCTATTGAGCACTGATAAAGCCGTCACCTCCGCGCTGCTGGGGAAACTCACCCTCGCGGAGCGCTATGATGAAGGGACGCTGGCCGATGACCTGGCGGAAGTGGAAGTGCTGGTGTCGCATCTGCCGCCGCCGGATCTCGCCGATGCCCTGGAAGCGCTGCCTTATGACGCGCGTACCGCGCTGTGGGGGCTGGTTGCCGATGACAAGCGCGGCGAAGTGCTGCTGGAGGCGTCAGAGAGCGTATGGGGCGATCTCATCGACAAGATGAGCGACCACGACCTGATATTTGCCCTGCAATCGCTGGATATTGATGAACAGGTTTACCTGTTGCAGCACCTGCCGCGCGACTTAACCGGCCGCCTGCTGGCGACGCTGCCGCCGGATAAACGCGCGCGCATTCGCCAGATGATGCGCTACGCCGATAACACCGTCGGCGCGATCATGGAGTTTGAGGTGATTACCGTTCGCCCGGAAGCCACTCTGGCGGCGGTACAGCGCTATCTGCGCCGGTTGGGCAAAATGCCGGAAAACACCGATAAACTGTTCGTCACCACGCGCAATAAACTGCTGCTCGGCGAGCTGGAGCTGCAGACTATTCTGCTCAACGATGCGCAAAAGCGCGTTGGCGAGGTGATGGAAGGCGATCCGGTGACTTTCCAGCCGCAGGAAGAGGCGGAGAAAGTGGCGCGTACCTTCGAACGTGATGACTTACTGAGTGCTGCGGTGATTGATGCCGACGGCAAGCTGATGGGGCGTTTGACCATCGATGAAATCGTCGATGTGGTGTACGAAGAGACCGATAACGATCTGCGCCGGATGGGCGGTCTGAGCGAAGATGATGATGTTTTTGCGCCGGTAAGCAAAGCGGTGAAAACCCGCTGGGCGTGGCTGGCGGTGAACCTCTGTACGGCGTTTATCGCTTCACGGGTGATCGATGGCTTTGAACATACCATTTCTCAACTGGTGGCCCTGGCCTCGCTGATGCCGATCGTCGCCGGGATAGGCGGAAATACCGGCAATCAGACGATCACCATGATCGTCCGCGCGATGGCGCTGCAAAAGATCCAGCCGGGAAGTTTTACCTTCCTGATCCTGCGCGAGATGGGGGTGGCGCTGATTAATGGCCTCGTATGGGGCGGGATTATGGGGGCTATCACCTGGTGGTTATACGATGACCCGCAGCTTGGCGGGGTGATGACGTTGGCGATGATGCTCAATCTGCTGATGGCGGCGATGATGGGGGTTATCATCCCGATGGTGATGGTCAAGCTGGGGCGCGATCCGGCGGTCGGCTCCAGCGTGATGATCACCGCGATTACCGACACCGGCGGGTTCTTTATTTTCCTTGGTCTGGCGACGCTGTTTCTGATGTAAGCTGCGCTTTTACGCGCAGGCGGCGAGGGATGAGCGCCATTGCGATAAGCCCCGCCAGTACGCCGATCGCCAGATTACTGGTCGTGACCGTCACGACGACGGTTGCCGCCATGACCAGCGTTTCCGGCCACGGATTGCGCGCCAGCGCGGTTGGGCGAATACTCTGCCAGCTGAAGGTTTTCACCGCCACAATCACCATGACCCCGGCCAGCACCGCCATTGGAATTTTGGCCATCACCTGGCTAAGCGCCGTCACCAGAAGCAGCAGTACCAGACCGGCCACTATCGTCGATAGGCGGCTACGCGCCTTGCCCATTTCCACGTTAACGATAGTCTGGCCGATCATCGCGCACCCGGCGATGCCGCCATAGCAGCCCGCGAGGATATTGGCGACCCCCAGTCCTGCGCTCTCACGCGACTTATTTGACGGCGTATGGGTGAGATCGTCAACCAGCTTTGCCGTCAACAGCGATTCCATCAGGCCGACAAAGGCGATACTCAGGGCGCAGGGCCAGATAATTTTCAAGGTGCTTAAATCCAGCGGCACCGCCAGCGCGTTGAAGCCCGGCAGACCGCCGCCCATGGCGCCTTCATCACCCACGGTCGGCAGCAACTGTCCGCTGGTGACGGTATAAACGGTGAGAAGGACGATAGCAATAAGCGGCGCCGGCACGGCTTTGATAAAACGCGGCGCCCACAGCACGATGAGCAGCGTCAGAACGAACAGGCCGACGATGAGCGGCTGCCTGCTCCAGAAATGGGGAACCTGGGCGAAAAAAATAAGAATGCCGAGCGCATTAACAAAACCGGTCATCACCGCTGGCGGGATAAAGCGCATTAACCGCGCCATACCGCATACCCCAAACAAAATTTGAATAATACCAGCCAGAATGACAGCAGGCAGAATATACCCTACGCCATGCTGATGTACCATCGGGCCAATTACCAGGGCGACAGAACCTGCCGCCGCCGTCACCATCGCCGGACGCCCGCCGAGAACCGACATCGCCAGACAGAGCACCACTGAAGCAATCAGGCTGACCTGCGGGTCCACGCCGGCAATGACCGAAAATGAAATGACTTCAGGGATTAACGCCAGGGCAGTTAGCACGCCAGCGAGGGTCTCGCGTGTTATCAACGCCGGTGAGAGAGTGCGGGAAGTTGAGGGCATAAAAGTTCGCGGATGATAAAAAATTTGAAGGGAGAGAAGCCGCCGTTGGCGTGCGCTCCATCACAGAACGGGAGATGATAGCGCGGAAAGGGCCATCATACCAGTACAAAAAGTGATTTTGTGTACACATTTATTAAACATTTTTATAACAGATCTCAAAACTCAACTTAAAATTTAAACAATATTTAAATTTTTGAGTACAGGTGGTACCTTTGATCCCGAGAATCGTTTCACCTGCGCTAAATAAAAAAAGCGAGTAAAAGTAAGGCTCAAATCCGATGAAGAAAAAGATGGCCGTACCCAGCTCACAGGCGGTTGGTTCCAATACAAATCGGACCAACACCCGCCATGAGCAAGAGACGGATGTATTGTTGATTGGCGGCGGTATCATGAGCGCCACGTTGGGAACCTGGCTGCAGGAACTGGAGCCGGATTGGTCTATTACCATGGTCGAGCAGATGACCAGCGTTGCCGAGGAAAGCTCGAACGGCTGGAACAATGCGGGTACCGGCCATGCGGCGTTGATGGAGCTCAACTACACGCCGCAAACCGCCAATGGGATCAATATCGACAAAGCGGTCGATATCAATGAGTCCTTCCATATTTCTCGTCAGTTTTGGGCCCACCAGGTGACCCGCGGCATCCTGACTAAGCCGAAATCCTTTATTAACAGCGTGCCGCACATGAGCTTTGTGTGGGGCGAAGACAACGTTAACTTCCTGCGCGCGCGCTACGCGGCGCTGCAGCAGAGCGAACTGTTCCGCGGTATTCGTTATTCTGAAGATCATCAGCAGATCAAAGAGTGGGCGCCGCTGGTGATGGAAGGGCGCGATCCGCAGCAAAAAGTCGCGGCAACGCGTACCGAAATGGGTACCGACGTTAACTACGGCGAGATCACTCGCCAGCTGATCGCCGGGCTACAGACGCATGATAACTTCTCTCTCCAGTTGGGTACCGTCGTTCGCCGCTTTAAGCGCAATGCGGACAACAGCTGGACGGTGACGCTGGCGGATGCCAACAATCGTCACCAGAAGCGGACGATCAAAACCAAATTCATCTTTATTGGCGCGGGCGGCGCTGCCCTGACGCTGCTGCAGGAAACCGGCATTCCGCAGGCGAAAGAGTATGCGGGCTTCCCGGTTGGCGGACAGTTCCTGGTGTGTGAGAACCCGGAAGTGGTTAATCATCACCTGGCGAAAGTCTATGGCCAGGCGGAAGTTGGCGCGCCGCCGATGTCGGTGCCGCATATCGACACCCGTATTATCGACGGCAAACGCGTGGTGCTGTTCGGGCCGTTCGCGACCTTCTCGACCCGCTTCCTGAAAAACGGCTCCCTTTGGGATCTGCTGGCGTCGACCAATACCTCGAATATTCTGCCGATGCTTAACGTCGGGATGGATAACTTTGACCTGGTGAAATATCTGATTAGCCAGGTATTGCAGAAAGATAAAGATCGTCATGCCGCGCTGTGCGAGTACTACCCGGAGGCGCGCAAAGAAGACTGGCGCCTGTGGCAGGCCGGCCAGCGTGTACAGATTATCAAGCGTGATAAGAAGATGGGCGGCGTGTTGCGCCTTGGCACCGAAGTGGTGTGCGATGATGAAGGCACCGTAGCTGCTCTGCTGGGCGCTTCTCCTGGCGCGTCGACGGCGGCGCCGATCATGGTGCAGCTGTTGGAGAAAGTCTTCAAAGACAAAGTACAGACGCCGGCCTGGCAGGCGAAGATGAAAGAGATCGTGCCGAGCTACGGCATGCGTCTGGATGGTA
Organism: Klebsiella sp. 141251; assembly: GCF_050600725.1. NCBI lineage: Bacteria > Pseudomonadati > Pseudomonadota > Gammaproteobacteria > Enterobacterales > Enterobacteriaceae > Klebsiella > Klebsiella sp. 141251. Next base: position 292,910 of record NZ_JAQIRG010000005.1, read on the forward strand.
ATCCGGCCGCTATTGAGCAGGCGCTGGCGTGGACCAGTGAAGTGCTGGGGCTACACTACGAGCCGACGACCGCGGCAGACGACGTGCCGCAGGCTGAACTCAAGCCGCTGACCGGCGGTAAACCGATGGCGGATATCGCGCTATAACAAAAACGGCAGCCCGAGGGCTGCCGTTTTGTATTACCGCTGGCGATTAACGCTCCACGGCATTACCGATAGTTTCTTCGGCTTTCCAGATGCGGTATTTCACTTCAACGTTGGCCGGAGTATAAACCACGATCGGCAGCTTGCTGTTGTAGCGCAGCATGGCTGCATCGCCGAGACCCGCGGTAACAAATTTCTTCTCTTTCTTACCGTCCGGGCAGGCCATCATGGTGGAAACCGGGGACGTCAGCTTATCAAAGACATAGTAGTCATAGCCCCAGCCTTCCAGCGTTTTGCTTTCCAGTTGACCGCCGAGGCGGTGATGGTTGCAGTCGACTTCCAGCGTCTGGCCAATCATCAGTTCAACTTTTAACGCGGATTCATCCTGCTGCTGCGGCAGCTGAATCACCTGACGCTTCATCCCTTTTTCCGCTTTCGGATAGGGGGCGACTTTCTCCAACGGCTGCTCAGCGGCTAACGCGCTGGTGGAAACACAGGCAACGGCCAGCAGAGAAACAGCAAGCGTAGCGATTTTTTTCACGGTTGATCATCCTTTATTATCGTTACTAACCAATACAGACTAACATCATTGCCCTGAATGGTAAGAGTTATTTACCATTATTTTCAATATGAATAGTGAAATGCACTAGTAAAGTGAAGCGTGCGCCAGCTATTCATCGCGGCTGTTTTTGGCTTCTTCAATAAACTCTTCGTCCAGTAAGTCGGCGTTCCCGGCGTGTTCACGCCCCGATAACAGGTTCCAGCAGGCAATAAACAAGGCGGCAATCAGCGGGCCAATGACGAAACCGTTGATACCGTAGATTTCCATGCCGCCAAGAGTGGCAATCAGGATCAGGTAATCCGGCATTTTGGTATCTTTTCCCACCAGCAGCGGACGCAGAATGTTATCCACCAGGCCGATGACAATGACGAAGAAACCGACAATAAACGCCCCTTGCCACAATTGCCCGGTGGCGAACAGATAAATCGCCGCCGGCACCCAGATAATGGCGGAGCCCACCGCCGGGATGAGCGACAGAAAGGCCATTAAAGCGCCCCATAGAATGCTGCCATCAAGACCGACGATCCAGAATGCAAAGCCGCCGAGCGCCCCCTGTGCCAGCGCGACGGCGACGGTACCTTTAACCGTCGCCCGCGCGACGGCGGCGAATTTGGCAAACAGGTGCTGTTTGACATAATTGGATAGCGGCAAAGATTCGAGGATTAACAGCACCAGATAAGGGCCATCTTTCAGCAAGAAGAACAGCAGATATAACATAATGCCGAAGCTGACGGTAAAGCCGAACGTCCCTTTACCGATCAGGAAGGCGCTACCGGCCAGATATTGTCCGCCTTTCAGGGCGGCATCGGATAGTTGCTGCTGAATCTGTTCCGCGCTATCGAGATTGTGCTCTGAGAGGAAACTTCTGGCCCAGCTCGGGAGATGGGCAAACAGGTTGGCGACCACCGTCGGAAACTGGGTGTCATTATGCTGTAGCTTGGTGTAGACCACGTTCAGCTCGAAGGCTAGCGACGAAATGATAATCGCCAACGGGGTGAAAACAATAAGACAGATAATGACGACGGTCAGGAGCGCCGCGATGCCGTTGCGTTCACCGATGCGCGTACGGATATTGTTTTTTATCGGATTAAATATCACCGCCAGGATTGCGGCCCACAGGATAGCGGAATAGTAAGGGGAGAGTACGTCAAAAAAGGCCAGGGTAACGATCAGTAAAATAAGGATAAAAAATCCTTTGGGAAGTCCTTTAACTCTCATTGGGTCCGCTCCAGATGATAACGAATACAGTCGAATAATAGATGGAATTTAACAATTTGCCATCAGGATAATCGCAGTCTTAGCGGGAAGGGGAGTACAAACATTAAAAAGATGTGCTACAAGACGACATGATCATGTGTGGCGATCCGTCCGTGCAATTTAAATCATACATTTTTTCGTCAGGTGATAGGCTTGGGTTTATCTAACTATTTGAGGTATGGCCGAAAGTGAATATTTCCGAGATCTACGAGTGGCGCAAGAATAGCTACCTGGTCAGTACAGACAGAGAAAAACTGGATGTTAAGGCTATCCATCGGTATCTGACAAGGTCGACCTGGGCCAAGGGTATCAATCTTGACACTGTCGCTACATCAATTGAAAACAGCCTTAATTTTGGCATTTATCATCATGATACTCAGATAGGCTTCGCTCGCCTGATTACGGATTTTGCTACATTTGCCTATCTTTGTGATGTATATGTGCTCGAAGAATATCAGGGAGAAGGGCTTGGAAGGTGGATGATGGAATGTTTGCATAATCATCCTTTATTTGAACAGCTTCGCAGAATTATGTTATTCACCACCACCGCGCCCTGGCTTTACGAAAAGTTCGGCTACCAGCCAGTAAACCAGGAAAACTACGCCTGGACTATTACCAGGCCTGATATTTATACCAAGGGATAAAATCTGTCTGGCAAACACTCATATTCAGGTGCTTGTTGGCTTGTTTCCTGATGTATCTACTCTTGACGCGAAGCGGGCGTGCAGGAAATCACCATACCCAGTGGCGATATCCCACTCACGATTCCAATTCAGCAATCGCCAGTTCGGCAATTTTTATTGTTATTGAAGTCGTTTCGTTACTTGAGAGTGACCAGGCGGTTGAAAGACCGCACCACGCAATTATCCATTTGAGCAGGCGCTCTTTATCCATGTCTGCCATCCTGGTAACGATGCTTAGACGCTGTTTAAAGGTCTCTGGTACAGTCGCAACAGCAGGTACCGGATAACCAAGATCCGGATTAGTAAAAATATTAGCAAAGTCGAATCCCCGTTCACCTATCAGCCCTTTGGGGTCAATGGCTAACCAACCGGACGTTTCAAAATCAAGCACGTTACCGTGATGTAAGTCGCCATGTAATACAACCACATCTCGTGGAGAAGAAAGCAACTCTTCTGAAATTTCTGCGCAACGTGTCAGGATACCGCCATACTGCAAGGCGGCTGGTTTTAGAGGATAAAACCATTCACGCAGGGAGGTTAGCCGGGGGAACGGTCTTTTGGCGAATGAATGAAGCCGGTTCGCAGTCATACATAAAATACGACAAGCGATATCATCCCTATCTCCACGAGACATTGCTGATAAAGACGCGGAACCTGTGGCTCTTGAGAGAAGAATAGCTTCCTTTTCATGTGCAATCACATGGGCAGCGCCGTTCCCTTCCCACCATACCATGAGTGCATTACCGGCTTGTTCGTCAGTATCATCAGTGACTTTTAACATGGCTTTAATACCATGGGTTGCTGTTTTGACCGGATACAACTGTGACGTATGAGTGACAAATGGGGTGCCATCAGGAATGAGATTCCAGCAATTTAGCCAGGGTGTTAACTTGAACATATCCATAAAGCGGTCTTTAACATCCTTGCAATCAACGTTTAGACAACGTCCGTTTCGGGTAAATCAATGATAACCAGTATACCAAAACTGCCCGTATCTACCGTATGAGGAATGCCAGCTTTTGCCACATAAAGCTGGCCAGACGATACAGTGATTTTTTCTCCCTTCACACTCAGCTCCAGTTGTCCATTAATGACCAGCAACCCCTCGTCATACTCATGTACTTCTTCAGCTACTGAGCGTTCATCCATTCGTACAACTTTAAGATTTGCAGTGCCAATGCGGCCTAATACATGAGAGTGCCAGGCTTCAGGTAATGCATGCGCTTCGGTTCTGAGGTCATAAAGCGACATAGCGCCATTCCTTTTGATGTGCGTTTATTGCTCTTATGCCATATAAGTTTCCTGCCGTCATATAACAAATATGGGAAAACAGGTTGAGTAAGAAGTATATATTTACTGAGTTGAATTTCCGCTGGGAGCGAGGGGCGGATGTCCTGCTTCATCATGATGGGCAGGGGGAGTTACAGCCGGCGGTTACGCGGTGAATGATCTATAGAGAAAGGCCGGGCAGGGAGACACGTTTCAGGTCTGGAGTGAAGGAAGGATCGAGTTTTTCGACGGGGTTTCACCCCCTGCAAAAAACAGGCACAAAAAAACCAGCCATAAGAGGCTGGTTTTTCGAAGGTTTTTGGTCGGCACGAGAGGATTTGAACCTCCGACCCCCGACACCCCATGACGGTGCGCTACCAGGCTGCGCTACGTGCCGACGCGTGGAGGATAATATTACCCGTTCCCCCATCGAATGCAAGCGACCGACAACTGATTGATTCAAAATTAATCAATCAGTTAGCGATAAAGCGTTTTTCATCCGTCAGTACCTGCAGCAGCAGGCTGAGCTGTGGTTTTTGGTCTTTCACCTTCTCGCCGTTACTGTTCCAGGTGTGATAGGTGCCGTTGTGGTCGAGCACCACGGTCATCGTTGGCGTGGTAATCGCCAGAGTATCGCTATTGGCCGCGGTGACCCAGCTGCGGCGGCGCGCCGGGCTAAACAGGTCTTCGCCCTGCGAATATTCATTCGCTGGCGTCGACACGTGCAGCAGACGCTGCATCAGCGTCGTCATCACGTCTTTGTTATCCGTGAGCGTGGCGATCTCCTGCGCTGGGGTTCCCGGCCAGTGAATAACCAGCGGCACCTGCAGATTGCCCCGTGACCAGTCGAATTTACCCTGCTTGTTATCCAGCGGCATACCGTGCCCGGCGGTAATAATCACCACCGTATTATCCAGTTTGCCCGCTTTGCGCAGCGCGTCGAGCACGCGGCCAATTTGCGTATCGACGTCGCCTGCGGCGCGGCCATAGGTGCGCGCAAAATTCTGCTGCTGGCTGTTATCAATATTAGTGCCGTTCAGCGATACCCACGAGAACCAGCGGTTCTCATCCTGGGCGTAGCGATCCAGCCAGCCGATCCATTGGTCTGCCGTTTGCTCGTCACTTTGCGTTTTGGCCGCCGGCAGCGAGAAGTCCGACAGAAGCGCCTGACGATAGAGCGGACTGCTGAAACCGTCTGATGAGAACAGGCCCAACTGGTAACCCTGTTGGTTGAGGGCGGTAATCAGCGCCGCCGGGATACGCGCCGAGAGCACGCCATCCATATAACCCGGCGATATGCCGTAGAACAGGCCGAACATTCCGCTATCGGTACTATTACCGGAGCTCATATGCTGACTAAAGTTGACGCTCTCTTTTGCAAAAGCAGCCAGCTGCGGCATGTTCTTCTCGAAGCGTGAATAGTTGAGATTATCCACGGTAATGAGCAGCACGTTGTAGCCCGTGCCGAGGTCTCGATAGCGCAGATCGCTCAGCGGATACTGCACCGAGACCGCTTCCGGTGCGCCTTGTTCAACCAGACGGCGCTGGTAATCCTGAGCGTCGAGCAGGCCATGCTTCTCAAGGAAGCGGCGAGCGGTCATCGGATAAGAGAGCGGCAAGTTGGCCCGCTGCATGGTGATCGGGCGATAGAAGTTAGCATCCGCCCAGATATAAATCAGGTGGCTGCTGATAAACGAAATAAAGAAAAACCAGGCGACGGGGCGCGCGTAGTGACGGCGGCGCGTCAGGCTGCGCAGCTTTTGCCAGCTCCAGGTGGCGAAGAGCATCTCGATCAGGAAGATGATCGGTACGCTGATAAACATCAGCTGCCAGTCGCGAGCCATCTCGTTCTGGTCGGGGTTAATCACCAGTTCCCAGACGACGGGGTTTAAGTGCAGGTGGAAGCGAGTGAAGACTTCGCTATCGATCAGCAGCAGCGTCATCCCTGCGGTGGCGAAGATGACCGACAGGAAGCGCATAAGCCGCTGCGAGCCGACGATAAAGGTCAGCGGGAAGAGAATCAGTACATAGCTGGTGAACACCAGAAAACTGAAATGACCAACGAGGCTGACATACGAGAAAACCCGCCCGGCAAGCGTCGTTGGCCAGTCGGCGACAAAAAGATAGCGGCTGCCGAGCGCCATGGCCAACAACATGTTGAACAGGGCGAACCAGTGTCCCCAGCTGACCATCTGGGAGACTTTTTCTCGGTAGGGCTGACGTAGAGTCACCATATACTGTTGTTCGTTATCCTTAGTGCGCGGGATCGTCGTTAATGGACGATTGCAGCGCCTGGGCGAAAGAACGGGCGATTGCCTGACGCTGCGCCGGCGCGACGCTACTGTTAATCAGGTTGGTCACCATATTGCCCAGCACCATCAGTGACAGGTCAACCGGCGCTTTGTGTGTTTCCAGGACGTTCGTCAGCTCGCTGAGCAGCTGCTCGACCTGTTCATCGCTATAGCGGGATATTTGTGGCATAAACTCAAAATCTGTTTGTTCGTGAAAGGGCAACATATTACCGTAGCAGCAGCATTTTTTCCGCATTTTTTCGCCACGGCGTAAAAGCGCCCAGCAACGCGAGTCCCAAGCGTGAAACAGACATCTGCCGGTTGCGTCATCGTCCCGGTGGTGGTTGAATACCGCCCGGTCTAAAAGGAGAGTTTAACATGAGTCTGGATATCGACCAGATTGCCCTGCATCAGTTGATCAAACGTGATGAACAGAATCTGGAACTGGTGCTGCGCGAGTCGCTGCTGGAACCAAATGCCACTGTCGTGGAAATGATGGCTGAACTGCATCGTGTCTACAGCGCAAAAAGCAAAGCCTATGGCCTCTTTAATGAAGAGAGCGAGCTGGCGCAAGCGTTGCGTTTACAGCGTCAGGGTGAAGAAGAATTTCTTCCTTTCAGCCGTGCGGCAACCGGTCGCCTGCGCGATGAGCTGGCGAAGTATCCGTTTGCCGAAGGCGGTATTGTGCTGTTCTGTCAGTATCGTTATCTGGCGGTCGAGTATCTGCTGGTGGCGGTGCTCAATAATCTGAGCAGCATGCGCGTTAACGAAGAGCTGGATATCAGTTCCACGCATTACCTCGATATCAACCATGCCGACATCGTGGCGCGTATCGATCTGACCGAGTGGGAAACCAATCCCGAATCGACCCGTTACCTGACCTTCCTGAAAGGGCGGGTGGGGCGTAAAGTCGCTGATTTCTTCATGGACTTCCTCGGCGCCAGCGAAGGGCTCAACGCCAAAGCGCAGAACCGCGGTCTGCTGCAGGCGGTGGATGATTTCGCCGCTGACGCGCAGCTGGATAAATCCGAGCGCCAGAACGTGCGCCAGCAGGTGTACGCCTACTGTAACGAACAGCTGCAGGCGGGCGAAGAGATCGAGCTGGAGTCGCTGTCTAAAGAGCTCTCCGGCGTCAGCGAAAAGAGTTTCCAGGAGTTTACCGCTGAACAGGGTTATGAGCTGGAAGAGAGCTTCCCGGCGGACCGCAGTACGCTGCGCCAGCTGACCAAATTTGCCGGTAGCGGCGGCGGTTTGACCATTAACTTTGATGCGATGCTGTTAGGCGAGCGCGTATTCTGGGATCCGGCAACGGATACGCTGACCATCAAAGGTACGCCGCCGAACCTGCGCGATCAGCTGCAGCGCCGTACTTCTGGCGGTAATTAATCCCTGCAGCTTATCCCGGCGGAACATGATGCCGCCGGGTTAACCTTCTACCTGAATAATCCCGACGCCGCTTTGTTTAAGCTTCTGGCGTAACGTGTCATCCAGTTCGCTGTCGATAACCACTGTGCTGGCAAGATTAAGCTCGCCGATGGCAAATGCGGAGGCGGAGTTGATTTTCTCGGCAGAGGCCATCACCACGGTTTCTGCGGCTCTGGTCGCCAGCGCGCGCTTGATGCCCGCCTCTTCATAATCACCGGTGGTAAAGCCCACCCGCGGGTGCACACCCGTTACTCCCATAAAGAACAGATCGGCATTAATCCGCGCCATCGCCGCCAGCGTCTCGGCGCCGACCGTGACTACCGAATGTTTAAACATTGTGCCGCCGAGCAGGATCACGTCGATCAGCGGATTCTCGACCAGCGCCACGGCGATCCCTGGACTGTGCGTCACCACGGTACAAGCAAGGTCGGCGGGTAGCGCGGCGATCATCGCCGTGGTGGTGGTGCCGCCGTCGACGATGACCACCTGTCCTGGCTGGATAAGTGCCGCCGCCCGGCGGGCTATCGCCTGTTTGGAAGCCATCTGCACGCTTTTTCTGCTTTCGATTGGCGCGATAGCGGCGGATACCGGCAGCGCGCCGCCGTGGACCCGTTGCAGTTTACCTTCCGCCGCCAGTTCGCGCAGATCGCGACGAATGGAGTCTTCGGAGACTTTAAAGCGCTGGCTTAACTCTCCCGACATCACCTGTTTTTCTGCGGCAAGGAGCTGCAGGATGTGCTGTTTTCTCTGGCTGGCGAGCATGTTGTTCACTTCACGATTGATCTTGTTTATGCACGATTATGCATGTTATGTTGCCCGCTGTCACCTTAGAAGGGGAAAAACATGCATGTAGACGCACCGCGCGTTCGCCACGTTCGCGAAACGCTCTTGTCAGATAACTGGTACACGCTGAAAAAATATACCTTCGAACTGCTGCGTCGTGATGGACGCTGGCAGGAGCAGAGCCGGGAAGCCTACGACCGCGGCAACGGCGCGGTTATTCTGCTCTACAATCGCCACAAGCAGAGCGTGGTGCTCATCCGCCAGTTTCGTTTTCCGGTGTGGATCAACGGTCACGACGGCTTTCTGATCGAGGCCGCCGCGGGGTTACTGGATAACGCCTCGCCGGAAGAGCGCATTATCGCCGAAGCGGAAGAGGAGACCGGTTTTCGCGTCACCCGTATTGAACCGGTATTCACCGCGTTTATGAGTCCGGGGTCGGTGACCGAGAAGCTGTACTTCTTTATTGCCGAATACTCCGCTGACGATCGCCGTGGCGATGGCGGCGGGCTGGCGGCGGAAGGAGAGGATATTGAAGTGCTGGAGTGGCCGCTGGCGCGGGCGTTACGGGCCATTCGCGATGGCGAAATCGTGGATGCGAAAACCATTATGTTGCTGCAGCACCTGGCGTTAAATGCCGACACGCTCCTTGCCGGTTAAGCGGCAAGGAGCCGGCAAGATTAGCGCAATTCGCGGGCAATGGCGCTGTACATCAGCGCCGCTTCCAGCGGTTGCGCGTTAAAGGACGGTTCCGCCTGTGGCCAGGTTGACCACTGCACGATCACCAGATGTTCCGCACGGTTGACCATTATCACCTGGCCGTAGATCCCCAGCGCCCACAGCGAGCCTTTGAGCCCTTCCTGCGGCGTCGGCTGCACGTTTTGCGCATTGGCCGGAATGGCGTTATTCCACCATTGATAGCCGTAGATACCTTCCGGATGCGCTTCTGAAACCGAGTTCAGCGCTTTTGTCCAGCTCGCGGCTTGATCGAACCAGCCTGCGGGCACCAGCTGTTCACCGTTGCTCAGGCGGCCATCGCGGGCGACAAACTCGCCAAAGCGTCCCCAGTCTTCGAGGGTGGCGTTAAAGCCGTGGGCGCCGACATCATGTTGTCCTTTTTTGTAGGCGTGCCACACGCCATCGTGGGCCATGCCCGCAGGCTGCCACAGTGATTGTTCAAGCCAGGCGGCCAGCGACATACCGGTTGCGCGTTCCAGCACATCGCCCAGCAGCCAGGCGCCGCCGGAAGAGTAGGACCACTGCTCGCCTGCCGGGTGTTTGCGCGACAGCGTCGACACAATTTTACGCACGCAATCATAGGCGCCGGGATGCGCTTCACACTGGGTCAGGCGGGCGAAGTGCGACTGTGGATTGGTGTAATCTTCATTCCATTCCACGCCGCTGGTATGTTGAATGAGCTGCTTGAGCGTCACGCCATCCCAGGCGGTGCCTTTCAGTTCGGGTTCATAAACGGTAATCAGGTCATCAAGGGAGTGGATTTTACCCTGTTGAATAGCGATACCGACCAGCGTCGAGACGACCGATTTACCCACCGAGCGCGAGGTCCACAGCGTGGTGTCGGTATTACCTTCGGCGAGATATTTCCAGGCGACTTTGCCATCTTTCAGCACCAGCATACCGCTGACGTTTTCGCGCTTCAGGTAATCTTGCAAATTCCAGGTGTGGCCGTTGAGTGTGTAGCGGGCATCGGTCAGCTGCTTTTTAGCGCGCTCCAGCGGGACCGAGTCGCCGTGACGGAAAACATCGCCAGCATAGTTGCGATAGTCATTACGAAAGCCAACGACGCGTGACGCCTGATCCCAGGTGAGCATGTCTTTGGCCGCGGGTAGCGTTTGATCGTAAGGCGTGGGGCAGACATCCAGCGTCAGGCCGCCGCAGTTTTGCGCCATTGCCGCCGCCGGCAGCGCCGCCAAAATTAACGCCAGAGCCAGTGGTTTTCTTATCATTTTCATTTCCTCGTTTGCCATAGATTCGCATCGCAGTATATAAACCGGCGCGCGGCGGCTAAAATCACTCTATGGGGGATTTTCCCCCGAAAGGGAGAGAAGGATGAAAACCCTGCAGTATTCATTTGCACAAATTGAAGCCTTCGCGACGATTGCTGAGACCGGCAGCCTGTCGCGGGCGGCGATCCGTTTAGGGAAAGACCGTACGACGCTTCGCGATCTGCTGGATTACCTGGAAGATGCGTTGGGCTACCGGCTATTCAGCCGTGAAGGGCGTAGCCTGACTTTAACGGCCGAGGGAGAGCAGCTTTTTCGCCAGGCGCACCTGTTGTTGCGACAGGCGCAGGCTTTCGAGTCTTTTGCGCAAACGCTGCCGCAAACGGCCTGGCAGGAGTTACGCCTGGTGTACGATCCGTTCGTGCCGCGTGAATTTCTCTGTTTGCTGGCCGATACGCTTGCCCGGCGGCAGATCCGTTTAAGTTGCTGGAGCGCTTCGCGTCGCGAAGCCGAGCAGGCGTTGAGCGATGACGTCGCGGATATGGCCATTTGCCAGGCTAACAATCGTACGCTGGGTAGCGAAATGGAGTGGCGGGCGCTGGGTACCGTTGATTTACGCTTTTACGCCGCGCAGCGGTTGTTCGCTGATGCCGCAAGGCCGCTGACGTTGCTGAATTTATCGCTCACCCCGCAGTTAGTCATGCACCGGCGCAGCGACGATCAAATCGCCCGCCGGTTGCAGATATCCGGCCATACGCTGTATATGAATGAAATCACCATGTTGCGCCACGCAATGGAGCAGGGGCAGGGCTGGGGTTTTTTACCCGACCATTTACGGCCCGACGAGTGGCAAGGAGTTGCTGAAATAGCCACCGAGGTCGGTAATCAGGGGCTTAACGTTACCATGGTGATGCTGTGGCTGCCGGGAATGAATAAACACCGCGCGCTGGGAGAGATTGTTGACGACGCGCCAGGGTTATGGCGGTGCAGATAACAAAACGCCCCGGGTCAGAAGACACCAGGGCGTTTGCCATACAACTTGCTATCGGCGATTAAGCGCGAACGAAGTCGATGTGGGTCAGTTTCGGCTTGAACGCGTGACGCTGAACAGCCTGAACTTTAACTTTCTCTTCTTTGCCGTCGACAACCAGGGTCAGAACTTCGCCGTAGAACTCAGCTTTGTCCTGCATGTTCCACAGTTTGTCGTGGTCCAGTTCGATAGCAACCGGAGCAGCTTCGCCACCGTAGATGATTGCCGGGAACTTGTTAGCTGCGCGCAGGCGGCGGCTCGCACCCTTACCCTGCTCTTTACGTACTTCTGCGTTGATAGTAAACATTGATGTCTCTCTATATATAAAGCCTGCAACAGGCGACCCAGCAGCAGGCAGATTATCTGCTTTGCGAATGCAAAAGCGGGCGGCATTATAGCCGCCTATCGGCACAGCGGCAATCAAAACCTCAGTTTTTGGCGGATTAACGCAGCTCATTGGCGCGACGGAAACGGCCCTGATAATCGAACACTTTTTCCCGCACCTGCCAGTATTGCCCCTTCATCCGGGCGACGACAAAGTCCGGATGGCGCAGCAGCGCCTGCTGGGCAATGATGTCTGCCGGAGTTATCCAGCGTAGCGGCACGCCCGGAGTACGGGTATGCGGGCGGATAAACAACTGCTCAAAGGCGGTACGCTGGGCGGGCGTTTGCAAACGGAAGCGCTCACTCACATCGGCGCCGTCCTCATCGTAATAGGTGATTTTCAGCCACGGGCCTTTTTCATCGCTGCCATGCTGCAGCGCCATGCCGCTGCAGCGCAACACCAGCGCGTCTTTAAGCTTCAGCGCCGCCTTCAGCATGTCGTCCGGGTCGACCAGAATAGTATCGCACTCGCGACAGCGGCGGGCGGCAATGTCATTCTCGGCGTTGCACTGCGGACAGTTTTTAAAACGAAAGCGGAAGTCGCACTGTTCGCGATGGCCGTCATCGTCTTCGAACCAGCCCTGGCAGCGACGGCCAAAATGCTCAATCAACGTGCCGTCGGCGGTGGTTTTCCCCCAAAAAGTATTGGCGAAACCGCAGGCCGGGCAGAAGACCTGTACCGGGACATTATCGCTTTTGCCTTTTGGCGTGCCGACTTCCGGCGCATACAGGTCGTGAGGGTTGCCGGCATAGTCGAGGATCAGGCAGTCGGTTTTGCCCGGCGCCAGACGCAGGCCGCGGCCAACAATTTGTTGGTAAAGGCTTACCGACTCGGTTGGCCGAAGAATCGCGATAAGATCGACGTGCGGCGCGTCAAAGCCGGTAGTCAGTACCGCGACATTCACCAGATAGCGATACTGCTGCGCTTTAAAAGCTTCGATGATGCGATCGCGCTCCGGCCCCGGCGTTTCGCCGGTAATCAGCGCCGCCTGCGTGGGCGGCAGCAGGCCAGTAATTTCCCGCGCATGCTCGACGGTCGCGGCAAAGATCATCACGCCTTGACGGCTTTCGGCAAACTCAACGATTTGGCTGACGATATGCGGCGTGATGCGCTGCTGTTTTTTCAGCTCATGGTTAAGGTCGGCTTCGCTGAACAGGCCATTGCTCTGCGCCTGCAGGCGGCTGAAATCGTATTGTACCACCGGCATATCGAGGCGCTCAGGCGGCGTCAGGTAGCCGTGCTTAATCATATAACGCAGCGGCAGCTCGTAGATGCAGTCACGGAACAGCGCTTTCTCGTCGCCGCGTACCATACCGTGATAGTGGAACTGATAGATCCACCCCTTGCCGAGGCGAAAGGGGGTCGCGGTCAGGCCAAGCAGCCTGAGCTGTGGATTCACCTGCCGCAGGTGGCTGATGATTTGCTGATACTGGCTGTCGTCATCGTCGCTGATACGGTGGCACTCATCGACGATCAGTAAGGAGAATTCGCTCTGAAACTGCTCAAGATTGCGCGCCACCGACTGCACGCTGCCGAAGACCACTTTGCCCTGGCTCTCTTTACGCTGCAGACCGGCGGCGAAAATATCGGCTTCCAGGCCAAGCGCACAGTATTTACTGTGATTCTGCGCCACCAGTTCTTTAACGTGGGCCAGAACCAATACGCGTCCGCGCGCCAGCCGCGCAAGTTCGGCGATCACCAGGCTTTTGCCGGCGCCGGTCGGCAGCACGATGGCGGCCGGCTCATGGTGACGGCGAAACCAGGCGAGCGTGGCGTCGACCGCCTCTTTTTGGTAGGGACGTAGTGTAAAAGTCATCAATTCTCGGGGGTTAATTAACTCGCAAATAGTATGCCATGAATCTTTTCCCTTGAGTGGTGTTAAGAGCCCGTTATACTAACCAATGGAATTCTTCTTTTTCGGGCGAGATGCCCGCTCCAGCATTATTACAGGCTAAAAAATCTCATGCGACTTGATAAGTTTATCGCTCAGCAGCTTGGCGTCAGCCGTGCTATTGCCGGGCGTGAAATCCGCGGCAGCCGCGTTACCGTGGACGGCGACATTGTGAAAGATGCCTCCTTTAAGCTCCAGCCGGAGCACGAGGTGGAATATGACGGCAATACGCTGACCCAGCAGCACGGCCCCCGTTACTTTATGCTCAACAAGCCGCAGGGTTATGTCTGTTCAACAGACGATCCCGATCATCCAACGGTGCTTTATTTTCTCGATGAGCCGGTTGCCCATAAGCTGCACGCCGCCGGGCGTCTGGATATCGACACCACCGGTCTGGTACTGATGACCGATGATGGGCAGTGGTCGCACCGCATTACTTCGCCGCGCCATCACTGCGAAAAAACCTATCTGGTGGAGCTGGAAAATCCGCTGGAAGAGGGCGTCGCCGAGCAGTTTGCCAAAGGCGTGCAGCTGCATAATGAAAAAGATCTCACCAAACCTGCTGTCCTCGAAGTCATCACTCCGACAGAAGTGCGCCTGACCATCAGCGAAGGCCGCTACCACCAGGTAAAACGCATGTTCGCGGCGGTGGGTAACCACGTCGTGGGATTACATCGCGAACGTATCGGCGATATTACCCTTGATGCGTCGCTGGAGCCCGGCGAATACCGCCCGCTGACGGCTGACGAAATCGCCAGCGTTGGCGCCCCACAAGCACGGAGTAAAACGTGACGACAAAGCAGAATTCTTCATTGGGGATTGTGTTTATTCTTGGCCTGTTGGCCATGTTAATGCCGCTGTCGATTGATATGTATCTGCCGGCGCTACCGGTTATCTCGTCGCAGTTCAACGTGCCGGACGGCAGCGCGCAAATGACGCTCAGTACCTATATTCTGGGCTTTGCGTTGGGCCAGCTGCTGTACGGGCCGATGGCCGACAGCATTGGCCGTAAACCGGTGATCCTCGGCGGGACGCTGATTTTCGCCGCGGCGGCGGTGGCCTGCGCGTTATCGCAGACCATTGAGATGCTGATTACTATGCGTTTCTTCCACGGCCTGGCGGCCGCGGCGGCCAGCGTGGTGATCAACGCCCTGATGCGCGATATTTACCCGAAAGAAGAGTTCTCGCGCATGATGTCATTTGTCATGCTGGTCACCACCATTGCGCCGCTGGTGGCGCCGATGGTCGGCGGCGCGGTGCTGGTGTGGTTCAGCTGGCACGCGATTTTCTGGATCCTCGCGCTGGCGGCGCTGCTGGCGTCGGCGATGATTGCTTTCTTTATTAGCGAGACGCTGCCGGTTGAAAGACGACAGAAATTTCATATTCGCACCACGCTTGGCAACTTCGCCACCTTGTTCCGCCACAAGCGGGTACTCAGCTATATGCTGGCCAGCGGCTTTAGTTTTGCCGGCATGTTTTCATTTCTCAGCGCGGGCCCATTCGTCTACATCAACATTAATCACGTGTCGCCGCAGCACTTTGGCTACTATTTTGCGCTGAATATCGTGTTCCTGTTCATCATGACCATCATTAACAGCCGCTTTGTTCGCCGGGTCGGCGCATTGAACATGTTCCGCGCCGGGCTGTGGATCCAGCTGGCGATGGCGGTGTGGATGGTGGTTTGCGCGCTGCTTGATGTTGGTTTCTGGTCGCTGGTGGTGGGCGTGGCGGCGTTCGTCGGCTGCGTATCAATGGTCTCCTCTAACGCCATGGCGGTGATCCTCGACGAGTTTCCGCATATGGCGGGAACCGCATCGTCGCTGGCCGGAACATTTCGTTTTGGGATTGGCGCGATTATCGGCGCGTTGCTGTCGATGGCCACCTTTACCACCGCCTGGCCGATGCTGATTTCTATCGCTTTTTGCGCCGCGAGCTCCATTCTCTTCTATCTGTACGCCAGCCGGCGACGAAAAGTCGCACATTAAGTCACATTTTCAGGGGCGATTTCCGCCCCTTTTTTGATACATATCAACCGAAATCGGCTTCCCTGTTTAGCTATTTGTTTCTTTTATGTAAAATCAATTAGTGTAAAAAGTCGCAATGTTGCGATAAAAAAGTTGTTTTGGATCACAGAAACGGGTACATATAGCCGCGAACTGTTTCCGCAAGGCAACTATAAAGTTCTGGATAATAAGCTGTTAGCCCTGGCCCGATGCGGGTGTAAGCGTTTTCTAAGCTGTTGCAGGACTATTTGTCAACAATGTGTTAATATTGATGTAAATTTATTGTGAAGCCTTTTGCTTCCGGGGAAACCAAGTGAATACACAGCAACTCTCTATCGTACACCGACTGCCGCAGAGCTATCGCTGGCTGGCCGGTTTTGCGGGTTCAAGAGTTGAACCGATTCCGCAAAACGGCGCGCAGGGCGAAAATAGCCTGGTGGCATTAAAACTGCTCAGCCCGGACGGCGAGAAAGCGTGGCCGGTGATGCGTACGCTGAGCCAGGCGCTGAGCGACATTGAAGTGGATTGTTCCATTCTTGAGTGTGAAGGCGAGCCGTGCCTGTTCGTTAATATGCAGGATGAGTTTGCCGCTACCTGCCGACTGAAAAATTTCGGCGTGGCCATTGCCGAGCCTTTCTCTGGCAACAACCCCTTCTGACCGTCAGCTTAACGCCAGCAGCTGGCGGGTGTACTCCTGAAGCGGTGCCGTAAATACGCGCTCGCATTCACCCTGCTCGACGACTTCTCCCTGCCGCAGCACTATCACCTGATGACAGAGCGTCCGTACAACACGTAAATCGTGGCTGATAAACAGATAGGCCAGCTGATGCTTTTGCTGTAGCGTCTTCAGCAGCGCCAGGATCTGCGCCTGCACGGTTTTATCCAGTGATGAAGTCGGTTCATCTAACACAATCAGCTGCGGTTTGACGATCAGCGCCCGGGCAATGGCGATACGCTGGCGCTGGCCGCCGGAGAATTCCGCCGGATAGCGCTGTCGCGTCGCGGGGTCGAGCCCCACTTCCTGCATCACCTGAATCACCGCCTGTTCACGTTCCGCGGGCGTCAGCGTTGGCTGATGAACGCGTAATCCTTCCTCGATAATCTGCAGGACGCTCAGGCGCGGGTTGAGCGATGAATTCGGATCCTGAAAAACGACCTGAATGCGTCGGCGCAGCGGCAGCATCTGGCGGCGATTTCGCCCCTGGATCGACTCGCCGGCAAACTGCATTTCTCCGCTGGAGTTAATCAGCCGCAGCAGCGCCAGCCCGGTGGTGCTTTTGCCAGAGCCGGATTCTCCCACCAGCCCCAGCGTTTCTCCGGCCCGCAGGGTAAAAGTCAGATGGTTGACCACCCGATTGTGATCGACCACCCGGCGCAGGATCCCTTTGCGGATTGGGAAGGCGACGTTAAGATCGCGGGCCTGCAGCAGGATGGGCGCATCGGCGGATAGCGGCACCGGTTTGCCGGTCGGTTCGCTATCCAGCAGGCGGCGGGTATACGGATGCGCGGGCGCCTGAAACAGCTCCCGGCAGCCGTTTTCTTCGACGCAGCGGCCGTTTTGCATCACCGCCACCCGGTCGGCAAGCTGGCGGACAATACTTAGATTGTGGGTGATGAACAACATCCCCATGTTGAGCTCATGCTTCAGTTCGCGCAGCAGTTGCAGAATTTGCGCCTGCACCGAGACGTCCAGCGCGGTGGTTGGTTCATCGGCGATGAGCAGCTCCGGGCGCGTCAGCAGCGCCATGGCGATCATCACCCGTTGGCGTTCGCCGCCGGAAAGCTGGTGCGGATAGTCGGCAAGCCGCCGTGAAGCGTTACGGATGCCAACCCGATCCAGACAGTCGAGGATTTCGCCGCGCGCCGCCTCTTTGCGCATGCCGCGGTGCAGCGAGAGCACCTCGTACAGCTGTTTCTCCAGCGTATGCAGCGGATTGAGCGAGACCATCGGCTCCTGGAAAATCATCGCGATGCGGTTGCCGCGGATCCCGCGCAGGGTACGCTCATCGGCGTGCAGCAGCGACTGGCCGTGAAAGCGGATATCGCCGCTGGGATAGCTAACCGGCGGCGAGGGCAGAAGGCGCAGTACCGACAGCGCGGAGACGCTCTTGCCGGAGCCGGATTCGCCGACCAACGCCAGCGTTTCACCCGCGGCAATCTGCAGCGTCAGGTTGCTGACTACCGTTTGGCTTGCCCCTTGCTGGCGGAAGGCGATAGAGAGGTCGTCAATGTCTAATAACGGCTGGCTCATGTTATACCGCCTTACTCGGATCGAAGGCGTCGCGGACCGCTTCGCCAATGAAAATCAGCAGCGTCAGCAGCACCGCCACCGACAAAAATGCCGCCATCCCCAGCCACGGCGCCTGCAGGTTATTTTTCCCCTGCAGTAGCAGTTCGCCCAGCGACGGCGAGCCTAGCGGCAGGCCAAAGCCGAGAAAATCGAGCGAGGTCAGGGTGGTTATCGAACTGCACAAAATAAACGGCAGGAAGGTGAGGGTGGCGACCATCGCATTCGGCAGCATATGGCGCAGGATAATATGGCGATCGCTGACCCCCAGCGCCTGTGCGGCGCGAATATAATCGTAGTTACGGGTGCGCAGGAATTCGGCGCGAACCACCCCGACCAGCGTCATCCAGCCAAATAAAACGGTGATTGCCAGCAGCCACCAGAAATCAGGTTGCACTACGCTTGAGAGCAGAATAATTAAAAATAGCGTCGGCATTCCGGACCATACTTCGATAAAACGCTGCCCCCACAGGTCGAGCTTACCGCCGTAGTAGCCCTGCAGCGCCCCGGCAAGCACGCCAAGCACGCTGGAGAAGAACGTCAGCAGCAGACCGAATAATAATGAAATCCGCGCGCCATAGAGGATCCGTGCGAATACATCGCCGCCGTTAGCGTCGGTACCCAGCCAGTTGTGCCTGGACGGCGGCGAAGGGAAGGGGCTGTCGGTGGCGAAATTGATGCTGGTGGCGCCGAAACGCACCGGGGCCCACAGCACCCAACCGTTTTCAGCCAGCCGTTTTTGCAGCCAGGGATCCTGATAGTCGGCGGCGGTGGCAAAATCACCGCCGAAGGTCGTTTCGCTATAGGTTTTCAGCGCCGGTACGTACAAACTACCGCGATACTGCACCAGCAGTGGCTTATCGTTGGCGATAAGCTCGGCGCACAGGCTGCAAATAAACAGCGCCAGGAAGATCCATAGCGACCAGTAGCCGCGGCGGTTGTGGCGAAAACGCGCCCAGCGGGCCTGATTAACGGGGGAGAGAAATGACATTAGCGGCCCTCGAAATCGATACGCGGATCGACCAGCGTATAGCTGATGTCGCTGACAATGTTTAATAGCAGGCCGATTAACGTGAAGATATACAGAGTGCCGAACATCACCGGGTAATCGCGCGACACGGTGGCTTCGTAGCCGAGCAGCCCAAGACCATTGAGCGAGAACATCACCTCAATCAGCAGCGAACCGGTAAAGAACATGCTAATGAAGGTGGCGGGAAAACCGGCAATCACCAGCAGCATGGCGTTGCGAAAAACGTGTTTCCACAGGATCTGTTTTTCCCCGACGCCTTTGGCGCGGGCCGTCACCACATACTGTTTGCGGATCTCATCAAGGAAACTGTTTTTAGTCAGCATCGTCAAGGCGGCGAAACCGCCGATCACCGTCGCCAGCACCGGTAAGGTGATATGCCAGAGATAGTCGGCGATCTTCTGATACCACGGCAGGCTATCAAAATTAGCGGAGACCAGGCCGCGCAGCGGAAAAAGATCGAAATAGCTGCCGCCGGCGAAAATCACGATCAGTAATATCGCGAACAGAAACGCAGGGATGGCGTAACCGATGATGATAAATGTGCTGCTCCAGACGTCGAAATGGCTGCCGTTACTGACGGCTTTACGGATCCCCAGCGGTATCGACACCAGGTAGATAATCAGCGTGCTCCACAGGCCGAGGGTAATAGACACCGGCAGGCTGTCTTTAATCAACTGCAGCACCGAAGCGCTGCGAAACAGGCTATCGCCAAAATCAAAACGCAGATAGTCGCCGAGCATCTTAAAGTAGCGTTCGTGAATCGGTTTATCGAAGCCGTAGCGGTGGGTGATTTCGGCAATCACTTCTGGATCGAGCCCACGCCCGCCGCGATAATGACCTTCACTGATATTGCCAACGCCGGTACGCGCATGACTGGCGCCCATACCGCTATCTCCTGCGCCGGGCAACCCGCTGCGGTCGCCGAACTCCACGGCGGCGATCGCCTGATCGACCGGACCGCCTGGCGCAATCTGCACGATAAAAAAATTGATGGTGATGATGGCCCAGAGCGTCGGGATCACCAGTAATAGTCGGCGGAGCAGGTAGGCGCCCATCTTTAATCCTTAACGTCGGTCCGCGGGAAGCCTGGCGGCTTTGTTAACATCGTACCACCAGCCATCAAAACCGGAGGAGTAGGCCGGGCGTGTTTGCGGGAAGGAAAATTTATTCCAGTAAGCCGTCCTGTCCTGCGCCATATACCACATCGGCAGCATGTAATAGTTCCAGGTCAGCACCCGGTCGAGCGCGCGGCCCAGCGGCAGGAGTTTCTGTTTGTTGCCCTGCCAGCGAACGATCTGCGCAATCAGCGCGTCGACCGCCGGGTTCTGCACTCCCGGTGCGTTATAGCTGGAGTTAATATAGTCCGAGGCCCACGAAACCTGTAAACCCGTATCTGGCCAGGCGGTGGCGCGCCACAGCGAAGGCATCATGTCGTAATCGCGGCTCCGCAGTCGGCTGGTGGCCTGAGAGTTATCCACCTGACGGATATCCATCGTCACGCCTAAACGCTGTAAATTATGCTGGAACGGTAGTACCCAACTGACGTTGCCGCCGGAGGCGAGCAGCAGCTCAAAACGCAGCGGTTTGCCGGTTTTGGCATTAACGCGCTGACGATTTTTTAGCACCCATCCCGCCTGGTTCAACAGGGCATCTGCTTTAAGTAAATTGGCGCGATCGAAACCATCGCCGTTGGAAACGGGCGGCTGATAAATCCGGGTAAAGACCTCTGGCGGCACATCTTTTTTCAACGGCGCCAGCAAAGTGAGTTCATCGGCCTTCGGGTAATCACGAGCGGCATATTCTGTATTCTGAAAGTAACTGTTTGGCCGACTGTAGGCGCCGTAAAACAGCGCCTTATTCATCCATTCGAAATCAAATGCAAGGGTGATGGCTTCACGCACCTGGCGGTCGGCAAAGACCGGGCGCTGAGTATTAAAAGCCAGCCAGCGGGTATCCTTTGCCGAGGTAGTCGTGCGATCGTCTTTCACTATATAACCGTTGCTAAAGTTGCGCCCGATATAGCGCGTCGCCCAGTTTTTTGTCGAACTCTCCTCGCGCATATCTACCGCTCCGGCTTTGAAGGCTTCGAAAGCGACGTTATCGTCGAGATAGTAGTCGTAGCGAATCGTGTCGAAGTTCCAGCGCCCGCGGTTCACCGGCAGGTCGGCGGCCCAGTAGTTCTCGACTCGCGAATAGACAATATATTGCCCCATCCGCCAACTGCTGATGCGATAGGGGCCACTGGCGAGCGGCGGCGTTGAAAGGGGGTCGCTCAGTTTATGATGGCGCCAGAATGACGCGGGCATTATCGGCAGGGACAGCAGGCTGAGCATATTTTCTTTGCCCGGCTTGGCCAGTTCGATGCGCACCGTCAGCGGGGCGATAGCTTTGACGGTCGTCCCTTTATAAATAAGACGGAACTGCGGGACCCCTTCGGTCATAAATTTTTGAAAGGTGAAAGCAACGTCGCTGGCGGTAATCGGGCTACCGTCATGAAAGCGGGCCCGCGGGTTGATGGTAATTTCCATCCACGAGAAATCATCGGTAAAGCGCGCGCGATCGGCAATCAGCGGGTAGTAGCTGCCCGGTTCATCGTCCGAGGTGGTAAACAGAGTGTCATACAGCGCATCGGTGCGTACGCCGGGATTACCGCGCAGGGCATAGCGATTGAAATTGTCGAAGGTGCCAATGGCGGCAAGCGTAATACCACCGCCTTTTGGCGCATCCGGATTGACGTAATCGAAGTGATGAAAGTCAACGGCATACTTTGGCTCGCCGATAATAGCGAACGCCTCGCTCTCTTTAATGGTTTGCGCCTGGCTACTAAGGCTAAATAAAGCCAGCAGCAGCAGGCCGATGCGCGCAAACATAGTTGGAATATCATCCTCTGACCATTAACCCCGATGGTTTCGCATCATAAGCGACCCTTAGCGGCTTGTGAAATAATTTGCCGGTTCATCATGAGCGGCAACCAGTTTCTCCAGCGGCAGCGGGCGGCTGAAGCAGTAACCTTGCAGATATTTCACGCCGTGAGCACGCAGCCATTCCGCCTGCTCCGGTGTTTCTACGCCTTCAGCCACGGTTTTCAGCTGCAGGCGGCGGCTTAGCGTTAATACCGCATCCAGGACGGGAGAGGTGACGGTTTCGGTACCGATCGCCTGCACAAAACCACG
This sequence comes from Klebsiella sp. 141251, assembly GCF_050600725.1. Classification (NCBI taxonomy): domain Bacteria; kingdom Pseudomonadati; phylum Pseudomonadota; class Gammaproteobacteria; order Enterobacterales; family Enterobacteriaceae; genus Klebsiella; species Klebsiella sp. 141251. The sequence goes on from NZ_JAQIRG010000005.1 coordinate 315,083, forward strand.
ATCGATCTTCAGATAATCAAAGTTATAGCGCTCAAGATAAATTAGCGCGCTATGGCCGGTACCAAAATCATCAATAGCAATTTCGAAGCCCTGCTGGTGCAGCCACTCAAAAATAGCCATCGACCGGTTTTTATCGATCATTGAGCGCTCGGTTATTTCCAGCACGACGTCGAAGTAGTTTGCGGGTAACGCGGCGGCAAAACGTCGCATATCTTGCTGAAATTCGGCGGCATGCAGGTGGGCGGGGGAGATATTCAGGCCAAGTTTGGTACCGCGCGGCAAAATGCGCTGCAGAGTCGGCGCATCGCGGGCAATCAACATTAACAGGTGATGGGTGAGCGGCACGATCATCTGCTGCGTTTCCGCCAGATTAATAAAGACGTCTGGCGGGATTTCACCCACCACCGGATGCCGCCAGCGCATCAGCACTTCAACGCCGCTAATCTGCAGGGTATCGGCCTTTACCACCGGCTGGTAGACCACGTAGAACTGGTTGTTTTTGATCCCCAGTTGGATCGATTTCCGCGGATCGGATTTGATCGTCAGGATGTAGTAGCTGAGTAAGCCGGCAAGCATGCCGCATACCACGCCGAGCAGCAGGGCGAACTGGGTATTCTCGCCAAACCAGCTGTTGGAAAAGAGATACACTTTTAGCGGTAGCCCCGGAACCTGAATCTGGCGTATCGGCTCATTGGGCAATGATAGCGGATCGATAATTTTGCTGCTGAAGGTCGAAATCGCAGTATGGCCGATGGCCAGCGCAATACCGTTGAAGTCATTCTGCCGTGCGGTATAGAGGATGTAAGGCGTCAGATTAGCATTTATGGATACAAAAATGCCGCTGTCTCGATCGCCGGGATGTTGCACCCACATTGCCAACGCGGCGGTGTCCGGCATCATCGGTGTGCCCTGGAGGATGGCCATATCCAGGGGTTTATTGATATCAAGCTGCGGTATCAATTGTTTAAACGGTGTGTTCATTGCGCCGGTGGCGGATGAACAGAACGCTTTGCCGTTTTTCACCAGCAGGAAGGCGCGTACGTTCGGACTGAAGGCGGCGCTGGCAGCCAGGCCGGAGTCAATATGCTCACAGGGTTGATCGAGCAGAGGCTGCAGGCCCTCGATGGTTTCGCTTAAATCGGCGAAATAACTATTAAGGTAGTGACTGACGTTATTGATTATCTGATCGAAACGTTCAGAGCGGTTGTGGTAGATAACCATAAACTGGATGCTGCCGGCCAGTAGCGCGACGGCAACGCCAATGCAAATACTGGTGAGCCAGATTTTACGTCGGGGTGAAAAGTAGCGGGTTAGCATAGGCCAGAATCTGTCCGTATAATTGAATCATGCCAATGGGGTGCCAGAAGAGTATGGTTCCATTTCCTTTAAAAGGCATAGCTTGTAAAGACATAGCTTATTTTGCGGAGATCATCGGCGGAAAAGCAAAAAAACACTGCCGGGGCAGTGTTTTTTTCATTTCTTACCGTCAGCCAAGGGATAACCGATGGTAAGAAGAGGTATCAGGAACGACTCAGAACGCGACGCGCTTCGTTATAGCGCTTTTTCCAGTATGGCTCATCCAGGCTTGAGATGGTGACGCCGCTGCTGGTAGAGGCATGTACAAACTGGTTATTGCCGATGTAGATACCGACATGACGGCCCGTAGAGCCCGCACGGAACAGTACTAAATCACCGGTACGCAGTTGAGTGCGCGAAATCGATTTGCCGGAATCCTGCTGCTCGGAAGTTGAGCGCGGCAGCTCCAGACCAAATTGTTCACGGAAAGTACGCTGCACGAACGCCGAGCAATCGATCCCTTTCCGGGTGCTGCCGCCAAGGCGGTAACGCACGCCTTTCCAGCTAGCATACTGGTCCATCAAGCGGGACTTAACGTCCAGGTTGCTGACCATTTTTTCAAATTCATCCTGAGAGGCTTGCAGTGATGATAAATCTCCACTACCCACAGCATGCGTCTCAGAATGCATATTCTTGGCGGTACTTGTTGAACTACACGCGGAAAGCAGAACCGCAACTGCAATCGCGGGGACGACCCGCAAGATATATCTCAAAATCGGCTGAGATTTGACCATTATGTTTATTTTCCCTTGTTGTCCTTAACGACAATGTCGTTATAAAAAATGCCAAACGTGGTAGAGCCTAGATTCCAGAAAGCAATGAGACAATTCCTTAAGCCTAAAAATGTGGAGTACCGCACAAATTTATTCAAATGATGAATTGTGTTGCCTGGAAGGGCAAAACGAGAAAGAGATTACCCTATCAAACGTGGGATGGCGAGCGGTTTTGCGCGATTTCTTATAAGTATTTTTGCGACAAAAAGTGAATCATCGGCAAAGGGAAAAATAGCGCCTTTTTTGGCTGAAAAATATGCAATATCTTCATTTCAATGATGATTAATGTGACAGGAAGATGATGTCACGAATAAATCATCAGCAAATATAAAAAAAGGGGTCAGAACGACCCCTTATGGATAATATTAATAAAATGTAAAAATGATCTTATTTTTTTGCTATTCCACCCGGAAGCGAACGGTCAAACCAGACGATCAACTTATCGGAAAGCGAGGTCATTAATACCCACGGCGCGCCTATCAGCACCGCGCTGAGCGACCCTACGGCAATATCGGTGAACCAATGGGCGCCGATCATCACTCGCGGGAAAGCAAAAACCACAAAAATAACCAGTGCAATGATAAATGCCCGGCGGCCGAAATATCGCCACATAAACGAGGCGAAAATGAGCAACATCATGCCGTGGTCGCCCGGGAAGCTATCTTTTGAAGCGTCTTTGGTTGGCAGTGAGACCACGTCGCTGACTTTCGTAATATCAGTAAAGAACAACGAAGGGCTGGCGCGCTGTACCGGCATCAGATGCTGGGCAAGTTGATTGATAATCACCGCCGCGAGCAACATCACCAGCCCCATAAGGATAATGCGACGGCGTTCAGCGCTCTGCGCTTTGATCCAGAAACTGAGCATCAGACAGCCCATCGCCAGCAGCGAGCAGGCGTCGAACGCGCGATTGTTGATAATGGCTAACAGCCAGGCATACGCGCGGTTGGTGCTGACGCCCTGGTTAAAGAAGTGAAAAATAGCCGAGTCAAGCGGGAACCAGAAACCGTGATTTGCCGGTAGATACCAGGAACAAAATAAGGCTACGCCCGCGACGTTCAGCAGCAAGATAAGTGGAATACGGTTTTTAGTCATAACAGATGCGATTTTTTTAAACAGCGGCCAAACATAGCCGCATTAACTTAAACGAAGCTTCAACAGCGAGGACTGCAGGGCATTCCAGTCAACTTCTGACTCGGAAATCAGTTCGATGCGGCTATCCGGCGGCGGCGCGTTTTGGGTTTCGATGTGCAGATCGAGCCCCTGACGGTTGATACGCACCAATCCTTCAGCAATACGCATCACGCCTTTCACCCGGCCAACCGGCGCCAGGCGCGCCCATTCCAGCAACCCAACGGTGTCAAATTGGGTATCAGCATCAAAAATCCAGCCGCAGGCATGGTATCCCTGGCCGCTGTTAACACTGCGACGCCAGCGTTGATGCGCCGGTAGATTCAACGCCGCCAGACCCTGCTTTTGCCCGTGACTATGCACGTGGTCCGGGCTTGCCGGCAGCGGGGCGGTGTTACGGCGCGGGAGATCCAGCAGCGCGAGCTCGATATTCCCCTGGGTGGCGTTTACCTGCAGGCGCTCCCCGGCGTACTGCCGCCACCAGTTGGCAAAAGCGGCATCGCTTTCCGGCGTCGCCCGATCGCTTTTATTGGCGACGATGACATCGGCTGCGGCCAGCTGATCGCGGAAATTATCATTGGCCACGATCTTTTCCTCCAACAGCTGGCGCGGATCGAGAATGCACAGCGTCGCGCGCAGATCGATCCACGGTTCATAGACGGTGGCGGTGAGGATATCGAGAATTTGCTTCGGATGGCCCAGCCCGGTAGGCTCAATCAACAGACGGTCAGGTTTTCCCTGGCGCAACAGCGTATTGAGCCCAACCTGCATCGGCAGACCGTTGACGCAGCACATGCAGCCGCCGGGGATCTCTTTTAGCAACGCGCCGCTTTCCGCCAGCAGGGCGCCGTCGATGCCGACTTCGCCAAACTCGTTGACCAGCACGGCCCACTTTTCATCCGCAGGTTTATTGGCCAGTAGATGAAGAATTGAGGTCGTCTTGCCGCTGCCGAGAAAGCCCGTGATCAGGTTAGTTTTGGTCACAATTTCTCCAGCACAGAAATGTAATGTTGTAACAGTTGCGACTATCCTGACGAAAAAAGGGGAAAAAGAGAAGGGATACTGCGGACAGAAATGCATTCTGTCCGCTAAACAGCAGAAATTGTTAACTGCGTAGCGCCTTAGCCACAGCTTCGCGGGCGCCTGATTTAACCAACTGATGCCAGGCTGCAGTGACGTCGGCAACAAACTGCGGATTGCCCGGTAGATCCTTGCCAAATATCTCTTCGAGGCTGAGCAGGGCGCTGACGCGCTCTTCTTGCTGGCTGGCGCCAGCCAACTGTTTGATTTTGTCGACCAGCGGGTCGCGCACATCAATGGCTTGCCCGGCGTCGTCGACGCCGCTTACATAACGCATCCAGCCAGCCACGCCCAGCGCCAGCAGCGGCCAGCGGCTGCCGTTTGCCAGATGAACGCGAATACTATCGAGCATGCGCTGCGGCAGCTTTTGGCTGCCGTCCATGGCGATTTGCCAGGTACGATGCTTTAACGCCGGATTGGCGAAGCGCGTTATCAGGCTGTCAGCATAGGCAACTAAATCCACGCCGGTAATCGATAGCGTTGGCGCTTGTTCATCTAGCATCAGGCGGCGTGCGGCATGGCGGAAAACATCATCCTGCATACAGTCGCTCACATGCGCGTGCCCTGCCAGATAGCCCAGCCAGGCGAGGAAAGAGTGGCTACCGTTGAGCATCCGCAGTTTCATTTGTTCCCACGGCAGGACGTCGCGGGTCATCTGTACTCCCGCCGTTTCCCAGGCCGGGCGCCCGGCGACAAAATTATCTTCCACCACCCATTGAATAAACGGTTCGCAGCTGATGGCGCAGGGATCTTCAACGCCCAGCACGGAGGCAATCTCCGCCAGCGATTCTTCGGTGGCGGCCGGTACGATGCGGTCAACCATAGTGCCGGGGAAGCTGACATGTTCAGCAATCCAGTCGGCCAGCTCCTGACTACGTTTCTCAGCCATGCCGAGAACGGCGTTTTTCACGACGTGACCATTGTCGGGAATATTGTCGCAGGAGAGTACGGTGAAGGGCGCGAGTCCGCGTTCGCGGCGACGATTGAGCGCTTCAACTAAAATACCGGGAGCCGACTGCGGCAGCGTCGGGTTTTCCAGATCGTGAACGATACGCGGCTGGGTTGGATCCAGTTTACCGGTCGCCGGATCGATACAGTAACCTTTCTCAGTGATCGTCAGCGAAACGATAGCCACCTGCGGTTCGCAGAATTTCTCGATAATCGCCGCCAGCGAATCCAGTCTGGCGTTCAGGCATTCATGCACTGCGCCAACCACGATCGACTGGTTACCCTCAGCGCCTTTTTCCAGCACCGTAAACAGGTGGTCCTGCGCACGCAGTTGGCTCATCAGCTTATCGCCGCTGAACAGGCTGATTTCACAAATTCCCCAGTCGCCGCCGCCGGCGTTAAGCACCCGGTCGGTTAGCAGCGCCTGATGCGCGCGGTGAAACGCGCCAAAACCAAGGTGCACGATACGCGAGCGCAATTGGCGGCGATCGTACTGCGGAAGTTGCACGCCTGCTGGCAGCGCGGCGGTAGCGATAGTAGTCATTTTTATACACCTGATTAACCAATGATTAACATCACGCAGTGTAAAGTTATATGACAGCAATTTAAATTGGTAAGCCGAATTTATCCGCTTAGTGTGAGCTGGATCAATCAATGCTACGGGCGAAATTGACCATTCAGCAGAAGCATGTATGGTAGTCGTCATGATGTTTCACATTATTGGTATAACAACTTAAAGAGGGCATTGCGATGGAGCAAACCTGGCGTTGGTATGGACCGAACGATCCGGTATCGCTTGATGATGTGCGCCAGGCGGGCGCCACGGGTGTCGTGACGGCGTTGCATCATATTCCGAATGGCCAGGTCTGGCCGGTAGACGAGATTCAACAGCGTTTAGCGCTGCTGGCGGAAAAAGGCCTGAGCTGGTCGGTGGTCGAAAGTATCCCGGTGCATGAGGATATCAAAACCCACAGCGGACAATATGATAAGTGGATTGCCAACTACCAGCAGAGCATCCGCAATCTGGCGGCCTGCGGTATTGATACCGTGTGCTATAACTTCATGCCGATTCTGGACTGGACGCGTACCGATCTGGAATATCAGCTGGCCGATGGCTCCAAAGCGCTGCGTTTTGACCAGATTGCTTTCGCCGCTTTTGAACTGCACATCCTTAAACGCCCGGGCGCCGAAGCTGACTACAGCGCTGAAGAGCAGCAGCAGGCTGAAGTTTACTTCAAAGCGATGAGCGCGGCGGATATCGACAAGCTGACCCGCAATATCATTGCCGGTCTGCCGGGAGCGGAAGAGGGCTATACCCTCGATCAGTTCCGCGCGCGGCTGGCGGAGTATGACCACATCGATAAAGCGCAGCTGCGTGAGAACATGGCCTACTTCCTGCGGGCGATTGTGCCGGTGTGCGAAGAAGTCGGCGTGCGCCTGGCGGTTCACCCGGACGATCCGCCGCGTCCGATCCTCGGCCTGCCGCGTATCGTGTCGACGATCGACGATATGCAGTGGTTGAAAGAGACGGTAGACAGCATTTATAACGGCTTTACCATGTGTACCGGATCCTACGGCGTGCGCGCCGATAACGATCTGGTGAAGATGGTGGAAACCTTCGGCGATCGTATCCACTTTACCCATTTGCGCTCTACCTGCCGTGAAGAAAATCCTAAAACCTTCCACGAGGCGGCGCACTTGAACGGCGACGTCAATATGGTGGCGGTGGTCAATGCGATCCTTAGCGAAGAGCTGCGTCGTAAGAAAGCCGGCGATCTGCGCCCGATCCCGTTCCGTCCGGATCACGGCCATCAGATGCTTGACGATCTGCGTAAGAAAACCAACCCCGGTTATTCGGCTATTGGCCGTCTGAAAGGCATGGCGGAAGTGCGCGGCGTTGAGCTGGCGCTGAAGATGACCAAATACCCTGAGCTGCTGTAATCATGGCGTGAGGGAAAGCAAAAGGACAGCCAACGGCTGTCCTTTTTTGTGCCTGATATCGGCAGCGAGTAGCCTGGATAAGGAGCGCAGCGCCGCCATCCGGGACATTCCCCGGCCTGCGCTACGCTTAGCCGGGCTACCGAACTGCCCCGGCCTTCCGGGAACGTCTCAGCGATTTTGAGGCCACCAACACCGGCAGTTTCAGTAACCATGGGTACAAAATAGAGATCTTAAGCTCACAATGGCACGAACTGTAGCCCGGATAAGGCGCGCAGCGCCGCCATCCGGGAACAGACCCGGCCTGCGCGACGCGGGGCCGGGCAACCGTCAGAGGAGGGGGGTTAGTCCGCGCGGCCCATATAGCGGCACTCTTCGATATGAATGCGGATTTTCTCACCGCTGGTCAGGTATTCCGGAACCTGAATGACCAGCCCGGTGCTCATAGTGGCCGGTTTGGTGCGCGAGCTGGCGGAAGCGCCTTTGATACCCGGTGCGGTTTCTACGATTTCCAGGTCAACGGTCTGCGGCAGCTCCAGCGCCAACAGCTGGCCATCCCAGGTCAGAACCTGCATATCCGGCATGCCGCCTTCCGGGATAAACTGTAGCTCTTCTTCGATCTGCTCTTTGGTGAAGGTATACGGGGTATAGTCTTCTTTATCCATGAATACATATTCGTTGCCATCGACGTAGGAGAAATCAACGAAACGACGGGTCAGGGTGACGGTATCAACAATATCGTCGCCCTTAAAACGCTCTTCTACTTTCAGGCCGGTACGCACGTCGGAAAAACGCATTTTATACAGCGTTGCTGCGCCACGGGCGCTTGGCGACTGAATATCAATATTTTTAACAATCAGCAGTTTGCCGTTGTAATTCAGCACCATACCTTTTTTAATTTCATTCGCTCTTGGCATTGCAGTAATCCTGTCACTTAAAGGGTCAAAAATATCGCGTAAAACTACTCGCGCCGGGCCTTTCAGGCAAGCGGAATTCGCGACTTTTGCTATCTCCTGGCAAATCTTCGATCGGCGCAGCTGAAAAAGCCGTTTCGCCAGCTTCAGCTTTCCTGATAGCCGATATTTTGCTACTGTCCGCCTCCCACTCATTAAGGAGTCAGGTATGGAATGTCGCCCGGACTGCGGAGCCTGTTGCACCGCGCCGTCCATCTCAAGCCCCATTCCCGGAATGCCTGACGGCAAGCCGGCAAATACACCGTGCGTGCAGCTGGATGAACATCTGCGTTGCAAGATTTTTGCCTCGCCGCTGCGCCCTAAAGTCTGCGCGGGTTTACAACCGACGGCGGAAATGTGCGGCAGCACGCGTCAGCAGGCGATGGCTTATCTCATTCATCTCGAAGCGCTGACCGCGCCCTAAACGTCTTTAATACGCCACAGGCAGACCTGGGCGATAATTCCCATCACTAGCGCAATCCAGAACACCGCGTGATAGCTCCAGATTTCCGCAACGACGCCCGCTAGCGAGCCGGCGATGATCCAGCCGACGCGCGTGGTATTGGTATAGAGCGTCGTCGCCGCGCCCGCCTGGCCCGGCATCAGATCCTGAAAATAGAGCATACCGATACCGGCGAGGATCCCGATGTAAATCGCGTTCAGCGCCTGCATCCCCAGCAGCAGGGTCGGGGTATGGACGGTCAGCATACCGACATAAAACAGCAGCCCGGCAAGCGCGGCAATGCGCATCAGCAAGCGCTTTCCAAAACGTTTCGCGTAATAACCGGCAATCAGCATGGTGGGGATTTCCAGCCCGGCGGCGGTCCCCATCATCAGCCCGGCCAGTTTCTCCGGCAGATGTAGTTCATTAATGATAAACAGCGGCATATTAATGATATAGAGGCTGTTGGTGCCCCACATTAACGTACAGATGCTGAACAGCAGCAGCGCGTCGCGGCGGTTGGTACGCGGCGCTTCGAGATGACCAACGGCGGTTTTGCTCTCTTTACGCATGCTGGGCAGGAAAAACCAGACCATCAGCGCACAGACGATGAACGCCACGGCGGCGCTGAGATACATCACGGTAAAACCAAAACCCATCGCCAGCGCGTAGGCCAGCGGTGGGCCGATTACCCACGCCAGCGAGACCTGCGCGCGCAGAATGGAGCTGAACATCACCGCCTCGCGCCCGGTTTTGTCCGCGTGTTCGCGAGCGAGGGCGAACATTTGCGGGTTGGCGGTAGAGCCAAAACTACTGAGAAAGACGCCGACGAACAGCAGAATAAAGTAGTTGCGGTTCCAGGCGAACAGCACGCAGGCCAGCACCCCCAGCAGGCAGCAGGCGACAATCAGCTGCTTGCGATCGCCTTTACGATCGGAACGCCCGGCAAGAAACTGGCTTACCAGAATACCGATGACCGCGCTGCCGGTAAAAAAGAAGCCGACCATTGCCGGGCGCACGTGCACCTCATTGGTCAAAAACAGGCTCAGGGTCGGGGTTTGTAAGGCCCCGGCGATCCCCGTCAGAAAGGCGACGATAAGAAAAGCGGAGGAGGTTAAGTCGAACCCGCGGCGGGGAAGGGCGGCGCTACTGTTTTGCATGCTGGAATATCGTTGGTTTCAGAAGAGGCGAAGTTTACGCCGACACCCATAAAATAAATAGTGGTATGGCACGAAAAATTAAAAAGGCGTTTCAAATTATGTCGTTCAGCAAAATGCTGAAGCCAATGGCGGATTTCACCATTAGCTTCAGCAAAAATGTGCGGTATCTCTAAATTCTGTTATCAGCCTTCGGAGTTTACTTGCGCAGTGCACAATAAAGGTACAGACTCATTGAAACGTTTCAGCGTCATCAGAGTATTATCCAATCATCGGGTGGCGTATTTTTTCTCATGTTAGCTGAAACGATTCACTTCAGCGGAGAGGAGAACTATGTTCCAGTTATCTGTTCAGGATATTCATCCCGGCCAGCAGGCCGCGAATAAAGAAGAGGCAATACGTCAGATTGCTGGCGCGCTGGTTAGCGCGGGTAATGTGGCTGACGGCTACGTTAACGGTATGCTTGCCCGCGAGCAGCAGACCTCCACTTTCCTCGGCAATGGCATCGCCATCCCGCACGGCACCACCGATACCCGCGACCAGGTTCTGAAAACGGGTGTACAGGTGTATCAGTTCCCGCAGGGCGTGACCTGGGGAGAAGGACAAACCGCTTATGTGGCGATCGGCATTGCCGCCAGCTCCGACGAGCACCTTGGTCTGCTGCGTCAGTTGACGCACGTTCTGAGCGACGACTCGGTGGCTGAACAGCTGAGAACCGCCACTACGGCAGAAGAACTGCGCGCTCTGCTGATGGGCGAAAAGCAAAGCGAAGCGCTGAAGCTCGACAACGAAACCTTGAGCCTGGACGTGGTCGCCAACGATCTGCTGACGCTGCAGGCGCTGAACGCCGCGCGGCTGAAAGAGGCGGGCGCGGTAAACGCCGATTTCGTCAGCCGCACCATTAACGATGCGCCGCTCAACCTGGGTCAGGGGATCTGGTTGAACGACTGTGCGGAAGGCAACTTGCGTAGCGCTATCGCCGTGAGTCGCGCCGCCAACGTGTTTACCGCTGACGGGCAGCCGGTGGCGCTGCTGATCACCGTCGCGATGGCCGATGAGCAGCCGACCGCGGTGCTTAATCGCCTGAGCAATCTGCTCATTGATAAAAAAGCGGAGCATCTGCTGAAAGCCGACGCCGCCACGTTGCTGGCGCTGCTGACCAGCGACGACGCCATTGCTGAAGACGTGCTGAATGCTGAATTTGTAGTACGCAACGAGCACGGGCTGCACGCGCGTCCGGGCACGATGTTGGTCAATACGATTAAACAATTCTCCAGCGACATTACCGTCACCAACCTCGACGGTTCCGGCAAGCCGGCCAATGGCCGCAGCCTGATGAAGGTCGTGGCGCTGGGTGTGAAAAAAGGTCACCGTCTGCGTTTTACCGCGCAGGGTGAAGATGCGCAACAAGCGCTGGATGCGATTGGCGAAGCGATCGCCGCAGGCCTTGGGGAGGGCGCATAAATGAGCAGACGTGTAGCAACGATTACTTTAAATCCGGCATACGACCTGGTGGGCTTCACCCCGGAAATCGAACGTGGCGAAGTGAACCTCGTGCGCACCACCGGCCTGCATGCGGCAGGTAAAGGTATTAACGTGGCGAAAGTGCTGAAAGATCTCGGCATCGACGTCACCGTCGGCGGCTTCCTCGGAAAAGATAACCAGGATGGCTTCCAGCAGCTGTTCAGCGAGCTGGGCATCGCCAACCGCTTCCAGGTGGTGCAGGGGCGTACCCGTATTAACGTCAAGCTGACGGAAAAAGACGGCGAAGTGACCGATTTCAACTTCTCCGGTTTTGAAGTAACCCCGGCGGACTGGGAGCGTTTCGTTAATGATTCTCTGAGCTGGCTGGGGCAGTTCGATATGGTTTGCGTCAGCGGCAGCCTGCCGTCCGGCGTAAGTCCGGAGGCCTTCACCGACTGGATGACGCGCCTGCGCAGCCAGTGTCCGTGCATTATTTTCGATAGCAGCCGCGAAGCGCTGGTCGCCGGACTGAAAGCCGCGCCGTGGCTGGTAAAACCAAACCGCCGCGAGCTGGAAATCTGGGCTGGCCACAAGCTGCCGGAGATGAAAGATGTCATCGACGCCGCTCATGCGCTACGCGAGCAAGGTATCGCCCACGTGGTGATTTCGCTGGGCGAAGAGGGCGCGCTGTGGGTCAACGCCTCCGGCGAATGGATTGCTAAACCGCCTTCAGTCGAGGTCGTCAGCACCGTAGGCGCCGGTGATTCGATGGTCGGCGGCCTGATTTACGGCCTGCTGATGCGTGAATCCAGCGAGCATACCCTGCGTCTGGCGACCGCCGTCGCCGCCCTGGCCGTCAGCCAGAGCAACGTTGGCATTACCGATCGTACCCAGTTGGCCGCAATGATGGCGCGCGTCGACTTACAACCCTTTAATTGACAGCAGGAGAGGCATAATGAAAACGCTGCTGATTATTGATGCCGGGCTTGGACAGGCTCGCGCCTACATGGCGAAGACCCTGCTCAGCGCCGCGGCGCAGAAAGCGCACCTTGAGCTGATTGATAACCCGAACGATGCTGAACTGGCCATCGTGCTGGGAACCGCGCTGCCGGCTGACAGCGCGCTGAACGGTAAAAACGTCTATCTGGGCGATATTAACCGTGCAGTCGCTCATCCGGAATTGTTCCTCGGCGAAGCGAAAGACCACGCTAAGCCGTACGTTGCGCCAGCGGCGGTAGCCGTTCCGGCCGCCGCTCAGGGGCAGAAACGTATTGTCGCCGTTACCGCTTGTCCGACCGGCGTTGCTCATACCTTTATGGCGGCGGAAGCCATCGAAACCGAAGCCAAAAAACGCGGCTGGTGGGTGAAAGTGGAAACCCGTGGCTCCGTGGGGGCGGGTAATGCCATTACTCCGGAAGAGGTGGAGCAGGCGGATCTGGTCATCGTCGCCGCCGACATTGAAGTCGATCTGGCGAAGTTCGCCGGTAAACCGATGTATCGCACCACCACCGGCCTGGCGCTGAAGAAAACCGCGCAGGAGCTGGATAAAGCCGTTGCGGAAGCGAAGCCGTACCAGCCATCCGGCAAACCGCAGGCGTCCGGTGAAGGTAAAAAAGAGTCGGCTGGCGCCTATCGTCACCTGCTGACCGGCGTCTCCTACATGCTGCCGATGGTGGTCGCGGGCGGGCTGTGTATCGCGCTGTCGTTCGCGTTTGGTATTAAAGCGTTTGAAGTGAAAGACACCATGGCGGCGGCGTTGATGCAAATCGGCGGCGGTTCAGCCTTTGCGCTGATGGTGCCGGTACTGGCGGGCTTTATCGCTTTCTCCATCGCTGACCGTCCGGGTCTGACGCCTGGTCTTATCGGCGGTATGCTGGCCGTCAGCGGCGGCTCCGGCTTTATCGGCGGTATTATCGCCGGTTTCCTTGCCGGTTATGTGGCGAAGTTAATCAGCACCAAGCTGAAGCTGCCGCAGAGTATGGAAGCGTTGAAGCCGATTCTGATCATTCCGCTGATTTCCAGCCTGATTGTCGGCCTGGCAATGATCTACCTGATTGGCAAACCGGTGGCGGGTATCCTGGCCTGGCTGACCCATTGGCTGCAAACCATGGGGACGGCGAACGCGGTGCTGCTGGGCGCGATCCTCGGCGGTATGATGTGTACCGATATGGGCGGGCCGGTGAACAAAGCGGCTTATGCTTTCGGTGTGGGTCTGTTGAGTACCCAAACCTATGCGCCGATGGCGGCGATCATGGCGGCCGGTATGGTGCCACCGCTGGCGCTTGGCCTGGCAACGCTGATTGCTCGTAACAAGTTCGATAAATCGCAGCGTGAAGGCGGTAAAGCGGCGCTGGTTCTGGGGCTGTGCTTTATCACCGAAGGGGCGATTCCATTCGCCGCACGTGACCCGATGCGCGTACTGCCTTGCTGTATCGTTGGCGGCGCGGTGACCGGCGCTATCTCGATGGCGGTAGGCGCGAAACTGATGGCGCCGCACGGCGGTCTGTTCGTCCTGCTGATCCCTGGCGCCATCACTCCGGTGCTGGGTTATCTGCTGGCGATTATTGCCGGTACGCTGGTCGCGGGTCTCTCTTACGCGGTGCTGAAGCGCCCGGAAGCGCCGGCAGCGGAAGTTGAAAAAGCGGCGTAATATCAGCGCAATAGAAAAGGGCCGATTCATCGGCCCTTTTTTTGTTCCTGAATTCAGGCCACTTCGGCGGTCTGCTGCGCCCGCAGCCAGGCAATTTCTTCCGCCCAGATATCCGGGTTAATGGTTTCCAGAATCAGCGGGATACCATCGAAACGGTTATCCTGCATGATCCAACGAAAAGCATCATGGCCGATATTGCCTTCACCGAGGCTATGGTGACGGTCGACGCGGCTGCCAAAAGTGCTTTTGGCATCATTGAGGTGCATGCCGCGCAGATACTGGAAGCCGACGATCCGTTCGAATTCGGCAAAGGTCTTTTCACACTCCTCCGCGCTGCGTAGGTCATAACCGGCGGCGAAAGCGTGGCAGGTATCAATGCAGACGCCAACGCGGGATTTGTCTTCAACGCCGTCAATGATGGCGGCCAGATGTTCAAATTTAAAACCAAGATTGCTGCCCTGACCGGCGGTATTTTCGATAACCGCGGTCACGCCTTCGGTTTTCGCCAGCGCGATGTTGATGGATTCAGCGATACGCGCCAGGCATTCATCTTCCGGGATCTGCTGCAGGTGGCTGCCCGGATGGAAGTTGAGCAGCGTTAATCCCAACTGCTGGCAGCGGGTTAATTCATCGATAAACGCCTCGCGGGATTTCTCCAGCGCTTCTTCGACCGGATGACCGAGGTTAATCAGGTAGCTGTCGTGCGGCAGGATCTGCCCCGGGCCGAAGTGATATTTTTCGCAGGCGGCTTTGAATTCGGCAATCGCGTCATCGGTGAGCGGCGCGGCGCGCCATTGACGCTGATTTTTGGTGAACAGGGCGAAGGCGGTCGCTTCGATTTCGGCGGCGCGGATGGCGGCATTGGCCAGCCCGCCGGAGGCGCTTACGTGCGCTCCAATGTATTTCATAAAAAAACTCCAGTTAAGCCGCTGGGGGGAGGGTAATGATAGCGGCTTAACCGGAGAGTTACAGCAATGAATGAATATCGACGAGAAACTTACTGCTTAGCCAATCAGGTGATGGATAGCGAAGTTAATCGCGCCGCCGCCAACAATCAGCCAGACGAACAGCACCAGCGCCATCAGCAGCGGCTTAGCGCCGGCTTTTTTCAGCGCGCTGACGTGGGTAGTTAAGCCCAGCGCGGCCATTGCCATTGCCAGCAGTACGGTATCAAGCGTGACCAGCATATCGACGACGGCTTTCGGCAGCAGGTGGAAGGAGTTAAACACCGCCACCAGAATAAACAGGATGGCAAACCACGGAATGGTGATTTTGCTCTTTTCGCCGTTACCGGCTGGCGCCAGCTGTTTCACACGAGCGGCGATGAACAGCAGGAACGGAGCCAGCATCATCACGCGCAGCATTTTGGCGATAACCGCGGCATTTTCGGCGTCCGGGCTAACCGCGTGACCGGCGGCAACCACCTGCGCGACTTCATGCATGGTGGAGCCCATATAGATGCCATAGGTTTCCGGAGTGAACCAGTGCGCCAGCAGCGGATACATCGCCGGGTAGAGGAAGATGGCGATGGTACCAAAGATAACCACTGTCGCCACGGCGACCGTCACTTTACTGGCTTCAGCTTTGACGACCGGTTCGGTGGCCAGAACCGCCGCGGCGCCGCAGATGCTGCTACCGGCGCCGATAAGCCAACTGGTGTGTTTATCGAGACCGAAGACCTTCTGCCCGAGGAAACAGGCGATAAAGAAGGTGCTGGAAAGCGTCAGTACGTCAATCAGGATCCCGCTGACGCCGACGTCAGCAATCTGGGCGAACGTCAAACGAAAACCGTACAGAATGATCCCCAGGCGCAGCAGATGCTGCTTGGCGAAAATCACCCCGCCATCGCAGGACTGCCAAATCTTTGGATAAACGGTGTTACCGACCACCATGCCGAACAAGATAGCCAGCGTCAGCGCGCTGAAGCCCGCGCCGGCGATAGCAGGAAAACTGCCTGCCCACAGGGCGGCGCCGGTCAACGCGGCGGTCAGCGCCAGGCCTGGGACGAAATGCCACAGGGTGCGATGTTTAGTGGGTAAAGTGAGTGCTGTCATAACCTTCTCCTTTGTCTGGGCAAAGAATACGACTGGCTGGTTTAAAAATAAAATTGATTATATATTTATAATCTATCGGAATAAGTGATAAACCCTTCATCCTTCGCGCTGCAGATGTGTTGGCTGCGTTTACTCACCCCAGTCACTTACTGATGTAAGCTCCTGGGGACTCGCTCACTTGCCGCCTTTCTGCAGCACGAATGATTTTGGGTTATACCCTTCATCCTTCAGGCCACAGCCCTGCTGATTTATGTCAACATAGCGTTGACGGTTATCCAGCTTGGGCTAATACACAGGTGAGTTATGCATATCACGCTACGGCAACTGGAAGTTTTTGCTGAGGTTTTGAAAAGCGGGTCGACGACTCAGGCGTCACAGATGCTGGCGCTGTCGCAGTCGGCGGTGAGCGCGGCGCTGACCGACCTGGAGGGGCAACTCGGCGTTCAGCTTTTTGACCGCGTTGGCAAACGGCTGGTGGTCAACGAGCACGGCCGCTTGCTCTATCCGCGCGCGCTGGCCCTGCTGGAGCGCGCCGGAGAGATAGAACAGCTGTTTCGCGGCGATAATGGCGCTATCCGCGTTTATGCCAGTAGCACCATCGGCAACTATATTCTGCCGGAAATCATCGCCCGCTACCGCCGCGATTTCCCCGAACTACCGCTGGAGCTGAGCGTCGGCAACAGCCAGGACGTGATTAATGCGGTCAGCGATCTGCGCGTCGATATTGGTCTGATAGAAGGGCCGTGCCACGCGGCGGATATTATCGCCGAGCCGTGGATTGAAGATGAACTGGTGGTGTTCGCCGCCCCTGATTCGCCGTTCTTAGAGGGCGAATTGACGCTGCAACGGCTGGCGGAAGCGCAGTGGATCCTGCGCGAGCATGGCTCCGGCACGCGGGAAATCGTCGACTACGTGCTGTTGTCGCATCTGCCCGCATTTCAACTGGGCATGGAGCTTGGCAACTCGGAGGCGATTAAACATGCGGTCCGTCATGGGTTAGGCATCAGCTGCCTGTCACGGCGGGTGATTGCCGAACAGCTGGAAGCCGGAACGCTGGTGGAGCTCAAGCTGCCGTTACCGCGCCTGACGCGCACGTTGTGGCGTATTCGCCATCGGCAAAAACACGTTTCCAAGGCGCTGCAGCGTTTTATCCGCTACTGCGAGGTGTAGCGCTGGCGTAAGCCACGATTTTTTGTCTGTTTTTTTATGCGCCAATGCAGGATTACTGCTTTACTAATAATTTGTGTCAGATCATGAAGCTCTCTTATAACTTTGCATTTGTACCGGATGGACGGACGATCGTCTGCTACAATCGCGCCTCATTTTTTGGATGGATAGCATTTTCACATGGTTTCGGAAACTAAAACCACAGAAGCGCCCACGCTCCGCCGCGAGCTAAAAGCGCGCCACTTGACCATGATCGCTATTGGCGGTTCCATCGGTACAGGTCTTTTCGTTGCCTCTGGCGCAACAATTTCACAGGCAGGCCCCGGTGGCGCGCTGCTTTCCTACATTCTGATCGGTCTGATGGTGTATTTCCTGATGACCAGTCTCGGCGAGCTGGCGGCGTTTATGCCGGTTTCAGGCTCCTTTGCGACCTACGGTCAGAACTACGTAGAAGAAGGCTTTGGTTTCGCGCTGGGCTGGAATTACTGGTACAACTGGGCGGTGACTATCGCCGTTGACCTCGTTGCCTCGCAGCTGGTGATGAGCTACTGGTTCCCGGATACCCCCGGCTGGATCTGGAGCGCGCTGTTCCTTGGTATCATGTTCCTGTTGAACTGGATCTCGGTACGCGGCTTCGGCGAAGCGGAGTACTGGTTCTCGCTGATTAAAGTTGCCACCGTGATTATCTTTATCATCGTCGGCGTCATGATGATTTTCGGCATCTTCGAAGGTACGACGCCGGCGGGCTGGAGCAACTGGGGCATTGATGACGCGCCGTTTGCCGGCGGCTTTGCGGCGATGATCGGCGTGGCGATGATTGTCGGCTTCTCCTTCCAGGGCACCGAGCTCATCGGTATTGCCGCGGGCGAATCGGAAAATCCGGAGAAGAACATTCCGCGCGCGGTGCGTCAGGTGTTCTGGCGTATCCTGCTGTTCTATGTCTTCGCGATTTTGATTATCAGCCTGATCATCCCGTATACCGATCCGAGCCTGCTGCGTAACGACGTTAAAGATATTTCCGTTAGCCCGTTCACCCTGGTGTTCGAGCACGCCGGTCTGCTCTCTGCGGCGGCTATCATGAACGCGGTTATCCTGACGGCGGTGCTGTCGGCGGGTAACTCCGGGATGTACGCCTCTACGCGTATGTTGTATACCCTGGCGTGCGACGGCAAAGCGCCGCGCATTTTCTCGAAGCTGTCGAGAGGCGGCGTACCGCGTAATGCGCTGTATGCGACGACCGTGATTGCGGCGCTGTGCTTCCTGACCTCGATGTTCGGCAACCAGACGGTCTACCTGTGGCTGCTGAACACCTCCGGGATGACCGGCTTTATCGCCTGGTTGGGGATTGCGATCAGCCACTACCGTTTCCGTCGTGGCTACGTGTTGCAGGGTAACGATATTAATAACCTGCCGTACCGTTCCGGGTTCTTCCCGCTGGGGCCGATCTTCGCCTTCGTACTGTGCCTTATCATCACGCTGGGCCAGAACTACGAAGCCTTCCTCAAGGACACCATTGATTGGGGCGGCGTGGCGGCGACCTACATCGGCATTCCGCTGTTCCTGGTTATCTGGTTTGGTTACAAGTTGGTGAAAGGTACCCGCTTCGTGCGCTACAGCGAGATGAAGTTCCCGGAACGCTTTAAAGGCTAACTTCATACACTGCCGCTTTCGATAAAGCCCTCTTTTAAAGAGGGCTTTTTTTATGCCTGCAAGAATTACAAACGGACACACTTCTTCATAATTGTATTGATAATTGTAATCATTATCCTTATCATTTCGGCAAATTCAGGATGAAGCCAATCTCCATATCTTGCCGCTCAACCATGAAAGGCAAGGGGCGACCAGCCACATCGACTGTAAAAATTTGCGCGCAGCCGCCAGAGCCGCGTGTCGACAGGATGTGCAAGCAGCACCCTTTGTTTGATTTGTAGTTGACCTCATGGAGATTTGGTATGTTCAGGTTAAACCCTTTTGCCCGGGCGGGACTGTGCGCGTCCGTCGTAGCATTGGCATTTCCGGCGCTGGCCGCAAATGATGACGAAACGCTGGTTGTCACCGCCGCGGCGACTGAACAGAGCGTCAAAGATGCGCCCGCCAGTATCAGCGTGATTACCCAACAGGACTTGCAGCGTAAGCCGGTGCAGAACCTGAAGGACGTGCTGCGCGATGTGCCTGGCGTTCAGCTCACCAACGAAGGGGATAACCGTAAGGGCGTGAGTATTCGCGGCCTGAGTAGCAGCTATACGCTGATCCTGATCGATGGCAAACGGGTGAACTCGCGTAATGCTGTCTTCCGCCATAACGATTTCGATCTTAACTGGATCCCGGTGGACTCCATCGAGCGGATTGAAGTAGTGCGCGGCCCGATGTCTTCCCTGTACGGTTCCGACGCGCTCGGCGGCGTGGTCAACATCATTACTAAAAAAATCGGCCAGAAATGGACCGGTACCCTCAGCAGCGATGCCACTATTCAGGAACACCGCGATCGCGGTGACACTTATAACGGCCAGTTCTTCACCAGCGGCCCGCTGATTGACGGCGTGTTGGGCATGAAAGCCTACGGTAGCCTGGCGAAACGCAGTAAAGACGATCAGCAATCTTCCAGCAACGCCGCGGGCGAAACGCCGCGCATTGAAGGTTTTACCAGCCGCGACGGCAACGTTGAGTTCGCCTGGACGCCAACGGAGAACCAGGACATTACCGCCGGCTACGGTTTCGATCGCCAGGATCGCGATTCAGACTCGCTCGACAAAAACCGCCTCGAACGTCAGAACTACTCTTTGACCCATAACGGGCGCTGGGACGTTGGTAATAGCGAAGTGAAATTCTACGGCGAGAAAGTGGATAACAAAAATCCAGGGCAGGCGGGCACTATTACTTCTGAGAGTAATGCGGTCGATGGTAAATATGTGATGCCGTTGGGGATGATCAACCAGATCGTGACCCTCGGCGGTGAATGGCGCCACGATAAACTCAAAGATCCGGTAAACCTGAGCAGCGGCGGCAAATCGACTTCCGCCAGCCAGTACGCGCTGTTCCTCGAAGATGAGTGGCGGATCTTTGAACCGCTGGCGCTGACCACCGGCATCCGTATGGACGATCACCAAACCTACGGCGATCACTGGAGCCCGCGTGCGTACCTGGTCTATAACGCCACCGATACCGTGACCGTGAAAGGCGGTTGGGCTACGGCCTTTAAAGCGCCGTCGCTGCTGCAATTGAACCCGGACTGGACCACCAACTCCTGTCGCGGTAGCTGCAGCATTATCGGTAACCCGAATCTGAAGCCGGAAACCAGCGAAAGCTTTGAGCTTGGTCTGTATTACAGCGGTGAAGAGGGCTGGCTGGAAGGTGTTGAAGGCAGCGTGACCGCCTTCCAGAACAACGTTGACGATATGATCGACATCCTGCGCACCTCCAGCGCCAGCGAGGCGCCGGGTTACCCGAACTTCGTCGGCTGGAAGACCGTGAACGGTAAGCGCGTGCCGGTATTCCGCTACTTCAACGTCAACAAAGCGCGGATTAAAGGCGTGGAGACCGAAGTGAAGGTTCCGTTCGGCGAAGAGTGGAAACTGACGGTCAACTATACCTATAACGATGGTCGCGATCTGAGCAACGGCGGCAATAAACCGCTGCAGACGCTGCCGTTCCATACCGCTAACGGTACCCTCGACTGGAAACCGCTGGAGGATTGGTCTTTCTACGTCACGGCCAACTATACCGGCGAGCAGCGTGCGGTAAGCGCGACGGGTAAAACCCCAGGCGGTTATACCATGTTCGATATCGGCGCCGCGTGGCAGGTCAGTAAAAACGTGAAACTGCGCTCCGGCGTGCTTAACGTTGGCGACAAAGATCTGAACCGCGACGATTACAGCTATACCGAAGATGGCCGTCGCTACTTTATGGCCGTCGATTACCGCTTCTGATAGCGATAAACTGTCTGCCGCCGCTGAAGTAACTTCAGTGGCGGCAGCCCCGATAAAACGTGTACGCCGCTATCCGCCAGGTATCAGCCGCTTGCCTCTTTCATCCACCACCTTTTCTCCATCCTCTTTGCTAAAAGCGCCTTGCTGCGGATCGGGCAGGATATCCAGTACCACTTCAGAAGGCCGACATAAGCGGGTTCCCCGTTCAGTGACCACAATAGGGCGATTAATCAGGATGGGATGAGCGAGCATAAATTCTATTAACTGTTCGTCGGTGAACTTGTCCTCCGCGAGTCCCAACTGGGCATAAGGTTCAACATTCTCGCGTAGCAGAGTACGCACCGCGATCCCCATCTCTGCGATAAGTTTAACCAGCTCATCGTGAGTTGGCGGGGTTTCAAGGTAGTGAATAACGGTGGGTTCATTACCGCTGTTACGGATCATCTCCAGCGTATTACGTGACGTGCCGCAGGCCGGGTTGTGATAGATGGTGATATTACTCATATAAGTGTCTCGTTATAGAGTGAGAGAGAGCCGCAGCGCCAGCGCGGCCAGAGTGACAAACAGCACAGGTAGCGTCATGATGATGCCGGTGCGGAAGTAATATCCCCAACTGATGGTCATGCTTTTCTGCGACAGTACGTGCAGCCACAGCAGGGTCGCCAGACTGCCTATTGGCGTGATTTTGGGGCCTAAATCGCACCCAATCACGTTGGCGTAGATCATCGCTTCTTTGATAACGCCAGAAGCGGTGCTTCCTTCAATCGACAGCGCGCCCACCAGGACCGTTGGCATATTGTTCATTACCGACGACAGGAAAGCTGTCAGGAAGCCCGTGCCAAACGTTGCCGCCAGCAGTCCCTTATCCGCCAGCATATTCAGGACACCCGACAGATATTCCGTTAAGCCCGCATTGCGCAGACCGTAGACCACCAGGTACATACCCAGCGAGAAAATAACGATCTGCCAGGGCGCGCCGCGTAATACTTTACCGGTATTGATGGCGTGACCTTTTTTCGCAACGGCAAACAGAACAGCAGCTCCGACAGCGGCGATAGCGCTAACGGGCAGCCCCAGCGGTTCAAGAACAAAGAAACCAACCAGCAACAAAAGCAGAACAACCCAGCCAGCTTTGAAGGTTGCGGGATCTTTAATCGCGCTGGCAGGCGTTTTCAGCAAAGTGACGTTGTAGGTTGCCGGAATATCCCGGCGGAAAAACAGATGCAGCATGCCCAGCGTGGCCGCGATGGCAGCAATATCAACAGGAACCATTACAGAGGCGTATTGCGTAAAACCAAGCCGGAAGAAGTCAGCAGAGACAATGTTTACCAGATTAGAAACGATAAGCGGCAGGCTGGCGGTATCGGCAATAAACCCGGCTGCCATGACAAAGGCCAATGTTGTCCTTTTGCTGAACCCCAGAGCGAGCAGCATGGCAATGACGATGGGAGTCAGAATGAGCGCTGCGCCATCGTTAGCAAACAGCGCCGCAACGGTCGCGCCTAACAGGATAATCCAGCTAAACAGCAGACGACCGCGCCCGTTGCCCCAGCGGGAGACATGCAGCGCGGCCCATTCAAAAAAGCCCGATTCATCGAGCAGCAGGCTGATGATAATTACCGCGATAAAAGTCGCAGTTGCGTTCCAGACGATATTCCAGACCACAGGAATATCACTGGGATGAATAACGCCGCTGACCAGCGCCAGCACTGCGCCAATACTCGCGCTCCAGCCGATGCTGAGGCCCCGGGGCTGCCAGATTACCAACACCAGCGTGAATAAAAAGAGACTACCTGCCAACAACATTCACTACTCCAATATATGCGTTTATATATATGTATCAACAGGTGCTACACGCTGATTTCGTGCGCCATTCGTCAAAATCTTCTCTCATGCTCTGCCAGGATGCGGCAATGATCTCCGCCGCCCAAGCCGGCATATGGGGCGAGAGGCGATAGTGGACCCATTTCCCTTGCCGACGGTCGAGCACCAGTCCGGACTCACGTAATATCGCCATATGACGCGATATTTTCGGCTGGGATTGCCCGGTGGCGGCACACAGATCGCAGACGCACAGTTCGCCGGACTCACGTAGCAACATGATGATGGCTAGACGGGTTTCATCCGCCAGAATTTTAAACAGCTGGATAGGTTTTATCATGGTTGACCAGATTATCATCGGAGTACATATATGCTAAATCATATGTATTGTGTTTTAAATAACAAATTATCGCCCGTAGCGACAAGGTAGTTCCTGACGATGATAAAAAACCGGGCAAGCGGAGGATGCCCGGCGAGGCGGGGAAGGGGGACTATTTAAACAGATGCTTCGCGTGGAAGCGCAGATGATCTTCTATAAAGGTGGCAATGAAATAGTAGCTGTGGTCGTAGCCGGGCTGGATACGCAGGCTCAGCGGCCACTGTTTCTGTCGCGCCACCTCTGCAAGGACCGCGGGCTGCAGCTGGGTACCGAGAAACTGGTCGGCGTCACCCTGATCAATTAAAGTCGGAATGGCATCCCCGGCCTGGCTTGCCTGCATCAGCGCGCAGCTGTCCCACTCCTGCCAGGTCGCCTCATCATCGCCGAGATAGGCGCTGAACGCTTTTTGTCCCCACGGAACTTTGCATGGGTTGACGATCGGCGCGAAGGCCGAGACGCTGGTAAAGCGCCCTGGGTTTTTCAGCGCCACGATGAGCGCGCCGTGGCCGCCCATCGAGTGGCCGCTGATGGCGCAACGGTCGGCGACCTGAAACTGGTTGTTAATTAACTGCGGCAGCTCATCGCGCAGGTAGTCGTACATGCGAAAATGCGCCGCCCACGGCGCCTGAGTGGCGTTGAGGTAAAAACCTGCGCCTTTACCGAGATCGTAACCGGCATCATCGGCGACGTCATCGCCGCGCGGGCTGGTGTCGGGCATCACCAGCGCAATGCCAAGTTCGGCGGCTATCCGCTGAGCGCCGGCCTTAGTGGTAAAGTTTTCGTCATTGCAGGTCAAACCGGATAGCCAGTACAGCACCGGCGGCGGGGCGGTTTCCGTCGCCGGCGGTAAAAAGATGCTAAACGTCATGGCGCAGTTCAGGGTACTGGAGTGATGACGCCAGCGTTGCTGTCGACCCTCGTAACAGCGATGCTCTTCAAGCAGTTCCATGCAGGGCTCCTCGGGTATCTATGTGTAATGCTTAATAATACAGATATTTCATTAACCGGTGAGCAACTTTCACTTTCCCGTCGCGCAAAGCTATTGCATCATTAATACGAGTTATAAAGAACATCTCAGAACATCTACAGTACTTATGATTGCGCGCGGTAGCGGCGGGGCTCGCTGGCGTGGCGCATCGACAACGTCCAACCGCAGCGGTAAAAATGAAAGGTTGCGCCAATTTCAATAATTATCGTGACGGCTACTGGATTATGTGCGCCACCTCACGCACAATGAGTGCAAACTTTGCCCTCAGAAGAGCAAAGAGCGCCACACCTGCAGGAGAACCTAAATGTCATCATTGAGTAAAGAAGCCATACTCGTTCATGAAGCGCTGGTCGCTCGTGGGCTGGAGACGCCGCTGCGTCCGCCAGTACAAGAAATTGATAATGAAACGCGCAAGCGTCTGATCGCCGGGCACATGACTGAGATTATGCAGCTGCTGAATCTTGATCTCAGTGACGACAGCCTGATGGAGACTCCGCATCGCATCGCAAAAATGTACGTTGATGAGATTTTCTCCGGTCTGGATTATGCCAGATTCCCGAAAATCACCGTTATTGAAAACAAAATGAAAGTTGACGAGATGGTGACGGTTCGCGATATCACGCTGACCAGTACCTGTGAACATCACTTTGTGACGATTGACGGCAAAGCGACCGTAGCTTATATCCCGAAAGATTCGGTAATCGGCCTGTCGAAAATTAACCGCATCGTGCAGTTCTTTGCCCAGCGTCCGCAGGTGCAGGAGCGCCTGACGCAGCAGATCCTCACTGCGTTGCAAACCCTGCTCGGTACCAGTAACGTCGCGGTATCCATTGACGCGGTGCATTACTGTGTGAAAGCGCGCGGCATCCGCGATGCGACCAGCGCCACGACCACCACTTCGCTTGGCGGTCTGTTTAAATCCAGCCAGAATACCCGCCAGGAGTTCCTGCGCGCCGTACGTCACCACAATTAATTCGGAGCAGGGTGCATGGAGAGAAACGTCACGCTGGACTTCGTTCGCGGCGTCGCCATCCTCGGCATTCTGCTACTGAATATCACCGCCTTCGGCTTGCCGAAGGCGGCCTATCTTAATCCGGCATGGGCCGGGAGTATTTCGCTGAGCGACGCCTGGATCTGGGCAATCCTCGACCTGTTTGCGCAGGTGAAATTCCTCACCCTGTTTGCTCTGCTGTTCGGCGCCGGATTACAAATGCTGCTGGTACGCGGTAAACGCTGGATCCAGTCACGGCTAACGCTGCTTGCCCTACTTGGTTTTATTCACGGCCTCTTTTTCTGGGATGGCGATATTCTGCTGGCCTATGCGCTGGTGGGGCTGATTGCCTGGCGCATGGTACGCGATGCCCATCACGTTAAATCGCTATTTAATACCGGCGTAGTGCTATATCTCATCGGTATTGCGGTGCTGGTATTGCTGGGATTGATTTCCGCCAACGGCGCCAGCCGGTCATGGGTGCCCGATGCCGCGAATGTGCAGTATGAACAGTTCTGGAAGCTCAAAGGCGGTATGGAGGCGGTGAGCAATCGCGCGGATATGCTGTCCGATAACCTGGTGGCGCTGGGCGTGCAGTACGGCTGGCAGCTGGCGGGGATGATGCTAATGGGCGCGGCGCTAATGCGCTGCGGCTGGTTGAAAGGGCAGTTTAGCCTTAGTCACTACCGCCGCGTCGGGTTGGTGCTGATTATTGCCGGGATGGCGGTGAATGTGCCGGCCATCGCCGTGCAGTGGTACTTGCAATGGGACTACCGCTGGTGTGGTTTTCTGCTGCAGGCGCCGCGTGAACTTGGCGCGCCGCTTCAAACCATCGGCTATGCCGCGCTGGCGTGGGGATTCTGGCCGCAATTATGCCGCTTCCGTCTGGTCGGCGCGATTGCCTGCGTTGGGCGGATGGCGCTCAGTAACTATTTACTGCAAACCCTGATCTGCACCACGCTGTTCTATCATCTCGGCCTGTTTATGAAATTTGACCGTTTTCAGCTGTTGGCCTTTGTGCCGGCGGTGTGGGCCGTTAATCTCCTCTTCTCGCAGTTTTGGCTGCGTCATTTCCGCCAGGGGCCCGTTGAGTGGCTATGGCGTCAGTTAACCCTGAGAGCCTCAGGGACAACAACAAGAGATACATCCGTATAACGATCTCGATCACAATCATTAACAAAATGGATGTAACCGTTTCCAGCGGTGTGACCTCACTCACGTAGCGCGGCGCGCGTCACTGCCAGAATAGCCACCTTGCTGAACACAGGAGGTGGGTGTGACGTATTGTAATGCTATTAAGGTGGGTCTCCATGATCACCATTCGTGATGTCGCCCGTCAGGCGGGGGTCTCCGTAGCGACGGTCTCACGGGTGCTGAACAACAGCGCGCTGGTGAGCCCGGATACGCGGGAAGCGGTGATGAAAGCGGTCGCGCAGCTGGGTTATCGACCCAATGCCAATGCCCAGGCGCTGGCGACCCAGGTTAGCGATACCATCGGCGTGGTGGTGATGGATGTGTCGGACGCCTTTTTCGGCGCGCTGGTGAAAGCGGTGGATACCGTCGCGCAGCAGCACCAGAAATATGTCCTGATCGGCAACAGTTATCATGAAGCTGAAAAAGAGCGTAACGCCATTGAGGTGCTGATTCGCCAGCGCTGTTCGGCGCTTATTGTGCATTCGAAAGCGTTAAGCGATGCCGAACTCGGCGATTTTATGCAGCATATTCCGGGCATGGTGCTGATTAACCGCATTGTACCCGGCTTCGCGCACCGCTGTGTGGGTCTCGATAACGTCAGCGGCGCGCTCATGGCTACGCGGATGCTGCTCAATCACGGCCATCAGCGGATTGGCTATCTCTCTTCCAACCACGGCATTGAGGATGATGAACTGCGCCGCGAAGGGTGGAGTAAGGCGCTGCAGGAGCAGGGTATTATCGCCCCGGAAAGTTGGATTGGCTCGGGATCGCCGGATATGCAGGGCGGCGAAGCGGCGATGGTGGAACTGCTTGGGCGTAATTTAGGCCTGACGGCGGTGTTTGCCTATAACGACAGTATGGCTGCCGGCGCGCTCACCACCCTCAAGGATAACGGCATTGCTGTGCCGCAGCATCTCTCGCTGATTGGCTTTGATGACATTCCCATTTCCCGTTACACCGATCCGCAGCTGACCACGGTGCGCTATCCCATTATGTCGATGGCCAAATTGGCTACCGAACTGGCGCTACAAGGGGCGGCAGGAAAACTCGATAGTGAGGCCAGCCACTGTTTTATGCCCACGCTGGTGCGCCGCCATTCTGTGACGCAGAAGCAAAGTGTGGGGCCGATCACTAACTGAATCTATCCATCGATGTAACCGCTTTCAATCTGTGAGTAAATTCACAGTATATTAACATTACGCTGTTTATGATGGCAGCGTTGACCAGTCCGAACCAGGCTGTGCTGATGATGCGTTTAAACATCATCTTAAACAATAGGTTAGGCACTTGATGAAGCCGTTTTTCTGGAGCGTTACCCTACACGGAAGACAGAATTAACGTTGTGAATATCGTTGTGCGGTAACCCTAATGTAACAACTCCCGCCAGCTATCTTCACGCCAAAAAAAACGATGCAAAATAATAAAACCGGAGATTCCATGAATAAGAAGGTCTTAGCTCTGTCCGCCGTCATGGCTGGTATGCTTTTCGGCGCCGCAGCGCATGCCGCGGATACCCGTATCGGCGTTACGATCTACAAGTATGACGACAACTTTATGTCCGTCGTGCGTAAAGCTATCGAAAAAGACGGCAAATCTGCGCCGGACGTGAAACTGCTGATGAATGACTCGCAGAACGATCAGTCCAAACAGAACGATCAGATCGACGTGCTGCTGGCGAAAGGGGTGAAGGCGCTGGCGATCAACCTGGTTGACCCGGCGGCGGCGGGTACGGTTATCGATAAAGCGCGCGGGCAAAATGTGCCGGTGGTGTTCTTTAACAAAGAGCCATCGCGCAAGGCGCTGGATAGCTACGATAAAGCCTACTATGTAGGTACCGACTCCAAAGAATCCGGGATTATCCAGGGCGATCTTATCGCCAAACACTGGAAAGCGAACCCTAACTGGGATCTGAATAAAGATGGTCAGATTCAGTTTGTTCTGTTGAAAGGCGAGCCGGGCCACCCGGATGCCGAAGCGCGTACTTCCTACGTTATCAAAGAGCTGAATGAAAAAGGTCTTAAAACTCAGCAACTGGCGTTAGATACCGCCATGTGGGATACCGCGCAAGCGAAAGATAAAATGGACGCCTGGCTCTCCGGCCCGAACGCCAACAAAATCGAAGTGGTGATCGCTAACAACGATGCGATGGCGATGGGCGCGATAGAAGCGCTGAAAGCGCATAACAAGAGCAGCATTCCGGTGTTCGGCGTCGATGCTCTGCCTGAAGCGCTGGCGCTGGTGAAATCCGGCGCGATGGCCGGTACCGTGCTGAACGACGCCAACAACCAGGCGAAAGCGACTTTCGATCTGGCGAAGAACCTGGCTGACGGCAAAGAGCCTGCTGCTGGCACCAACTGGAAAATTGAGAATAAGATTGTCCGCGTACCATACGTAGGCGTCGATAAAGACAACCTCAGCCAGTTTATCGGTAAATAAGTTTTACATGCATTGCGGGCGCGTTCAGCGCGCCCGATTATTCCTGATACCGAAGCCGATTTTGCTGCGATATAACTTATCGTCGCGGATCGGCACGAACGCAGCCAGGTATAACTATGGTCAGCAATAATAGCGTACAGTCGGGCGAATATTTGTTGGAAATGAGCGACATCAACAAATCTTTCCCCGGCGTGAAAGCTCTTGATAATGTCAACCTGAAGGTTCGTCCGCACTCAATCCATGCATTAATGGGGGAGAATGGCGCGGGTAAATCGACATTATTAAAATGCTTATTTGGGATCTATCAAAAAGATTCCGGCAGTATTCTTTTTCAGGGAAAAGAGATCGATTTCCATTCGGCGAAAGAAGCCCTGGAGAACGGTATTTCAATGGTGCACCAGGAGTTAAACCTGGTTCTACAACGTTCGGTCATGGACAACATGTGGCTGGGGCGTTACCCCACCAAAGGTATGTTTGTCGATCAGGATAAAATGTATCGCGATACCAAAGCGATATTTGATGAACTGGATATTGATATTGACCCGCGCGCTCGCGTGGGGACGTTATCGGTATCGCAGATGCAGATGATTGAAATTGCGAAGGCGTTCTCCTATGACGCCAAAATAGTCATTATGGATGAGCCTACCTCATCGCTGACCGAAAAAGAGGTCAATCACCTGTTTAAAATAATCCGCAAGTTGAAAGAGCGTGGCTGCGGCATTGTTTATATCTCCCATAAAATGGAGGAGATATTCCAGCTCTGCGATGAGATTACTATCCTGCGCGATGGTCAGTGGATTGCCACCCAGCCGCTGGAAGGGCTGGATATGGATAAGATCATTGCGATGATGGTTGGCCGTTCGCTGAACCAGCGTTTTCCGGATAAACAAAACAAACCGGGCGAAGTAATCCTTGAAGTTCGTAACCTGACCTCGCTGCGCCAGCCGTCGATTCGTGATGTCTCGTTCGATCTGCATAAGGGCGAAATTCTCGGTATTGCCGGACTGGTAGGCGCGAAGCGTACCGATATCGTTGAAACGCTGTTTGGCATCCGCGAAAAGGCCAGCGGCACTATTACCCTGCATGGTAAAAAAATTAATAACCATAGCGCTAACGAAGCGATTAACCACGGCTTTGCGCTGGTAACCGAAGAGCGTCGTTCGACGGGGATTTATGCTTATCTCGATATTGGTTTTAACTCGCTGATATCAAATATCAAGAAGTATAAAAACAAGGTCGGCCTGTTGGACAATTCACGGATGAAAAGCGATACCCAATGGGTTATCGATTCCATGCGTGTAAAAACGCCAGGTCATCAAACGCAAATCGGTTCGCTTTCCGGCGGGAATCAGCAGAAGGTTATTATCGGCCGTTGGTTATTAACCCAACCGGAAATATTAATGCTTGATGAACCGACCCGCGGAATTGACGTCGGCGCGAAATTTGAAATTTACCAGCTGATTGCCGAACTGGCTAAAAAAGATAAGGGCATCATTATTATCTCTTCTGAAATGCCGGAGCTGCTGGGAATTACCGACCGTATTCTGGTTATGAGCAACGGGCTGGTTGCCGGAATTGTTGAGACCAAAACCACGACGCAAAATGAAATTCTGCGTCTTGCATCATTGCACCTTTGAGATCAGGGGCTTTCCATGAGTGCGTTAAATAAAAAGAGTTTCCTCACTTACCTGAAAGAGGGTGGGATTTACGTTGTACTTTTGGTCTTGCTGGCCATTATTATTTTCCAGGACCCGACCTTCTTAAGTCTGCTGAACTTAAGTAACATCCTGACGCAATCCTCGGTACGTATTATCATCGCTCTCGGCGTCGCCGGGCTGATTGTTACTCAAGGGACCGACCTTTCCGCCGGACGTCAGGTGGGTCTGGCGGCGGTGGTGGCGGCTACCATGCTGCAGGCGGTGGATAACGCCAACAAGGTGTTCCCGGAGATGGCGACCATGCCGATCCCGTTGGTTATTCTGCTGGTTTGCGCAATTGGCGCGGTGATTGGCTTGATTAACGGTATCGTCATTGCCTATCTCAACGTGACGCCGTTTATCACTACCCTGGGGACGATGATTATCGTTTACGGTATCAACTCCCTGTACTACGACTTCGTCGGCGCGTCGCCGATTTCCGGTTTCGACAGCCACTTCTCGCAGTTTGCCCAGGGCTTTGTCGCTTTAGGTTCATTCCGCCTGTCGTACATAACTTTCTACGCGCTAATCGCTATCTTCTTCGTGTGGATCCTGTGGAATAAAACCCGTTTCGGTAAAAACATCTTCGCTATCGGCGGCAACCCGGAAGCCGCGCGTGTCTCCGGCGTTAACGTGGCGCTGAACCTGCTGATGATTTATGCCTTGTCCGGGGTGTTTTACGCCTTCGGCGGGCTGCTGGAAGCCGGACGTATCGGTTCGGCGACCAACAACCTCGGCTTTATGTACGAACTGGATGCGATTGCCGCCTGCGTGGTGGGGGGCGTTTCCTTCAGCGGCGGCGTGGGTACGGTTTTCGGCGTGGTGACCGGGGTTATTATCTTTACCGTCATCAACTATGGTCTGACCTACATCGGCGTCAATCCATACTGGCAGTATATTATTAAGGGGGCGATTATCATCTTCGCCGTGGCGCTGGATTCACTGAAATACGCGCGTAAGAAATAAGATTGAACGCATACAAAACCCGCGCCTGGCGCGGGTTTTTTTATATCTCAAATTGACGAAACGACGCAGGTTATTTTTCTTTCTGTAGCTCCAGCAACTGCTCAGGCGTGACCGCCGGGTAGGATTGCGCATCCTCCGGAACTTCATGCTGCTGCGCCGGGATGGGGATCAGCGGCCCGAGGAAACGCGGTTCGCGTTTGAAGATATAGAGATCCGCCAGCGCGCCAAATCGGGCGCCAAACTCGCGAAGACGCACGGTCCACATATCCTTCGGCGAAGGCACCGCATAGCACTGCGCCTGAATCCCCATATGCAGGGCGATAAACAGCGCGCGCTCGCAGTGGAAGCGCTGGGTGATAATAATAAAATCGTTGGTATCGAACACTTTGCGGGTGCGCACGATCGAATCGAGGGTGCGGAAACCAGCGTAGTCCAGCACGATATCCGCCGGATCGACGCCGGCTTTGATCAGATCCCGGCGCATGGTCATCGGTTCGTTATAGCTTTGCAGGGCGTTGTCACCGCTTAACAGCAGATAATTGACCTTACCGCTATTGTAAGCGTTGAGCGCGCCCTGGATCCGGTAACGATAATACTGATTGATCACGCCGGTGCGATAATATTTGGCAGTACCCAACACCACGCCAACCTGGCGGTAGGGGAGATCCTGCAGCTCATCGTAAATATAGGGCGCGGTTTTCCAGCTCATCCAGCGGTCAAGACCCAGCACGGTCAACAGCAGCAGGCCGAGCAGGACTAACAGGCTGTATAACACACGCTTTAACATGAACTTGACTCAATGGTGGACGAGGGAAGCTTCAGGCTACTTTACCCGCCGGGTAAGCGCAAGAAACCATCGTTTAATTGCGGGGATTTTCAGCAATATGGCAGATTACCGAATCCAGGCCGGATAAGCCAAAGGCGCATCCGGCAATCTGCTCAGGCTATCTGGCTAGTTAACCTAACAGTACGCGGTCGATATTCTGACAGCCCAACGCTTTCAGGGTTGCAACGGTCGCATCCCACTGGATAAGCGCGGCGTCGGCTTTCTCGGCTAACAGCGCGCGCTGGATATCCGGATAGTCGTAACCGTTAAGGCTCAGCAGGTTCAGCGCGCCCTGCAGCGGCGGTAGCGTCGGATTGAACGCCGCGTTTTCCGCGTAGCTGCCGCAGAAAATGGTGCCGTCTTTCAGCTCCAGCGCCACGCCGGAAGGGGAGTTGCTGTACGGCGCATGGCAGCGGTTCGCCGCCTGAATAGCCGCCTGCGTGAGCGCATCGCCGCTGAGGGGGAAGCCGTGATCCTGCTCATCCATCAGCAGAGTTTTAATCTCCAGATCTTTCGGACCAAAGGCGTCTGGCAGATAGTGCTGCAAGGAGTGCGCTTCGCGACCCGGCAGATGAATGCGCAGCGCCAGACCGCTGTTCAGTTCGTTCATAAACTGGCGACAGTGGCCGCAAGGCGTGTAGTTGACGGTAATGGCGCGCAGGGATTTTTCGCCGCGCAGCCAGGCGTGGCTGATGGCGCTCTGTTCCGCGTGGACGGTCTGCTGCATGGTGGCGCCGAGGAATTCCATGTTGCCGCCGAAATACCAGCGACCGCTCACGCCGCGGGCGATAGCGCCAACGTTAAAGTGAGAAAGATCGGCACGGGCGCAGGCGGCGGCAAGCGGCAGTAGCGCAAAGGCCAGCGCGTCTTCATCCAAACCTGTTGCTTGTTGTAGCGTCGCCACCTGATCGGCTTCGAGCAGCGCCGGGAAGTGCGGGTCTGCGAGCATCGGGGCGATGGCCGCCTGCAGGTCTGCCGCCAGATTAGTCAAAGCAGCTTGAAAACGAGAGTGCATAGCGTTGCCTCATAACAATGTAATGGGAAGCTAGTGTACGGGCCCGTACGGGCCCTATATGTGACATAAGTCTCATTGCTTGTGCAACGCTAATTTGTTGCATTTATAAATGTGATGTACATCACACTTATCCAACAACAGCGACGATCACCGGGAACAGAAAAGGCGCGACCAGCGAGGTAATAATTCCGCACAGTACCAGCGCCAGCGAGCTAAATGCCCCTTCCTGGTAGTCCAGTTCGGCGCAACGGGCGGTGCCGAGGGCGTGCGAGGCGGTACCCATCGATAGGCCGCGGGATGCTTTAGTATGAATACGCATGGCGTTAAGCAGCGTATGGCCGAACACCGCGCCGAGGATGCCAACGAAAATGACGCATACGGCGCTAATCGCTGGAATACCGCCAATACTGCCGCTGACCGCCATGGCAATCGGCGTAGTGACGGATTTTGGCATGATGGAAGCGGCGATTTGCGGGGTGGCGCCCATCAGCAGCGCGACGGTGGTACCGGTGATCATCGCCACGCAGCTACCGATAAAGCAGATGGTGATGATGGATTTCCAACGCGCGCGGATCTGGTGCAGTTGTTCATACAGCGGAAAGGCCAGCGCGACCACCGCCGGCTGCAGTAGATCGTTAAGGATTTTGCTGCCGGCAAAATAGCGTTCATAAGAAATGCCGGTGACCAGCAGGAAAGGAATAATGACCACCATGGCGACCAGCAGCGGGTTGAGCAGCGGAAATTTAAACCGCGCCGCCAGCTTGCGGGCAAGGAAAAAGACAATCAGCGTTAACGGGAGCGACCACCACATTTCATGGATCATTTTTTACTTCCTTTTTGCCCGATGATTTTGCGTTCACCGTGGACCAGATGCGAGCTCCAGCTCACTACCAAAAAGACTAATAAGGTACTGACGGCGCAGGAGACCGCCACCGGCCCCAGCTGCGCGCGCAGCAAATCCCAGTACTGCATTACGCCGACGCCGATAGGCACGAACAGCAGCGCCATGTAGCGAATCAGGATGTTACAGCCGGGGTTGACCCACTGCGGCGGCATAATTTGCAGCGCCAGCAGCACGAACAAAATCAGCATGCCGATAATGCTGCCGGGAATTGTGATGGGCAGTAGCCCGGCGATAAAAATGCCCGCATACAAGCAGGCGTAAATCAGGACGAAAGCTCGCGCGTACTGCCAGATAATATTCAGCGACTTACTCATGGTAATAACCCTTGATGAACTGCCATTCATCATACAATTAAACCCTGAAATGTGCTACCGATCACATCATGAATTCTACGCATCGTCAGCATAGAAAATGGGAACAGCGGCCTTATTCTGCGAGGTAGTGCAGAAAACGAGTGAGCGCCAGCGATGGCACTTCGCTTTTGCGCCAGAACACCCCAACGCTACCTTTTTGTTCAATACGCGGCAAATTCAGAATCGCCAGTTGCCCATGTTCGGCGTAATGCTGCGCCAGCCGCAAAGAAAGAATAGAGATCATATCGCTGCTTTGCAGCAAATTGCTGGTGACATTCATCGAGGCCGACTCGATAGTATTCTCCGGCAGCATGACGCCGTTATCGACCAGCGCGTTATCAATACTCTGACGAATGGGCGTGCCGGTAGGCCAGACGATCCAGCGCCAGGCGGCAAGATCCGCCCAGCTCAGATGGGACCTGCTGGCCAGCGGATGATCGGGACGGGCGACGAAGCATACCGGTTCGGTATAGAGCACACGGTAGTTGAGCGGCAGTTCCAGCGCGCGCCCCCCAACACGTCCGACGACCACATCGACCACGCCGGAGAGCAGGTCGTGCAGCAGTGGCGTCATCACTTTTTCTTCGATATTCAGATGCAGGGTCGGCATCTCTTTAAGCAGGGCGAGGATCGCCTGCGCCACGCAGTCTGTCGCCACCGGCGAGCAGCCGATCATCAGGCTGCCGACCAGCCCGCCTTGTTTAAAGCGCTCGATCTCGTACTGCGAGCGCGACATGTCGTTGATTAGCCGCTGGGCGTGCTGAAGCAGCAGTTTGCCACCTTCCGAAGGGCGCAGGCCCTTACTGTGGCGCTCAAAGAGCGGCATGCCGACTTCTTCTTCAAATTGCGTCAGCCACTTAGAGAGTGCGGGCTGGGTAATATTCATCATTTTCGCGACCTGCGTGAGATTGCCTTGCTCACCCAGCGCCACCAGCATTTTCAAATGCTGCAGCTTCAACTTTTGCGTCCAGTTCGCCATCAGCCGATAACCTCCAGGTTATGTCTATGCCCGAAAAGCCATTGTACATTTCATCGCCATGGTTACAAAATCGCAACATAAAAGAAATAAATACAACATCTACCCTGACCTGCACTGAGGCATCATTATGGCTCAACGACGTGAACTACAGACGTTACTCAACGCAGCGCCGGTTGGCGCCCTGCAGTGGCGTGTGATTATTTGCTGTTTTCTGGTGGTGATGCTTGATGGTTTTGACACCGCCGCCATTGGTTTTATCGCCCCCGATATCCGCGTTCACTGGCAACTGAGCGCCAGCGAACTCGCGCCGCTGTTTGGCGCCGGACTATTGGGATTGACCGCCGGGGCGCTGCTCTGCGGCCCGCTTTCTGACCGCTTTGGCCGAAAACGGGTGATTGAGTTCTGTGTCGCGTTGTTTGGCTTATTTAGCCTGCTCTCCGCGTTCTCGACGAATCTTGACATGCTGGTGATCCTGCGTTTTCTCACCGGTCTGGGATTGGGCGGGGCGATGCCCAACACGATTACCATGACTTCGGAATATCTGCCGGCTCGCCGCCGCGGGGCGTTAGTAACCTTGATGTTCTGCGGCTTCACGCTGGGTTCGGCGCTGGGCGGCGTGGTGAGCGCCCAACTGGTGGCGCATATCGGCTGGCACGGCATTCTGGCCTTAGGCGGCATCCTGCCGCTGCTGCTGGCCGTCGCGCTGCTGTGGGCGCTGCCGGAATCGCCGCGCTGGCAGGTTCGCCGCGGACTGCCGCAGGCGACCATCGCCAAAACCGTCAGCGCCATCACCGGCGAGCGCTATTCCGAAACCCATTTCTGGCTGGATGAACCGGCGGCCGGGCCGAAAGGCAGCATTAGCCAGCTGTTTGTCGGCCGCCAGTTGACAATCACCTTGATGCTCTGGGTGGTGTTCTTTATGAGCCTGCTGATTATCTATTTGCTCTCCAGCTGGATGCCGACGCTGCTTAACCATCGTGGTATCGATTTGCAGCACGCTTCGTGGGTGACCGCCGCGTTTCAGGTGGGCGGCACGCTCGGCGCACTGTTGCTCGGTATCCTGATGGACCGTTTCAATCCCTTCCTTGTGCTGGCGCTGAGTTACTGCCTGGGCGCGTTGTGCATAGTGATGATCGGTTTAAGCGAAAACGGTTTGTGGCTGATGGCGCTGGCGATTTTCGGCACCGGAATCGGCGTGAGTGGTTCGCAGGTAGGCCTGAATGCGCTGACTGCCACGCTTTATCCTACTCAGAGCCGCGCGACCGGTGTCAGCTGGTCCAACGCCGTCGGCCGCTGCGGCGCCATCGTTGGTTCGCTCTCCGGCGGCATGATGATGGCGATGAATCTCTCTTTCGACACGCTGTTTTACGTTATAGCGGTACCGGCGGCGATCGGCGCGGTGATGCTCATCCTGCTGATGCTGGCGGTTCGCCGCCCTGGAACTGTACCCGACGCGCTGCCCTCTGCCGGTATCGCGAATAAATGAGGAGAATAATAATGACGCCATCTACTCCGCAATCGAACCGCAATCGTCAGCAATTCTATCAGCATATCGCTGGACAGAATCTGACGCCGCTGTGGGAATCGTTGCACCATCTGGTGCCGCAAACGCCGAATGCCAACTGCGCCCCGGCGTACTGGAACTATCAGGAAATTCGCCCGCTGCTGCTGGAAAGCGGGCAGTTAATCGGCGCTAAAGAGGCGGTACGTCGGGTACTGGTGCTGGAGAACCCGCAGCTGCGCGGCCAGTCGTCCATTACCGCGTCGCTGTATGCCGGCCTGCAGCTCATCATGCCGGGCGAGGTGGCGCCGAGCCACCGTCACAATCAGTCGGCGCTGCGCTTTATCGTGGAAGGCCACGGCGCGTTTACCGCCGTCGACGGCGAGCGCACGCCAATGCGCCCCGGCGATTTTATTCTGACTCCGCAGTGGCGCTGGCACGATCACGGCAATCCTGGCGATGAACCGGTGGTCTGGCTCGATGGTCTCGATTTACCGCTGGTCAACTATCTCGGCTGCGGTTTTGCTGAAGATTATCCGCAGGAGCAGCAGCCGGTGACGCGTAAAGAGGGCGACTACCTGCCGCGCTACGCTGCCAACATGTTGCCGCTGCGCCATCAGGTGGGAAATTCCTCGCCGATCTTTAACTACCGCTACGACCGTAGCCGCGAGGCGCTGCATGACCTGACCCATCTTGGCGAGGCCGACGAATGGGACGGCTACAAGATGCGCTACGTCAACCCGGTCACAGGTGGCTATCCGATGCCCTCGATGGGCGCTTTCCTGCAACTGTTGCCGAAAGGGTTCCTGTCGCGGGTGGCGAAAACCACCGACAGCACCATCTACCACGTAGTGGAAGGTAGCGGCCAGGTGACGATTGGCGAACAAACCTTCGCATTCCAGCCGAAAGACATCTTCGTGGCGCCAACCTGGCACGGCGTATCGTTCAACGCCTGCGAAGAGTGCGTGTTATTTAGCTTCTCGGACCGTCCGGTACAGGAGGCCTTAGGCCTGTTCCGCGAAGCGCGTTATTAATAAGAAGGAAAACCATCATGACTCAATACGTTTTTGCTCCCCAGGCGCCGATTAGTCTCCCCGTTGTTGGCAGCGATGAGCAGTTCCCGGTGCGCCGCGTGTACTGCGTAGGCCGTAACTATGCCGCCCACGCCCGTGAAATGGGCTTCGATCCGGATCGCGAACCGCCGTTCTTCTTTTGCAAACCGGCGGATGCGGTTGTGCCGGTGGCGGCTGGCGAAACGCTGGATCTGCCGTATCCGGCGCAGACCGACAACTATCACTACGAGATTGAGCTGGTGGTCGCTATCGGCAAGGCGGGACGCGACATCCCGCTGGAGCAGGCGCAGGAATATATCTGGGGCTATGCCACCGGACTCGATATGACCCGCCGCGACCGCCAGATGGAGATGCGCCAGATGGGGCGCCCGTGGGAAATAGGTAAAGCATTCGATCTTTCCGCTCCTGTCGCGCCGCTGCATAAAGCCGCTGAGGCGCGCGAGGTGAATCAAGCCGGGATCTGGCTGCAGGTGAATGGTGAAGATCATCAGCGTAGCGATATACGCCACCTCATCTGGTCAGTAAATGAAACCATCAGCTATCTGTCGGGCTTTTTTGAACTGCAGCCCGGCGATCTGATTTTCACCGGCACGCCGGAAGGCGTCGGCGCGGTGGTGAAGGGCGATGTGATTACCGGCAACGTAGACGGACTGACGCC
Source organism: Klebsiella sp. 141251 (assembly GCF_050600725.1). NCBI lineage: Bacteria > Pseudomonadati > Pseudomonadota > Gammaproteobacteria > Enterobacterales > Enterobacteriaceae > Klebsiella > Klebsiella sp. 141251. The sequence continues at coordinate 353,903 of NZ_JAQIRG010000005.1, forward strand.
TATCGCCGTTCGCGTGGTGTGAGGTGAACAATGAAGCTGTACAGTTTTTTTAATAGCTCTGCCTCATACCGGGTGCGCATCGCACTGGCCCTCAAGGGCATCGATTATCAGAGCGTGGGGGTGAATATCCGCATCGGGGCGCAGAATGCGCTGGACTACCGGCGGCTCAATCCGGCGGGGCTGGTGCCGACGCTTATCACCGATGACGGTGAATCGCTGAGCCAGTCGCTGGCGATAGTTGACTGGCTTGACCGCCACTACCCACAGATGCCGCTGCTGCCGCAGGAGGATCCGGCGCGGATGCGGGTGCTGGAGATGGTCTACGCCATCGCCTGCGATATTCATCCGATTAATAACATGCGGGTTTTACGCTACCTTAGCGACGAGCTGAAGGTCAGCGAAGCGGACAAAAAACGCTGGTATGCCCACTGGATCCAGCAAGGGTTGAGTGCGCTGGAGCAACTGCTGCGACAATCGAAATCCGGCGCTTTCTGCGTCGGCGATAGACCAACGCTCGCCGACTGTTGCCTGGTGCCGCAGTGGGCCAACGCGCAGCGAATGGGGTGCGATCTGAGCCATTATCCGCGCTGCCAGGCGGTTTACGACGCCTGTACCCGGCTACCGGCGTTTATTGCCGCCGCGCCGGAAAATCAACAAGACAAAATTCCGGCCTAGGGAGGAAGGAAAATGGCGAAAGTGACGCGAGCAATTATCGTCGGCGGCGGCATTGGCGGCGCGGCGACGGCGCTCTCTCTGGCGCGCCAGGGAATCAAAGTAATGCTGCTGGAAAAGGCGCATGAAATCGGTGAAATCGGCGCCGGTATTCAACTGGGGCCGAATGCGTTTTCAGCGCTGGATAGCCTCGGCGTCGGCGAAGTGGCGCGCCAGCGCGCGGTGTTTACCGACCATATCACGATGATGGATGCGGTGAATGGGGAAGAGGTGGTGCGTATCGAGACCGGCCAGGCCTTCCGTGACCATTTCGGCGGCCCGTATGCGGTGATCCATCGGGTGGACATTCACGCCACCGTCTGGGAAGCCGCGCTGACCCATCCCGGCGTGGAATACCGGACTTCAACTCAGGTGGTGGATATCCGCCAGACCGCCGATGACGTGACGGTCTTTGATGACAAAGGCAATAGCTGGACTGCCGATATTCTGCTGGGCTGCGACGGCGTGAAGTCAGTGGTGCGCCAGAGTCTGCTCGGCGATGCGCCGCGGGTCACCGGCCACGTGGTGTACCGCGCGGTGATCGAGGCGGCCGACATGCCGGAAGACCTGCGGATTAACGCGCCGGTGCTGTGGGCCGGGCCGCATTGTCATCTGGTGCATTATCCGCTGCGCGGCGGCAAACAGTACAACCTGGTGGTCACTTTCCATAGCCGCGAAAGCGAAGAGTGGGGCGTGCGCGACGGAAGCAAAGAAGAGGTGCTTTCTTACTTTAAAGGGATTCATCCCCGCCCGCGGCAAATGCTCGACAAACCAACGTCCTGGCGCCGCTGGTCTACCGCCGACCGCGAGCCGGTTGCAAAGTGGGGCAACGATCGCATTACCCTGGTCGGCGATGCCGCCCACCCGGTAGCGCAGTATATGGCGCAGGGCGCCTGCATGGCGCTGGAGGATGCGGTAACGATAGGTAAAGCGCTGCAGCAGTGCGACGGCGACGCCGCTCGCGCCTTCGCGCTGTACGAGTCGGTGCGTATTCCGCGTACCGCGCGAATTGTCTGGTCAACCCGTGAAATGGGGCGGATTTATCACGCGGCGGGGGTCGAACGGCAGGTACGTAATCTTCTATGGAAGGGCAAAACGCAGGATGAATTTTACCGCGGTATCGAGTGGCTTTACGGCTGGAAAGAGGATAACTGCCTCGCACCACGCTAAGGTCTGATATTGAGATCTTTAAACCGACGCACAGAGGCGCTACCATAGCGCCTCTTTTTTTTCCGGGTAACGATATGCGTGTATTACTGGCGCCAATGGAAGGCGTGCTCGATTCGCTGGTGCGCGAGCTGCTGACCGAGGTTAATGATTACGATCTGTGCATCACCGAATTTCTGCGCGTGGTGGATCAACTGCTGCCGGTAAAATCGTTCTACAGACTGTGCCCGGAACTGCACCATCAAAGTCGCACTCCGTCCGGCACCCGCGTGCGCGTGCAATTGTTGGGGCAATACCCGCAATGGCTGGCGGAAAACGCCGCCCGCGCGGTGGAGCTTGGCTCTTGGGGCGTGGATTTAAACTGCGGTTGTCCATCGAAGCTGGTGAACGGCAGCGGCGGTGGCGCAACGTTACTGAAAGATCCCGAGCTTATCTATCGCGGGGCGAAAGCCATGCGCGAAGCGGTTCCCGATCACCTGCCGGTGACGGTGAAAGTTCGCCTCGGCTGGGACAGCGGCGAACGGCGCTTCGAAATCGCCGACGCGGTACAGCAGGCGGGCGCCAGCGAGCTGGTGGTGCATGGCCGCACCAAAGAGGATGGTTACAAAGCTGAACGCATCAACTGGCAGGCCATCGGCGAAATCCGCCAGCGCCTGACTATTCCGGTGGTTGCTAACGGCGAAATCTGGGACTGGCAAAGCGCGCAGGAGTGCATGGCCGCTACCGGCTGTGATTCGGTGATGATTGGCCGCGGCGCGCTCAACGTGCCGAATCTCAGCCGGGTAATCAAATACAATGAACCGCGCATGCCGTGGCCGCAGGTGGTTGAGTTACTCAAAAAATATACCCAGCTGGAAAAGCAGGGGGATACCGGTTTATATCACGTAGCGCGCATTAAGCAGTGGCTGGGCTATTTACGCAAAGAATACACGGAAGCGCTTGGCCTCTTTAATGAAATTCGCACCTTGCAAACCTCAGCTGAGATAGCGAAAGCGATTGCACGTTATTAGATAAGGCGGTGTTATTCCGTACGCACTTTATTAATTAGCACTTATTCCTGCACGATACGACGCGAGCTGTATCACGTTTTTATTCCCTCGCGCTTGAGTCGTCACAAGAAGTTGATACAGTGCAATAGTTGGATTGCTACTGCTTCGGCAGGCGAAACCTGATTACCTGGCATTTGTCGGGGGTCAGGTTTTTTTGTTTCTGGGGTTCATATGCTAATCGCCAAAGTACTTAATAATAACGTGGTGGTAGTGGTCAACGAGCAGCAGCGCGAACAGGTGGTGATGGGGCGAGGGCTGGCCTTTCAAAAGCGCGTGGGCGACTCGTTGGACGAAAGTAAAATTGAAAAAGTCTTCGCCTTACAAAGCGATGAACTGGTTGGCCGCTTAGGCGAATTACTCAGTCAGATACCGTTAGAAGTAATGACCACCTGCGATCGTATCATCGAGCTGGCCCGCGGGCGGTTGGGAAAGTTACAGGAAAGTTTGTACATCACCTTAACTGACCACTGTCACTTTGCCATTGAGCGGCAGAAAAACGGCGTCGCGATTCGCAACGTGCTGTTGTGGGAGATTAAACGGTTGTATCCGAAGGAGTTTGAACTGGGTCAGGAGGCGAGGGCCATCATCGCCCGCCGGCTGGGCGTCGAGCTTGCCGAGGATGAAGCCGGGTTTATCGCTTTGCATCTGGTGACGGCGCAGCTCAACAGCGAAATGCCGGAAGTGATGCACGTAACGCGGGTGATGCAGGAGATCCTGCAACTGGTGAAGTACCAGCTGCAGCTTAACTACGATGAAGAGTCGCTCAGCTACCAGCGCTTTGTGACCCATCTGAAGTTTTTCGCCCAGCGCATGTTAACGCGAACGGTAGTGCAGGATGACGACGTTACGCTGCACAGTGCGGTGAAAGATAACTACGCCAAAGCGTGGAAGTGCGCGGAAACGGTGGCGAAGCACCTGCAAAAGAATTATCAACGGGCGCTGACCACCGAAGAGATTATGTTTCTTGCCATTCATATCGAGCGGGTAAGAAAAGAGGGGCGTTAATCCCCCCACAAAACTGGATTGTTACTGCATGATGCAGGCAAAACCTGAGCGCGACGCCAACCGGCGTGGTTCTCGGGTTTTTTTATTTTTACTACTCAGTCGCCGGTTGTCTGTGGGCAGCGGCAGTAAGGAAAAGAGCATGGAATATAAAGCACTCGCGCAGGATATTCTTCACCGCGTCGGCGGCAAAGAGAATATTGTGAGTCTGGTTCACTGCGCGACACGTCTGCGTTTCAAATTGAAAGATAACGCGAAGGCCGATGCCGAAGGGCTGAAGGCGAACCCTGGTGTGATCATGGTAGTCGAAAGCGGCGGCCAGTTTCAGGTGGTCATCGGTAACCATGTCCACGATGTCTGGCTGGCAGTGCGCCAGCAGGCGGGGTTAAGTGACGACAGCGAACCGGTGCCGCAGGAGAAAGCGGCGAAAAGCTCGGTATTAAGTCAGCTGATCGACATCATCTCCGGCATCTTTACCCCTTTTATTGGCGTGATGGCGGCGACGGGTCTGCTGAAAGGACTACTGGCGCTGGCGCTAACCTGCGGATGGCTCACGCCGCAGCAGGGGACCTATAAAATCTGGTTTGCCGCCAGCGACGCGCTGTTCTTTTTCTTCCCGCTGTTTCTTGGCTACACCGCCGGCAAAAAGTTTGGCGGCAACCCGTTTATCTCAATGGTGATCGGCGGCGCGTTAACCCACCCGCTAATGATGCAGGCCTTTGAAGCCAGTCAGACGGGGGCGCCCGTGGAGCATTTTCTCGGTATACCGGTGACCTATATCAATTATAGCTCCTCGGTGATCCCGATTATTCTTGCCTCCTGGGTCTGCTGCTGGCTCGAACGGAAGAGTAACGCGGTGCTGCCGTCGGCGATGAAGAACTTTTTTACCCCGGCAATCTGCCTTGCGGTGGTAGTGCCGCTGACCTTTCTGGTGATTGGCCCGCTGGCGACCTGGCTGAGCCATATGATTGCCAATGGCTATCAGGTTATCTACGTTTTTGCCCCATGGCTGGCAGGCGCAGTGCTGGGCGCGCTATGGCAAGTATGCGTTATCTTCGGCCTGCACTGGGGGTTGATACCGTTGATGATCAATAACATGACCGTGTTGGGGCATGATTCTATGCTGCCGATCATTCTGCCGGCGGTGATAGCCCAGGTGGGCGCCGTGCTGGGGATACTGCTGGCCACGCGCGATTCGTGTCAGCGGATGCTGGCCGGTTCCGCGTTTTCCGCCGGGCTGTTTGGCATCACTGAGCCTGCCATTTATGGCCTGACGCTGCCGTTACGTCGCCCGTTTATCTTCGGATGTATCGCCGGCGCGATTGGCGGCGCGATTACCGCCTTCAGTAATAGCTACGCCTACTCCTTTGGGGTGCCGAACATTTTCTTTCCGGCGCAGATGATACCGCCCGGCGGCATTGATTTTAGCGTGTGGGGCGGTCTCATTGGCACCGGCGTGGCTTTCATTCTCGCCTGCGTATTGACCTTCTTCGCCGGCTTGCCGCGCAGCCAGGCAGAACAGGCGGTCGTCGTCGCGCCTGCGGCGGAAAACGATATTCTGGCGCCGATGTCCGGCAGCGTACTGGCCCTCGATCAGGTGCCGGATAGCACCTTCGCCAGCGGCCTGCTGGGCAAAGGCGTAGCCATTATTCCGGCGGTGGGCAAGGTCATTGCCCCGTTTTCTGGCGAGGTCGCCTCACTGTTTCAGACTAAACACGCCATCGGCCTGCTGAGCGACAGCGGCATTGAACTATTGATCCACGTCGGCATTGATACCGTCAAACTCGACGGCGTACCGTTTACCGCCCATGTCAAAGAGGGGGACAAAGTTCAGGCCGGCGATCTGCTGCTGGAGTTCGATCGTCAGGCCATTCTGGACGCCGGTTACGACCTGGCGACCCCGATTATTATCAGCAACAGCGATGATTACCGTAGCGTTGAGATTGTGTCCGCGAGCGTCGTGGATGCCGGCCAGCCGCTGTTGTCCGTTAGCCATTAATCACAGGAGAGAGCGATGAAAACATTCCCGCAGGGCTTTTTATGGGGCGGCGCCACCGCGGCAAATCAGGTCGAAGGCGCATATCTGGAAGATGGCAAAGGTTTATCCACCTCCGACGTGCAGCCGCAGGGGGTATTCGGCGACGTCGTGGAGCGCGTCGCCGGCGACAGCGGTATTAAAGATGTGGCGATCGATTTTTACCATCGTTACCCGCAGGATATCGCGCTGTTTGCTGAGATGGGCTTCAACTGTCTGCGGGTCTCGATCGCCTGGACGCGTATCTTCCCGAACGGCGATGACGCCGAGCCGAATGAAGCCGGGCTGGCCTTCTACGACAAGCTGTTTGCCGAGATGGCCGCGCACAACATCACTCCGCTGGTGACGCTATCGCACTACGAGATGCCGTGGGCGCTGGTGAAAAACTATGGCGGCTGGGGCAGCCGCGAGGTGATTGGCTTTTTCGAGCGCTACGCCCGGACGGTATTCAGTCGCTATAAAAATCAGGTCAAGCTGTGGCTCACTTTTAACGAAATTAATATGTCGCTGCATGCGCCAATGACCGGCGTCGGCCTGCCGGCCGGTAGCAGTAAAGGCGAAGTCTATCAGGCTATCCACCACCAGCTGGTGGCCAGCGCGCTGGCGGTCAAAGCCTGTCATGAACTGGTACCGCAAGGGAAAATTGGCAATATGCTGCTCGGCGGGTTGATGTATCCGCTGAGCTGCAAGCCGGAAGATGTCTTTGAAACGCTGCAGCAAAACCGCAGCTGGCAGTTCTTCGGCGATGTGCAGTGCCGTGGCGCCTATCCGGGCTACATGCAGCGCTATTTCCGCGAAAACGATATTACGCTGACCATCACCGACGACGACCGGGAAGCGCTGCAAGAGACCGTCGATTTTATCTCCTTTAGCTACTATATGACCGGCTGCGTCACCGCCGATGAAGCGCTGAACCAGCAGGCGCGCGGCAACATTCTCAGCATGGTGCCGAACCCGCATCTGGCAAGCTCGGAGTGGGGCTGGCAGATAGACCCGCTGGGGCTGCGTACGCTGTTGAACGTACTGTGGGACCGCTATCAGAAGCCGTTGTTTATCGTTGAAAATGGTCTGGGGGCGAAGGATAAAATCGAGGCCGACGGCAGCATCAACGATGACTATCGCATCAGCTATCTCAACGATCATCTGGTGCAAGCGCGCGAAGCCATTGATGACGGCGTTGAACTGATGGGCTTTACCAGCTGGGGGCCAATCGATCTGGTTAGCGCGTCGAAGGCCGAGATGTCAAAGCGCTACGGTTTTATCTATGTCGATCGTGACGATCGCGGGCAGGGGACGCTCGAACGGCGTAAGAAGAAAAGCTTCGCCTGGTATCAGGCGGTGATTGCCAGCAACGGCGGTAGTCTGCAGGAATAAGCTGTTCGGCGGCCCGGTTTTTCCGGGCCGCATGCCGTTTAAGCCGGTTTACCGGCGCGCAGTAAAAAGATCATCGGACGCTCTTTCTCTTCCTTGAGCGCCGGTTGGGCGGCGATTTGCTCGGCGCTCGGGCCCCACTCATCAAGCTGCTCCAGCACAAAACCGGCGGCGATAAGCGCGTTAATCCAGCTTGAGAGTTTGCGATGCTGTTTAATCACCCCCTCGGCAAACCAGTTGCTGATACGTTCGCCTTCCTGCTGATAGTGGCTCACCGGCCAGCGTTTTTGCCCCTGTTCATCTACCTGCCAACCCTGCTGCAGCGGCGCGGTATAGATGGGGTGTTCGGCGGAAAAGACCAGCGTACCGCCGGGAACCAGCGCCTGATAGAGCATAGTGAACAGCGGCGCGACGTCCGGCAGATAATGCAGCGCCAGCGAACTGTAGACCAGATCGCAGCTATCCGCGGGCAGCGTCAGGGTTTGCAGGTCGGCGCAGCGATATTCGATAGTCTCGCCGGTGGTCATCTCCCGCGCCCGCTCCAGCATCCGGCTGGAGAGATCGAAACCGATTATCTGTTTTGCTCCCTGTTGCTGCGCCCAGCGGCAAAACCAGCCGTATCCGCAGCCGAGATCGACCACCCGCAGGCCATCTAACGCCGGCAGCAGGCGCTGAATTGCCGGCCACTCCGGCGCGCCGTCAAGCCCCTTCACCGAGCGGTCAAGGGTGGCGTAACCGGCAAAGAAACCGGGATCGTCATAAATGTTCTGACTCATTGCAACTCCAATAATAACTTTGTTTATTTTTAGCTGACTCATTGTCAATGCACACGCTTTACTTAACGACCGTCCTTCAATTAATTTATGATGACCAACCTTTATAAGTAACCCGACCCGAAGAATGAATCTTACACTGAGCAAAAGCGTGCTGGCGGCACTGCCACTGGCCATCGCGCTGGCTGGCTGCGCGCCATCGCATGACATTGGCGGCCCTTTAAAGCAGCAAACCCCGGCATCTCACGTTTCGATGGATCTGCCCGCCGCCGTAAAAAATGGCTGGCCGCATACCGACTGGTGGAAAGATTACCACGATGCCCAACTGGATAATCTGATTCAGCGCGCGTTAGCTAATGCTCCGGATATGCAAATTGCCGCGCAGCGCATCAAGCTGGCCGAAGCGCAGGCGCGAATGTCTCAGGCGAATCTCGGTCCGGAGATGGATTTCTCCGCCGATATCGAACGACAGAAAATGTCCGCGGAAGGCCTGATGGGGCCATTCGCCACCGACACCGACGGCAATACCGGACCCTGGTATACCAACGGTACCTTTGGCCTGACCGCCGGTTGGGATCTGGACCTGTGGGGGAAAAACCGCGCGCTGGTGAAAGCGCGCATCGGCGAAGTGAAAGCCCAGGTCGCCGAGCAGGCGCAGACCCGCGAGCTGCTGGCCAGCAGCGTGGCGCGCCTGTACTGGCAGTGGCAGACCGAAGCGGCGGTAAAAACGGTGCTGCAGCAGGTTAAAAGCGAACAGAATAATATTGTGAGCGTCGATACCGCGCTCTATCAGCGTGGCATCACCAACTCCGCCGAAGGGGCGGAGAACGACATTAACGTCAGCAAAACCGATCAGCAGCTGGCCGACGTGGCGGGTAATATGAAAGAGATTGAAGCGCGGCTGATGGCGTTAACCAACAGCCAGAGTCAGTCGCTCAATCTGCGAGCGGCGCCGCTGCCCGCGGTCAGCGCGCAGATGCCGAGCGAACTGGGCTATGAACTGCTGGCCCGCCGTCCGGATCTGCAGGAAGCCCACTGGTATATCGAATCCTCGCTGAGCGAAATTGATGCGGCGAAAGCGGCGTTTTATCCGGATATCAACCTGATGGCGTTCCTGCAGCAGGATGCGCTGCATTTAAGCGATCTGTTCCGTCATTCGGCGCAGCAGATGGGCGTCACCGCCGGGCTGACGCTGCCTATCTTTGATAGCGGCAGGCTGAATGCCAATCTCGATATCGCCAGCGCGCAGAACGGCCTGTCGATCGCTAAATACAACAAAGCCGTAGTCGATGCGGTGAACCAGGTGGCGAAAACCGCAAGCCAGGTAGAGACGCTGATGGAGAAAAACCAGCAGCAGCAGCAGGTGGAGAAAGATGCGCAGCGGGTGGTCAATCTCGCCCAGGCGCGGATGAATGCGGGAATCTTACCCGGCTCCCGCGTGAGCATGGCGAAGCTACCTGCGCTACAGGAGCGAATCACCGCCCTGCGTCTGCACGGCCAGTGGCTGGACGCCAGCATTCAGCTGACTTCCGCACTGGGCGGCGGTTATCACCAGACGACGAAATAACGGCGTCAATAGCGGCGCGCGGCGCCGCTATTCATTATCATCCTCTGTATCTTCCGCTTTTCTTTTCGCTTCCCGGCGTTTCAGCCACAGATGAGCTCCGACTACCAGCGCCACCACCAGGATCAGCCAGACCCAGTGTTTGATGTGCTGATCGAGATGATGTAACCATGGGCCTATCGCCTCGCCGCCAAGGTAGCCGAGGGTGGTAAAAATCAGCGCCCAAACGATGGCGCCGAAAATATTCAGCGGCAGAAAAATTTTCGGCGGCAAGCGACTGGCGCCGATCAAGACCGGGCCGATAACCCGAAAGCCGTACATAAAGCGGGTGCCGATAACGAACAGATAGGGATGCCGCTGAATCAGGCGCTGCGCTTTCCGGATCCGCGCCTTCTGCCGCGAGAAGCGACGCAGTAGCTTGCCGCCGAACTGGCGCCCCAGAAAATAGAGTAGCTGATCGCCGATCATGCCGCCTAAGGCTACGGCAACGACCACCAAAGGAAACTTCAATAGACCCTGATGCGCCGCCACGCCGCCAAGGATGGTGATGGTTTCACCTTCTGCGATGCTGCCGATAACCAGCGCCGCGTAGCCGTATTGGGAAATCAGGTGATTGATATCCATATAAACATAAACTCCTACTATTACCAGTCCCTTAATCATACACCCTGATGATTAAAACGGTCTGAAGCGCATTTTTATCGCTGTACACAAAATAATCTACAGAGTGAATTATACTTGGATCAGTGCTGTACGAAGCCGTGACAAGGGGGACGCTATGAACCATGTCTGGGGACTCTTCTCTCATCCTAATCAAGAGATGAGCGTGATCAAGAGTGAAAATGAAACCATTTCGCACCATTATACCCACCATGTGCTGGTGATGGCGGCGGTTCCGGTTATCTGCGCCTTTATCGGTACGACGCAGCTCGGCTGGAACTTCGGCGACGGCACGGTGATTAAGCTTTCACTGATGACCGGGTTGGTATTAGCGGTACTGTTTTATGCCGTTATGCTGGCCGGGGTGGCGGTGATGGGGCGGGTGATCTGGTGGATGGCCAGGAGCTATCCGCAACAGCCGTCGCTGAAACGCTGTATGGTTTTTGCCGGTTACGTCGCGACGCCGCTGTTTTTAAGCGGGATCGTGGCGCTCTATCCGCTGGTATGGCTGTGCGCGTTAATAGGCACCATCGCGCTGTTTTACACCGGTTATCTGCTGTATCTGGGCATTCCGACCTTCCTGAGTATTAATAAGGAAGAGGGGCTCAGCTTCGCCAGCTCAACCCTGGCTATCGGGGTGCTGGTGCTGGAAGTGCTGCTGGCGCTTACCGTCGTGCTGTGGGGCTACGGGTACCGACTCTTCTAATCAGATGCATTGCCGGCAGAAATGAATAATTATGTCGGCAATGCAGCATTTACTCACGATTCTTATTGGCCTCAGGGTGTTATGACGCGGTATGATGGCGTTTGCCAGCGGCGTAGCCCACTTTACGCCGCGGCGTACGTTCTATAACGTGCAAAAATACTTTTCAGAATGCCCATGATGCCGAATTTTCGAATTTCTTTGCTCAGCCTGACTTTGCTGCTGGCTGTGCCTTTTGCGCCCCAGGCGATAGCAAAAACCAGCGCGGTAACCGCCGCTTCCCAGCCGGATATCGCTTCCGGTAGCGCGATGATCGTCGATCTGGCGACCAAGAAAATCATCTACGCCAGCCAGCCCGATTTGGTGCGCCCGATGGCGTCGATCACCAAAGTAATGACCGCCATGGTGGTGCTGGATGCGCATTTACCTCTGGACGAGATGCTGACCGTTGATATCAGCCAGACGCCGGAGATGAAAGGTATCTATTCCCGCGTGCGTCTTAACAGCCAAATCAGCCGCCGCAATATGCTGCTGCTGGCGCTGATGTCCTCGGAAAACCGCGCCGCCGCCAGCCTGGCGCACCACTATCCTGGCGGTTATAACGCTTTTATCCGCGCGATGAACGCCAAAGCGCAGGCGCTGGGGATGACCCATACACGCTATGTTGAGCCGACCGGCCTGTCGGTGCATAACGTCTCCACGGCGCGCGATCTGACTAAGCTGCTGATCGCCAGCGAACAATATCCGCTGATCGGCCAGCTAAGCACCACCAAAGAAGATACCGCCACCTTTGCGCATCCGGCTTATACCTTGCCGTTCCGCAATACCAACCATCTGGTGTATCGCGATAACTGGAATATTCAGCTGACCAAAACCGGCTTTACTAACGCCGCCGGCCACTGCCTGATTATGCGTACGGTGATTAATCAACGCCCAGTGGCGCTGGTGGTAATGGACGCGTTTGGCAAATACACCCATTTTGCCGACGCCAGTCGTTTACGGACCTGGATTGAAACCGGCAAGGTGATGCCGGTTCCGGCCTCCGCATTGAGCTATAAAAAGCAGCGCGAAGCGCAGATGGCGGAAGCGATGCTGAAAGGCGGCACGCAGACCGCGCAGAACGATTAATTTGTCCTTCCCCGGATTGCGCCGCAATCCGGGAATTCTAATATCACTCCGGTAACGTCCAGTCGCCGTCGCCAAGCTGGCGCTGCATAATGAGGGTATCGCGCCAGTCGCCCATCTTATAGCCGACGCTGCGCAACTGTCCGGCAACGGTAAAGCCAAATTTCTTATGAATGGCAATCGAGCCTGCGTTGTTGTGGCCGTCGCCGATAATCGCCAGCATTTGCCGCCACGGCCCCTGTTCACACTGCGCGATGAGGCGCGTCAGCAGCGCGCTGCCGATGCCGCGCCCGCCCATACCGGACTCGACGTAAATCGACTCTTCCAGCGTATAGCGATAGGCCGGGCGAGGGCGGTAAAAGGTGGCATAGCAGTAGCCGACAATGGTGCCGCGCCACAGCGCGACCAGCCACGGAAGCCCGTTATCGCGCACGGTTTTAATTCGCTTGCGCATTTCGTCGACGGTAGGCGGGATCTCTTCAAACGAGGCGCGGCCATTAAGCACGTGCCAGACGTACAGCGCGGCAATCGCATGTGCGTCATCGGGCAGCGCTTCGCGGATCTCTAAGTCGGCGTCTTGTAACTTATCCTTGGCGGACATGGGGGCTCCTCAAGCTAATTGGCCGGAGAGTCTTTTTCTCCGGCATGCAGCGTAATACAGAAGCCCCGCGGCTGAACAGTCCTGGTTAACGATTATTGTGCTTCCGTTGGCTTCTGCGCCTCGCCCCAGTATTTTTGTTTGCTGGTTTTGCCGATACCCGGATTCATGCTGTTGGTGGGATCGTTCTGGCGATAGAAGCGCTTTAAACTCTCCGCCGCTTCATACAGATGGCCGACGTTGTGCTCCGCCGGATACTGCGCGCCGCGCGCTTTCAACAGATCCAGCATTTTTTCCTTCAGTTCGTGCGCGTCGACCCCTTTCTTCACGATGTAATCCTGGTGGAAGACGTGACACATAAAGTGGCCATAGTAGAGCTTGTAGACCAGCTGGCTGTCGATTTCCGCCGGCAGATGTTCGAACCATTCGGTGTCATTGCGGCGCAGGGCGATGTCCAGCGCCAGAATATCTTCCACTTCGTCGGCATGTACCGCCTGATAGCGGATCGCCGCGCCGGCGGCGGCGAAGCGGTGCAGAAATGCCTTGCTGCCTTCTTCCGCGGTACAGACAAAGAAATCGCCTTCGGCCTGCTGGAAATATTCCGTAAGCCACTTCTGCGCTTCTTCGATGCCGTCGCCGGCCATCTTCAGCAGCAGATGATGTTCGTACTTATCGCGCCAGGTTTTCATACGCTCCGGCAGGTGCGCCGGGAAGGCGTGACCGAGTTTCTGCATAAAGCGGTCGGTGAAGTGCGGCTTGAACAGGGAGACCTTTTCCAGCATCGCGTCGGTGCGCCCCTTCATGGTGAAGAAGAACGGCATTTTATCGGTGCCGAGCTTATCGATCATCAGGAAGGTATCTTTGCCATATTTTTCGGCGATATCGTAAATATCGCGGTGCATATATTCGCCGGCCACCGGCAGATTATTGAATTCAGCGAGGATGTGGCGGCGGATCTCGGTGAGCACTTCCGGCTGGTTAGTGCCGATATAGAACACCTGCTGGCGTTTTTCCGCTGGAAAAGTATCGAGACGGACGGCGAAGACCGCCAGCTTGCCGGCGCAGCCGGAGGATTCGAACAGGCGGTCCGGGTCGGCGTTATAGCGAGCTGGAGTATCGGCGTTGACATCGCGCACGCGGGTGACGTAATCGTGATCGTGGGCGTGGCGGCCATCGTGTTGCACGTCGGCATCGGTGATACGATCGTCGTCGAGGCGGCTCAGGATTTGTTCCGGCGTCGCGCCTAAATCGATTCCCAGATGGTTGACTAATTTCAGTTTGCCGTCGGCGTCAATCTGCGCAAACAGCGACATTTCGGTATAGGCCGGTCCGCGCTGCACCAGCGATCCGCCGGAGTTGTTACAGATACCGCCGATAACCGATGCGCCGATGCAAGAAGAGCCGATCACCGAGTGCGGTTCGCGGCCCAGCGGCTTGAGCGCTTTTTCCAGTGAATAGAGGGTGGTACCAGGGTAGGCCAGCACCTGCTCGCCCTTATCCAGCAGGTGCAGCTTGTCCAGACGCAGCGTGCTGATAATGACGATTTCGCGATCGTAATCATTGCCGCTCGGGGTGGAGCCTTCGGTCAAGCCGGTATTCGCCGCCTGCATCAGGATAATTTTGTCAGCTTGTACGCAGGCGCTGAGCACCCGCCATAGTTCAAGCAGGGTACCGGGGAACACCACCGCCAGCGCATCGCCGTGGCCTGAGCGGAAACCTTTTCGGTAACGCTGGGTTTTCGCCGGATCGGTTAACAGATGCGAGGAGCCAACCAGCCGCGCCAGTTCCGCCAAAAAGGGAGGGTTATTTATTGTTGTTGCAGATGACATGATTCACTCCTTGTGGGCACAGGAAAGCTATATCGCTGTTAGCATACCGCTTTGTATGACAATTTGGTGTATGAATGTTTCTATAAATCAGATAAGAACCTTAGCATTCTACGGGCGCGTTGTTTATATATATGGCAAACTGCGGTTTTTGCTGCGTTTTCGCTGGGTTATTAGCACCGAATCAAAGAGGGATACATAATAATGAAATGGTTGTGTACTGTTGGCGTCGCCGTGAGCCTGGCGCTGCAACCCGCGCTGGCCGATGAACTGTTTGGTAACCATCCGCTGACGCCTGAGGCGCGAGATGCGTTTGTTAGCGAACTGCTGAAAAAAATGACGGTCGATGAAAAAATCGGTCAGCTGCGCTTAATCAGCGTTGGCCCGGATAACCCGAAAGAAGCGATCCGGGAAATGATCAAAAACGGTCAGGTTGGGGCGATTTTTAATACCGTGACCCGGCCTGATATCCGCGTGATGCAGGATCAGGTGATGCAGCTAAGCCGCCTGAAGATCCCGCTGTTTTTCGCCTACGATGTGCTGCACGGCCAGCGTACCGTCTTCCCGATAAGCCTCGGCCTGGCCTCCTCTTTTAATCTCGACGCGGTGAATACCGTCGGGCGTATCTCGGCCTACGAAGCGGCTGACGATGGTCTTAATATGACCTGGGCGCCGATGGTCGACGTTTCTCGCGACCCGCGCTGGGGCCGCGCCTCTGAAGGGTTTGGCGAAGACACTTACCTGACCACCGTGATGGGTAAAGCGATGGTGGAATCGATGCAGGGCAAGAGCCCGGCAGACCGCTATTCGGTGATGACCAGCGTTAAACACTTCGCCGCCTACGGCGCGGTTGAAGGCGGTAAAGAGTACAACACCGTCGATATGAGCCCGCAGCGCCTGTTCAACGACTACATGCCACCGTATAAAGCCGGTCTCGATGCCGGCAGCGGCGCGGTGATGGTGGCGCTAAACTCGCTCAACGGTACCCCGGCCACTTCCGATTCCTGGCTGCTGAAAGACGTCCTGCGCGACCAGTGGGGCTTCAAAGGCATCACCGTTTCCGACCATGGCGCCATCAAAGAGCTGATTAAACACGGCGTCGCCTCCGACCCGGAAGACGCGGTGCGCGTCGCGCTGAAGTCCGGTATCAACATGAGCATGAGCGATGAGTACTACAGCAAATATCTGCCGGGGCTGGTGAAATCCGGCAAGGTGACGATGGCTGAACTGGATGACGCTACCCGCCACGTGCTCAACGTCAAGTATGACATGGGGCTGTTCAACGATCCGTACAGCCATCTGGGGCCGAAAGCGTCCGACCCGCAGGACACCAACGCCGAAAGCCGTCTGCATCGTAAAGAGGCGCGCGAAGTGGCGCGAGAAAGCCTGGTGCTGCTGAAAAATCGTCTCGATACGCTGCCGCTGAAAAAATCAGGCACCATCGCGGTGGTGGGCGCGCTGGCGGATAGCAAGCGCGACATGATGGGCAGCTGGTCGGCGGCGGGCGTGGCCGACCAGTCGGTCACCGTGCTGACCGGCATCAAAGAGGCGCTGGGCGATAAAGGCAAAGTGATTTATGCCAAAGGCGCTAACGTTACTGACGATAAAGGCATTGTCGATTTCCTTAACCTGTATGAGAAAGCGGTGCAGGTCGACCCGCGCTCGCCGCAGGAGATGATCGATGAGGCCGTGGCGGCGGCGAAACAGTCCGACGTGGTCGTTGCGGTGGTGGGCGAAGCGCAGGGTATGGCGCATGAGGCTTCCAGCCGTACCGATATCACCCTGCCGCAAAGTCAGCGCGATCTGATTAGCGCGCTGAAAGCGACCGGTAAACCGCTGGTGCTGGTGCTGATGAACGGGCGTCCGCTGGTGCTGGTGAAAGAGGATCAGCAGGCGGATGCGCTGCTGGAGACCTGGTTTGCCGGTACTGAAGGCGGCCATGCGATCGCCGATGTGTTGTTTGGCGATTACAACCCGTCCGGTAAGCTGCCGATGTCCTTCCCGCGTTCGGTGGGGCAGATCCCGACCTACTACAGCCATCTGAATACCGGCCGTCCGTATAATCCGGAAAAACCGAATAAATACACTTCGCGTTATTTCGATCAAGCGAACGGCCCGCTGTATCCATTTGGCTATGGCCTGAGCTACACCACCTTTAGCGTTTCCGATGTCAAAATGTCGGCGCCGACGATGCCGCGAGACGGCAGCGTGACCGCCAGCGTGCAGGTGACCAACACCGGCAAACGTGAAGGGGCGACGGTGATCCAGCTTTATCTGCAGGACGTGACCGCGTCGATGAGCCGGCCGGTGAAAATGCTACGCGGCTTTAAGAAGGTGAATCTCAAGCCGGGCGAGACACAAACTGTCAGCTTCCCGATTGATGTTGAAGCGCTGAAGTTCTGGAACCAGCAGATGAAATACGTTGCCGAACCGGGCAAATTTAACGTCTTTATCGGCGTCGATTCCGCCCGCGTTAAGCAGAGCGAATTTGAGCTGCTGTAGTCGCGAGCCCAGTAAAAAGGGATAAACCGGGTGTTACACCTGAAAGGCCGATTAATCGGCCTTTTCTTTTTCGTTAAATGGCCAAATGGACTACGCTTTTCTCTTAAGCTTCTGTAAGCGAAGCGTATAAAAATGAGGGAAGCGGGATGATGATGGCAATGAAATGGTCAGGTGTAATGGCGCTTGCAGCCCTGCTTAGCCTGCCGCTGCAGGCGGCGGAACCGGTGAAGGTGGGCTCGAAAATCGATACGGAAGGGGCGCTGCTCGGCAACATCATTTTGCAGGTGCTGGAAAGCCATGGGGTGAAAACGGTCAATAAAGTCCAGCTCGGCACCACGCCGGTGGTTCGCGGCGCGATTACCGCCGGCGAGCTGGATATCTATCCGGAATATACCGGCAACGGCGCTTTCTTCTTTAAAGATGAAAATGACCCGGCGTGGAAAAACGCCAAACAGGGCTATGAAAAAGTTAAGAAGCTGGACGCGGAAAAAAACAAGCTGATCTGGCTGACCCCGGCCCCCGCAAATAATACCTGGACTATCGCAGTGCGACAGGAAGTGGCAGAGCAAAATCATCTTACTTCATTGGCCGATCTTAGCGCCTATCTACAGAAGGGCGGCGACTTTAAACTGGCGGCTTCCGCGGAGTTTATCGAGCGCGCCGATGCCCTGCCGGCATTTGAAAAAGCTTACGGATTTAAGCTTAATCAGAATCAGCTGTTGTCGCTGGCGGGCGGCGATACCGCAGTGACCATTAAGGCGGCGGCACAGCAAACCTCCGGTGTTAACGCGGCGATGGCCTATGGTACCGATGGGCCGGTGGCGGCGCTGGGGTTACAAACCCTGAGCGATCCAAAAGGCGTACAGCCCATTTACGCGCCGGCGCCGGTGGTGCGCGACGCGGTGCTGAAGGCGTATCCGCAGATGGCGCAGTGGCTGGAGCCGGTGTTCGCTAGCCTCGATGAAAAAACATTGCAGAAACTAAACGCCAGTATTGCCGTTGAAGGGCGTGACGCGAAGAGCGTTGCCGCCGATTACCTGCAACAAAAAGGGCTGCTGAAGTAAGGACTGGTGACTATTCGTTGTTATAACCGTGTGGCGCTGCTGCTCACGCTACTGCTGTTGGCCGTGGCGGCGCTGCCGTTTGTTACTTATGCCCCTAATCGTCTGCTCTCCGGTGAAGCGCGCTGGCTCTGGACGCAAATGCCGTGGCTGGCGGCGGCGCAGCTGGCGGGCGGGCTGCTGCTGTTGTTATTGTGCTGGATCCCTGGCCGTCTGGCGCTGTTAGGAAGCCTGCTGATTGCCGATTTGCTCCTGCCACTACTAATGTGGGGCGCCGGAGACATCGCGCGACATCTGGTGCAACAGGGCTCCCCGCTGGCGCGTACCTCTCCCGGCAGCGGATTATGGCTTGCTCTCGCGCTATGCCTGCTGCTTGCCAGCGATACTATCCGCCGACTGACTCCGCACGCTTTATGGCGTTGGCTTCTGAATGCGCAGCTTTGGTTGCTACCGTGCCTGCTGCTGTGGCATGGGGCCCTCGATCAACTCTCTTTGCTGAAAGAATATGCTAACCGCGAGGATGTCTTTAATGACGCGCTGCGTCAGCATCTATGGTTGTTGTTCGGGACGTTGCTACCCGGATTATTATTGGGTTTATCGATAGGCTTCGCCCTCTGGCGGCGACCGCACTGGCAGGCGCCAGTATTTACCTTCCTTAATGTGATTCAAACTATTCCCTCGGTGGCGCTATTCGGTTTGTTGATCGCGCCGCTCGCCGGTTTGACCCGCCATTTTCCGTGGTTGGGGAATATAGGTATTTCTGGAACCGGGATGGCGCCGGCGCTGATCGCGCTGGTGCTGTACGCGTTATTGCCGCTGGTGCGCGGGGTGGTGACCGGACTACAGCAGGTGCCGCGGGAGGCGCTGGAAAGCGCGATGGCGATGGGAATGAGCGGCGGACAGCGTTTTCGCCAGGTCCAAATGCCGTTGGCGCTACCGATTCTGCTGCGTAGCCTGCGGGTCGTCAGCGTGCAGACCGTCGGTATGGCGGTGGTGGCGGCGCTGATAGGCGCGGGCGGCTTCGGCGCTTTGGTGTTTCAGGGGCTCCTCAGCAGCGCGCTGGATTTGGTGCTGCTGGGCGTCATTCCGACGATTGCGTTGGCGGTAGTCGTGGATGCCGTGTTTGCACTGTGGGGCGCGTTATTAAAAGGAGAGGCGCATGATTGAATTCGCCGGGGTGAACAAGGCCTTCGCCGGACAGCCAGCGGTGAAGGATCTAAATCTGCATCTGCGCGAAGGCGCGTTTTCCGTGCTGATTGGTACTTCCGGCTCCGGAAAATCGACCACTCTGAAGATGATTAATCAACTCGTGGAACAGGATAGTGGAGTGATACGCTTCGCCGGCGAGGATATCCGTCGACAGCCGCTGCTGGCGCTACGCCGTCGTATGGGGTACGCCATTCAGTCTATCGGCCTGTTTCCACACTGGACGGTGGCGCAGAATATCGCCACCGTGCCGCAGCTGCAAAAGTGGCCGCGCGGAAAAATTACCGAGCGGGTTGATGAACTCATGGCGTTACTTGGCCTGGAACCTCTGCTACGTGATCGCTACCCGCATCAGCTTTCCGGCGGCCAGCAGCAGCGCGTTGGCGTGGCGCGGGCGCTGGCGGCCAACCCGGAGGTGCTGTTAATGGATGAGCCATTTGGCGCGCTGGATCCGGTCACCCGCCAAGCGCTGCAGCAGGAGATGCTGCGCATTCATCGTCTGTTTGGGCGCACGATCGTGCTCGTCACCCATGATATCGACGAAGCGCTACGCCTGGCGGATCACCTGGTGCTGATGGACAGCGGCGAAGTGGTGCAGCAGGGGGAACCTATGCAGATGCTACTGCAGCCGAAAAACGCCTTTGTTGAAACCTTCTTTGGCCGTAGCGAACTGGGCGTTCGGCTGCTCTCGCTACGCGGCGTTGGGGATTACCTGCGGCGGGATGAACGGCTGGCAGGCGATGCGCTGAACGTCTCGATGACGTTGCGCGAGGCGCTGTCGCAGTTTGTCGCTCACCGCCGCGACGTTTTGCCGGTGGCCGATGAACAGGGTGAAGCGTGCGGTACGTTGCACTTTGCAGACCTGCTACACGATAGGGGCACGATGTGAAGGCGCTTCGCGATCCGCTACTGTGGCTGGTAGCGCTGTTTATCGCGCTGCTGCTGGTATTGCCCCACAGCGCGCCGCTGTTTAGCTGGCTGTTTCCGGAGCTGCCGCGCCCGGTTTATCAGCAGGAGAGTTTTCTGGCGCTGACGCTGGCCCACTTTTGGCTGGTGGCGCTCTCAAGCATTGCCGCGACGGTTATCGGCGTGGGGGCAGGGATTATCGTCACCCGACCCGCCGGGCGAGAGTTTCGTCCACTGGTGGAAACTATTGCCGCCATGGGACAGACATTTCCGCCGGTAGCGGTACTGGCGATCGCGGTACCGGTGATGGGCTTCGGCTGGCAGCCGGCGCTTATCGCATTGGCGCTATACGGAATATTGCCCGTGCTGCAGGGGACGCTGGCTGGATTAAGTTCGATATCGCCTGGGGTATTGAATATTGCCGAGGGGATGGGGATGAGCGGCTGGCAGCGGTTGTGCAAGGTGGAGCTGCCGCTGGCGGCGCCGGTGATGCTGGCCGGGATCCGCACCTCGACCATCGTCAATATTGGTACGGCAACCATTGCCTCAACGGTGGGCGCCAACACCCTCGGCACGCCGATAATAATCGGTCTCAGCGGCTTTAATACCGCTTATGTGCTACAGGGGGCGCTGCTGGTGGCGCTCGCCGCGATCATAATCGACCGCTTTTTTGAACGGCTGAACCAGTGGATCAGCCGACACCGCCGCGAACAATAAACGAGTAACCTGCCAGCATGACGCCGCCGATCCCGCCGATGGCCATGCATAAGAAGAGGGTAATGACCGCGATTTTCGCAGGCTTCATGATAGGCTCCTTTTGTTAACGGAGGGATTATACGGTGAAGCGCAGGTGTTAATGAAACATTAATTGCTATTTAGCCAGATCAGATTTTCCCGCTGTTCCCATTCGCGGAGCTGCGCTGCCTGAGGGCTACCCGGCGGCGCGGGGCACCACACCAGCAGGGTGCTGTCAGGAAATAGCTGCGGGCGGATCTGATTAAGCGAGTGCGCGACGATATCCACCCGCCAGCCCTGCTCGCAGGCGATCCAACCTTCCAGCCATAATTGAGTGGTGTCATCGGTGTTCCAGCCCACCACCACCGCGTGATGGCCGGGGCGCTTCCAGGCATGGGCGAGACATTGGGCGATGTGGTTGATTAAGATACCATCGAGCAGGCTACGCAGCGCCAGTAAAGTCGGCTGAGGGCTTAGCAGGCGGTGGCGAAGCGGATTAAGCAGATGATGCACCAGCATCTGTGCGCTATAGCTGTGGCTACGCTCTTTGAGCCATAGCCGCACGCGTTGGTAATGACCTTCCTGCAGAAAACCGAGCAAGATTTCCTGCTGTTCGCGCCAGCCGTCTTCGACATCCGCTTCGCGATCGGGCAGCAGGTTTTTTACTTTGCTGACCTGAACGCCGGCATCAATCCAGCGCTTAATTTCGCGGATGCGATCGATTTCACTGTCATTGAATAAACGATGGCCGCCATCGGTGCGTTGCGGCTTGATGAGTTCATAACGTCGCTGCCAGGCTCGCAGCGTCACGGGATTGATATCACAAAGCTGAGCCACTTCGCCTATCGTATACAGCGCCATTTTCCCCTCCCGCCGTGTGCTCCTCATTTAACTGTAGAAGGGGTTTATCAATTGTTCATTTTTTGCGCTTTACGGCGCCGGCGAGACGGTGGGAAGTGTGATCGTCACCATGATTTATCATTTTCTTGTATCGCTTCAAAGAAAGTTATGGACGGGCAGTGTATGTTACGCGCTTTCAAAGGTTGTGTGGTTGGCGGGTATGTACGAGTTCGATCTGGTCTTGCTGCTGCTCCAGCAGATGTGCGTGTTTCTGGTTATCGCCTGGCTGATGAGTAAAACGCGGCTGTTCATTCCCCTGATGCAGGTCACCGTGCGTTTGCCGCATAAGCTGCTGTGCTATGTCACCTTCTCGATTTTTTGCATTATGGGGACCTATTTCGGTCTGCATATCGAAGACTCTATTGCTAATACTCGCGCTATTGGCGCAGTGATGGGTGGCCTGCTCGGCGGCCCGGTGGTCGGCGGTCTGGTGGGGTTGACCGGCGGCTTGCATCGCTATTCGCTGGGCGGCATGACGGCGTTAAGCTGTATGGTGTCGACCATTGTCGAAGGGCTGCTCGGCGGCCTGGTGCATAGCATTCTGATCAAACGCGGACGTCCGGATAAAGTGTTCAGCCCGCTTACTGCCGGGGCGATTACCTTTTTCGCTGAACTGGTACAGATGCTGATAATCCTGCTCATTGCGCGGCCATTCCAGGATGCGTTGCACCTGGTGCAGAGTATCGCCGCGCCGATGATGGTCACTAATACCGTCGGCGCCGCGCTGTTTATGCGCATTCTGCTGGATAAGCGGGCGATGTTTGAGAAATACACCTCGGCTTTTTCCGCCACCGCGCTAAAGGTGGCGGCCTCCACCGAGGGGATCCTGCGCCAGGGGTTCAACGAAGAGAACAGTATGAAGGTCGCTCAGGTGCTGATTCAGGAACTCGATATCGGCGCCGTGGCGATTACCGACCGCGAAAGGCTGCTGGCGTTTACCGGTATCGGCGACGATCATCATCTGCCAGGTAAACCTATCTCCTCATCCTATACACAAAAGGCGATTGATACCGGCGAAGTGGTTTATGCCGACGGCAACGAGGTGCCATACCGTTGTTCAATTCACCCTGGCTGTAAACTGGGCTCGACGCTGGTCATTCCGCTGCGCGGTGAGAATCAACGGGTTATTGGCACTATTAAGCTATATGAAGCGAAAAACCGCTTGTTCAGCTCGATTAACCGCACGTTGGGGGAGGGGATAGCGCAACTGCTGTCGGCGCAGATCCTTGCCGGCCAGTATGAACGACAGAAAGCGTTGCTGACCCAGTCGGAAATTAAACTGCTACACGCGCAGGTTAACCCGCACTTTCTGTTCAACGCCCTGAACACGCTGAAGGCAGTGATCCGCCGTGATAGCGATCAGGCTGGGCAACTGGTGCAGTATTTATCGACCTTCTTTCGCAAAAATCTGAAGCGACCAACGGAGATTGTCACCCTGGCGGACGAAATTGAACATGTGAATGCCTATCTGCAAATTGAGAAGGCGCGATTCCAGGATAATTTGCAGATACGCATGCAGGTGCCAGCGTCGCTTGAGCATCTCCAGCTACCGGCATTTACGTTACAGCCGATAGTCGAAAACGCGATCAAGCACGGCACCTCTCAGCATCTTGGCGTGGGCGAAATTACCATTCGCGCCAGTCAGCATGAGCGTTGGCTACAGCTGGATGTGGAAGACAATGCCGGGCTTTACCGTGATAACCCTAATGCCAGCGGGCTTGGGATGAGTCTGGTGGACAGACGACTGCGCACGCGCTTCGGCGCCGACTGCGGAATTAGCGTCGCTTGCGAAGCGGAACATTTTACCCGCATCACGCTGCGACTGCCTGTGGAGGAAAATGCATGCTAAAAGTTTTAATCGTCGATGATGAGCCGCTGGCGCGAGAAAACCTGCGCATCCTGCTGGAGGAGCAAAGCGATATAGAAATCGTTGGCGAATGCGGCAATGCCGTCGAAGCGATTGGCGCGGTGCATAAGCTGCGTCCCGACGTGCTGTTTCTGGACATTCAAATGCCGCGTATCAGTGGGCTGGAGATGGTTGGCATGCTCGATCCTGAACATCGCCCCTATATCGTCTTTTTAACCGCCTTCGATGAATATGCGGTGAAGGCGTTTGAAGAGCACGCTTTCGATTATCTCCTCAAGCCTATTGAGAACGTCCGGCTGGAGAAAACGCTGGGCCGCCTGCGCCAGGAGCGCAGTCTGCAGGATGTATCACTGTTGGAGGATGCCCAGCAGGCGCTGAAGTACATTCCCTGCACCGGTCACAGCCGCATCTGGCTACTGCAAATGGAGGATGTGGCTTTTGTGAGCAGCCGAATGAGCGGTATTTACGTCACCGATAGCGAAGGCAAAGAAGGTTTTACCGAGCTGACTTTGCGTACTCTGGAAAGCCGAACGCCGCTGCTGCGCTGCCACCGTCAGTATTTGGTTAACATGGCGCATTTGAAAGAGATCCGCCTTGAGGAGAACGGCCAGGCGGAGCTACTGATGCGCGCCGGGCAAACGGTGCCGGTCAGCCGTCGTTACCTGAAAAGCCTGAAAGAGGCGATTGGTCTGTAAAAACGCGGAATCATGGTAGACTTAGCGCCAGCATTTTTCATCATGAAGGCATTATGATCAGTAACGACATTTTACGTAGCCTGCGCTACACCCTGAAAACGAATAATAACGGTCTGGTACGTATCTTTGCGCTGGCGGATGCGCCGGTGAGTGCGGAACAACTGGTACCCTGGCTGAAAAAAGAAGACGAAGAAGGGTTTGCGCGCTGCCCGGATGTCGTACTGTCGAATTTCCTCAACGGTCTGATTTACGACAAGCGTGGTAAAGATGAGTCGGCGCCGCCGCTGGCGGTCGAGCGCCGGGTGAATAACAATATCGTACTGAAAAAATTGCGTATCGCCTTCTCGCTGAAGACCGACGACATTCTGGCGATCCTGACTCAGCAAAAATTCCGCGTGTCGATGCCGGAAATTACCGCCATGATGCGCGCGCCGGACCATAAAAACTACCGTGAATGCGGCGATCAGTTTTTGCGCTATTTCCTGCGCGGTCTTACCGAGCGCGAGCACGCCAAAGGCTAAGCGCCTGACTTGACCCGGGCCTGCGCCCGGGCCCTGTATCTCTTTACTTCTTCACTTCTTTAAAACCCTGCGATTCCAGCAGCTTAGTCGATACTGATAGCGAAACAAACTGCTGTGAGCAGTCGGTGAACATCGAGCCTGGCAGCTTGCACAGCTCGCTGATTTTCGCTTTGCTGAAATCCACGGTCAGATGTTCAAGCGCGTAGGAGTCTTTATAGTCGATGGTCTGCTCAACGCCCTGCAGATTACGATAGACGCTGCTGATCGGCTCGATAATCGCCCGCGCCTGTTCTTTATTTTCCGCGCCGATCGATTTATAGGGAATGGTATTGTCGGCATCCTGACGCAGCACTTTGTCGCCGTCATAGTGGTAGGTAAAGCTAAGTTCGACGCCGTTGGTATTCAGCGCAAAGGTTTTAGTCTCTTCTTTTTTATTATCGCAGCCGGCGAGCGCCGCCAGCAGAACGGATACGGCCAGCACGCCAGCCATCTTGCGGTTAAATTTCATCACGATTCCCTATGTTGAGTGGTATTGCGCGTCCAGAGAGGAGCAGACAGTAATGATTATTATGGCGATTACGCGTTGTCGCAACAGAAGGCGTGAAGGGAATAAAAAAAGCGCTGCCGGAGCAGCGCTTTTGCGGAGGGTTATTTAACCTGCTGACCCGGCTGTGCGCCGCTGTCAGGGCTTAACAGGAAGATATCTTTCCCGCCAGGGCCGGCGGCCATCACCATCCCTTCGGAGATACCGAAGCGCATTTTACGCGGCGCCAGGTTGGCGACCATCACCGTCAGACGGCCAATCAGCGCCTGCGGATCCGGGTAGGCGGATCGGATGCCGGAGAAGACGTTGCGCTTCTCGCCGCCGAGATCGAGGGTCAGGCGCAGCAGCTTATCGGAACCGTCGACGAACTCGGCGTTTTCAATCAGCGCGATGCGCATATCCACCTTGGCGAAATCGTCAAAGGAGATAGTTTCCTGGATCGGATCATCGGCCAGCGGGCCAGTCACCGGCGCGGCGGCGGCTTTAACTTCTTCTTTAGAGGCTTCCACCAGCGCTTCGACCTGTTTCATTTCAATGCGGTTGTACAGTGCCTTAAAGGCGTTAACCTTGTGCGCCAGCAGCGGCTGCTGGATGGCGTCCCAGCTCAGCTCGGTGTTGAGGAACGCTTCAGCGCGCGCGCTCAGCCCCGGCAGAACCGGCTTCAGCCAGGTCATCAGCACGCGGAACATGTTCAGCCCCATGGTGCAGATTGCCTGCAGGTCGGCGTCGCGGCCTTCCTGTTTGGCCACCACC
The DNA here is from genome assembly GCF_050600725.1 of Klebsiella sp. 141251. Taxonomy (NCBI): domain Bacteria; kingdom Pseudomonadati; phylum Pseudomonadota; class Gammaproteobacteria; order Enterobacterales; family Enterobacteriaceae; genus Klebsiella; species Klebsiella sp. 141251. The sequence goes on from NZ_JAQIRG010000005.1 coordinate 380,177, forward strand.
CACGGCGCCTGCTCGTCGACATAGCGGTTAGCGACGTCGGCCAGCGCCATAATTTCGCGGATGGCTTTACCGAACTCGCGGCTTTCCCACGCTTCGCCGATAGCGGCAGCCGCATCGGTGAAGGTTTTATACAGCGCCGGGTCAGCCAGCTCGGCAGAGAGCATGCCGTCGAAGCGCTTATTGATAAAGCCGGCGTTACGCGAAGCCAGGTTCACCACTTTGTTAACGATGTCGGCGTTGACGCGCTGGATAAAGTCTTCCAGGTTCAGGTCGATATCATCAATGCGCGAAGAGAGCTTAGCGGTGTAGTAGTAGCGCAGGCTATCGGCATCAAAATGGTTCAGCCAGGTGCTGGCTTTGATAAAGGTGCCGCGAGATTTGGACATCTTGGCGCCGTTTACCGTGACATAGCCGTGAACGAACAGGTTGGTCGGCTTACGGAAATTGCTGCCTTCAAGCATGGCCGGCCAGAACAGGCTGTGGAAGTAAACGATGTCTTTACCGATGAAGTGATATAGCTCGGCGCTGGAATCTTTCTTCCAGTATTCATCGAAGCTGGTTGTGTCGCCGCGTTTATCGCATAGATTCTTAAAGGAACCCATGTAACCGATCGGCGCATCCAGCCAGACGTAGAAGTATTTGCCCGGCGCATTCGGAATTTCAAAGCCAAAGTACGGCGCGTCACGGGAAATATCCCACTGCTGCAGGCCGGATTCGAACCACTCCTGCATTTTGTTCGCCACCTGCTCCTGCAGCGCGCCGCTGCGGGTCCACGCCTGCAGCATTTCGCTAAAGGACGGCAGGTCGAAGAAGAAGTGCTCAGATTCACGCATCACCGGCGTCGCGCCGGACACCACGGATTTCGGGTCGATGAGTTCAGTTGGGCTGTAGGTCGCGCCGCAGACTTCGCAGTTATCGCCGTACTGGTCCGGAGATTTACACTTCGGACAGGTACCTTTGACGAAACGGTCCGGCAGGAACATGCCCTTTTCCGGGTCGTAAAGCTGAGAGATAGTGCGGTTTTTAATAAAACCGTTTTCTTTCAGACGGGTATAGATAAGCTCCGACAGCTCGCGGTTCTCGTCGCTGTGCGTCGAGTGGTAGTTGTCGTAACTGATATCGAAACCGGCAAAATCGGTCTGATGCTCCTGACTCATCTCGCCGATCATCTGCTCCGGGGTGATGCCAAGCTGCTGCGCTTTCAGCATAATCGGGGTGCCGTGGGCGTCGTCGGCGCAGATGAAGTTGACTTCGTGGCCGCGCATTCGCTGGTAACGGACCCAGACATCAGCCTGGATGTGCTCCAGCATGTGGCCGAGGTGGATAGAGCCGTTGGCGTACGGCAGCGCGCACGTTACCAGAATTTTTTTCGCGACTTGAGTCATAGTGGGCATTACATCTTCTGTTGTAAAAAGGGCTTTTGATGTTACCTGAAAGGCAATAATTTGGTAAGCCCAAAGCTTATTGTGGGGGAATTATTCCCTTTCAGGTAAACTTAACGGACAAGAATCAACTCACAATAACAAAGGAGTCGGGATGAGTTCGCAATCCCAGGCCAAATCCCCCGAACGTCTACGTGCGATGGTCGCCGGGACTCTGGCTAATTTCCAGCACCCAACCCTGAAGCATAACCTCACCACGCTAAAGGCGCTGCACCATGTTGCCTGGCTTGACGATACCGTGCATATCGAGATCCAAATGCCGTTCGTCTGGACCCGCGCGTTTGAGGCGTTGAAGGAGCAATGCAGCGCCGAGCTGCTGCGCATTACCGGCGCGAAGGCCATCGACTGGAAGCTCTCTCACAGTATCGCCACCCTGAAGCGAGTGAAAAACCAGCCGGGCATTAATGGCGTGAAAAACATCATCGCCGTGAGTTCCGGTAAAGGCGGGGTGGGCAAATCCTCTACCGCCGTGAACCTCGCGCTGGCGCTGGCGGCGGAAGGGGCCAAAGTGGGTATTCTCGATGCCGATATCTATGGTCCGTCGATTCCGACCATGCTCGGCGCCGAAGACAGCCGCCCGACGTCGCCGGACGGCACCCATATGGCGCCGATCATGAAGTATGGCCTGGCGACTAACTCCATCGGATATCTGGTGACCGACGACAACGCCATGGTGTGGCGCGGCCCGATGGCCAGCAAGGCGCTGATGCAGATGCTTCAAGAGACGCTGTGGCCGGATCTGGATTACCTGGTACTGGATATGCCGCCGGGAACCGGCGACATCCAGCTGACCCTGGCGCAAAACATTCCGGTGACCGGCGCGGTAGTGGTGACGACGCCGCAGGACATCGCGCTGATCGACGCCAAAAAAGGCATCGTGATGTTTGAGAAGGTGGAAGTGCCGGTCGTGGGGATCGTGGAAAACATGAGCATGCATATCTGCAGCAACTGTGGCCACCACGAACCTATCTTTGGCACCGGCGGCGCCGAGAAGCTGGCGGCGAAGTATCACACCCAGTTGCTAGGCCAGTTGCCATTGCATATCACGCTGCGTGAAGACCTGGATAAAGGTACGCCGACGGTCATTGCGCGTCCGGAAAGCGAGTTTACCGATATCTACCGCCAGTTGGCGGGACGCGTGGCGGCGCAGATGTACTGGCAGGGCGAAGTTATCCCGAGCGAGATTGCCTTCCGCGCCGTTTAAGGCTGGGTGTAACGCATCAGCCAATAATCTCCGTCAGGAGACGCGCCCTGCGCTTCGACTTTCCAGCCGTGATGCTGGTAGAAGCGCAGGGCGTTTTCATTTCTCGACAGGCACTTCAGCGTGCCGCTGCGCTTAAATGAGCGCTGAACCTGTTCCAGCAGCAGGCTACCGACGCCTTTTCCCTGCCACTGCGGATCCACGAACAGGTTATGCAGGAAGTTGTCGATAACCCACACCGAGGCGAATCCTGCCAGCACATCGCCGCATTCGGCGACCCATAGCTGTTCGTCTTGCACTACGGCATCAAAATCTTCCAACCGCCATTGATCGCCGTTAAGCCATGTCCACGACGCAAGACGCGCGTCAAGAAACAGCTGACGCAGGCGAGGGTAGTCGCTGTCGCGGCCAGGACGAATACGCAACTGCGGCGATAGTGAGAGCTTAGCGATGATAGAAGATCTCGCCGTCATACACTTTCAGGATCTTGCCTTCGGTGTCGGTGATCAGAACATAGTTGCCGCCCATGTAGGTCCAGTGGCTGCCGGCATCCGGCGCGGGCAGGTTACGCAATTGCCACTGCTTGATGTTGTACTCAGGAGTGAGGTACATCGCCGGCACGGTATCGCCAATATGAAATTGGGTAAAATCAGCGGTGAATTCTTTCATCGCATACTGTTCAATCCCGGAGGCCGGCGCCGCCCAGCTTGCGCTGGCGCTGGCAAGAAGTACGCCCAGAAGCATCATTTTTGTTTTACGCATATTTTCCTCAATATTACCTGGACTCAAAATAGCAGCCTCGTATCATTCCTGAAGCGCTGCTGAAATGGCAAGCACTGGTTTTTTAAAAAGTGTAAGCAAAACACGGCTGAAGTCTTGTGCCGCTTGCGTTGTTACGCGGTAAATCGCTATTTTGGGAGCATTCTGAAGCTTTGGAGAATTGGCATGTTCAGGCTGGAAGATCTGACCTTATTTGTCCGCGCGGCGGCGTTAGGCAGTTTTAGCGAGGCGGCACGAGAAGCGGGGCAGCAGCCAGCGCAGGTAAGCGCGGCGATCAAACGCCTGGAAACGACGCTCAACATTCGCCTTTTTGCCCGTTCGACCCGTAGCCTGCGCCTGACTCCGGAGGGCGAAACCTGGTTGCCCTATGCCACTCAGATGCTCGATACCTTACAGGCCGGGTTACAGAAAATTCAGGCGCCGGGGGATGAAGTGCGCGGCACGCTGCAAATCTCTGTGCCATCCGACCTTGGGCGCAACCTGCTGCTCAAGGTATTTTGCGCTTTTCGCGAACGTCATCCGGCGCTGAGTCTGCGGCTGCACTTTTCCGATCATCTGACCGACGTGTTTAAAGATCCGGTGGATGTCGCTTTTCGCTACGGCTACCACGAAGACGCTTCGTTTATCTCGCTGCCGGTCGCGCCGGAGAATCGCCGGGTGTTAGTCGCTTCACCGCAGTGGATTGCCCGCCACGGTCAAATTAGTAGTCTGGAGGAGTTATCCCGGCACAGTGCGCTACTGTATGTATTACGCGGCCGGCCTTTTGACCGCTGGCCGCTGATTTCAGGTAATGAAGTACATACCGTGGAGATGAACGGCGCGATCATGAGTGATGATGCGGAGGTGATCCGTCGGCTGGCGGTAGCCGGAGAGGGGATCGCTTATAAATCGTTTCTTGATGTCAGCGACGACCTGCGGGAAGGGCGTCTGGTGCGGCTGCTGCCGGACTATCAGGGCGATTTAACGCCGTTGAATATGATTTGTCCGCACCGCAAACAGCTCTCTGCCGCGGTGCGTTTGTTATATCAAGAGGTGAAATCACATTGTGAAGCGCTTAGTGCTTAACTAAGGTCGCGAAATAATAGATTAGCGGGATCGCCAGCACCCACAGGCCAATCGGAATTTCACGCCACTTGCCGGCGATCGCTTTGATGACAATGTAAAACAGCAGTCCGCCGGCAATACCGGTGCCGAAGCTGTTGGCGATGAGCGTAATCATCACCATCATGAGGACCGGCAGTCCATCGGTAAAGTTACCCAGATCGACTTTGCGCAGGCCGCTGAACATATTCAGGCCAATCAGAATTAACGCCGGCGCGGTGGCCTCTTTAGGGATCATGAGCGCCACCGGCGTAAACAGCAGCATCAACAGGAACATCACCGCCGCCGCCAGCGCGGTGAGGCCGGTCTTGCCGCCGGCTTCCGCTGCCGCGGATGATTCAATCAGCGCCGTGGCCGCCGGAATACCGACCCACGGGCCCAGCGCGGCGGCAATCGAATCGACCATAAACGGGCGATTAATCTGCGGCATGTTGCCTTCTTCATCCAGTAAGCCCGCCTCGCCGCCGACCGCCAGGGTCGTACCCATGGTCGAGAAAAACTCGGACGCAAAAAAGACGAACAGGAACGGCAGGAAGGCGATATTTAATGCCCCCAACAGATCGATTTGCCCGAACACCGGAGCCAGCGAGTGCGGAACATCAATAAAGCTGCCCGGCAGTTTTGTTACCCCGAACGGAATACCCACCAGGGTGGCGAACAGAATGGCCCACAGTATCGCGCCGGGCACTTTACGCGCCTGTAACGCTATCGCCAGAAACAGGCCACACAGCGCCACCAGCGCGCCGGGGGCAAGAAAATCGCCGAGCATCAGGGCGTTGGTTTTGGCATTCGCCAACACCAGCCCGGCATTGCGAAAGCCGAGAACCGCGACGAACAACCCGATCGAGGCCGTCAGCCCCAGCTTAATTGACTGCGGTACCGAGCGGGTGACCACTTCGCGCAGGCCGAATTGGGTCAACAGGAAGAAGAGGATCCCCGACCAGCAGGCAATCCCGAGGCCAATCTGCCAGCCAATACCTTCGCTGCCCGCCAGCGTCACCCCCACCAGTACCGAGCCGCCAATGCCCGGACCGACGATAAACGGCAGGTTGGCGTAAAACGCCATTAATAGCGAACCGGCGACAAAAACCAGGATAGTGCCGGTGGTGGCGGCGCCTTTATCCATTCCGCCAATCGCCAGCAGCCCTGGAATGACCACCAGTAAATAGGCGGCGGCGAGAAAGCCGGTGATCCCGGCCAGGCATTCGGTGCGTAGCGAACCGCCCCGTGAGTGCAGCGCAAAGCGGCGCTCCAGCCAGTGGCTACGGGCAGAAGTATGAAGTGTGTTATCGGCCATGCTCAGGCTCCCTGAGGATTATTGTTGTGATGAGTTGGCGCCGGTGTCTCCCGGCAGGCTATCAACGGGTCAACTATCTGGCGGCTGCCGCCGTCGGTTAAACCCAAATCGGTTAAATGCGGCCCGGCGTTGCAGGCGAGGCAGGTGCCTTCAATCGCCTTAAATACCCGGTATGGCGGCTCCCAGTCGGCGACTTTACTGCTTAAATCTCGCAGCTCGCGGAACTGCCGCGCCAGCTCGGCGGCGGGAAGATCGGAGAGCATGCCGGCAATCGGCATCGCCACATGGGCCAGGATCTCGCCCTGTTGCGCCAGCGCCATTCCGCCGCCGGAAGCGATCAGCTGATTTGCCGCTAGGGCCATATCCTGAGCATCGCGCCCGAGCACGACCAGGTTATGTGAATCATGCGAGTAGCTGGTGGCGATGGCGCCGCGCAGCTCGCCCCAGCCTTCGAGCAGGGCGATTTGCGGCGTTGCCTGATGGCGGCCGTGGCGGTGCTTAACCCAAATTAGGCTAAAGCCCGCGGGCAGTTGTACTTCGCCGTCGCGGATCTGTACTTCTACTTCACCCCATTTCGTGAAGCGCGCGCCGCTGATGTGGCGCAGGCGGGCGACGCCATGGCGAATGCCCTTAATTCGCAGGATAAAGTCTTCCGCGGCGAGGGGCGCTAACTGCAGAGTATCACGCGGCGGCGTCACGCCGGGCGCGGCGGCAAGGGGGGTTAGCAGGTGACCGCTGCGAGCGATAAGTTTGCCGCCGACGTAGACCTCCTGAGCCTCGAGTTTCTCCAGCGAATCAAACACCACCAGATCTGCGCGCCGTCCTGCGGCAATCAGCCCAAGATCGTTACGCTGCAGGCGAATAGCCGCATTGAGGGTGGCGAAACGCAGCACATCGACCGTTGGCAAACCGTGTTCAATCAGCAGGTTGAGCAGGGCGATAATGCCACCTTTCTCCAGCAGCATATCCGGCGGGACGTCATCGGTGCAGACGGTGATTTGCGAAGAGAGATGCGGCAGCGTTTTTAACGCCGTAACGATATCGGGCAGCAGATAGGGGTGTGAGCCGCGAATTTCGATAGTCAGCCCGGCGCGCAGTTTTTCCAGCGCATCGGCCGCTGAAGTCAGCTCATGATCGGAGGTGACGCCGGCGGCGAGGTACGCTTGCAGGTCAGCACCGCTAAGCCCGCGGGCGTGTCCCTCAATCAGTTTGCCGCTGTTAAGCCCGGCCTGGACAATCTCCTGCATCCGTTCGCTACCGTTCAGCACACCGTGCATGTCCATCACTTCCGCCACGCCGCGTACTTCCGGCCAACCGAGCATGGTTTCCATTTCAGCGCCGGCGAAATCAGCGCCGGACATTTCGAGACCTGGCGTAGAGGGGACGCTGGACGGCGCGGCCACCATCACCTGTAGCGGCAGGTGGCGACTGGCGTCAACCGCGTAGCGCACGCCATCGACGCCGAGCACGTTGGCCAGCTCATGCGGATCCCAGAATACCGCGGTGGTACCCTGCGTCAGGACGATTTCGGCATAGCGCTCGGGCGGTAGATGCGAACTTTCAAGGTGTACGTGGGTGTCCATCAAGCCGGGCGACAGATAGCCGCCTTGCAGCGAGCGCACTTCATGGGCGTCGGCGCGGCTACCGCGCGGATGCACGCTGGCAATCATTTCACCCACAATGCCGACGTCAGCGTCGCGGACTTCGCCAGTGGCCATATCGACGATCTGCGCATCGATAAGCAACAGATCAAACGGGGACTCGCCGCGCGCGGCCTGTACGGCGCGACGACGGACTTCAGCATTGCTGGACATAACAACTCCGCCACAAGGATAATGCGGATACTCTAGGGGCACAGCAAACGTTTGCCCAGATGAATAAATTTATCGCCCGATAAGCTCGGGTTATTCTTTATGACCACCGGTAGCGAACCTGACAATGAACGAACCCTGGCAACGTCTGCCCGCGCTCTCACTAAAGCAACTGCAGTATTTTGTGACCCTGGCCCAGCTACGCCATTTTACCGATACCGCCAATCGGCTGGCGATTAGCCAACCGGCGCTCAGCAGCGCGCTGCGCCAGATAGAAGCGGTGCTTGGGGGCAAGCTGGTCAATCGTACCGCCTCGGCGGTCACCCTGACGGAACTGGGGGCGGCGATTTTACCTCATGCCCAGCGGATACTGAGCGTGGCCCAGGCATCTTTTTTTGATATGCAACAGATCGTGGAAGCGGGAGGCGATGGCACAGTACGGATAGGCCTGGTTCCGTCGGTGAGTTCACTGCTGTTTCCGCTGCTGCCGCAGACCCTGGCGCAGGCCTTTCCGCGTCTGCGCATCGAATTTCATGACCAGACCAACGATGCGTTAATGCGGGCGCTGCAAAGCGGTGAGATTGATTTTGGTATCGGCGCGATCGACAGTTCGCTGCCGGCTGAGCTATTGGTTTATCCGCTGCGCGAGGATCCTTTCGTGGCGGTGCTGCACAGCGACGATCCGCTGGCTGCGCAGCCAAATTTACCGTGGAAGCAACTGGTGGGCCGTGATATTGCCGTTTTCTCCAAGGGGAATATCCAGCGGCTGGTGGCGGCGCTGGTGGAAAGCCAGCGTTTGACCTTAACGACGCGTTACCAGGTAGACTATATCGAAACCCTTTATGGGCTGGTGCGTTCGCGACTGGCGGTGGCCATTCTCCCGGCGCTGTATACGACCTATTTGCACGATCCGGCGTTAAAGGTGGCGCAACTGCAGCAGCCGGCGCTGACGCGGACTGTGGCTCTGATGCGTGGGCCGCAGGCGCTTGCACCGTTAATCGAAGAGTGTTTTTCTCTGTTACAGTCCGCATTGCGCTAGGGCAGGTGTTTTATCAGTACGTCCACCGTCAAATGGTTGATGTACTCCAGCGAGTGCGAGGACAGCACCCCCAGCAGCCGGTTATGGTGTCCGGCGATAATTAAATCGATATGGCGTTGTTGTACGCACTCTTCGACATCAGCAAAACGGCGGGTCGTCACCAGCGATAGCGTCTGTACCGGCAGGGCGACGGTCGTCGCCAGCTCGTTGAGCAGGGCTTTGGCCTGAATGACCTCTTGCGATACTTCATCATTCTGCAGGCTGTCGGACACGTAATTAAGCGCCCGGTAGTCGGTGCTGATGTGGGCGATGGTAATCCGCATCCCGTTTTCCTGCGCCATCCTGGCGGCGTGTTGTAGCAACGGAACACCATCAAGGCTGCTATTAATCAGTACCAGCGCATGGTGATAAACGGTCATATATACCTCCGCGCAATAAAACAGTCCTGAACTCATTTTGGGCCTGCGGCGAGGGGAACGCAAATCAGAACATGCGAGGCGAATGGATAAAAAAATCCCCCGCGGCCAGAAAGGGCGCGAGGGAGATTCAGCGATTATCGCTTACGGGGTGACAATGTTGAACCAGAATTCAAACTTGTCCATGTAGCTCAGCATTTCATCGAGCTTAGCGCTATTGCCGCTAATCTTGACGTCGCCCTTGTCTTCAGCTTCCTTCAGCGTTTCCTGTTTCAAAATGATCTTGTTCAGGGTATCGCGATTCAGAGTGATGCTGGCGTCGGCGTCGTCCGCAACCGCATTGGCGGTGTGGTTAAGCACGCCATTTTCCAGCTCCAGCTTATACTTCCCGCCATCTGTACCCAGATCGATATTGAAGACCGCTTTCGCCGCGCCGGCTTTCTGGCCGTTGATATGTACGCCCAGGTAGTCGAAGAACATTTCTGGGGTCATCGCGCGCACGGTATCCGGGCTGGCGGTGTTAGGCGTCGGGAGTTTCTGTACGCCGTTACGCAGTTCCTGCGCGCCGGTCAGGTAGAAGTTGCGCCAGGTACCGGCTTCCGCCTGGTAACCTAACTGCTCCAGGGCATCCGCTTCGAGATTACGCGCATCGGTATTCTGCGGGTCGGCGAAGACGATTTTACTGGTCACCTGCGCCACCCAGCGGTAGTTCCCCTGCTGATAGTCGGCTTTGGCTTTCTGCATGATGGCATCGGCGCCGCCCATGTATTCAACGAACTTCTTCGCAGCCTGTTGCGGCGGCAGCTCGTCGAGGGTCGCCGGGTTGCCATCAAACCAGCCGAGGTAGTAAACGTAAGTTGCTTTTACATCGTGGCTGACGGAGCCGTAATAACCGCGGCTCGACCACTGTTTTTCCAGCGATTCCGGCAGCTTGAAGTTAGCGGCGATTTCATCGCGGGTCAGGCCTTCGTTGGCCATGCGTAGGGTCTGGTCGTTGATGTAGCGATACATATCGCGCTGGCCTTTCATCAGCTTGATAATATTGTCGTTACCCCAGGTCGGCCAGTGATGCTGAGCGATAATGACTTCAGCATCGTTGCCCCAGCGGTCGATCGCGGCGTTAATATATTTTGACCATGCCAGCGGGTCGCGGATCTTCGCGCCGCGCAGCGAGTAGGTATTGTGCAGAGTATGGGTAACATCCTCTGCCGCTTCAATCATTTTCTTCTCTTTGACATACCACAGCATTTCCGATGGCGCTTCGGAACCCGGCGCCATCATGAAGTCGTAGGTCAGACCATCGATCACTTCCTGCTGGCCGGTTTTGGTGATGTAGTTGGTCGGCTGGATAAGCGTCACGGTACCTGCGGAGGTGGTGGTGCCAAGACCGGCGCCGACCTGCCCTTTGGCGTCAGGCTTCAGCAGGTTGCCGTACATGTAGCTGGCGCGGCGGCTCATTGCGGTACCGGCCATGATGTTCTCGGAAACCGCTTCTTCCATAAATCCGGCAGGGGCGTAGATTTTCACCTTACCCGCTTTCACGTCGGCTTCATCAACCACGCCGCGGATACCGCCGTAGTGATCAACGTGGCTGTGGGTGAACAGCACGGCGACAACCGGCTTTTTACCACGGTTGGCATAATAGAGATCCATCGCTTCTTTCGCCGGCTCGGCGCTCAGCAGGGGATCGATAACGGTTATCCCTTTCTCGCCTTCAATGATAGTCATGTTGGAGAGATCGAGATTACGGATCTGATAAACCCCGTCGGTGACTTTAAACAGGCCGCCGATATTAATCAGCTGCGACTGGCGCCACAGGCTTGGGTTAACGGTATCCGGGGCTTTTTCACCTTCTTTGACGAAGTCATACTTTGCCGGGTTCCAGATAACGTTGCCTTGCTCGCCTTTAATCATGGTTTGCGGCAGCGCGGCGATAAAGCCTTTATGCGCGTTATCGAAATCGGTTTTATCGGCAAACGGCAGTTTGTTGTACAGCGCGTTATTTGCCTGATGAGTTGCCGGAGTGGCGTCCTGTTGCTGGGCGGCAGCGAAGGCGGAAAGCGACAGTGAAGTTAAAACACCGGCCAGAGCCAGATGTTTAGCGATCTGATTTAATTTCATTGCATGGCCTCTTAGATTATTTGTTCCGCTATCAGTGTTTAATATCAGCGGGTAATTTAAATGCAGACTAATTACTGGCCATTTTAAAGCGAATACTTTGCGTTGATAGTCCCATATGGGACTGGTCATTCTCAAAGAAATAATCGCCCTCGAATCTGCTATCACTTCGCTGCTATACTCGATATCACAACAGACGGCGTAGCAAGGTGTATAGCGTGAATTTTCAGGATATCCATAGCTATTATCAGCAACTCAACATTGATGCCTTTTTTCCGCAAATAATGGCACAAGGGGAGCCCCTGACGGTTGCGGCAAATAAAAAATTAGCAATTCAGCCAGGGTATATTTATTTTTGCACTGAAGGTTCGCTTTCAATATTAATGCCGGAGAATGGCCTTCATATTGGTAATTCCATTGAGTATATGCCGATTGGACTTATGGAAAGGTACTGCCCGCTGGCGAAGTTTGAATACATCGGCAGCGCGGCGGTGAAGCTGGTCAAAGTCACTTATGATGTTTTTGACCAAATCTTTTTACGCGGCGGTCCTGAACGCGTGCAGGAGTTGGCGACCATTCTGACCTATATGTCGATTTTTACTATCGACCTTCACAACGAACGCCGGCAAATGACCAGCTACCAGACCATCAGGCCGATGCTGTTTCGTTATCTTTATCGCCAGAGTACCCATCAGGGGGAAAATGAAGGCCTGGCGCTGTTTATTATTAAGCGCACTAATCTGTCGCGCACGCATGTATTTCGCGTACTGGCGGATCTAAAAGCCGGGGGCTATATCACGATGAAGCGCGGCAAACTGGTTTCGATCGACCGACCGCTGCCGGAAGCTTACTAGCAGAAAGGAAACTCCCGCGACCGATGGTCGCGGGAGCAGGGCATTATGGTGTGACGATGTCGAACCAGAATTCGAACTTGTCCATATAGCCCAGCATTTCATTGAGCTTATCGGCGTTACCGGTGATTTTCGCGTCGCCGTTATCGACGGCCTGTTTCAGCGTCTCCTCTTTGAGGATGATCTTATTCAGGGTGGCGCGGTTGAGGGCGATAGTGGTATCGGCATCTTTCTCTTCCGCGTTGGCGGTATGGTTCAGTACGCCGTTTTCCAGCTCCAGCTTATACTTGCCGCCGTCGCTGCCGAGATCGATATTAAAGACCGATTTCGCGTTACCCGCTTTCTCGCCATTGATATGTACCGCCAGATAGTCGAAGAACATTTCCGGGGTCATCGCGCGCACGGTATCCGGGCTGGCGGTGTTCGGGGTTGGCCCTTTCACCACGCCGTTACGCAGCTCCTGCGCGCCGGTGAGGTAGAAGTTACGCCACGGGCCGGATTCCGCCTGGTAGCCTAACTGTTCAAGGGCATCAGCTTCCAGATTACGCGCATCCTGGTTTTTCGGATCGGCGAAGACGATTTTGCTGACGACCTGGGCTACCCAGCGGTAGTTACCCTGGTCGTAATCCTCTTTCGCTTTCTTCATGATGGCATCGGCGCCGCCCATGTAATCGACGAATTTTTTCGCCGCTTCTTCCGGCGGCAGCTCGTCGAGGGTCGCCGGGTTGCCGTCGAACCAGCCGAGATACAGCACGTAGGTGGCTTTCACGTCGTGGCTGACAGAGCCGTAATAACCGCGGTTAGCCCAGGTGTTGGCAAGGCTCTCCGGCAGTTTGAATTTAGCGGCGATTTCATCGCGGGTCAGCCCTTCGTTGGCCATACGCAGGGTCTGGTCGTTAATGTAACGATACAGGTCGCGCTGGCTCTTCAGCAGGTTAACCACGTTTTCGTTGCCCCAGGTCGGCCAGTGGTGCTGAGCCATAATAATTTCGGCCTTGTCGCCCCAGCGTACAATCGCTTCGTTGATGTACTTCGACCACGGCAGCGGTTCGCGGATTTTCGCGCCGCGCAGCGAATAGGTGTTGTGCAGGGTGTGTGTCACGTCTTCCGCGGATTCAATCAGTTTTTTCTCTTCGATGAACCACAGCATTTCCGACGGCGCTTCCGAACCCGGCGCCAGCATAAAGTCATAGGTCAAACCGTCAATGACTTCTTTCTGCCCGTCTTTTTCGATGATATTGGTCGGCGCAATCAGGGTAACCGTGCCCGCCGAGGTGGTGGTGCCAAGGCCGGCGCCGACCTGACCGGTGGCCGATGGTTTCAGCAGGTTGCCGTACATGTAGCTGGCGCGGCGGCTCATGACGTTACCGGCCATGATATTTTCTGCCACGGCCGCTTCCATAAAGCCGGACGGTGCGTAAATTTTCACTTTGCCGGATTTTACATCCGCCTCATCAACTACGCCGCGCACCCCGCCGTAGTGGTCAACGTGGCTGTGGGTATAGATAACGGCGACGACCGGTTTCTTACCGCGGTTTTGGTAATACAGATCCATGCCCACTTTGGCGGTTTCTGCCGACACCAGCGGATCCACGACGGTAATGCCTTCTTTACCTTCGATGATGGTCATATTGGAAAGATCCAGATTGCGGATCTGGTAGACGCCGTCGGTCACCTCAAACAGGCCGCTGATGTTAATCAGCTGCGACTGCCGCCACAGGCTCGGGTTGACGGTGTCCGGGGCTTTTTCACCTTCTTTGATGAAGGAGTACTGCTGCGGATCCCATACTACGTTACCTTGTTCGCCTTTAATGACCTCGGTGGGCAGGGCGGCAATAAACCCTTTATGGGCGTTGGTGAAATCGGTGTTATCTGAGAAGGGAAGTTGGTTATAGAGAGCGTCGTTGGCTTGTTTGGTGGCTGCGGTCGCTTCTTTTGCGGCGACTTCCGCCCATGCTGACAAGCTGATCGATGACAGCAAGCCGGCGATGGCTAAACCTTTCACTACGGGGGTCAATTTCATTGGAATCCTCTTACCATGATGGCAATTCACTCGTTAATTCCGATCTGACGTGGTGTTACAACTTGTAACGCTTATTTGAACTATAACCATTTGTTTACATTGAGCAAGTTATGGTTACAAAAAAACTACATTAGTTAAAAAACTACTCACTCGTAGGTAAAATGAGATTTATCCAATGGGATTAATGTCGCTTGTTTAGCGCGGTGTCAGACGTGTCGGTTACTGCGGGGAAGGGGAGAAAAAAGCGGCTCTTAGGCCGCTTTTAAATTAACAAGGAAGCGGCGCTATTTGGCGTAGCCTAAAAATTTACCGTCCTGCATGACGGCAATTTTTCCTGATTGGTAGACAATAAAAACGTATAAACCCTGAGAATAGGTTTTCGCGTCAGCATTGCTTTCGTCTAAGGCCGCGGGTTTGCCATCAACTGTCAGCCCGGTTGAGTTTGTGACCAGCTTCATGCCATTGAAGATCTTCACTTTTTTGCTGGATTGCGCTTTCTGCACGGGATATAAAGCCTGTGCATTTTCCAGCGCCTGCTTCTCCGCTGCGGCGTTCACCGCAGCCTGTTTGTTTTGTTCCGCAATATAACAGGCGTCTTTACTGACCCCCTGGGCTTCACACTCGGCCATACGCTGCGCCGGCGAACTGCAACCGGCCGCGATGGCTGCGCTGAGTGCCAGCAGTATTATCGAGACGTGTTTCACTTTCATCATTAACGACCTTATCGTAGATATTATTTTATACATGCGACGAACATTCATGACAGCGGCGATCGTCCGGGGATCGTTAGCGTGCTTAATTCGTAACGCGTGGTAACTATGTCGTAGGGTGATTAAGAAAATTGTGATCTACATCAACCGCCGTACGGATAACTAAACAATAGTGTAATCGTTTACAATGCGGTGAAAAGAGCGTCTCTGTGGCAAGCGTACGGGGATGATACAATGACGAGTAATGACGGTGTGCCAATCAGCCATTATGATGAAACTATGGACATACTTCTAATGAGCATTGAACAAGAAATTATTGATTATATATATACTCATCATAGCCATAAGAAATACTGTTTTTTTGGCGATCGTCCAGAAGTCACGTTAGATACTGAATTAACAAAGGGGGGGCTGAATATCATCTGGGAAGATGCAGAAGATACTTTAGATTACTATTTCAAACAATGGAATGTAAAAATGAATGGCTTCGAAATTATCTATTACTTTGAACCTGAGTTTTTAGGTTCCATGCCTCCAGAGAAGCCGCTTAAACCGCTAACAGTACAAATGTTGGTAGAGTCCGCAAAAGCGGGTGAATGGCTGTACGATTAAGGGACATATCGCCGGGAGACATACCGCTTTTACCGTTTACAAGACTTACCGCTGGCATTACTATCCTGAAGAGAGATTAACGGAACGTTAGTCGCCATTTTGTACCAAATGACTCGGGGTGCCCTTCTTTGTGAAGGCTGAGAAATACCCGTACCACCTGATCTGGATAATGCCAGCGTAGGGGGCCGAAATTCGGCCTACTTATCATGAGATTGACTCTCTTTTTGTCGGTGCGCAATGCACTTGAGATACAAAAAGGGTGTATTTATGGGGTACAGAAATCTTCCATACACGTTTCAGAGAAATGGTAACTACTACCTGCAAATCCGGCTTTCCAATGGCAGGATATATAAGAAATCTCTCCTTACTGACAGCTATCGTGAAGCATCTGCTTTGATGATTGGCGTTAAGCCACACATTCCTTTTGTTCAATCATTAGCTACGCCGCTACTCGTGTTCGAATCATTTTTGTCTAATCTGATTGCGTCAGAACGTAAGGCTGCGAGAAATCCACTTTTGCCCCACCAGAAGATAGCTCTTCCTGTTGAAATCGTGGAATCTCAACCGCCAGCCGAACCGGAAAAAGTGCTAACTCTCTCGGATGCGTGGACGATGTACAAAGACGAAAAGGGACGCAACTGGACGAAATCGATCTCAATGGCAAATGAGCGATACATGGAAGTGCTGTTAACGGTCTTGGGAGGGGAAACTGATGTAGCGGCGATTAGCAAACAGGACATTAAACAGGTGATGGAAATCGTTGAAAACCTTCCTAAGCGTATTGTTCAGCCTTACCGCTCAATGTCGATTCAGCAACTGATTGAGTGCGATGTTCCACCGGATCAACTGGTGGGCGTTGAGGCCATCCATAAGCATCTCAAGCTGTATAAATCACTCTTCAAAACCTTCCTCACGGAAAGCAAAGACATTTTATCTAAGTCGCCAACTGATGGCGTAGTGGCTGCACCATCGAAAGCGAGATTTGGTGCATACAGCACAGCGGAGATGAAAAAGTTTGTAGGGTGGGCGCTTAAGCAGCCCGACAACTGGCAAAAATGGATCACGTTGTTATTGGCATACACGGGAGCGAGAAGAGGCGAGATAGGAAAGCTGGAGAAGTCACAGATTAAATTCGACGAAGATAGCCAGCGTTACTATTTCCTGATTGCTGAAGGCGGGCAGGGGAAAACTGAGAACGCTACAAGGCAGGTAGTAATCCATTCTAAGTTAATCGAATGGGGTTTCATGGAGTACGTTGATCGCCAGTGGAAAGAGCGGATTTTCTCAGAAGTGGCAGGCACGAACATGACGAAGATCGGCAAAGTTTTAGCTGATATTCGTGATGAGCTTGGGATTCCGTATCAGGATGACTACGGGCAGCGCCGCTTGGTGCATAGTTTCAGGCACACAATGATTTCAACCTGTTTAGCTGGTTGGGTCGGAAACCTTGCGCACTTGCAGCAGGTGGTTGGTCATGAGAAAAGCGGAGCAGGCATCACACGGCGCTATCTGCATACATTTCCCTTATCCTCAGTTTCTTATGTGATTGACGGCTTGTGCTGGGAATCCTGACGGGCCTTAAGGCTTCTATTGTCTTAAATCAGAGAGTTGCATGAACAATGCTTGGTAGATAATCTAAGATAAATCTTAGGTTGCAAGAGGTCTTATGATGTCTGCAAAATCAAATCGAACATACAAGTACGGCGACCAACCGATAAGAATCACTACTGTGCAAGTGGTTGAGCAACAGTTCGGAGGGGCGGCAACGGCGAAGCAAGTAGATGATTACCTCAGAAAGTTATTTCCGCATTATAAAGACGATACGTGGCTTAATCTTGTGGTTAACACTGTCAACTGCAATCGCAGCTACTGGAGTTTCAACAAAACCGCCAGGCGAACTGATGATGTAACCCATCGCCATCATGAGTATGACCGCTTATTCAAGCGAGGGAACATTTTTGAAATCTATCAACCCTCTGTGCATGGCATTTGGGAATTGTACCAGGATCAACAGGGTAAATGGTGTTACCGTCAAGTGAAGTCGGAGTTTGAAGAAGCAGTAGAGTCTGCTGCTAAATTACCCTCATCTACACGGGAGCGGATTTTAGCAACGGAAAGTAAAACTCCAGTGCTAACCGAAGTAATAACAAGAGTTTATAAGCGAAGCCCGTATGTGGTTGCAGAAGTTCTTTTAAGGGCTAATGGTAAGTGCCAAAGCTGTAGGTGTGATGCACCTTTCCTGAAAGAAGATGGTACACCATTTCTTGAAGTTCACCACATTGAGTGGCTTTCTAAAGGGGGAGAGGATTCCGTGGAAAATGCCATCGCATTATGCCCTAATTGTCACAGGCAAGCCCATTATGGTGTTTTGGAGTTATTGCCAATTAACAAGTAAATCTAAATCTGATGAAGTCGCCAGAGTCTCCGCACGTTGTCTTACCACCAACGGGCATTAAGGCTTGTATTGTCCAAAATCTGCGCTACGCTACCTTTGATTACCCCACAGCAAAGGATAAATAAGATGGAAAAAGAACACTTTAAGGCTCATGTTCAGTATGACGACTGGAAGGGAAGCGCTGCAGCAGACAGTGCTGATCAGGAAGACTTTAGCGACTTTCTGAAAGACAAAGGTATATTGAGAGAAGGTGAGATAGTGAAAGGTATTTACTTCTACTCAGCAGAGCGTTTCTTTGATGTTGAAGCATTTGTTTCAGACGATGAACATGGATTAAGAAGGGAAAAAGTAAAAATGACGCTTGAGGAGTTTTTCAAAACCTTCAAACGTTTTTCAGTCAAGATTTCTCGCAATGGGGAACTTGATGATCAAGATATCGAGTTCGAAGAGTAAGGAATCATCATGAGCATTTACTTTAATGAGCACGGTAGCGCGATTGGATACCAGGTAGAGGGACGCTGGTTAATTAAGGGGGATTATTTGCAAATTGACCAAGGCCCCAACATTCCAGGCGGTTTGTACAAAATCAGCGACAATAAAGTGAAATTCCCATTCGACTACAAAGAGGTTGAGGGGGTGATTGACGCAGAGAAACTCACCTTCACCGTTTGTGGCATCGAATACAAAATGAGAAAAGCGAAAACAAATCCGTGGGATGTATAGCTATAAAGGGGGCATTGTGCCCCCCTCGTATCATTCCTGTAAAGCCCTTAGCCACATCATAAGCAAATGAAGCTGGCTTCGTGTCATGGCTGGCAATGAAAGAGAAAATGTGATGAAAAGATTAGCTCTACTTTATATCATATAAATGTCAAAAGTCAGCTCCTCCAAATGCCTGCCATCAAAGCCTCTGAAAAGAGCCATATACTCAAACCTTCATGTCGAGATTGGCTTGGGATATACATCTCAAGCCAAATTTAAAATATTTCTCTATGGGAGCCATTCGAATATTAAGGCTCAAACTCTGAGTCGTCAAGAATAGAATTCAAATAATCTTTAAAACGAACCTGGATCATCTTGCGAGCATCGGTAAGATTAACCCCTGCCGGATAAAATGTTTCTAATACATCTTCAAGAACATTTATACACTGCTCATAAGTCCATTCACTTCTGACTTGATTCATATAAAGTATATAAAATATCTTTTGCTCAATTTTTTGGATGCTTTCATCGGAAAATGAATATGCTTTCTTTATTTCGAAATAACGCTCAATTATCTCAGGCGCATGTGATAAGTCAAAGTTCTTCTCATCAAAAATATCATCGTAGTATTTGCCGAAAATATGTTGCTTTTGGTTTGATGATTTTTCAGGAAATCCTTGAATAGCAAATAAGATCTGACCAAACTGCTCCATGCTAATTTTGTAACGATAGTTCTTTTTGTCATCCATCCCCGTATCACCATTCTTTCGAGAATAGATGATATCATGTTCATCCAATAATTGTTCGAGTTGTATTTGTAGCGTACTAAGAGACTTCAAATCGACGTTCGATATTGAATTTTGACTATTTGTATATTCTGCTATTTTATTGGCAGTATCACCACTTGCAGCATTAAATATCCTTACGAGGATTTCACTTTTTGATAGATACTCAGTAATGTATGACTTATCAGTAGCATTAAAATCGTGGAGAGTTCGAAGGGTTTGTCCACCGTTTAACACCTGAATACCTGTAAGACTTATTCTTACTTTCCTATTACCATTCACTGGATGGGCTTTTATATCATCAGCAACTACAGTCAACCCATTGTTATACATGAAAAACTTACCAGGTTCTTCGCGTAAGGTTTTAGCGATAGCGGCATTATAGCGAGAGCGTTGAACCAACCCTCTGACGTTATCAAAAAGTACTCCAAAGTCTATTTTTTGCTCAGCCAATTCGTCAATGTTTTCACAATTATGATCAAGACGTAAGTCTGCGTTGCGGCACGTCATTCTTATAACATCCGCAGCGTTCAGTCTAACAACATAGGATTTTGATGTTGATATAGAATTTTCTGAATAAGACATCAACGCATCATTATCGATTATCAACTCTGCATTGATAGGCGCAGGTCGTATGGACATCATACTGGTTATGTGCGGAAGACACACCGACACAACTTCCATGTCATAAAAATTTTTCAACTGTTGTATTGCACTTTCATCATGTTCAATCGGAAACGCTTCATTACTGATCATGTACAATGAAAGTTTCCATACATCATTACCATTGAGTAACTCATTTATGGTGTGAACATAATTTTTTAATTTTCCATCCAAACCATCTAAACTATCATTCATGATACAGTTTACAAGTTTAGTAGAAACAAATGCTTCGTTAAAACTTTGCTTTTGTTCAGCTTTGAAATTTTCACGAAATTTAAAATTGAATAATTTTATCTCCTTATTTTCCTCATCCATGAAAATAGCATCAATACCATGGTCATCACAGCGATTGCCGATTAAGTAAGAATTGAACTCTGTATCCGTAATGTAATCGCTAATTTTATCAATATCTTTTTCATTACAAAGAGATTCAAGCATGAAAAGATAAAAACCGAACCTTTGTTGCAACTTAACTTCATTGACAGACTGATTAAATTCATTCGTTTTACTGAACAGGTCAAAATATTTTTGGCATTTGATATTAAGAAGTTTGAAATCGTTAATACTGACATGCGACATTCGAAAGTTCCTTAGGCAAGTATGCTGTGCCCATTATGCCTCAAGAAGATGTCTCATGCTTGTGATCCATGCTCTATAACGAGCATTTTGAACAAGTAGTTTTCGCTGTTAGTGATTGTTAACTAACACGATGAGCGAATTTAGAAGAGGAAAAGGGGGGAACATGGTCTCCATTGGTAACCACTTGACGATCTGATCTAACCGCCCCATTGCTTAAACCATCGAGCAATCTCAGTTGAGGCCACATGTTTTAGGATTTTATCTCGCCCAAATATCTCAACATTACCACTGCGCAGCATAGGTTCTGCCCGGCTATTAATGAGAATGATTATTGGTATTCAAATTTTAACAATTGAGTATCACTTGGGTATACCTCACTGACAACGTGATATTGAGTATCATTAGGGTATCGATAGTAGAGAATTGATAACGTTTCATCTGTGATGTATACTTTGAGTATTGAAATAAAACCTCAAAGAGACAGATGATGAACGTCCTAATTTATGCACGAGCCTCTACCAGAGAACAAGATTCCACACGTGCTGTCCCGGCGTTGCGTGAGTTTGCAGGGGAACGTGGATGGGCTATCAGGAAGGAATATGTCGAGAATGCTTCTGGTGCTTCCCTTGAACGTCCTCAGCTATCGCTGTTGCTTGATGAGGCTAACACTGGGGATTTGTTGCTGGTGGAGTCTATCGACCGCCTGAGTCGTCTGGAGGCTGTCCAGTGGGAAAGTTTGAAGCGTACAATTCAGGATAAGGGACTGAAACTGGTGGTGGTGGATTTGCCCACCTCATGGGACATGCTTAAAGGGGATAATTCATCACCCGTGGTGGATGGCATTATGGCAGCAGTAAATAACATGCTGATCGATATGCTGGCTACTATGGCCCGTCAGGATTATGAGACTCGACGTGCACGTCAAAAACAAGGTATCGAGAAAGCAAAAGAGGCTGGTGTGTATGTCGGTAAGGCTAAGGATGAAAGGGCGCGGGAGGTTGTTAAATCCTTACTCAGTGCAGGACACAAACCCGCTAAAGTAATGGAACTGGCTGGAGTATCACGCGCCACTTTTTACCGCATCAAGAAGGAAATGGCGTGATTGCTCACGCCTAATTTTAAGCCTCAGAACACAAACTAAGCGTGTAGAGTGCCGTTTGACCATCGTTGTTAGTTGGGCGCATAACGAAAACTGGATCACTGCCGTTGTCGAGGTAAGTGACGGCAATCCCACCGTCTGGGGTGGCGTACATCTTCGCAATACTTTTCTCTCCAATGAAACCGAGCCGCCAGGTTTTACCACCCATGCTCACTTTCATGCTTTTGTCCTGAACATCCAGGCGAGTCTCGACTGAAGATTTTTGGCTACCAGAATCGATCTGCCCTTCTTGGATCGCCTTACAGGTGAAAGTGGTTGCACTTGAGGCGAAGGGGAGAGCGATCAGCGCTGCGAGAATCAATCTTTTCATGGTCTTCCTTTTTTGGTTGTCAGTTAAGAATTCATCAGGAGCCATTATAAAATCGTTGATTGATAAAAACGATCAATTTCTATTTAATTGATCGATAAAATTGATCAACATTGAAGCTATAACATTTATGTGCAGTTGTTATTAATGGATAGATTTTGATAACGAAATCAACGGGAGGAAGTTGTGAGAAGAGAAAGGGTAGTGATATGTGGGCTACTGTTTTCACAGTTGGCAGCAGCAGGACAGATCACAATGACTGATCCCCAGCAGGAAACGACGGATAGCGGAAAGACGCTCTGCATATACCAGAACAGCATTTATCTGTTCACCTACGTAACAAAGGGCAAGTGCCCGTATGCGAAGACATTTGATACTGCGAATTCGGAATGAAGATAGCTTAAAAATCGTACTCAGTTAAAATTTCCATTTGAAGCCTAATTGCTTAGCAAATGAATCATGATTGTTTGCCCGTAATTCCAGAGTAACCCGCATGGCATAAGGTGTCATGAGAATTGGCATCAATGGGGTAATGTGGTGTGAGAGGGTTTTAGACTGGTTAATACGGGTAGAATTAACATAGATTAAGCCTATTAATAATCATCATTTATCGGTGGATTATTGATTATAAGTTGGGCTATCTTTGCGGCTCTATGGAGTGTTATTTCAGAGGAGCATCGCGACCATGAAAGTATGCTGCATGAGTAGCATGTAATGCGGAGCATGGAAGATATCAATTACAGGAGAGCAACCTTTGCACCGGATGTAATTTGTTAAAGAGGTATTCTCCTGTAAAAGGTCATCTGCTATGCTCGCTTCGCTCACATAACGATCATTATAACCTCAAGATCGACTAACTTTTGTTTAAATAACAAACTGTCATTAATTTCTATATTATGTACTCGTATACCTCGTCCATATGTTCAGTGTGCAAGATACGCTTATAAAAATGAATTTATGCAACCATTCCACACCGACAGTGTTCCATTGTAAGCCTTCACTTTTACCGATGATGCAAATAACTCTAAAGAGACTTTAGACTTTTCTGCACCCTCTGTATCATGTTACTTGTGCAAATGGCGTAGCCATAAAATCGGCTTACTTGCATATTAAGCCGGAAGTCTCATTGTTAATAAGATAGATATGATATAGCGCCGAGTTAGTCACAGTATCTGGCATCCATGATATGCATCCAGAATCTCACCGAGCGAGTAGTGCGTGTGAGTTCACCCATGTCGTTATGAATTCTATCTCATTGAAATTAAAAAAAACCTTGACAAAGCGTTCGTTTCGTGCTAAGATAGTATTAAGTGAGGATTATCCTTACTTTCTCTAATTAATATCCAGCGCAATGACTCTAATGCCTCCTCCGGGTGATCGGTGCGGGGGCTTTTTCGTGTCTGGAATCTATACAATACACATCCCCAATAAGTTGCCAAACAGGAGGTAAATTACTCTGAAATATTTTAGCAGTGATCAGGTTTTCAATAAACTGGTCAACGGAGACGTCACCCGTGAAGTGATATACACATCTATGAATGTTGCCAGAAAACGCAAATATGCGGATCGTGAAAAATTATTTGCTGATGCACTAGCTCGATTTGATGAACACCGAAAGGAAAAAAATGAACATCCGATTCACCGATGAAACTCACAAGGCGCTTGTAGAACTTGCCAACCGTGAAGATAAGTCAGCCGCCGCGCTGGTGAATGAATTAATAACAGCAGTCCTAAACCGAGAGGAACCGAATGACCGAAAAGAAACCACTAGTAAACTTTGTTAATGCGATTTGCGGCTCAGGAAAGAGCCACCGCCTGAAAGAGTACATCCTCAGCCTCAATGGCGAAGCAGTCCCAGAAAAATTCTTAATAGTAGTACCAACCCACGCTTTAGCCGATCAGTTTAAGCAAGATCTGAATCGTTTGAGAATCCCAAACCATCACATTTTCGTTGAAGGGGCGACCCTCAACCTAAAAAGCGCCCTGGCTGATAACTTCCAGATAAATGTGGTGATAACCACCCACGAATGTTTCACCAACTACTGCCACCTCGCTACGTTCAATCCTGAGATGAAATCTCTCCTGGCAGATCACAACGTGGTGGTAGATGAGATTCCTGATGGCTGGTTTGGGGCAGAAGCAACGATCCGTCATTCTGACAGGACGGCAGAAAACTTCCCATTCTTGGAATGGCTGGAAGAGCGAAACGGGCTGCTATACCTACGCGAAGAGCACTACGACAATCTGTACAAGTATTACCATGAGAAGCACGCTAATAGTGATAATCTTAAGAAAGTGCTTTACGTGGCGCTCGACGGCGGTGGCGTGATGCATACCGAGTGTGATTCTTCATACAGCTTCTTTGCGTACACTTATAATCCGATACTGAAGGCCGCAACGTGGGCAAAAAGTTTCACTGTGCTCGGTGCTGGTGTAAATCGCAGCGGGTTTGTCTGGATGGCAGAGAACGTCGCTCAGATCGCTGTTCAGGAAGCGGGTGAACACCTTCAACCTGATCCCGAAAGACGCAAGCATAAAAAAGTGCCTATCAAGATCGTGGTTATTCTCTCGGAAGATATCAAAAGAGCGGGGCAGTCAGAACTCGCCAATGTCTTTAACAATCATCTGAAGGAGATAAAGCAGATCGTTGGGAAGGATTTTATCTTCGCCACTAACAAGGATAAAACCATCTGCGACTTCCAGACTATTGGGCTCGCTGAGCTTGGGGATCGCATGGGAGGGGAAGCAGTCTCGATGTCGAGCTACGGAATGAACAACTACCAGGGCATTCACAGTGCTGTGTTCCTCGGATGTGCAAATCTGGGCGATAAAGATCGTAAGAGATGGGAAGACTATTGTGAACGTATTGGTTGGGATTTTGAAACGGTGATGGAGAAGAAGCGTCAGGCAATGTATTTTGAACGGTGCTACCAGTTTCTTAGCCGAACATCCATTCGCAACACTGACACCGATTACCCTCTCGTGTTTGTCGTTCCCGACATGGCGGCAGCGGAATACCTCAAGACCCATTACTTCCCTGGCTCGACCATCGAATGCCTTGGAATCAAGAAAGCTGGAAAGCAGCATGAAACGCGTTTGAAGGTTCTGGAACATAAGGCTCAAGGGCTAACACCGAAGAAAACGATTGAAGCGATGGGTGTGTCTCTGAGAACCGTTCGAAGCTATTGGAACCAAGAGGTTTGCGTATGATCACCGCACTTTACTGGTATCTGCTGTTCCTGTTTATCTGGGATGTAATCCGCACCTTTGAACGACGTAGAAAAACAGAACGCAAAACTGAATCTCGGAATCTATGAGGTCTTAGGTTATATCACAAAGGAGCTTAACGGCTCCTTTTTTCGTTTCTGTGGTGGGGTACAAACTGAGGTACAAGGTGGGGTACAGCGTGAAGAAGCGATAACCGGTAGGGCGAGCTTGCAACAGCAAGCCACTTCCCCTAAGCTGGCAAAAAGTATAGAGATTCAATCTACATGACTCGGGGTGCCCCATCTCTGATGGGCTGAGAAATACCCGTACCACCTGATCTGGATAATGCCAGCGTAGGGAAGTCAGAGACCGCATGGTCTGCGCTGCTTCCTCATCTGGCGGGAGCAAACCATGCATGAACCGCTAAATCCGGCGCATATCGCGCACCTGCAGCAGCTTTTCCGCACCTCTTCGCCGCTTGTTCACTGTATGACCAACGATGTGGTCCAGACTTTTACCGCTAACGTCCTGCTGGCTATTGGCGCCTCGCCGGCGATGGTGATTGATCCTACGGAAGCCGCGCAGTTTGCCGCCATTGCCGATGCGCTATTGATTAACGTCGGGACCTTAACCACTGAGCGCGCCAACGCGATGCGAGCGGCGGCGCAGAGCGCCCGCCAGGCGGGAAAACCCTGGACGCTGGATCCGGTTGCCGTCGGCGCGCTGACGCTGCGTACCGATTTTTGTCGCGAGCTACTGGAACTGCGGCCTGCGGCGATTCGCGGCAACGCCTCGGAAATCATGGCGCTGGCGGGGAATAGCGGCGGTGGGCGCGGCGTGGACACGACCGATAGCGTAGCTGCGGCGTTACCCGCAGCCCAGGTGCTGGCGCGCAAGCTCAATACCGTGGTCGCGGTGACGGGCGAGGTGGATTACATCAGCGACGGTGAGCGCACGCTTGCCGTGAGCGGCGGTGATGTCCTGATGACGCGGGTGGTAGGGACCGGCTGCGCGTTATCCGCGGTGGTGGCGGCAAGCGCCGCGATGCCCGGCGATCGGCTGCAAAACGTAGCAGCCGCCTGCGGCCTGATGAAAATGGCGGGTGGGGAAGCGGCGCGACACGGCGGTCCCGGCAGTTTTATCCCGGCATTCCTCGACGCGTTATACGCGGAGGTGGCGGCATGAAGCGGATTAACGCCTTAACCATCGCCGGCACCGATCCCAGCGGCGGCGCCGGGATCCAGGCCGACCTCAAAACATTCTCCGCACTCGGCGCTTACGGCTGCTCGGTGATCACCGCGCTGGTGGCGCAGAATACCCGCGGCGTGCAGTCGGTATACCGCATTGAGCCGGACTTCGTGGCGGCGCAGTTGGATTCGGTGTTTAGCGACGTGCGAATCGATACTACGAAAATCGGCATGCTGGCGGAAACCGATATCGTTGAAGCGGTGGCGGAACGTCTTGCCCGCTATCAGATTGCCAACGTGGTGCTGGATACCGTGATGCTGGCGAAAAGCGGCGATCCGCTGTTATCCCACTCGGCAATTGCGACGCTGCGCCAGCGCCTGCTGCCGCAGGTTTCACTGATCACCCCGAATTTGCCGGAGGCCGCGGCGCTGCTCGATGCGCCGCATGCGCAAAGCGAGCGCGAGATGCTGGAACAGGGCAGGGCGCTGTTGGCATTAGGCTGCGGGGCGGTATTAATGAAGGGCGGACATCTGGACGACGCCGAAAGCCCGGACTGGCTGTTCACCCGCGAAGGCGAACAGCGCTTTACCGCGCCGCGCGTGCAGACCAAAAATACCCACGGTACCGGCTGTACGTTATCTGCCGCGCTGGCGGCGCTGCGTCCTCGCTATGCCGATTGGGGACAAACCGTCGCCGAAGCGAAGGGTTGGCTATCGGCGGCGCTGGCGCAGGCCGATTCGCTGGAAGTGGGGCACGGTATCGGCCCGGTACATCATTTCCACGCCTGGTGGTAAATGGCAGTGAAACGAGACAGCAGAATCTACTGAAAAAATGCGCTTCCGGCTGGAAAATATGCTAACTCGGTACCAGGCTTAACCTGCCCAAAATTTTTGGGTTGGGATAAAACATGCTGGCTGCGGCCAGCACTTACGGGAGATAGCTATGACTGATATTACGCAGTTGCTTGGCAAAGATGCCGACAGCCTTTTACAGCACCGTTGTATGACTATTCCAGCCGACCAACTCTATTTACCGGGCGCGGATTACGTCGACCGGGTGATGGTGGATAACAACCGCCCGCCTGCGGTGCTGCGTAATATGCAGACCCTCTACAATACCGGGCGTCTGGCGGGAACAGGGTACCTTTCCATTCTGCCGGTCGACCAGGGCGTAGAGCACTCGGCGGGCGCGTCGTTCGCCGCCAACCCGCTCTACTTCGATCCGAAGAATATCGTGGAACTCGCCATCGAAGCCGGCTGTAACTGCGTGGCTTCTACCTATGGCGTACTGGCCTCGGTATCGCGCCGCTACGCGCACCGCATTCCATTCCTCGTTAAGCTCAACCATAACGAAACCCTGAGCTACCCGACCGAGTATGACCAGACCCTGTACGCCAGCGTCGAGCAGGCGTTCAACATGGGCGCGGTTGCGGTTGGCGCGACGATCTATTTCGGCTCCGAGCAGTCGCGTCGGCAGATTGAAGAGATCTCCGCCGCCTTCGAGCGCGCGCACGAGCTCGGCTTGGTCACCGTGCTGTGGGCCTATCTGCGCAACCCGGCATTCAAAAAAGATGGCGTCGATTACCACGTTTCCGCTGACCTGACCGGCCAGGCCAACCATCTGGCCGCCACCATCGGCGCTGATATCGTGAAGCAGAAAATGGCCGAGAATAACGGCGGCTATAAGGCGGTGAACTTCGGTTATACCGACGATCGCGTCTACAGCAAGCTGACCAGCGATAACCCGATCGATCTGGTGCGCTATCAGCTGGCAAACTGCTATATGGGCCGTGCCGGGTTGATTAACTCCGGCGGCGCGGCGGGCGGCGAAACCGATCTCGCCGATGCGGTGCGCACGGCGGTGATCAATAAACGCGCCGGCGGCATGGGGCTGATCCTCGGTCGTAAAGCGTTTAAGAAATCGATGAGCGAAGGCGTGAAGCTGATCAATGCGGTGCAGGATGTCTATCTGGACGGCAAAGTCACTATCGCATAAGGCAAAAATCCGGGCGTGAGGCCCGGATTGACTCTTTTACTTACCCCGGTCTCCGGGGTTTTTTTATGATTTTGCTGTGCTGACGGTCAGCGGTTTAGCCGCTTCGCTGGTAGCAAACCCTGGCTGTTCAACGCGAATAAACGGGCACAGGAAGAAGGCGAGAATATAGAGCGCGGTATAGGCCACCACCACGCCGATGGTGCTGAAGTGCGGCAGCAGCACCACCGCAATCGCCGGCGCGAGGAAATTCGACAGCCCGGCAGACAGGTTGTAGACCGAAATCGCCGCCCCTTTATGCTTTGGCTCCAGCGCCGGGAACACCGCCGCCATCGGCACGAACGC